>CP167917.1:1984702-2646270 GCA_041504365.1 Dryocola sp. LX212 | reverse complement strand
TAGCCGTAAGCCACGCCGTAATAACGGGTCAGCAGACGTACAGCGTTAAACAGGATGAAGAACAGCAGCGGCCCCAGCAGGCTACCGCTCATGGCAATCCCTGCACCCAGTGCTGCAAACACGGGGCGTACGGTACCCCAGAAGATTGGATCACCGACGCCTGCCAGCGGACCCATCAAACCAACTTTGATCCCGTTGATGGCACCATCGTCAATCTCTGCGCCATTTGCACGCTGCTCTTCCATCGCAAGCGTCACGCCCAGAACCGGAGCGGCAACGTATGGGTGGGTATTAAAGAATTCCAGGTGGCGTTTAATCGCCTGTTTACGCGCGTCGTTATTCTCAGGATACAGGCGTTTGATTGCCGGGATCATAGAGAAGCAGAAGCCCAGCGCCTGCATACGTTCGAAGTTCCATGAACCCTGGAAAATGTTCGAACGCAAAAACACGGCGCGAATATCACCCGGGGTCAGTTTCTTCTCGGTAGTCGTAGTTTTGGTGGTATCAACCATTTCGCTCACCTATTAATCTAATTCGTTATCAAGATCGTTAGAACCAGCAGCAGGCGCTGCGGCACCAGCGGAACGGTTGTATTTCGGGCTCAGCTGGATATACAGAATCGCCATCACCGCACCAATCACGCCCAGCGCAACCAGGTTGAAGTTGGTGAAGGCGGCGGTAACAAAGCCGAGGTAGAAGAAGGGCATCAGGTAGCCCGCACGCATCATGTTAATAACCATTGCGTAACCGACCACCACGATCATGCCACCGGCGATGTTCAGACCGCTGGTCACCACTTCAGGAATGGCGTTCAGCATGTTCTGCACTTCGCTGGTACCCACAGAAATCGCGACGATAACGGCTGGGATGGCGATACGCATGGCCTGCAGGAACAGAGAAGAAACGTGGATCCAGGACAGGGCCGAAAGGTTGCCTTTTTCCGCCGCCTTATCCGCCGCATGCTGGAAGCCAACGGTGATAGTACGAACGATGATTGTCAGCACCTGGCCTGCTGCTGCCAGCGGGATTGCCAGCGCGATACCAGAGCCGATGCCCTGATGCCCGGCGATAACCAGAATGGTTGAGATAATAGAGGCAAGCGCCGCATCGGGCGCCACGGCTGCACCGATGTTCATCCAGCCAAGGGCGATCATTTCAAGGGTACCACCGATAATAATACCGGTTTTCATGTCGCCCAGAACCAGACCGATCAGCGTACAAGCGACGAGCGGACGGTGGAACTGAAATTCATCAAGGACCGATTCCATACCGGCAATACAGGCTACGATGAACACCAGCACAATCTGAAGAGTGGTAATCTCCATTGTACTTCTCCTATAACGTATGACTTAAGTATAAAAACTGAGCAAAACGTAGCGTTTAAGCAATCACCGTAGCAATTAGCTTTTCACCTTCGCGATCAGATCCATCATTTTCAATTTTTGATCGGTAGAAACTTTACGGGCTTCCAGCTCGATGCCGCGCGCGTTCAGCTTCTTAAAGGCTTCGATATCTTTTTCATCAACGGAGATGGCGTTGTTAACCTGGGTTTTCCCCTGGCGGAAGGCCATACCACCGATGTTGACGGACGTAATCTTCACGCCACCTTCCACAATCCGCTCAACGTCAGTCGGGTTGGTGAACAGCAGCATGACGCGGTCGCCGGCATATTTCGGGTTGTTGTAGACGCGAATCATCTTCGCAACGTCCACCACGTGTGCGGTGACGCCTGGAGGAGCGACCTGAGTCAGCAGCGTTTTACGTACGGTATCGGCGGCAACTTCATCGCTGACGACGATAATACGGGTCACGTTGGTCTCTTTCGTCCAGCGGGTAGCAACCTGGCCATGAATCAGACGGTCATCGATACGCGCAAGACCGATGTTCATGTAGTCGTTTGGACCCATTGGCTTAAGCGGAGCCGCAGCCTTTGGTGCTGCTGCAACAGGTGCCGCCTTTTCAACAGGCTGAGCTTTCAGGGCTTTCACCCCTTCGCGACCTGTTTCTACTGCCAGAGCAACCAGATCATCGAAAGAAGGATTGTCATCGCGGGCCATCAGGGTTTCCACCAGCATCGGAATGTTGACCCCAGCCACGACTTCGTAATGCTCTTTATCGACGACAATACGGCTTGCCGCATTGAAAGGGCTGCCGCCCCAGGTATCGACGAGAAACAGCACACCCTTGCCGGTGTCCAGATTCGCCAACTGAGCGTTGTACTTCTCGATCAGCGTTTCGGCGTTTTCGCCGGGAACGAAATCAATCCAGCCAACGTTTTCCTGCTCACCTAATAGCATTTCGGCCGTTTTAAGCAGTTGCTCTGCTGCCCAGCCATGCGTGCCTATGACAATAGCAATAGTCACTTGCTACCTCCTGTGTTAGTCATCTCAACATCCTTACGAAAGGGTAAGAAATCTGTCCGTTCGGAATGAATCGATTCAGATAAGGGATTATGAAAAGTCGAATCATTTGCGGGAATTATTTTAGTCAGTGAAAAAAATAATTTATGTGATGAAGCTCCGTAATTTAACTTTGATACGTTTTCAAGCAATTGGAGCAGTAAATATGACCAGTGCAGGTTGCAGAAAAATTGCAAAGTCAGGTAAATCTTTGCCAAAGCTATATTTGCTCTGATAATGTTTACTCTTCGTTTAATCACCAGGAGTAGAGGGCAGTAGCCCACCGTATGGACCGTCACCGACGATTTTTCACTTCCCGGACGCTTTTAGCCGTCCCGCCACGCGACGTTTCTCGTCCGTTTATCCTTTCAGTTCAATGTGTTGCGCCCGGTAATTGCGCTGTGCCGTTTTGTCATTCCAGCAGGAGTTTTTCATGGAATTCTTAATGGACCCGCAGATTTGGGTGGGCTTGCTGACGCTTGTGGTGCTGGAGATCGTACTGGGTATCGACAACCTGGTATTTATCGCCATCCTTGCGGACAAACTTCCGCCGAAACAGCGAGATAAAGCCCGACTTATCGGTTTATCCCTCGCTTTGTTCATGCGACTGGGCCTGCTGTCCTTAATTTCATGGATGGTCACGCTGACCCAGCCGCTGTTCACCATCATGGATAAAGTCTTCTCCGGGCGCGATTTGATCATGCTCGTCGGGGGTATTTTCCTGTTGTTCAAGGCGACAACCGAGCTGCACGAAAGGCTGGAAAACCGTCAGCACGACGACGGTCATGGGAAAGGCTACGCCAGCTTCTGGGTCGTGGTGTTACAAATTGTTGTGCTGGATGCGGTGTTCTCCCTCGACGCGGTGATTACCGCCGTGGGTATGGTCAACCACCTGCCGGTAATGATGGCTGCGGTTATTATCGCGATGGGTGTGATGCTGCTGGCTTCTAAGCCGCTGACGAACTTTGTCAACCAGCATCCTACGGTCGTGGTGCTCTGTCTTAGCTTCCTGTTAATGATCGGTCTGAGCCTCGTGGCGGAAGGCTTTGGGTTCCATATTCCGAAGGGGTATCTGTACGCGGCGATTGGCTTCTCGATAATCATTGAGCTGTTCAACCAGATTGCCCGACGCAACTTCATTCGCCACCAGTCGAACGTGCCGTTACGCGCCCGGACGGCTGATGCGATCCTGCGTCTGATGAATGGCAAGCGCCAGGCGCGCTCGGAGCGCGATGAAAGCAAAACGATCACCCCAATCGAAGCTGAATCTTTTGCGGCTGAAGAACGCTATATGATTAACGGTGTGCTGACGCTGGCCTCCCGCTCGCTGCGAAGCATCATGACCCCTCGCGGTGAAATCTCCTGGGTTGACGCACAGAAAAGCGTTGCTGAAATCCGTGAGCAGCTGCTCGAGTCACCACACAGCCTGTTCCCGGTCTGCCGGGGTGAGCTGGATGAAATTATCGGTATTGTGCGCGCGAAAGAACTGCTGGTGGCGCTTGATAAAGGTGCAGACGTAGAAGCAATTGCTTCGCGAACGCCAGCAATTGTGGTGCCAGAAACCCTGGATCCTATCAACCTGCTGGGCGTTTTGCGCCGTGCCCGCGGCAGCTTCGTCATCGTTAACAACGAATTCGGCGTGGTGCAGGGGCTGGTGACGCCGCTCGACGTGCTGGAAGCTATTGCCGGTGAATTCCCGGATGCTGACGAAACGCCGGAAATCGTGCGCGACGGAGACGGCTGGCTGGTCAAAGGCGGCACGGACCTCCATGCGCTGCAGCAGCACCTGGATATCAATACGCTGGTAAACGATGAAGAGGATATTGCGTCGATTGCCGGGCTGGTTATCTCGGTGAACGGACAGATCCCGAAGGTCGGCGATATTATCGAGTTCGCGCCGCTGAGCTTTCAGGTGATGGAAGCGAACGACTACCGCATCGATTTAGTTCGGGTCACAAAAGAACGCCAGCCGCACGAAGGCGAAGAAGAGTAATTCAGCGTAGCGGGATCGCGGGAATCGCGTGACCGTTATGGCGAGGGGGAGGCGGCGAGCGTCCCTCAAGCCAGCTGGGGAATTCTTTTAACGGCATTGGCCGGGCGAACAAATATCCCTGCAGTACATTCACGCCGTGGCTGCGCAGATACTCTGCCTGCTGCGGCGTCTCCACCCCCTCCGCAACCAAATCAATCCCCAGCCGCTGCGCCAGCGCAATAATAATGTCCGTCACCGTTGAGTTAACGGCATCGGTGCCAATGGCCGCGGTAAAAGACTTATCGATCTTCAGCACGTTCGGGTTCAGGGTCTCGAGGTAGGCCAGCGAGCTTTGTCCGGTCCCGAAGTCGTCTATGGCCAGCGCTACGCCGAGCCTTCTCAGATCGCGCACAACGCGATGGTCGACCTCTGGCAGCGCATCGCGTTCGGTAAGCTCAAGAGTTAGCTGCTGAACGGCCTGGGCCGGGAACCAGTGGCGCCGCAGATCGTCAATAATTTCCCCCTCGTGAAAATGGCTGGCCGCCACGTTTATGCCAATATGAAAATCAGGAGACGGCGGGAACATATTTAGATGCCGCACGGCTTCGACCATGACGAAACGAGTCAGCGGAGCGATGAGATTTTGCTGTTCGGCGAGGGGAATAAAAACGTCGGGCGAAATCCAGCCCTGACGAGGATTGTTCCAGCGCAGCAGCAGCTCGACGCCGACGCATTGCAGCGTCCTGGCGTTCATCAGCGGCTGGCAGAAGACCTCGAATTCCCGCGAGGCCAGCCCAAGATTGATTTCCCACGAAAAGCTCATGCGGTTGGCTGTCGCAAGCCAGGTGATATAGCCAATCAGCATGCTCAGCATCAGGGCCAGCGGAAGCTGGGTTGGCAGGTTTTTTAACGCTAAATCACTCGCCGAAGGGCCGATGGTGGTAATAGAGAACGGATACTTCCGGGAGGCTATGTCCCGGCTTACCAGCCCCTCCTCGGCGGTGACCTTAGCCAGCAGGCCTTTGCCGTATTCTAGATGCGAATCGCCCACGTTCAGCACGGCGCGGGATACCCAGGGCCGCTCCGGCTCCATCATCAGTCCCGTGAGCATCTCAATGTTGACCACTTCCATGACGCCGTCACGGCTGCCATTTTCTGCGGGATGCCAGGAGATAAGTATTGGCGAACCTTTAAGCAGGGAGCTGTCGGTGGATAAAAGCAGCAGCGGGGTGTCGACGGGCAAACGAGGCTGGAGCAGTGAGACAGGGACATTACGCGGCCCAAAAATACTCGAGCAGTACAAAATGCCGTCTTTAATCAGCGCAATCGAGCGGACCGTCTGCATGCGGGCCGCATGCTCCCGCAGCCTGAATTGCACCGTCTCGCAGCTGGCACCGACAAATTTGAGTACCTCAGCGCTAACGTCATCAAGAGGCGTCAGGATATTCTCGAGAGTGGCAATGGCCCGGGAATTAAAAGCGAGCAGGCGCTGCTCGTTGATATTGCGTTCGGCGACGAAACGCACGCTGAGCGTCAGGACAAGAACCAGCATGGCTAAAGCTGCGCAAACGATTAAGCGCCTGCGGCGATAGCCCTTAATAATACGCTGAGCGGTCTGCATCCCTGGTCACCTTTGTTTCGTAGCTGCGGACAATATTGATGCGCAGAACATTCAAAGTGTAGTGGGGGAAAGCGCTGACGACGAGGAAAAACTCCCCCTTAGTCGCTAAAGGGGGAGCGAATGACATACTATTCCGGCGCTAACAACCGGCCAATCAAACCCAGATGCATTTTTACCCCGGTCAGCATCGCGTTTTCGTCCAGCAGGAAGTGAGGGTTATGAACGTTCCATACCGCGCCCATCTCTTCATTGCGTGAGCCAACGAACAGGAAGGCGCCCGGTATATGCGCCTGATAGGATGAGAAATCTTCCCCGCCGAAGAGCGGAGCGGTGAATTCGTGCAGCGTCCCTTCCGGGAAGTGCTGCTGGATGACTTCCCGGGCGATGGCGCTGGCGTCGGCATGGTTGACACCCACTTCGTACCCTCTCTGCCAGATGACCTCGCATTCGGCCCCGTGCGCGGCACCAATGCCCTGCACGATTTGCTTCATCAGCTCCGGCACGCGCTCACGCACGCTCTTGTTATGAGTGCGCAGAGTACCGGAGAGGCGGACGCTGTCCGGAATAACGTTATAGCTTTTCTCGCCCGACTGGAAAGAGGCGATGGTCAGCACCGGCACGTGGAGCGGATCGAGCCTGCGGGCCACAATCTGCTGCAGTGAAGTCACGATTTCAGCCCCGATCACCACCGGGTCGATGCACAGATGCGGCATTGATCCATGGCCGCCTTTGCCTTTAATGACGATATCAAAGTTATCGCTGGAGGCGCAGAACACGCCTTCCTTAAGCGACAGCGTGCCGGTAGGGCGGTCAGGCATGACGTGCAGACCAAAAATATACTCCACGCCGTTTAATACCCCAAGCTTCACCAGCTCCTGCGCGCCGCCCGGCGGCACCTCTTCGGCATGCTGGAAAATGAAGCGCACCGACCCCTGCAGGCGTTCTTTCAGCTGGCACAGGATTTTGGCTGCGCCCATCAGCATAGCCGCGTGGGCGTCGTGACCGCAGGCATGCATAACCCCTTTATTACGAGATGCGAAAGGCACGCCGCTGTCTTCCTGGATAGGCAAAGCGTCGATATCCGCGCGCAGCGCCCATTTCGGGCCGGGGTGCTTGCCGTGTAAGTCCGCCACCACGCTGTTGTCCGTTAAGCGCAGGATCTCCAGGCCGCCAAAGCTTTCCAGCTCGCGGGCAATGTAGTCCGCCGTTGGCTGCTCCTGGAAGGAGAGCTGCGGATTGGCGTGCATATACTGCCGCCAGCGCATTACGTCCGGGGCAACGTCTGTAATCAGCTTTTCGAAATTCAAAGACATAACAAACTCCATTATTCCGTCACGGTAAGGTCAGAATGCGTTCTCTTCACCATCAGCGGTACTACCGCAAGAGCGGCGCAGACCATGGCGAGAGAGAGAAAAATAAAGGTGCTGAAGTAGCCGCCAGAGGAGCCAATCAGATAGCCCATGACGATCGGCGAGACAAACCCTCCCAGCGTGCCGCCGGTATTAATAATGCCCATCGCCGCCCCCATGTTTTCTACCGGGACCCGTTTCATCGGCAGCGTGAAGGTCGTCACGAAGGCCCCCATCAGGAAGACCTCGCCGAGGAAAAGGAACAGGCTGGCGGTGAGCGCGGACGGCGTCAGGTAGACCATGTAGATGCACAATGCGCTGAGCAGTGAGCAAACCATGATCACCATCGGCTCTCTTTCCTGGAAGTATTTGCCGACCAGCCAGCCCGTGCACAAAGAAGAGATCCAGATCCCCAGGCCACCGATGGCAATAACATAGCTGGAGGTGTCCATCGGCATGCCGCGCTGCTGCACAAGGAACTTCGGCAGCCAGGCCATCAGCCCGTAGCTGGGAATGTTGATACAAAAGATGGCGATGAACAGCAGGATAACGGTCGGGCTTTTCAGCAGCTGTCGGTAGCTGAGCGTTGATTTTTGACGCGCGCTGGCCTGAGCTTTTGGCACCAGAAAAATGATGACGATGGCTATCACGCAGGCCATTACGCCCAGCCCGGCAAACGAGCCGCGCCAGCCAAAATTTGCCAGAGCGTAGACGGCAATCAGCGGCCCCGCGGTCATCGCAAGCCCTGCGGAAGAGAGCAGGATAGACTGCGCAAAGGTTCGCTTTTCCCGCGTGAAGTTGCTTACCACCGCTTTAGCACAGGAGCAGGGATACCCCGAGTGCCCCATGCCGGACAGGAAGCGAAACGCAATCAGCAGGGCGAAGCTCAACCCCAGCACGCCGAAGGAGAACGCGAAGCCGCCCAGCAGACACAAGGAGATGATCAGCATCGCTTTATATCCCAGGCGGTCGTTAAGCCAGCCTGCCGGGATCTGGAACAGCGAATAGGAGAGGAAAAAAATGCCGGTGATGTAGCCCAGCTCTTCGGTGGAGAGGGAAAACTCTTTCTCTATGGGTAAAAGTGCGAACCCCATTACAGTTTTATCTATATAGACAATGACATAGCCTAAAAAAAGCAAGAAAATCATCCGCGAATGAGTTTTCATGATATTTGTTCCTCTGAGACAGATCCGTTGGGGGATTTTCCTTATGGTGACGCCAGACGTTCAGCGAACGCCTTTAGCCAAAGTAATCAGTTTTCCGGCTGGCGATAAGATGCGATTTTTTGCAGGGTGATGCTTTTTTCTGATAGGGGTAACGATGAAACATCTGCCGAAAATGCAGCACTTACACACCTTCCGGCAGGTTGTCCGTAGCCGCAGCATCCGCGCGGCCGCAAGGGAAGTGGGGCTGTCGCAGCCGGCGCTGAGCCGAACTTTGCGCGAGCTGGAGCAAACTTTAGGCGTGCAACTATTCCTGCGCGGGCATGAGGGCGTCACGCTAACTGAGGCGGGGACGGCTTTTTTACGTCGTACGGAGTGGATACTTGAGGAGCTGCAGCGCGCGGCTGACGAGGTTGAACAGATAAGCCACTTCTCGCAGGGAAAACTTGCCGTCGGTTTCTCATCGCTGCTGGCGCTGACCGTATTCCCAAAGCTGATAGATGATTTTAAGTCCAGCAGGCCACATGCTCGTCTTAATCTCAAAGAAGGCCAGCTTGCCACGCTGCTGCCCCTGCTGCGTCAGGGGGAGTTAGATCTCGCTATCGGGACGATTAACCCGCGCAAGGTGCCGGACGACGTGGTGATTGAGCCGCTGTTCGTTGCGCCGTTCTGTATTATTGCCCGCCGGGGGCATCCGCTGGAACAGGCTTCATCAGTCAACGATCTGCGGCGCGCAAAGTGGCTGCTGCCCGAGACAAATGTCGGTTACTACCAGCAGCTGCAGGATGAGCTTAACGAGTTCTACGGGCAGATCCACGAAGAACCGGTGTGGACGGAGTCAATTGTTTGCGGATTAAATATGGTGCTGGAGTCGGATTATCTGACGGTGGTGGCGAGGGCGATGAGCATGCCGCTGCACCTGCAGGACAGAATCAGCGTGTTGCCGATCTCAACGCTGCCGTCAGCGCAATATTGCGTGGCCTGGTCACAGAAATCGGCGCTGACCGAAACCGCCCGGCAATTTTTGCTGGCGCTGAGGCAGGCGTGTCAGGGGTACAAATGGTAAAAAGCCCTTCCGGGGAAGGGCTTAGATTGCTGACAAAGTCTCTTTGGTCGGAAAAGTGCAGCGTCTTGCGACTTTTTTAGCAGAAGCAGACGGCGGATTGCGGCTGTCGCTTATCCACCCGACAATAATCAGTCACACTGAACTTTGATCGCCAGGCCCCCACGGGAGGTTTCACGATATTTGGCGTTCATGTCTTTACCCGTCTCGTACATTGTTTCGATAACCTTATCGAGGGAGACGCGCGGCTCGCTGGTGCGGCGCATCGCCATGCGCGTGGCGTTGATAGCCTTGACGGACGCGATGGCGTTACGCTCGATGCACGGTACCTGCACCTGACCGGCAACCGGGTCGCACGTCAGACCAAGGTTGTGCTCCATGCCGATTTCCGCGGCCACGCAGACCTGCTCCGGGCTGGCACCCAGGATTTCAGCAAGCCCCGCAGCTGCCATAGAACAGGCAACGCCCACTTCACCCTGGCAGCCCACTTCGGCACCGGAAATCGAGGCGTTCATCTTGTACAGCGTACCGATGGCACCGGAGGCCAGGAAGTAGCGGATGTAGGTATCCGGGCTGACGGATTCGATAAAGTGATCGTAGTAGGCCAGCACCGCCGGAACGATACCGCAGGCACCGTTGGTTGGCGCGGTCACGACGCGGCCACCGGCGGCGTTCTCTTCGTTTACCGCCAGGGCAAACATGTTCACCCAGTCGACGACGTTCATCGGGTCATTGGACAGCTTATCGCTGGACACCAGCATACGGCGCAGCGCGGAAGCACGGCGCGGCACGCGCAGCGGCCCAGGCAGAACGCCTTCGGTGTTCACACCGCGATCGATGCAGGCGCGCATCGTGCTCCATACGTTGGCAAAATACTCTTCGATCTCTTTACGGCTGTGCAGCGCCAGCTCGTTTTTCATGATCACGCCGGACAGGGACATACCGGTGTCCCTGCAGTGCTGAAGCATCTGCTCGGCGGAATTAAACGAGTAGGGAACGACGATTTCACTGCTGGCTTCTTTGCCGAAATTCTCTTCGTCGACGATAAAGCCGCCGCCGATAGAGTAATAAGTTTTGGTGTAGATCTGTTTATCGCCGCTGAAAGCGTGAATGGTCATGCCGTTTTCGTGCAGCGACAGGTTGTCGTTGCTGAAATTCATGCCGCCCGCTTTCGGAAAGTCGACTTCATGACGGCCCTGGGCCAGCCACAGCTTTTCCCGCGTTTCAACGTCGCGGATGAAGCCTGGAATCGAGTCGATATCCACGTTGTCCGGCTGGTTGCCCGCCAGACCCATAATAATGGCGATGTCTGTGTGGTGTCCTTTTCCGGTAAGGGAAAGCGAGCCGTAGACGTCCACCGCAATGCGCGTGGTGCTCTCAAGCAATCCTTTTTCGACCAGATCATCGACAAACAGCTTGCCGGCCTTCATCGGCCCGACGGTATGGGAGCTGGAAGGTCCGATGCCGACTTTAAACATGTCGAATATGCTAATCACTAGATAACTCCTTAAAGAACACCGTTTTCAAAAAATATGATGCTGTAAATAATCCAGGCGCTAGTGTAAAAATTTATTGCTAACAGTAGTAAACTATTCACATGAATTAAACTAATGATTAACGATAAAACGCCTAATATCAGCCCATATCCAGCAAGACTCACTGCTTAATATAGGCTAACCGGCAGAATAAAAGGGTGATCAAGCTTCCACACCTATCTGTAATGCCAGCTCGCGGATAATGCCCGCCGTCATGCCCCAGACAAAATAGTGCTGATACCAGGAGAGCCACACGCGATGGGCGTTGCCCCGGCGATGGATATCCAGCGGATGATAGCGGCCCAGGCGCAGCGCCTCCATCAGCGGCATCTCAAAAACGGCGGCGACCTCATCTTCGCTGGCGTAGTACGGCAAATCTGGAGGGATGATGCCGACAACGGGCGTGACCTGGAAACCTGTCACGCTGTCCACGGGCGGCAAAGTCCCGATTATCTCCACTGACTCAGGAGGAATAGCGACTTCTTCGTGGGTTTCCCTGAGTGCGGCGGCAATTAAGGACGCGTCAGTACTGTCTACCGCACCGCCGGGAAAGGCGACCTGACCCGGATGTTTGCGCAGCATCGGAGAGCGCTGGGTCAGCAGCAGGCCAGGCTGAGGGCGGCGCACTATGGGCACCAGTACCGCAGCCTGACGCTTGTTGCCCGTGAGATCTCTCGTTGTGGGCTGCAGCATCTGAAAACGCGATAAAAAGTCGCTTAACGTCAGGGACGAGCCAGGCATGCCTTAATTCTCCAGTTGGGGAAGGATACGATTAACTTTATCAAAGGTTTCCTGGTATTCGGCCGCCTCCGTGCTGTCTGCCACTATGCCGCCGCCCGCGGAGCAGTAAAGCCTGCCGTTTTCGGCGGTGAGCGTGCGGATGGTGATGCTGGTGTCCATATTACCGCAGAAGCTGATATAGCCGATGCTGCCGCACCACGCGTTGCGACGGTCCGGCTCCAGCTCTTCAATAATTTCCATCGCCCGAACTTTAGGCGCGCCGGTAATCGAGCCGCCGGGAAAGCAGGCGCGCAGCAGATCGGTTGCTTGTAAATAATCAGGAAGCTTAGCAGTAATCGTGCTGACCAGATGATGTACCGCCGGGAAGGGTTCGACGACAAACAGTTCCGGGACGCGCACGCTGCCTGGAACCGCCACGCGGCCAATGTCGTTGCGCAGCAGATCGACAATCATCAGATTTTCGGCGCGATCCTTCGGCGAACTAGCCAGCTTTTCCGCCTGCTTCGCATCTTCAGCAGGGTCGCTCAGGCGCGGCAGCGTGCCTTTGATTGGCCTGGTCTGAATGTCCTTTCCCTCCAGCAAAATAAACCGCTCGGGGGAGAGGCTCAGGATCGTGCTTGTCGGTAAACGGATAAAGGCGCTGAACGGCGCGCGGTTTGCGTCATTGAGCTTTTTGAAAGCCTGCCACTCATCGCCCGAGTAAGACGCGCTGAAACGCTGGGCGAGATTCACCTGATAACAGTCGCCGCTAAGAAGATATTCCTGTATTCGGCGGAATTTACGTCCATACTGTTCCCGCGTCATATTTGATTGCCAGCCGGAGGTCAGCCGGAACGGCTCGCGGTCGGGCACGATAAGCGACTCCAGCCAGATCAGACGAGCGGCAACATCGTTCCAGCACAGCAGGGTAAGCTGCTTTTTCTGGTGGTCGGCAATTAACGCCCAGTCATAAATCCCCACCGCCATGTCCGGCGTGTGGACAGAGGCTTGCGCCAGGCGCGGGATTTTTTCAAAATGTCGCCCCAGATCGTAACCAAACAGCCCCAGCGCGCCGCCCACAAAGGGCAGGTCCGCCTGCGGCTGCGGCTTCACGCCATAACTATCCAGCGCCTGCTGCAGCAAAGTCAGCGGATCCCCGTCGTGCTCCGTCCTGACGTAGTCGACCGTTTTCGTCGTGCGCAGGCCGCAGGTTTCAAGCGTGACGCAGGGGCGGGCGACAAGAATATCAAAACGGTTGTGAGGATGGTCGGCGAACCCCGAATGCAGCAGCATGGCCCAGGGCTCATCTGATAGAGCTGCAAAATAGCGTTGCACGGCGTCCGGCTGCCAGGGAAGGGGATGTAAAGCAAGAGTCTTCAACGTCATTACCACAACCTGAAACGAAAGCTGCCGCGAACCGTGGGCAGCATGAATATAATTAACGTTAGCAATGTAACAGGAGTTTCCGATGATTTCAGGTTTACCAGCACTCTCTCACGAGCAGCAGCAGAAAGCCGTCGAGCGTATTCAGGAGCTGATGGCTCAGGGTATGAGCAGCGGCGAAGCTATCACCATCGTTGCGGCGGAAATCCGCGCTAATCACACAGGCGAAATGGTGGTTGCCCGGTTTGAGGATGAAGAGGACGAGGAAGAACAGACGCCGGAAGAGCAAACCGATTACGGCCACGGCCCGGACAGCGACCAGGAGGACGATTAGCTTCTGGCGCTCGATTAGCGGTGGATGACCCGCCGCTTATCCAGCCTGCATCAGGCCGGACAGAAGCGTCATCCGACAAAAAGATCAAACCGCCGCGATAATTTTAATTTCAATCTTATAGCGCGGGTTCATCAGCTGGGCCTGTACGGTGCAGCGTACCGGTGCCTGACCCGCCACAACCCACTCATCCCAAGCTTTATTCATGGCCGCGAAGTCATTGCCGTCCGGCAAAAAGATGGTCACGTCCAGAATGCGGGTTTTATCGCTGTCCAGCTCGGCCAGCAGGGCGTCTATCTGCGCCAGCGTATTGGCGGTCTGCTCGTAGGCGTCCGCATCCAGATTTTCCGGCACGCCGGTGTAGTAAACTGTCTGGTTGTGGATGATCGCATCGGACATACGCGCTTCTGGTTTAATACGCACAAGACTCATGACATTTTCCTTATCTGCTTTTTAAAAGTGCCCAACAGTCTGCCATCATCAACCGCCCGCGGCTACCTGCTTGCTGGATTAACCGCGCTCGGACTGACATAATCGCCGGCTTATATCCAGGGGGTAATGTGACGGACGATTTTGCAGCAGACGGCCAGCTCGCTTCAGCGATACCAGGCTTTAAACCACGCGAGCCGCAGCGTGAGATGGCTCATGCCGTCGCCAAAGCCATTAAAGACGGGCGCGAACTGGTGGTTGAGGCAGGAACCGGCACGGGCAAAACCTATGCCTACCTGGCGCCCGCGCTGCGTTCAGGCAAAAAAGTCATTATTTCCACCGGGTCGAAAGCGCTCCAGGACCAGCTCTATTCCAGAGACCTGCCGACCGTTGCGAAGGCGCTGGACTTTAAAGGGCGTCTGGCACTGCTAAAAGGGCGCTCTAACTACCTCTGTATTGAGCGCCTCGAGCAGCAGGCGCTCGCCGGAGGCGATCTCCCTGTGCAAACTCTGAGTGAGGTCGTCAAGCTGCGCGGCTGGGCCATCGAAGCCGTTGACGGCGACATCAGCACCTGCACCGACGTGGCGGAAGATTCCACCGTCTGGCCGCTGGTCACCAGCACCAACGACAACTGCCTGGGCCAGGACTGCCCGCTGTATAAAGACTGTTTTGTTGTTAAAGCGCGTAAGAAGGCGATGGATGCTGACGTGGTTGTCGTAAACCATCACCTGTTCCTGGCCGATATGGTCGTCAAAGAGAGCGGTTTTGCTGAGCTGATCCCCGAAGCGGAAGTGATGATCTTCGATGAGGCCCATCAGATCCCGGATATTGCCAGCCAGTACTTTGGCCAGTCCGTCTCCAGCCGCCAGCTGCTCGATTTAGCAAAAGATATCTCCATCGCCTACCGCACCGAAGTGCGCGATGCCCAGCAGCTGCAAAAAAGTGCCGACCGCCTGGCGCAGAGCACCCAGGATTTCCGTCTGCAGCTTGGTGACCCGGGTTATCGCGGCAACCTGCGCGAACTGCTCGCTCAGCCAGCCATTCAGCGAGCCCTGCTGCTGCTCGACGATGCGCTTGAACTTTGCTACGACGTCGCCAAACTCTCTCTGGGCCGATCGGCATTGCTTGACGCCGCGTTTGAGCGGGCGGTTATCTACCGCGGCCGCATCAAGCGTCTCAAAGACGTTAACCAGCCAGGCTACAGCTACTGGTATGAGTGTAACTCACGAAACTTCACGCTGGCGCTCACGCCGCTGTCGGTCGCCGATAAATTCAAAGAGGTGATTGCGCAGAAAAAAGGCACGTGGATATTCACCTCTGCGACGCTTTCGGTGAACGATCAGCTTAGCCACTTCACCGACCGCCTCGGCATTGATAACGCCGAGACGATGCTGCTGGCCAGCCCGTTTGATTACGCCACCCAGGCGCTGCTCTGCGTGCCGCGCGGCCTGCCGACGCCAAACCAGCCCCATGCGGCCCGGCATCTGGCAAAAATGCTCCAGCCGCTGATTGAAGCCAACAACGGCCGCTGCTTCATGCTTTGCACCTCCCACGCCATGATGAGGGAGCTGGCCGAGCAGTTCAGGGCTAACATGACGTTGCCGGTGCTGCTGCAGGGTGAGACCAGCAAAGGCCAGCTGCTCGAGCAGTTTGTCAGCGCCGGGAATGCCCTGCTGGTAGCAACCAGCAGCTTCTGGGAAGGGGTCGATGTGCGGGGTGACGCGCTGTCCCTTGTTATTATCGACAAGCTGCCGTTTACCTCGCCGGACGATCCGCTGCTCAAGGCGCGCATGGAAGACTGCCGCCTGCGGGGTGGAGAGCCCTTCGACGACGTGCAGCTGCCTGATGCGGTTATTACCCTCAAGCAGGGCGTGGGACGCCTGATTCGCGATGTAGACGATCGTGGCGTACTGGTGATTTGCGATAACCGTCTGGTGATGCGCCCGTACGGTGCCGTCTTTCTGAACAGCCTGCCGCCGACGCCGCGCACGCGGGATATAAATCGGGCGGTCGAGTTCCTTAATACCCCATCGGCGCGGTAAATTGTGCCAGACTATGGTATGATGCGCGCCGATTTTTGACCTTATTCATTACCTTAGATTCTCGCCAGAGGTTGGCCAGTCCATGCGAATTTTAGCCATCGATACCGCGACAGAAGCCTGTTCGGTTGCCCTGTACAATGAAGGCACCTCTCGTGCCCATTTCGAGCTGTGCCCACGCGAGCATACCCAACGTATTTTGCCTCTGGTGCAGGACATCCTGAACCAGAGCGGCCTTTCCTTGTCTGAACTGAACGCGCTTGCCTACGGGCGAGGCCCGGGCAGTTTTACCGGCGTACGTATCGGTATCGGTATTGCGCAGGGACTGGCGCTGGGCGCGGAGCTGCCGCTAATCGGCGTGTCAACCCTTGCCACCATGGCCCAGGGCGCATGGCGGCAGACGGGGGCAACTCGCGTGCTGGCCGCCATCGATGCCCGCATGGGTGAAGTCTACTGGGCTGAATACCAGCGTGACGAGCAGGGCGTCTGGCACGGTGAAGAAACCGAAGCAGTGCTGAAACCGGAAGCGGTTGCCGAGCGGTTGAAGCAGCTGGACGGCGAGTGGGCTACAGTTGGAACCGGCTGGCAGGCGTGGCCGGATATGGCGTTAAACAGTCGTGTTATTGTGCAGGACGGTAAAACCACGCTGCCCGCAGCGGAAGACATGCTGCCGCTGGCGATCCAGGCATTTAACGCAGATCGGACGGTTGCCGTTGAGCAAGCGGAACCTGTCTACCTGCGTAACGAAGTGACATGGAAGAAACTTCCCGGAAAAGAGTAATACGCCGCGTTGCCAGACCGGTAACGTCGTTTAAGGAGATGGGATATGGCTGATTGTAATGTCAGGAAGTTCGGCGGAGCGCTTGTCGTGGTCGCAGCGCTGCTGCTTGCTGGCTGTGTGACGGTACCGGATGCCATTAAAGGCACCAGTCCCACGCCTCAGCAGGATCTGGTGCGGGTGATGAATGCTCCGCAGCTGTATGTTGGTCAGGAGGCACGCTTTGGCGGGCGCGTGGTCAATATTGACAACCGCGAAGGCAAAACCCGCCTCGAAATCGCCACTGTCAGCCTCGATGAAGGCGCTCGGCCTCAGCTTGGCGAACCGTCCAAAGGCCGGATTTATGCGGACGTTAACGGCTTCCTCGACCCGGTAGACTTCCGCGGGCAACTGGTCACCGTTGTTGGCCCTATTACCGGCTCGATAGACGGTAAAGTAGGACAGACGCCGTATAAATTTATGTTGATGCAGGTGACGGGGTACAAGCGGTGGCGCGTAACCCAGCAGATTGTCTTGCCGCCGCAGCCCATAGATCCCTGGTTCTGGGGTGGCCCTTATCCTTACCGCGGCCATTATGGTATGTGGGGCGGAGCAGGATGGTATGCCCCGGGACCTGCACAGGTGCAAACGATCGTAACCGAATAACACTTTGTTTTAGCTATTTTTTCAAACAGCGGCTTTGCCGCTGTTTGCTTTTGTCCAGGACGGATGAAAAAAAAGAGTGATGCGCTTCGCAACCTTAAATCAGCTTAATTCTTAAACTGGTACGCTGAGTTAATATTATGTTAACGGCGTGTATCCTGATTGGGGTTGTGATGACGACAAATAATACATTCAGAGGTGAATCCTTGAAGAAGGTCTGGCTTAACCGCTACCCGGCCGACGTTGCGGCCGAGATAAATCCCGATCGTTATCAATCCCTGGTTGATATGTTTGAACAGGCTACGGCGCGCTACGCCGACCAGCCTGCGTTTGTGAACATGGGCGAGGTCATGACATTCCGTAAGCTTGAAGAGCACAGCCGTGCATTCGCAGCTTATCTGCAGGAAGCTCTTGGGCTACAAAAGGGCGACCGCGTGGCACTGATGATGCCGAACCTGCTGCAATATCCAATAGCCTTGTTTGGTATATTGCGCGCGGGCATGGTGGTGGTTAACGTGAATCCGCTTTACACCCCGCGCGAGCTGGAACATCAGCTTAACGATAGCGGTGCGAGCGCGATCGTCATCGTTTCAAACTTTGCCCATACCCTGGAAAAAGTGGTCGATAAGACCCAGGTGAAGCACGTCATTCTGACCCGCATGGGTGACCAGCTTTCGGCGGCAAAAGGCACGGTGGTGAACTTTGTCGTCAAGTATATCAAGCGTCTGGTACCGAAATATCACCTGCCGGACGCTATCTCGTTTCGCAGTGCGTTGCACAATGGCTATCGGATGCAGTACGTAAAACCCGAAGTCATCTCAACCGATCTGGCCTTCCTGCAATACACCGGCGGAACGACGGGCGTGGCGAAAGGGGCGATGCTAACCCACCGCAACATGCTCGCCAACCTGGAGCAGGTGAGGGCGGCGTATAGCCCGCTGCTGTTCGAGCGTAAAGAGCTGGTGGTCACGGCGCTGCCGCTCTACCACATCTTTGCGCTGACCATGAACTGCCTGCTGTTTATCGAGCTGGGCGGGCAAAACCTGTTAATCACTAACCCGCGCGATATTCCAGGCCTGGTCAAAGAGCTGGCGAAATACCCATTTACGGCGATGACCGGCGTTAACACGTTGTTCAATGCCCTGCTTAATAACAAAGAGTTCCAGCAGCTCGACTTCTCCAGCCTGCATCTTTCTGCCGGGGGCGGGATGCCGGTACAGCACGCCGTGGCGGAACGTTGGGTAAAGCTGACCGGACGCTATTTGCTGGAAGGCTACGGCTTGACGGAGTGCGCGCCGCTGGTCAGCGCTAACCCGCATGATATCGATCGTCATACGGGCAGCATCGGCCTGCCCGTGCCGTCCACCGAAGTAAAACTCATTGACGACGAAGGTAACGAAGTGCCGCCGGGGGAGCCGGGTGAACTGTGCGTCAAAGGTCCGCAGGTCATGCTGGGCTACTGGCAGCGCCCGGACGCCACGGACGAAATCATGCAGGACGGCTGGCTGCGCACGGGGGATATCGCAACGATGGACGAAGAGGGCTTCATGCGCATCGTCGACCGTAAAAAAGATATGATCCTGGTCTCCGGCTTTAACGTTTACCCGAACGAAATCGAAGACGTCGTGATGGAGCATCCCGGCGTGCTGGAAGTGGCCGCAGTGGGTGTGCCCGGCGGGGCCGGTGGGGAAACCGTGAAGATCTTCGTGGTCAAAAAAGACCCGTCGCTGAGCGAAGAATCTCTGATCACATTCTGCCGCCGCCATCTCACCGGTTATAAGGTGCCAAAGCTGGTGGAGTTCCGCGATGAACTGCCAAAATCCAACGTCGGCAAAATTTTACGACGAGAACTACGTGACGAAGCAGCTAAGGCCGATCAACAATAACGTCTGAGCTCCGAGTCAGCCGCAATAACGCCGGGAAACCGGCGTTTTTTTTGCGCAAACCTAAGAGAACCGAATTTGACATACCATATGATTACCACTGATGAGCAGCTCGCCGAAGTCTGCCACGCTGCTCGTCAGGTTTCCGCCCTGGCGTTGGACACCGAGTTCGTACGTACGCGCACATATTATCCGCAGCTTGGCCTGATCCAGCTGTACGACGGCGAGCAGGTGTCGCTGATCGATCCGCTGACCATCACCGACTGGTCACCGTTCAAGGCGCTGATTGCCGACACCAGCGTGATTAAATTCCTGCATGCGGGGAGCGAAGATCTCGAAGTCTTTCAGAATACCTTCGGTGCTCTGCCGGATCCGTTCATCGATACCCAGATCCTCGCCGCGTTTAGCGGGCGTCCCCTGTCCTGCGGCTTTGCCACCATCGTGGAGTCATTCACCGGCATCGCGCTCGACAAGAGCGAATCCCGCACCGACTGGCTGGCTCGTCCGCTGACCGAGCGCCAGTGTGAATATGCGGCGGCCGACGTGTTCTATCTGCTACCCATCGCCCACAAGCTCATGGAAGAAACCGAAGCGGCAGGATGGATGAAGGCGGCGCTGGACGAATGCAACCTGATGGCAACCCGCCGCACGGAAGTGCTCGACCCGGAAGAAGCCTGGCGCGAAATCGGTAACGCCTGGCAGCTGCGCACCCGCCAGCTGGCCTGCCTGAAGAAGCTTGCTTCATGGCGGCTGCGCAAGGCGCGTGAGCGCGACATGGCGGTAAACTTTGTTGTTCGCGAAGAGAACCTCTGGCAGGTGGCGCGCTACATGCCAGGCTCGCTGGCTGAGCTGGACAAGCTCGGCCTGAGCGGCAGCGAAATTCGCTTCCATGGCAAGACGCTGGTGGCGCTGGTTGCCGAAGCGCAGACTATCCCGGAAGAACAGTGGCCCGCTCCGCTGAGCAACCTGGTCGATATGCCCGGCTACCGCAAAGTCTTTAAGGCGATAAAAGCGTTAGTGCAGGAAGTGAGTGAAACCAGCGGCTTAAGCGTGGAGCTGCTTGCCTCACGTCGGCAAATTAACCAGCTGCTGAACTGGCACTGGAAATTAAAGACGCAGACGTCGATGCCTGAATTAATCAGCGGTTGGCGCGGGGAATTATTAGGCGAGAAGTTAAAAACGCTGCTGGCGGATTACTAATTTGCCGTGAAGGCTGTATATAATCACAGTGCATTTCGTTGCTTTAATAATAGCAAAGTTTTGCCAAACAACGGTCGGGAAATAACTATTTTCGGCCGTCGTGGATAAAATAAACCCCCTGAACTCAGCAGGGGGCTTTTGTTTTATCAGGCCGACTTTGGGGCTTCCTGCGTTTCCGGCAACGTGACGTTAAGTTCCAGAACGGAAATATCGTCGCCCTTTTGATCCAGCACGACGGTTAACATATCCGGGTCGATCTGTACATATTTGCAAATCACTTCCAGAATATCGCGCTTTAACTGCGGCAGGTAGTGAGGTTCACGGTCGCCGCGACGACGCTCGGCAACGATAATCTGCAGTCGCTCTTTCGCGATATTTGCGGTGTTCTTTTTCCGTGAGAGAAAAAAGTCTAGTAATGCCATAACTTATCCTCCGAACAGGCGTTTGAGGAAACCTTTCTTCTCTTCTTCTATGAAGCGGAAAGGACGTTCTTCTCCGAGAAGGCGTTCAACGGTATCTGCATAGGCCTGACCAGCGTCTGCTTCCGTATCAAGGATCACAGGCTCGCCCTGGTTGGAGGCGCGCAGAACTGACTGATCTTCTGGGATCACGCCAACCAGCGGAATACGCAGAATTCCCAGCACGTCTTCCATGCTCAGCATGTCGCCACGATTTACGCGGCCAGGGTTGTAGCGGGTCAGCAGCAGATGCTCTTTGATCGGATCTTCGCCGTTTTCAGCGCGACGGGACTTGGAAGAGAGGATGCCGAGGATGCGGTCGGAGTCACGTACGGAGGAGACTTCTGGGTTGGTGGTAATAATGGCTTCGTCTGCAAAATAGAGCGCCATTAACGCACCGGTTTCGATGCCGGCCGGGGAGTCGCAAACGATAAACTCGAAGTCCATATTTTTCAGGTCTTCGAGCACTTTCGCCACGCCTTCGCGCGTCAATGCGTCTTTATCGCGCGTCTGCGAAGCGGGCAGAATATAGAGCTGCTCGGTGCGCTTATCACGAATTAAAGCCTGGTTTAACGTCGCATCGCCCTGAATCACGTTCACGAAATCGTACACCACGCGGCGTTCGCAGCCCATGATCAGATCCAGGTTACGCAGGCCGATGTCAAAATCGATAACGACTGTTTTTCTTCCCTTCTGGGCCAGCCCCGTAGCGATGGCCGCGCTGGACGTGGTCTTACCGACGCCCCCTTTACCCGATGTAACAACAATAATGCGTGCCATAAAGGATTTCCTTGTTAAAAGGGCTTAATTCAAAGGTTGAACGGAGAGCGCACCGCCCGCGAGACTCAGGCGTGCCGCTTTCCCGTAATAGTCGGCTGGGATTTGGTCGCTCAGCCAGTATTCACCCGCTATTGAGACCAGCTCAGCTACCAGGTTTGTGCAAAATATTTGTGCATCACGGGAGCCATCGGCCCCCGCCAGGGCACGGCCGCGCATCATGCCGTAGATATGGATGTTACCATCGGCAATAAGTTCCGCACCGGCGCTGACGTGATTAGTGACAATCAGGTCACAGTGTGGCGCATAAATGCGCTGACCGGAACGAACCGGGGTATCAATCAAACGCGTTTTTGTGATCGGCATTGCAATTGGTTCAACAACTGCAACCGGCTCGGGCGAAATGACCTTAGGCGTACGAGGGGCTTTCTCTTTCCCTTCCGATAACAGCGGCAGGCCAGCACGTTCGATTTCTGCCATCAACGCTTTGTCTTTACAACCGCTGATGCCGACGACGCGAAGACCCGTAGAAACCACCGCCTGCTGGACTTTCTTCCAGTTCACGGATCCATCGAGGCTGGCAACGTTAACCACTACCGGGGCATTTTTTAAAAAGGCTGGCGCCTGGGCAATTTTATCCTGCAGGGCCTGGCGAATAACCTCGGGTTGTGCATCATGTAAGTGAACCACTGACAAGGTAAAACTGCTGCCTTTTAACTCGATTGGCGTGTTTGACATCCTGGCCTTACTCAATTCAGTTTCAATCCCCACGGCTTGTGGGACGATATTCCGAAGTACATTAAGCATGGTATAGTCAGTGTTATATTCAGGCAAGCCACCATCCGGCGAAAATAGAGTAAAAAAAATGTTTTGTGTGATCTACCGAAGTAGTAAACGTGAGCAGACTTATCTTTATGTCGAAAAAAAAGACGATTTCTCTCGGGTGCCGGAAGAATTGATGAAAGGTTTCGGTCAAGCGATCCTGGCAATGATATTACCCCTTGATGGTAGTAAGAAACTGGCCAACGCTGACATTGATAAAGTTAAGCAAGCACTAACAGAAGAAGGCTATTATTTACAGTTGCCGCCGCCCCCGGAAAGTTTGTTAAAAATGCATCTCGAGAAAGCTCCGAAAAAATAACTTTCGGACTAGTGGCAAATCTTTTCTATACCTAAAGGGTGAAGATAACTGTAGCAACCTCAGACTCATCCGAGAGGGTAGATGAAAAATTCAGCAATTTGTTTAACGGCCAGCACGCTATTTCTCGTCAGCTGTGCGGCAAAATCCCCCAATGCGGAAGCCGTGGCGCCTGCCACGGCAGCTACTACTGCCGCTCAGCCTAAAGCCTCTTCAACCACCAGTGCATCGACGACGCTGGCCGCACAAGGCCGCGACCCGGCTGAGTTTCCGGGCTATGTCGATCAGCTGAAGCAGCAGGCCAGAGGGCAGGGCATCAGTGACGCCACCATCAATGCCGCCTTCGCCAACGTCCATTTTGTTGACCGGGTCATTAAATCCGACCAGAACCAGCTTGAAAAAAAGGTGACGCTCGATGATTACCTTTCTCGCGTCATAACCCAGGCGAAAATCGATCGGGCACGGGAGCTCTATCAGCAGTATCAGCCGGAGCTGGCATCGGTCAGCGCACAGACGGGCGTACAGGCTAACTATATCGTCGCCCTGTGGGCGATGGAGAGCCAGTTCGGCAAGATTCAGGGTAAAGAAGATATTATCTCCGCGCTCTCAACCCTGGCCTTCGAAGGTCGGCGCGAGGCTTTCTTCACGAAGGAGTTAATGGCATCGCTAAAAATTATCGACCAGGGGCATGCTTCGGCTGACCAGCTGAAAGGCTCGTGGGCGGGTGCTATGGGCCAGAACCAGTTTATGCCAAGTTCCTATCTGCGCTATGGCAAAGATGGCGACGGCGACGGCAAAATCGACATCTGGAATAACACCAGCGATGTCTTTGCCTCCACGGCCAACTACCTTGCCACGGAAGGGTGGCAGGCAGGCGGCGGCTGGGGCACGGAAGTAAAGCTTCCAGAAGGGTTTAATCCTGGATTAGCGGGGACGAAAACCGCGCAGGGTAAAACCGTGGCTCAGTGGCAGAAGCTGGGCGTAACGCTCCCGGATGGCCTGCAGCTACCGGCCTCCACGGAACGGGCATGGATTGTCACGCCGGACGACAATCAGGCGCGTTCATTCCTGGTCTACAACAATTTCCGCACCATTATGCGCTGGAACCGTTCGTACTACTTCGCGATAAGCATCAGCACCATGGCGGACGCCATCGTTAAGTAAATCTGCGCACGATTGGCATAATAAGAAAAACGCCCTGGTATCCACTGGGGATTTTTTTATCTAATATCAAATGCAGTTAACACAACGACGCAGAGGAAAGGCATGTATCAGCATCATAACTGGCAGGGCGCGCTGCTGGATTTTCCGGTCAGCAAAGTAGTGTGCGTGGGCAGTAACTACGCGAAGCATATTAAAGAGATGGGCAGCGCAACGCCGGAAGAGCCGGTGCTGTTCATCAAGCCCGAGAGCGCGCTGTGCGATATTCGCCAGCCGCTGGCGCTGCCGCAGGGGCTGGGGTCGGTGCATCACGAAGTTGAACTTGCGATTCTGATTGGTGCAACGCTTAAACAGGCTACTGAAGAGCACGTAGCCAAGGCGATTGCCGGTTACGGGGTGGCGCTGGACCTTACGCTGCGCGATTTGCAGGGCAAACTCAAAAAAGCGGGGCAACCGTGGGAAAAAGCAAAAGGGTTCGATAACTCCTGTCCGATTTCAGGGTTCATCCCGGCCGCAGAATTTACCGCCGACGCGCAAAACACCGAGCTTTCCCTGAAGATCAACGGAGTGACCCGCCAGCAGGGCTCTACTTCTGACATGATCCACAAGATTACGCCGCTGATTGCTTATATGAGCCGCTTCTTTACTCTACGAGCCGGAGATGTGATCCTGACGGGTACGCCGGAGGGTGTTGGTCCGCTGGCAAGCGGTGACAACCTCGAGCTGAGTTTCGACGGCAAAAGCATCACCACCCGCGTATTATAAAGCCCGCGTACTATAATGAAATTTGCCGCCTGTGCGCGGCATTACTTGCATCTTTAACCCACAGCGTTTATAAGGTGCAGCTTATTTTTTAAATGCGGGCTTAATCATGACACAGGCACCTTTCTGGCAGAGTAAAACCCTCGACGAGATGAGCGACACCGAGTGGGAATCACTTTGTGACGGCTGCGGCCAGTGCTGTCTGCATAAGCTGATGGACGAGGACACGGACGAAATCTACTTCACCAACGTCGCGTGCAAGCAGCTGAACATTAAGACCTGCCAGTGCAAGAATTACGCCCGTCGATTCGACTATGAGCCCGACTGCATCAAGCTTACCCGTGATAATTTGCCCACTTTCGAATGGCTCCCGCACACCTGCGCGTACCGCCTGTTGGCGGAAGGAAAAGGACTCCCGGAGTGGCATCCGCTGCTGACAGGATCGAAAGCGGCTATGCACGGCGAACGCATTTCAGTGCGACATATCGCTGTTAAAGAGTCGGAAGTGCAGGACTGGCAGGATCATATTTTAAACAAACCCGAGTGGGCAGACTAAGCTACCCGCATAAGAAAAGAACACCAAAATAAATAGTACAAAACGACTTTTTTGTGATACGGTGTTCTTTCAATAACAAATAAAAGTAGGTTTATATCCAGTATTTAACATTCAAGTGTCCGTCATGTGGCGGTTCACAGTATCGCACCTCCCCTTACGATGTCCGAGAAACAAATCCCCATGGCGCTGTTTGTATCTTCTGTAAAGCAGGGATGCATCTTCTTCATCGTCCGATGAGTGCGATTCATCAACATAACGTAGCTGCTCGCTAAACGTCCGACATCCCGCTGGTTTTGCTTTTTCCCTGCCTGCACTGTTAACATTGGCCTCCTTAACGGAGGGATGATGAAAAAATTAACTTTACTGCTCGGAGCGCTGATTATCAGCGGCTGCTCGTCGGCTGAACCCTACGCGCCAAACCCGCCAAAGGCTATCGGTACGCCGAACCCGGCTGCGGTTTACTGCAATGACCAGGGCGGCAAGCTGATACGAGTGAAAACAGATTTGGGCGATCGGGCGGATTGTTTATTGCCGAGCGGTGAACGAATCGACGAATGGACGCTTTATCGTCGCGACCACTGATAATAAAAAAACCCGCCGAAGCGGGTTTTTTTATGCCTGTCGTTTGGCGTTAACGGCCAAACAGATCGCGACGCTTTGGTTTAAAAGGCTGAGCAATCAGCACCAGCACGGCGATAATCAGGAAGACCGAGAAGGTCCCCAGCAGCCACTGCACCATATCCAGAGAGAGAAATTCCCACTGACGGACGGAGCAGTCACCAGTAGCGACGAACACCTGTGGCAGCCATTTATCCAGCGGTAGCCACGACGGGAAGCGGGCAGCAAAATCACAGGTGACGAAAGGGGAAGGATGCAGCTGGAGCATCGTGTGTTCCCAGGTCAGCTGTACGCCTTTGCCAGCGCTATACAGCCAGATAGCCAGCGCGCCGTAGCGTAAAGGAGACTTAGGCGCAATGGCACCCACAATTCCTGCGCCCATAATCCCAAACAGGGCACAGCGTTCATAAATACACATTACACACGGCTTCAGCATCATCACGTGCTGGAACCACAACGCCACCATTTCCAAAGCAAACGCGGAGAAGGCCAGCAACAGCCAGGCGCCGCGCCCATGGGAGCATTGGTTTAAATATCGCAACATAATCAGTTTTCCCTACAACTTGCGGTGAATCGGCAGTGTAAACCAATTCGATTTTTGCGCCAGTAGAAGTGACAAAAAAATAACTTCTAATCCGGATATTAATCAGCCAGATGAGCAGAATTGGGCAGCGAACTGCCCGCTACCTGCATTCAGTGAGCCAGCTCGCTAAGCGTGGATGGGGTTATCCATCCGGCATGCAGCATCCATTCGGTGGCTGGCTCTAAAGTAAACTCAACGCACAGCAGCCCCACCAGCGTCAGCACGAGGGTATACGGCAGCGCCATCAGCACCATCCGGCCATAAGACAGCCTGATAAGCGGAGCCAGCGCGGAGGTCAGAAGGAACAGGAACGCGGCCTGGCCGTTTGGTGTGGCAACGGAGGGCAGATTAGTCCCGGTGTTGATCGCCACCGCCAGCAGTTCAAACTGCTTCAGATCGATGATGCCACTCTGTAGAGCGCTTTTCGTTTCGTTGATATATACCGTACCGACGAAGACGTTATCGGAGATGGACGAAAGCACGCCGTTAAACAGATAGAACAGCGAGAGCTGAGCATGTGGCTCCGCCTGCAACACGAAGTGAATGACGGGGGCAAAGAGCTGCTGATCGATAATCACAGCTACCACCGCAAAAAAGACGGTCAGCAACGCGGTAAAAGGCAGGGCTTCGGTAAACGCTTTGCCGATGGCATGTTCATCCGTCACGCCGCACAGCGCCGTGGCGAAAATAATCACCGAGAGGCCTATCAGGCCGACCTCAGCCAGATGCATTGCCAGTGCAATCACCAGCCATACACCAATCAGTGCCTGGATAACCAGCTTCACCGTGTCCTGCTTGCTGCGCTTCTGGGCGCTTTTGGTGTCGTAATCTTTCAGGATGGTTCGCACTTTTTCCGGCAGCGGTGCGCCATAGCCAAGAATTTTGGTGTATTCGAGCAGCAGGCAGGTCAACAGTCCGCAAATCAGTACAGGGACGCTGACCGGCGCCATGCGCAGCAGGAACTCGCCAAAGTGCCAGCCTGCATTTTTAGCGATGATTAGGTTTTGCGGTTCACCTACCATCGTCATTACGCCGCCTAAGGCGGTCCCGACGCCCGCATGCATCATCAGGCTGCGTAAAAAGGCACGGAACTGTTCGAGGATGGAGCGATTGTCGTTTTCCATCTGGCTGTCGTCGAGAATATCGCCGTCGTCGTCGCCTTCAGAGGCCACCCTATGGTAAATCCCGTAAAACCCCACCGCAACGCTAATGACGACGGCGACGACCGTCAGCGCGTCCAGGAAGGCGGACAGAAACGCAGCAGCGACGCAAAACGCCAGCGATAGCAGCATTTTCGAGCGGATACCCAGCAGGAGTTTGGTGAAGACCAGCAGCAGAAGCTGCTTCATAAAGTAGATGCCCGCGACCATGAACATCAGCAGCAGCAGGACCTCAAGATTGTTTGCCAGCTCGTGGCGAACGTTCTCCGCGCTGGTCATCCCGACCAGCACGGCCTCAATGGCGAGCAGGCCGCCGGGCAGCAGCGGGTAGCATTTCAGCGCCATGGCAAGAGTAAAAATAAACTCGGCAACCAGCATCCAGCCTGCGACAAACGGACTGATAAACAGAAATACCAGCGGGTTAACGATCAGAAAACCAACAATAGCCAGTTTGTACCAGTCAGGTGACTGGCCCAGAAAATTACGATACAGCGCGCGACCTGTGGACATTTCCATTGTGATAGAACCTTTCTCCTGTGATTATTCTGGCGGTTATTAACCGTCTGAGGGTACTCGTGCGTGGCCTGGCTGGCAAGACGCGGGGAAGATTTGCTGCTTTACTCTTCTTAAAGAAATTAAACCTTGATCCCGTAAATGGCGCCGCGCCAATCTATCTGGCGCTCGCCGCATCTGGTATGATGAGTCCAATTTGCCAAACCTGTGTAATGGAAATCGTACTATGGTCATTAAGGCGCAGAGCCCTGCGGGTTTCGCGGAAGAATACATTATAGAAAGTATCTGGAATAACCGTTTCGCTCCGGGCTCCATTTTACCCGCTGAACGTGAACTTTCTGAGCTTATTGGCGTTACCCGTACCACGCTGCGAGAAGTGCTGCAGCGTCTGGCGCGGGACGGCTGGTTAACCATTCAGCATGGTAAGCCGACCAAAGTGAACAACTTCTGGGAAACCTCCGGCCTGAACATCCTGGAAACCCTGGCGCGGCTGGATCACGACAGCGTACCCCAGCTGATTGATAATCTGCTTTCCGTACGTACCAACATTGCGACAATCTTTATCCGTACCGCAATGCGTCAGCATCCGGAAAAAGCGCAGGAAGTGCTGGCCACGGCTGACCGCGTCGAAGACCATGCGGATGCCTTCGCCGATCTGGACTACAGCATTTTCCGCGGTCTGGCCTTTGCCTCCGGCAACCCAATTTATGGGCTAATCCTCAACGGTATGAAAGGACTGTACACCCGCATTGGGCGTCACTACTTCTCGAATCCTGAAGCACGCAGCCTGGCGTTAGGCTTCTACCATCGCCTGGCGAAAATTTGCGACGAGGGGCTGCACGATCAGGTATTTGATACCGTGCGTACCTACGGCCGCGAAAGTGGGGAAATCTGGCACCGCATGCAGAAGAACCTGCCGGGCGATCTGGCGATGCACAGCCGCTGATTGCGCCGCTGAAAAAAAGCTTCCATCCGGAAGCCTTTTTTGATTGGTGAAGGGTATTAATGCTTGTTCACCCCACAACAGATCTGTACTAGTCGGATAAGCGCATGCCCCATCCGACACGGCCAGCGCATTATAAACTGTTCATCCGCGGTGGGCACCGATCCAGAAGTTCAACGCTGCCATCCTCGTTCTGCTGCTCCAGCGTTACGTCAAAGCCCCACAGACGGTGCACATGCTTGAGCACCTCACGACGGCCTTTATCGAGCGGCGCGCGGTTCTGCGGGATATAGCGTAGCGTTAGCGACCGGTCACCGCGTAAATCCACGTTCCAGACCTGAATGTTCGGCTCCAGATTGCTCAGGTTGTACTGGGCTGAAAGCTGGGCGCGAATTTCACGGTAACCTTCCTCGTTATGAATAGCCGATATTTCCAGGTAATTATTGTGGTCGTCATCCAGCACGGTAAACAGACGGAAATCACGCATCAGCTTCGGCGACAGAAACTGGCTGATAAAGCTCTCGTCCTTGAAGTCGCGCATCGCGAAGTGCAGCGTATCCAGCCAGTCTTTACCGGCAATATCCGGGAACCAGTACTTATCTTCCTCGGTTGGATTCTGGCAAATACGCTTGATGTCCTGGAACATCGCAAACCCTAATGCGTAAGGGTTGATGCCGTTATACCACGGGCTGTTATACGGCGGCTGGAACACCACGTTGGTGTGGCTGTGCAGGAACTCCAGCATAAAGCGTTCCGTCACTTTTCCTTCATCGTAGAGATGGTTAAGGATGGTGTAGTGCCAGAACGTCGCCCAGCCTTCGTTCATCACCTGGGTCTGCTTCTGCGGATAAAAATACTGGCTCACCTTACGCACGATGCGCAGGATTTCACGCTGCCACGGCTCCAGCAGCGGCGCGTTCTTCTCCATGAAATAGAGCAGGTTTTCCTGTGGCTCCGAAGGGTAACGACGCGCTTCGGCTACCGTTTTCTCTTCTTCGCGGCGAGGCAGGGTGCGCCATAGGGTATTTACCTGGCTTTGCAGATACTCTTCGCGGCTTTTCTGCCGCGCTTTCTCTTCCTGCAGCGAAATTTTCTGCGGGCGTTTATAGCGGTCAACGCCGTAGTTCATCAGCGCGTGGCAGGAGTCGAGCAGGCGTTCCACTTCGTCCACGCCATAACGTTCCTCGCACTCGCTGATGTATTTGCGGGCGAAGATAAGGTAATCGATAATTGAGCTGGCGTCCGTCCAGCTGCGGAACAGGTAGTTATTCTTGAAAAAGGAGTTATGCCCGTAGCAGGCATGAGCGATAACCAGCGCCTGCATGGTGATGGTGTTTTCCTCCATCAGATAGGCGATGCAGGGATTGGAGTTAATCACAATCTCGTAGGCCAGCCCCTGCTGCCCATGCTTGTACAGCCGCTCGGTCTCGATGAACTTTTTGCCGAACGACCAGTGCGGGTAGTTTATCGGCATCCCGACGCTGGAGTAGGCGTCCATCATCTGTTCGGAGGTGATGACCTCAATTTGATGCGGATAAGTGTCTAAGCGGTAAAGCTTTGCGACCCGATCGATTTCGGCGAGGTATACATCCAGCAGCTCGAACGTCCAGTCGGGTCCATCACTCAGTCGTCCGGATTCCTTTGTGGCGGATAGATCAACAGTAGCCATCAGCGCGCCCTCATTGTTGTCGGCCCTCTCTGATTGGAAAGCCTCACCTCAAAGGATAGAACACTCCGCAAACTTAGCGCCCGCCGGCAAACTTTTTTCTGCGCGATTTACGTATTTCAATGAGCCGGATTTTGCGTGCTCACTGGAATTTTATTCTGCCGATAATATTTTATGTCGCAGGAGATCCTAATTGCGCCATCCCAGCGGGCGTGGGCCAGGATGTGAGAGGCTTCACCATAATAAAGCCCTATGTTGAATAATATTTTCATCTGAGTTATCAATTTGTAATCAGAAGATTATTCTTTTAACGGAGCGAGGAAGCGTTATGCGTGTTGTCGTGCTGGGAAGTGGCGTGGTCGGTGTCGCGAGCGCCTGGTATCTGCGCCAGGCGGGTCACGAGGTGACCGTGATCGACCGGGAAGCCGGGCCTGCGCTTGAAACCAGCGCCGCCAACGCCGGACAAATCTCGCCGGGCTACGCGGCCCCATGGGCTGCACCGGGCGTGCCGCTGAAGGCGATAAAATGGATGTTCCAGCGCCATGCTCCGCTGGCAATAAGCCTGGACGGCACGCAATTCCAGCTCAAATGGATGATGCAGATGCTGCGCAACTGCGACATGCGGCACTACCAGGAGAACAAAGGGCGCATGGTGCGTCTGGCGGAATATAGCCGCGACTGCCTGAAAGAATTGCGCCACAGCACGGGTATCCAGTATGAGGGACGGCAGGGTGGCACGCTTCAGCTCTTCCGTACCGCACAGCAATATGAAAATGCGGCTAAGGACATTGCCGTCCTGCAGGATGCGGGCGTGCCTTATGAGCTGCTGGACGCGAGTCAGCTAAGCCGCGTTGAGCCTGCGCTGGCGGACGTCGCGCACAAACTGACCGGCGGCCTGCGTTTGCCGAACGATGAAACCGGCGACTGCCAGCTTTTCACCCAGAACCTGGCCCGCATGGCGGCGGAGGCTGGCGTAGAATTTCGCTTCAACACGCCGGTCGATCGCCTCCTGTATGAGGGCCACAGCATCTATGGCGTGCAGTGCGGCAAAGAAGTGATAAAGGCCGACACCTACGTTGTCGCCTTTGGTTCGTACTCGACTGGATTATTAAAAAATATCGTCGATATTCCGGTCTATCCGCTCAAAGGCTACTCGCTGACAATTCCGATTGCCGATGAGCAGGGCGCGCCGGTTTCTACCATCCTCGATGAAACCTACAAAATCGCCATCACCCGCTTTGACAACCGTATCCGGGTCGGCGGCATGGCGGAAATCGTTGGTTACAATACCGATCTGCTTCAGCCGCGCCGCGAAACGCTGGAGATGGTGGTGCGAGATCTCTATCCGCGCGGTGGTCACGTCGACCAGGCAACGTTCTGGACGGGCCTGCGCCCAATGACGCCGGACGGCACGCCAATCGTCGGTAAAACGCTCTTTAAAAACCTTTGGCTCAACACCGGACACGGCACGCTGGGCTGGACGATGGCCTGCGGGTCTGGCCAGATGCTCAGCGATTTAATCTCCGGCAGAACGCCGGCGATTCCGTTCGACGATCTGGCGGTGGCCCGCTATTTACCGGGATTTTCACCTTCAGGCCCACAGCGGCTGCACAGCGCCCATAATTGACAGACTAATAACGAAAACAAGGAGCGGTTATGTCCCGTCCTGTTACGGCGACGCTCGACCTGAGCGCGCTGCGCAATAATCTGCATATCGCCCGCCAGGCCGCCCCCTATTCCCGGGTATGGTCGGTTGTTAAAGCAAACGCCTATGGTCACGGTATCGATCGCGTCTGGTCGGCGCTGGGCACAACAGACGGTTTCGCCCTGTTGAATCTCGAAGAGGCCATTCTGCTGCGTGAGCGCGGCTGGAAAGGGCCGATTCTGATGCTGGAAGGTTTCTTCCACGCCAGCGATCTTGAGCTGTTTGATAAGTATCGCCTGACCACCAGCCTGCACAGTAACTGGCAGGTGAAGGCGCTGGCGAATGCCCGCCTTAACGCGCCGCTTGATATTTATCTGAAGGTAAACAGCGGCATGAACCGCCTCGGTTTTACCCCGGAGCGGGTGCATTCCATCTGGCAGCAGCTGCGCGCCATACCCAACGTCGGACAGCTGACGCTGATGGCACATTTTGCCGATGCTGAACAGCCGGAAGGGATCGTTGAGCCGCTGGCGCGCATCGAGCAGGCGGCGGAAGGGCTGGACTGCGCCCGCTCTCTGTCAAACTCGGCGGCCACGATGTGGCATCCGGAAGCCCATTACGACTGGGTTCGTCCCGGCATTATTCTTTACGGCGCTTCGCCGAGCGGCCAGTGGTGCGACATCGCCAACAGCGGCCTGCGTCCGGTTATGACTTTGCGCAGCGAAATTATCGGCATCCAGAATCTGAAAGCAGGAGATGCTGTGGGCTACGGCAGCCGCTATCGTGCCGCCGGTGAACAGCGTATCGGAATAGTGGCCTGTGGCTACGCGGATGGCTATCCTCGCCACGCGCCAACCGGTACGCCGGTTCACGTCGATGGCGTGAGGACGACCACCGTCGGGGCTATTTCGATGGATATGATCGCGGTAGATTTGACGCCGTGTCCCCATGCGGGGATCGGCAGTCCGGTCGAGCTGTGGGGTAACGAAGTGAAGATCGATGATGTTGCCTCGGCGGCCGGCACGGTAGGGTATGAGCTGATGTGCGCGCTGGCACCGCGCGTGCCGGTAGTGACGGTTTGACGCGAAAGGTTAAGTTACGTAGGGTGGATAAGCGACAGCGTCATCCACCTGTCGTCATCCACCCGATCCGCACTAAAGTTATTCTGCTTCTTCCTCAGCCACGCGAACCCCAATTTTGCGCACCTGATTATTCTCTTTCTCTGCCACCGTCCAGATCATACCGGCATACTCTACCTGGTCACCTACCACCGGCGCGCCGCCCAGCATGCCGAGCACGAACTCACCCAGCGTCTGCTGCTTGTTGACCTCATCATCCAGATCCAGACCATAGATGGTCGCCACGTCTGAGAACTGCGCGCTGGCTTCCAGAATAAAGTCGCCGAAGAAACGCTGGTCGAGGGCAACAGGAGGTGACTGGCTGAACAGTTTACCGAGGGCGGGTAAATCCCGCTCCCGACCAATGACACAGAGCACGTCGCCCTCACGCAGGCGGGTACTGCCCGTCGGGTGCAGCAGCGCGTTATCGCGGAACAGGGCGGCAATGCGGGTTTCCGTCGGCATATGCAGATCGCGAAGTGCTGCGCCCACGCACCATTTATCTTCACTTAACTGATAGACGAACTGCTCCCACGGGTTTTCAGGGTGAATGTCCAGCCCGACACGGGATACCGGCCAGCCCACCGGCGGCACCACGACTTTCGCTTTTTTAGCCGCCCAGCTCAGTGACGAACCCTGCAGCAGCAGCGAAACCAGCACCACAAAGAAGGCGACGTTAAAGAACAGCCGCGCGTTGTCCAGCCCGGCCATCATCGGGAAGACCGCAAGAATAATCGGCACCGCGCCCCGCAGGCCAACCCAGCTGATGAAAATGCGCTCGCGTCCGTTAAAGCCCCGGAAAGGGATCAGGCCAATCAGCACCGACAGCGGGCGGGCAAAGAAGATCATCCACGCCGACAGCGCCAGCGCCGGAATGGCTATCGCCAGTAAATCCTTCGGATTCACCAGCAGGCCGAGCACCAGGAACATGCCGATTTGTGCCAGCCACGCCAGGCCATCAAAGGTTTGCAGAATGCCGAAGCGGCTGCGGATAGGCTTGTTGCCCAGTAAAAAACCGCACAGGTAGACGGCAAGAATACCGCTGCCTTCCATCGCGGTAGTGATGGCAAAGACCATAATACCGCCGCTCAGCGCCAGCAGCGGATAAAGCCCCTGCGGCAGCGTGATGCGGTTAATCATCTGCAGCAGCAGGTAGCCGCCGCCGAGGCCGAACAGGATACCGAGGCCGAACTGCTGAATGATGTGCACGAGGAACATCCAGCTCAGCCCCGTTTGCCCCTGCTGGATCATCTCAATCAGCGTGATTGTCAGGAACACCGCCATCGGGTCGTTGCTGCCGGACTCAATCTCAAGCGTTGCGCCCACGCGTTCGTTCAGGCCCTTGCCACCGAGCAGTGAGAACACCGCTGCGGCATCCGTGGAGCCAACGATAGCGCCAATCAGCAGGCCCTGAATCAAATCCAGATTAAACAGCCACGCTGCGGCCAGCCCCGTTAATCCCGAGGTGACAAGTACGCCAACGGTGGCCAGTGAAAGGGCGGGGCCAAGTGCAACCCGAAACGAGCTGGCCTGGGTGCGCATGCCGCCATCGAGCAGGATCACGGCCAGCGCAAGGTTACTGATTAAATAAGCAAAAGGATAATTATCGAACGGAATACCCCCAATGCCATCTACCCCGGCCAGCATGCCGATAGCGAGGAAGATAACCAGAATGGGGATACCAAGACGGGAAGAAAAAGAACTTAATAAGATGCTACAAGTTACCAGTACGGAACCTAAAATAAACAGACTAATTATCGCACCCGCGTCCAAAATTATCATTCTCCTTATATAAGAACCGCTTTGGTTATGACTAAATGTTATCACGGATTGGGCCTGCTAACGGCCCGAAATACCGTCTTTTTTAAGCGATAACCTGATGACTGCTGATTGTCAATACGCTTTGCTGGCCGTTGTGCTTCAGTTCGCCGAAAGCACCCAGCGGCAGCGTTACGGTCTGCGGTTCGTGGCCGAAGGGTAAACCTGGCAGAATCGGGATCTCAAGACGCGATGAGAGCATTCTGCACATCTCGATACAATCATAGCCAGCATCGTAGTCGCTCACCGTGGCACCATTAAAACTTCCCAGCACCAGCGCCTTTTGTCGTTTCAGAATGCCCGCGTGATGGAGCTGCAGCAGCATACGTTCGACGCGGAAAGGGTGTTCATTAATGTCCTCGACCACCAGAATTCCGCCGTCAATGTTGGGCAACCAGGGCGAGCCTACCAGCGACGCCAGCAGGGCAAGATTCCCCCCCCAGATTGTGCCGCTGACAGTACAGGCATCGGCGTTATTTTCCCAGCTCACGGCATATTCTGGCTGGGTAATGGCCTTCCAGAAGTGTTGCCACGTATAGTCATCCAGCTCCTCTGCGCCAAAATTGCCCGCCAGCATTGGCCCGCTAAAGGTGATTGTTCCGCTCTGGGCCAGCAGTGCGAGTTGAAAAGCGGTGAAATCGCTGTGACCACAAATTATCGGGGTGCGCTCGCGAAAAGCATGGCCAAGGCGAGGGAAATCGATACTCTCAAGCAGGCGTGTTACGCCGTAGCCGCCCCGCACCGCCAGCACGATATCGCATTCAGGCGAGAGGCTTGCGAGCTGGTTAATCTCTGCCGCCCGCTCCTGGTCCGTGCCGGCAAAACGCTGAAAGCGCCGGGTGACTGCCTGCTGGTTTGCTACCTGGTGTCCGGCCCGCTGCAGACGCTCAATTCCGCGCGCCGCCGCTGCCTGGTTTACACAGTAGCCCGAGGGGGCAATCAAACTTATCAGAGACATGGCATTTCCTTGCGTAAAGTGAATTGGTTATGATGCCGCTATCGCGGGCGGTTGTCACTCGCCCGGCGGCGTTGCATCGCCGTAATAACGAGCAAAGTATCTATAAGGATAGAACGCGTGAATATGAGATGGATGATTGTTTTGGTCCTGTTCCTTGCTGGCTGTTCCAGCCACACCACCAAACAAGCTGAGTGGGACCCGACTAAACCTGTTGAGGGCGCTCTGACCTGGATGCCCATCACCGAGCAGGCGGCGCAGGAGTGGGGCGTTAGTCCACGCGTTATCACTGCTATCATTGCGGTGGAAACTGGCGGTAACCCGACGCTGGTCAGCAAATCTAATGCGGTGGGTCTGATGCAAATTAAGGCCTCAACGGCGGGTGCGGAAGTTTATCGCCATATGGGCTGGAGCGGGCAGCCGTCAACCAGCGAGCTTAAGGATCCGGCCCGCAATATCACTATTGGCACGGCCTATCTCAATATTCTGGAGCACGGCCCGCTTGCGGGCATTGAAGATCCGCAGACTATGCAATATGCGCTGTTGGTTTCTTACGCAAACGGGGCAGGGGCGCTGCTCAGAACCTTTTCCTCCAACCGCAGCAAGGCAATCGATGAAATCAATGAGTTAAGTCCGCAGGAGTTCTGGGAGTACGTCGGGAAACATCATCCATCACCTCAGGCGCCGCGCTACCTGTATAAGGTTTCGCGGGCGCTGGACGAGATATAATTATCTTACGCGGTCGGCCTTCGCTCTGGCTGACCGCTCCAGTGAAAAGATAATTCGCTGAAGCTCACGCTCAACCGCCGGGTTGACGTTCAGAAAGCGGAAGCTCAGCCGCGGGGTGCTGACAGTCTGATTTTTACTGTCCACCACCGTGCGCTCAGAGAGCATCACCAACTGCATATCAAAGTAAAACTTTCCCCACTCGACAAGATCGATCTCCACCTTTGAGAAACGCATCCCCGCCTCCAGTCCGTCTGGCAAAGGCCCCTCGACCAGCGCGCCCATACCGCCAAGCGACAGGTCGCAGAGCCTGAAGTCGAACAGGGTACCGTTCGGGAGCTTTGTATGGCAGAAGTAGAAGGGATGCATCGGGGCAGTAATACGGAAGTATTCACGGCGCTGTACAAACCACAGAGTCGGCGGCAGCGGCGAACAAAATGCTGGCAGATTCAGATACTGCATAGCCTGTAGGTTTGGCAGCGTAAACTCGACCTTTGCCCCCAGGGTTTCCGCAGTGAAAAGTATGTTTTCCGCTTTCTGTACCGCCAGGTTGTCCTGCGCCTGACTGCCAAAATCTATGACCAGCTGCCCCTGCGAAACATCCAGAATCTTAGTAATAAATTGCCCTGCGCTCCAGGAGAGACGAATCGGAACCTGATTGCCGTGCAGATCGCGTAATACGCCCAGTACCGCGAGAGGACTCTTTTTCAGAAACTGCTCGTTATAATTACTCAAGGCCCGGTCCTTGTTGCGTTTGCCGATTGTCGTATTGCTCAATATCGGCAGAACACCGTTAAGCTTAAGATAAATCTCAGGTAGTTAGGAAAAATTTCACGTAAGCTAGTGATGTCGGTCACGTTTTTCAAATGGTTGATTATACTTAGCGTACCGAGAGTATGAGTTATGCGTTAAGCAGCGCTCTGGGACTGCGTTACTACACAACAAAGAAGAGGATTTTCTAAAATGGGTATTATTGCCTGGATTATATTCGGTCTGATCGCGGGTATCATCGCGAAACTTATCATGCCTGGTAAAGATGGCGGTGGCTTCATCCTGACCTGTATTTTAGGGATCATCGGTGCCGTAGTAGGCGGATGGTTAGCGACCTTCTTCCACATCGGAGGCAACGTGACGGGCTTTAACCTGCCAAGCTTCCTGGTCGCCGTAGTCGGTGCGATTGTAGTGCTGGCCATCTACCGGAAGGTCCGCCGCTAAGCGGAATCGCTCTAAATTTAAACGGCCCCTTCTGGGGCCGTTTGTCGTTTAAGTATTGTAGGGTAGGTAAGCGCCATCAACCGTCGAAAATTGCAGTGTCGGATGGCGCTTACGCTTATCCCACCTACGAATAGGGTTTGTCGTTTAAGGGCGGGTAAAGAAATCGTTGTACAACATGTATAGATGGGCTGCGCTCCACGAGAAGTTTCCAGGTATCCCACGGCCAGGTCTGATTGCCGGAGAACCAGCGTCCGGTCACCGAAGGGGTTACCGAATCAAACTTCATGGCACCCGCCGCGCCGCGCCAGTTGCCGTTCAGCGTTTCAATGGCCTTTACGGCCACACGGGTCTGCACCTGAGTCGTCTGCGGGTTTTTCAGATAGCCTTCCCAGCGCTGCCAGGAGGCGGTCAGGTACGGCTGCGGATGATGCAGAATATCGGCCTTCGCTACGAAGCGATGACCGTCTGTCCGGGTGCTCATCGGCAGCGTTTTATGGATCTGATACTGAGATTCGCCCGAGGTCATCAGCTCTGAATCAGCGGAACGGGGCTTATATTAGTAAATATTTTACTAAAAAATATGCCTGATGTAGTAAAGCGATATGCGGATCACAACTTTGCATCGTTCAAGAGGGGGTAAACGCTGGGGTATACATAAACCTGAGATGTTATTAAGCTACTGTTTTCTTCGAATGATGATTAGGATGTTATGGCTACTTTGAAGGAGATTGCCCAGGCGGCTCAGGTATCCGTGGCGACGGTTTCGCGGGTGCTGAATGACGATCCCACGCTCAGCGTGAAGAGCCAGACGCGGCAGAAAATCCTCGAAGCCGCGGAGCGCCTGGAATATAAAATTCACAGCGCCAGACGGCAGGCCAGCCAGCGCCTTACCTTTGCCGCGCTTTACACCTATGGCCAGGATCTTGAGATCAACGATCCTTACTATCTGGCGATGCGCTATGGCATTGAAACACAATGCGAAAAGCTCGGCATTACGCTGATATCCTGCTATGACTTCAAAGGTGAAAGGCCCGTAGCCGCAGACGGTTTGCTGGTTATCGGCAAACCGCAGCCGCTCACTCAGGCCTGGCTCGAGCAGCAGGCACTGCCGCTGGTCTATCTTGACGGCGTCACCGACGACCCGCGCTTTGACTGCGTCAATGTCGACCTGTACAAAATAAGCCAGAAGGTTATCGACTATTTCATTTCGCGCGGCTATCTGCGTATCGGCTTTATTGGTGGCCGTGATGACCCGGCGTGGCCTGATCAACGGGAGCTGGCGTTTGTGGAATATGGTCGGGGCAAAAAGGTCGTCAAAACGCAGGATATTTTTTACGGGGATTTCACCAGCCAGTCCGGCTACCAGTGCGCAATGAAAATGCTCGCTTCTTCTGAGGATTATCCTCCGGCTTTATTTGTCGCCACGGACTCCATCGCCATTGGCGTGCTGCGCGCTTTGCACGAGCACGGGATAAAAGTGCCCGAGCAAATGGCGCTGATCAGCGTCAACGATATCCCAACCGCACGCTTTGTTTTCCCCGCGCTGTCTACCGTGCGCATTCACTCAGAGACGATGGGCGCGCAGGCGGTCAACCTGCTGAACGATCGGCTGCGTGACGAACGCACAATCCCGCTCTCCGTCTACGTTCCCAGCTCTTTGCAGCTGCGCGACTCCACAAGATAATCCCCGCTCCAGCCACAATTTTGCCCGCCGGACAACGTTTCCAGTGGGCTATCCTCTGCTTCTCCTTTCGGCAGGATTAATGTGATCCCTGTGTCATTTAGTAAAATATAAACTATAAGTTTACTAAATATTTACTTATCGTTGTCTCAGAACACACGTAATGAGGAAGTCGACGTGAAAAACTGGGAAAACACAGACAAGTTGTCAGAGAACCGATTACCGCCGCGCGCGTGGTTCCACGGCTACGACAGCGAAAAGCAGGCGCGGACGCTAGACCGCACCCACAGTCAGGGTTTTATGCTGCTGAGCGGAAAATGGACGTTCAGCTTTTTCGATCATCCGGACAAAGTGCCCGCAGCGTTTTATCAGCAGATGATGGCGGAGTGGGGCGAGATAACGGTTCCCGGCATGTGGCAGATGGAAGGGCACGGCAGTCTGCAGTACACCGATGAAGGGTTTCCATTCCCTATCGACGTGCCTTTTGTGCCGACGAATAACCCAACGGGTGCCTACCAGCGTCAGTTCTCGCTGCCCGCCGAGTGGCTACAGCGTAGGATCATCATCAGGTTCGACGGCGTCGAGACCTACTTCGAAATCTATGTCAACGGCCGGTACGTTGGTTTCAGCAAGGGCAGCCGCCTGAGCGCCGAATTTGATATCAGCCCCTTTGTACAGGCGGGAGACAACCTGCTTTCCGTTCGCGTCATGCAGTGGGCAGATTCTACCTACATCGAGGATCAGGATATGTGGTGGACGGCGGGGATTTTCCGCGACGTTTACCTTCTGGGCCAGCCGCAGGTCCACGTGCAGGATTTTACCGTCGTCACCGAGTTTGATGAAAATTACCGTGACGCTGAGCTGACCGTTCGCTGCAGTATTTCCGGCGAAAACCAGGACGGCTATCAGCTCCAGGCGCAGCTTTTTGACGGCAACGAGTGCGTAGCGGAGCAATGGCAGGACCTCCAAAACTGCCATTTTGCAATGCCGGTTAAACAGCCGAAACAGTGGAGCGCGGAGCATCCGCATCTGTATCTGCTCCTGCTGACGCTGCGCGACGGCGGCGGGAACACCATTTCCGTTGTGCCGCAGCAGGTCGGCTTCCGCGATATTAAGGTTCGCGACGGGCTGTTCTACGTGAACGGCAAATACCTGAAGCTGCACGGTGTGAACCGTCACGATCACGATCATCACAAAGGCCGCGCTATCGATATGGCCCGCGCCGAGCGCGACATCGTCCTGATGAAGCAGCACAACATCAACTCTGTACGCACGGCGCACTATCCAAACGACCCGCGTTTCTACGCGCTTTGCGACCGGTACGGTCTGTTTGTAATGGCCGAAACCGACCTCGAAAGCCATGGATTTGCCAACGTGGGCGATCTCAGCCGTATCACGGACGACCCGGCGTGGGAGAGAGCCTACGTAGAACGCATTGAACGCCACGTTACGGCGCAGAAAAACCATCCCTCCATTATCATCTGGTCGCTGGGCAACGAGTCCGGCTACGGTTGCAACATCCGCGCGATGGCCGCGCGTTGTAAAGCCATGGACCCGACCCGGCTCATCCACTACGAAGAAGACCGGGATGCGGAAGTGGTGGACGTGATCAGTACCATGTATTCCCGCGTTTCGATGATGAATGCATTTGGTGAATATCCTCATCCGAAACCCCGCATTATCTGCGAATACGCCCATGCGATGGGGAACGGGCCGGGCGGGCTGAGTGAGTATCAGAACGTGTTCAACGAACATAAAAGCCTGCAGGGCCATTACGTCTGGGAATGGTGCGACCACGGGCTGCTGGTGCAGGACGAGCAGGGGCGGGACCGCTATCAGTACGGCGGTGACTACGGCGACTATCCGAATAACTACAACTTCTGCATGGACGGGCTGATTTATCCGGACCAGCGCCCGGGACCGGGGCTGCGGGAGTATAAGCAGGTGCTGTGTCCGGTAGCCGTAAGGACAACCGCCCGTGACGACGTGCTGCTGGTGGAAAACCGCTATTGGTTCAGCGCGCTGGATGATATTGAGCTGCTGGTTAGCTATCAGCTGGACGGCGAAACGCTGGCCCGGCAAACCCTTGCGCTGCCGGAGATTCAGCCGGGAGAAACGGGTGAACTGCATCTGTGTGCGCCTGAGCTACCGGCGGGTGAAGTTTTTATCAATGTTGAAATCTGCAAGCGCAGCGCCACGGCGTACAGCGATGCCATGCATCCGCTTGGGCACTATCAGTTCCTGCGTCAGGCGGCCTGCGTTCGAGAGCCTTTGCCACAGGCTGCTCGAGCTGTCCTGCGCGGCGAAATCAAATCGCATCAGCTGGTTATCAGCGGCGACGGTTTCGCTTTGACTTTCTGCCAGCTCAGCGGCGAGCTGCTCTCCTGGCTGGCCGACGGCGAGGAAATTGTCGGGCGAGCGCCGCACCTTACCTTCTTTAAGCCGGTTATCGACAACCACAAGCAGGAGTTTGAAGGGCTTTGGGAGCCCTTCCATCTGCACCTGATGCAGCATCATTTCCGCGAGCTGCGCCAGCAGCGGCAGGGGGACGACTGGATTGTTGAGGTGGATACGGTAATCGCGCCGCCGGTCTTCGATTTCGGTATGCGCTGTACCTACCGCTGGCGAATCACCCCGGCTGGCCTAGTTACGCTGGATTTAAGCGGTGCGCCGTATGGTAGCTATCAGGCCATCATCCCGAAAATTGGCCTAGATTTCGGGCTTAGCCAGCGCTTCAGCAAGGTTGAATACTATGGACGAGGGCCGGGGGAAAACTATCCGGACAGCGCTCAAAGCAACCTTATTGGCCATTACGCGCAGCCTGCTGACAGCCTGTTTGAAAATTATCCCTTCCCGCAGGACAACGGTAACCGCCAGCAGGTGCGCTGGATTGCGCTGACGGACGAGGCGGGCAGGGGGATGTTCATCCAGCCGCGCAGGCCAGTCAACTTTAGCCTCTGGCCCTACGACGCCGACATGATCCAACAGGCGCAGCACATTAACGAACTCGAGCGCAGCGGCTGCCTGACGCTGAACCTGGACGACCAGATCCTCGGCCTCGGCTCGAACTCATGGGGTTCCGAAGTGCTGGATTCCTGGCGGATCTATCTCCGACCGTTCAACTACGGTTTCGCCATGCTGCCGTTCCGCGAACAGCAAATCGCAGCGGTCACGCTTGCGAAATATGACATTCAGCCGCGCGAGTTTGTTAAGGAGGAGGCGCAATGATCGTTCTGCAAACTCTGGAGGAGTTCCAGCGTATTTATCACGCCGGGAAAAAATGGCTGCGCTGCATGGAAGCAATTAATAACGTCGGCAATATTCAGCCAGCCGTTTTTTATTCCGTCGGAGATTCGCTGGTTTATCGCCTGAGCGAGGGGGACTCCCCTGGCAACGGGCTATTTGAAGGAAACCGCCGCTATTTCGACGTCCATTATTACCTGGCCGGTGGAGAAACCGTGGAATACGCCGACAAATCCCGGCTGCTGGCCGAGGTACCCTACAAAGACGAAAGCGATCGCGAGTTCTTCAGCGGCGCGGGTGAAACCCTGCGGCTCAGGGCTGGCAACGTCATCATCTGTGAAAACCATGAGGCTTACCGCTTCCAGGAAGGCGCTGGTTTCAGAAAAGTGATCCTGAAGGTCACCGTCGAAGAAACCTATTTTCTGAATAAATAACTACCGAAGCCGGGGGATGCCTCCCGGCTTATTAAAACTATAAAAACCCCTACAAAACGTGGAGTGTGTCCATGGCTTCAGTTAGCAGAAATACAATTGGCAAGTTCGGGTTATTATCCATGACCTTTGCGGCGGTATTCAGCTTCAATAACGTCATCAATAATAATATTCAGCTGGGAATTGCCTCGGCGCCGGTCTTCCTGGTGGCGACGCTGATTTACTTTATCCCGTTCTGCCTGATTATCGCGGAGTTCGTCTCCCTCAACCGTAACTCGGAGGCGGGAGTTTATGCCTGGGTGAAAAGCGCGCTGGGCGGGCGCTGGGCCTTTATTACGGCCTACACCTACTGGTTCGTGAATCTGTTTTTCTTCACCGCGCTTCTGCCCAGGGTCATCGCCTACGCTTCTTATGCGTTTCTTGGCTATGACTACATCTTTACGCCGCTTACCACATCGTTAATCAGCATCTGTTTATTCGCATTTTCTACGTGGATTTCCAATCACGGCGCAAAATTGCTAGGACCGTTAACGTCGGTAACGTCAACGCTGATGCTGCTGCTGACCTTCTCCTACATTATTCTGGCGGGCGCTGCGGTGGTGGGTGGGATTGAACCTGCCGATCCGATTAACGTGCAGGCTATTACGCCGCAGTTCAGCTGGGCCTTCCTCGGCATCATTGCGTGGATCTTCCAGGCCGCTGGCGGCGCGGAGTCCGTAGCGGTTTACGTTAACGACGTGAAGGGCGGCAGTAAGGCGTTCGTGAAAGTCATTATCCTGTCCGGCCTGTTTATCGGCGGTTTGTATACCGTGTCGTCGCTGCTGATTAATGTCTTCGTGCATAAAGCAGATTTGCACTTTACCGGCGGGACGGTACAGGTTTTCGAAGGCTTGGCCCGTCACTTCGGCCTACCAACGATTGTCATGAACCGCTTTGTCGGCATCGTGTCGTTTACCGCGATGTTCGGCTCCCTGCTGATGTGGACGGCAGCGCCGGTAAAAATATTCTTCACCGAAATTCCAAAAGGAATTTTTGGGGAGAAAACCGTGCGGCTGAACCAGCATGGCGTACCGACCCGGGCTGCATGGATCCAGTTCCTGATTGTTATTCCGCTGATGCTGATCCCTACGATTGGTTCCGGCAGCGTGCAGGAGCTAATGAATACCCTGATTAATATGACCGCCGCCGCCTCGATGCTGCCGCCGCTGTTTATCATGCTGGCCTACCTCAATCTGCGCATGAAGTATGACCGGGTCGACCGCGATTTCCGCATGGGGACAAGGATGCAGGGCATTACCATCGTCAGCGTGCTGATAGTGATTTTCACCGTAGGCTTTATCGCCTCTACCTTCCCGACGGGAGCGAGCATTATGACGATTGTGTTCTATAACGTCGGCGGGCTGGTGATTTTCCTTGGCTACGCGTGGTGGAAATACAATAAGTATGAGAAGACGCTGGATGCAGGCGCGCGCTACGAAGCGGATACGCCGCTCGCGCAGATAGCGCTGGAGCGGCAGGATGGGGTTGTTGACGCTGGCGCTACTGCACCCTACAAAAATCCTATGGTGCAGTAGCGCCGTCCGGCAGATTTAGAAATCGTACCCCACGGTGGCGATGACGGAGCGCTCGGCACCCCAGTAGCAGTAGCCGGTGCCGTAGCAGCCCGCAACGTAATCGCGGCCCGTCAGGTTGGTGGCGTTAACCTGCACGAAAGCTCCTTTCAGCGCTGGCGTCCACGCGCCCATGTCGGCGCGTACCATTGCGTCAAACAGCGTGACGGACGGCACGCGTAGGGTGTTTTCGTTATCCGCCCACTGCTTGCCGATGTAGCGTACGCCCGCGCCCATGCTGATGCCCAGATCAGCTTTAAACAGGCCCCACAGGCTCGCCATCTGGTCAGGCGTGACGTACGGCGTATTGCCGTCATTGCCGTCGATGGCATCCTTGAAGCGCACCTTGTTGTATGTATAACCCGCTATGGTAGAGAAACGTTCGGTCCAGTTCGAGCGTGCTTCCAGCTCGATACCCTGCGAGTGAACTTTCCCGGCTGGTTCGTAATAGCTACCCTGAACCACACGGTTGCCCACATCTTTCTGCGTCAGGTCATACAGCGCGACGGTGTACATATCGGCTGTCCCTACCGGCTGATACTTCACCCCAGCTTCGTACTGCTCGGCGGTAGTTGGCTTAAGAAGCTTGCCCTGAGCATCTGGCAGCACCTGCGGAGTTATCGCCTGGCTGTAGCTGACATAAGGGGATATCCCGCTTTCGAAGGCGTAGAGCAAGGAGGCTCTGCCGCTGAAGTGGTCGTCCGTGCGGTTGTCGGTGACGTCGCTTTCAATGGCCGGTGCGACAATATGGCTTTTTGTCACGATATGGTCATAGCGCCCGGAAAGGGTCATGTGCCACTTGTTCCAGGCCATATCGTCCTGCAAATAAACGCCGCTTTGTTCATACTGGCGTCTGCCGGATTTGGTCAACAGCCCCTGGTTAATAGTGGCGTAGGTCGGGTCGCGTGGATCGTAATAATAGAAGCCGCCGGGACCGCCTGACTCACCCGTCCAGGGGTTGAGGTTTGTGGTGTAGGCCGAGTCATCGGACAGATCGTTAGTGAACTTATGGTATTCAGCGCCCAGTACGACCTTATGATCCAGCTCGCCGGTAGCAAAATCTGCCTCCAGCTGGTTATCTATCGCCCAGGCGTCGAGCGAAGAGGACTCGCCGCTGTAGTAGCGGGTCAGCTCGTTGTGCGCCGCATCCGCCCAGCCAATCTGGTAGGCCTGTTTCAGGCCGACGTTAGAATGCGTGTAGCTGGCGTTGGAGCGGAAAGCCCAGACGTCGTTGAAGCTGTGGGCGAACTCATAGCTGTATATCTGCTCGTGGCGTTTGAACTCGTCGTTGCCAGGCTCGACGTCAGAGAAGCCGGTGCTGATTTTACGGCCCGTAGTGGAGTAAATGCTACCGTCTGCTGGAACTGAACCGTGGAAGCCGCCGGAGGGATCTTTCTGCAGATAGGCGCGCAGCAGCAGCGAGGTATTTTCATCGGGCTGCCACAGTACGGAAGGGGAGATGGCATAGCTCTCTTCCCGGGTATTTTCATACTGGGTGTCAGAATTCTTCGTCATCCCGGTAATACGATATGCCCACTCATTGTTAATAGCATTGGTGTAATCGAACCCAGTGCCGGTGGTGGCATTGTTGCCGTACATAGCACGTACGTGGCCCTCTTCACTGAACTGCGGGCGTTTGGAGGTTTCCATCACCAGGCCGCCCGGGATGGTTTGTCCGTAAAGCGCCGAAGAGGGGCCTTTAATGACGTCGATGCGCTCCAGGAACCACGGATCCACCTGAATAACATTATAGCTGCCGCCGTCGCTCATCAGGCGCAGGCCGTCGAGGAAGGTATTGTTGACATCGCCGCCGTGGAAGCCGCGCAGGGCGACGGTATCGTAACGCGTTGCGCCACCCGCAAAGCCAGTGAAAGCACCCGGAGTGTAGTTCAGGGCGTTGTTCACGGAAAGTGCACCCTGGTCGTCCATCTGCTGGCGTGTGACGACGGAAACGGATTGCCCGGTGGTGATAAGCGGTTCATCGGTTTTGGTTGCGCCACGGCTAACGGTCGCGGTGTAACCCTCCGTCGGGCTGGTGGAGGTTTCCGCCGGTTTTGCGGTAACGACGATGGTTTCCTCTGCCATAACGTATGCCGGAGCGGCAAGGGCAAGCGCGCAAAGTAAAGCGGAGCGCTTTACGGTGAATCCCAGTTTCATTGTTTTCGTAGTTCCGAGAAGGTATTGAATTTAAGGAATGCGAATTATTATCGTTATTGTTACGCGAAACAAGTGCAGATTTTGGCGGGGGAAGGGATAAAGACCATGTTTAAGAGAAGGTTAGTCAAGGAGGAGCTAAATCCAGGTTTAAAAATGTGAGGTATTTGTAGAGGGTGGCGGGGGAAGGATGATCGCGCATTGCGCGTTCTCACTGGCGTGAGTCGAACCTTAGTCGAAGCTTCTCGTCCTTCTCCATCGGGAATATGGAAGAGTAATGCAAACTGGAATAGAGGGGGATACTAAAAGATGGTGGCGGGGGAAGGATGATCGCGCATTGCGCGTTCTCACTAGCGTGAGTCGAACCTTAGTCGAAGCTTCTCGTCCTTCCCCATCGGGAATAGGGAAGAGTTATGAAAACTGGAATAGAGGGGGATACTAAAAGATGGTGGCGGGGGAAGGATGATCGCGCATTGCGCGTTCTCACTGGCGTGAGTCGAACCTGAGTCGAAGCTTCTCGTCCTTCCCCATCGGGAATAGGGAAGAGTAATGAAAACTGGAATAGAGGGGGATACTAAAAGATGGTGGCGGGGGAAGGATTCGAACCTTCGAAGTCGATGACGGCAGATTTACAGTCTGCTCCCTTTGGCCGCTCGGGAACCCCGCCAGGGGTATGGTGCTTATCGGCTAAAACCAAACTGGAGTTGGCTTCAAGAACGGAGTGGGAAGGATGACCGTTGCTGATGCAACGTTGTCTCACTACGTTCGACTCGAACCTTAATCGAAGCTTCTCATCCTTCCCCCTGAGTAATCTGGAAGAAGATTGAATACCTGATGAAGATACGAAACTTGAAAATGGTGGTGGGGGAAGGATTCGAACCTTCGAAGTCGATGACGGCAGATTTACAGTCTGCTCCCTTTGGCCGCTCGGGAACCCCACCACGGGGTACTGCTTTTACTGGCCTGCTTCCTTGGCTGGAAGCGGGGCGCATCATATCAAATGAAGCGCCCCTGTAAAGCTTTCGCGGTAAGAAAATGAATCGTTTGCCGTTTTTTTATGCGTAACGCCCTAAAGCTAAACGATTCAACTCGTCCGTCACAAAATAATCGTGCGGTTGCCGTAGACGAAGACGCGCTGTGCCAGCACCTGATACAGGGCGCGGCTTAGCACATTTTTCTCTACGTCGCGGCCTGCGCGCATCATATCTTCCGCGGTGTAGGTATGATCTACATGGATCACGTCCTGCATGATGATAGGGCCTTCGTCCAGGTTGTCATTCACGTAGTGCGCGGTAGCACCGATAATCTTCACGCCCCGCTCGTAGGCCTGATGGTAAGGGCGAGCGCCGATAAACGCAGGCAGGAAGGAGTGGTGGATATTAATAATCTGATTCGGGAAGCGGGAGACAAACAGCGGCGTCAGCACGCGCATGTACTTCGCCAGCACGACATAGTCTGGCTCGTAGGCGGCGATAGCATCTGCCATTTGGGTATCATGTTCTTCGCGGGTCATTCCTTCATGGCTGACGAGCTGGAATGGAATATCAAAGCGCTCCACCAGCGTGCGCAGCGTATCGTGGTTGCCTATCACGGCGGCGATATCTACATCAAGGCCGCCGTAGGTCGCTTTCATCAGCAGGTCACCCAGGCAATGGGCTTCTTTGGTCACCAGAATCACCACGCGGCGGCGCCCCGCAGGGGTCAGCTCGCGCACCGAACCTTCAGGTAATGCGCCGTCGAGATCTGCCAGCAGCGTCGTGTCGTTGAAAATGCCCTCCAGCTCGGTACGCATGAAGAAGCGACCGGTGCGGTGATCGACAAACTCGTTGTTCTGCACAATATTCAGCTCGTGCTTGTAGCAGATATTGGTGATCTTGGCGATAAGCCCTTTTGCATCAGGGCAGATGGTGCGAAGTACTTTTCGTTGTAATGCTGGCATCGCTTGGTAAATCCTGTTGAACGGTGTTTGCTAAACAATAGTGTGGTACGGCTGGAAAGTTTACCGCCCACAACACTTTTTGTATTTTTTGCCGGAGCCGCAGGGGCAGGGGTCATTACGACCCAAAGTGGGACGTGTGCCGTCGACATAATACCATCGACCCGTTTCTTTTAAGAATCGGGAACGTTCAAGAATGGCACTTTCATGTTCTTTGTCCTTAAAGCGGGCAATAAAGCTGACATATCCTTCGTGAGGCTCCTTGCCGGCAGCCTCTTCAAAGATGGTCAGGCCAAGCCACTGCGTGTTGGCGAAACTCGCAGAAATATCCGTTGTCAGAGAGTCATAGCGGGCGGATGGGTGCCAGGTTGCAACGAGGTATTCCGCATCCTGCATCACATAGGCACTGTATCGCGAGCGCATAAGTTGTGATGGTGTTAATGGCAGGTTCACACCGCGTACGTAAGGCTGACAACATAGGCTATACTCGAGACCGCTGCCGCAGGGACAAAGTTGCGCCACAGTAACTCCTTGGTTAAAGAATAAACGGCGTTAAACGCCCGTGCAGCGCTATGTTAACCGAGCAGTGGCGAAGGCGCCACGGGATGCAGATCCCGAAAAGAGTGACCGAGGCGGAATGAGACAGGTAAAAATCGGCCTGGCGTTAGGGTCGGGAGCAGCAAAAGGTTGGGCGCATATTGGCGTCATCAATGCGCTAAAAAGGGCAGGCATTGAGGTTGACATCGTGGCGGGCTGTTCTGTCGGCGCGCTGGTGGGTGCCGCCTACGCCTGCCACCGCCTTCCACTGATGGAGCGCTGGGTCCGTTCGTTCGGTTACTGGGACGTGCTGCGCCTGATGGATCTGTCCTGGCGTCGCGGCGGTCTACTGCGGGGTGAACGGGTATTTAACACTATCCGAAAAATCATTCCCGATGAAACCATCGAAGGTTGCGCCCTGAAGTTTGGCTCGGTTGCAACAAACCTCAGTACCGGCCGTGAGCTATGGTTCACCGAAGGCGACCTGCACCAGGCTGTGCGGGCGTCATGCAGTATGCCCGGGCTGTTATCCCCCGTCGGATTCAACGGCTACTGGCTGGTTGATGGTGCCGTGGTCAATCCTGTCCCCATTTCGCTGACTCGCGCGTTAGGCGCTGATATTGTTATCGCCGTGGACTTGCAGCATGACGCGCATTTAATGCAGCAGGATCTATTATCGGTCAATATGGCCGGTCCCACGGATGATGAGTCCATTCAAACGGACACCTGGCGAGGCCGCCTGCGCGAGCAGTTGGGTAAGATTAAAACGCGTCAGGCAAATACCACGCCGACCGCAACGGAAATCATGACCACATCGATACAGGTGCTGGAGAACCGGCTAAAGCGTAACCGCATGGCGGGCGATCCACCTGATATTCTTTTGCAGCCTTTTTGCCCGCAAATTTCAACGCTGGATTTTCATCGCGCTGGCGAAGCTATTCATGCGGGGGCTCAAGCCGTCGAGAAAAAGATGGATGAGCTGCTGCCCCTGGTTCGTACTCATGAGTGAGTATTGGTTTTTTTCATTTCTTCAGGCAATTCTGACAGGCGCGCAGGGCGTAAGCATGCCACTATTTACTCATTGCCAGTCAGAGGAGAGAGCATGACACAGCCACTATTGGGAAAACAGATCCTCATCGTTGAGGATGAGCCTGTTTTCCGCTCCCTGCTGGAAAGCTATCTCTCATCCCTTGGAGCAGAGACTTCTGTTGCAAGGGATGGGATTGATGCGCTGGAAAAAATGACATCCGCCACCCCAGATTTGTTGATTTGCGATCTTGCGATGCCGAGAATGAACGGGCTAAAGCTTGTAGAACATATTCGCAATGAGGGTGACCAGACGCCGATTCTGGTCATTTCCGCAACGGAAAATATGGCCGATATCGCCAAAGCTTTGCGTCTGGGCGTGCAGGACGTCCTCTTAAAGCCCTTAAAAGATCTTAACCGCCTGCGCGAGACGGTATATGCCTGTCTTTACCCGGCGATGTTTAATTCACGTGTGGAAGAAGAAGAGCGTCTGTTCCAGGACTGGGATGCGCTGGTTAGCGACCCACAGGCCGCGTCTAATCTTCTGCAGGAACTCCAGCCACCTGTGCAGCAGGTCATATCCCATTGTCGTGTGAACTACCGTCAGCTGATTGCCGCGGACCAGCCGGGGCTGGTGCTGGACATTGCCCCGCTGTCAGACAACGATCTGGCTTTTTACTGCCTGGACGTGACCCGAGCCGGCGACAACGGCGTTCTTGCAGCGCTGCTGCTACGCGCGCTTTTTAACGGGTTATTACAGGAACAACTGTCCCATCAGCGGCAGCGGCTGCCGGAATTAGGCAACCTGCTGAAGCAGGTTAATCAATTATTACGACAGGCAAATCTTACGGGTCAATTTCCGCTCATCGTTGGTTATTATCACAGCGTATTAAAAAACCTCATTTTAGTCTCCGCCGGACTTAATGCGACGTTAAATACCGGCGAGCATCAAATTCAGGTGAGCAACGGGGTGCCGCTGGGGACTTTAGGCAATACTTATCTGAATCAAATTAGCCAGCGTTGCGAAGCCTGGCAGTGTCAGGTATGGGGTGCGGGCGGGCGTTTGCGGCTGATGCTGTCTGCGGAATGAGCGGCTGATTAACTGATTACATTTAACTTTTCTCCCTTGTCCGGGCTGGTGGTAATATCGCGTCATAGCGATGCGTATTAGTCTTAAATTACCCGGCCCACGGCTATTCAGCGGCAGATTACGATTTTAAGCTGATATACTCGAACGCGTTTTTAAATTGACGAGCAAGTTTGAAACTTGAACAGTCCAGGAGGTTTTTCAATGGCTGCCCTTAATTCTAAAGTTACTAAAGCAGTAATCCCCGTTGCGGGATTAGGAACGCGTATGTTGCCAGCGACTAAGGCAATTCCTAAAGAAATGTTGCCGCTGGTGGATAAACCACTCATTCAGTACGTGGTGAACGAATGTATCGCTGCGGGCATCACTGAGATTGTGCTGGTTACCCACTCATCGAAAAACTCCATCGAAAACCACTTTGATACCAGCTTTGAACTTGAAGCTATGCTGGAAAAACGCGTTAAGCGTCAGCTGCTCGAAGAGGTTCAGGCTATCTGCCCTCCACACGTCACCATTATGCAGGTTCGCCAGGGGCTGGCGAAAGGCCTGGGACACGCGGTGCTGTGTGCTCATCCTGTAGTGGGTGATGAACCTGTTGCGGTCATCCTGCCGGATGTGATCCTCGACGAATTCGAATCCGATCTTTCTCAGGATAACCTGGCCGAAATGATCAAGCGTTTTGATGCGACGGGCCACAGCCAGATTATGGTTGAGCCAGTTGAAGACGTGACCGCCTACGGCGTCGTGGACTGTAAAGGCGTTGAATTAAAAGAAGGCGACAGCGTGCCAATGGTTGGCATCGTCGAGAAGCCAAAAGCGAACGTGGCGCCGTCCAACCTCGCGGTTGTGGGTCGTTACGTGCTGAATGCTGATATCTGGCCGCTGCTGGCGAAAACGCCTCCGGGTGCGGGTGATGAAATCCAGCTGACTGACTCCATCGCCATGCTGATGGAAAAGCAGACCGTTGAAGCCTACCACATGAAGGGCGTGAGCCATGATTGCGGCAACAAACTCGGCTATATGCAGGCGTTTGTTGAGTACGGCATTCGCCATAAAACACTTGGCGAAGATTTTACCGCCTGGCTGGAAGAGACCGTTGGCGCGAAGAAGTAATTCAATTCAACGCAGGATAGAAAGATGAAAGTTACCGTATTTGGTATCGGGTACGTAGGGCTTGTGCAGGCAGCAGTGCTTGCGGAAGTTGGCCACGAAGTCATGTGCATCGACGTTGATGCGCAAAAAGTTGAGAATCTGAAGAACGGCATCATTCCCATTTTCGAGCCGGGCCTGACGCCGCTGGTAAAGAAAAACTACGATGAAGGCCGACTGCAGTTTAGTACGGATGCCGAGCAGGGTGTCCACCACGGTGTAATGCAGTTTATCGCCGTCGGGACTCCGCCAGACGAAGACGGCTCTGCCGATCTGAAATACGTCACCGCGGTGGCGCGGACTATTGCGCAGCACATGGACTCGCATAAAGTTGTGCTGGATAAATCCACCGTGCCGGTCGGTACGGCAGATAAAGTGCGCAGCGTGATGGCTCAGACGCTGAAAGAGCGCGGCGTAGATATCGCCTTTGACGTGGTGTCAAACCCAGAGTTTCTGAAAGAAGGGGCGGCAGTGTCTGACTGTATGCGCCCTGAGCGTATCGTTATTGGTACCGATAACGAAGATGTGGTCGATTTGCTGCGTGAGCTCTACGAGCCGTTTAACCGCAACCACGACCGCATGATCCTGATGGATATCCGCAGCGCTGAGCTGACCAAATACGCCGCGAACTGCATGCTGGCGACCAAAATCAGCTTCATGAACGAAATCTCTAACCTGGCCGAGCGCCTGGGTGCTGATATCGAGAAAGTGCGTATGGGGATTGGTTCTGACTCGCGCATCGGATACAGCTTTATCTATCCTGGCTGCGGCTACGGTGGGTCCTGCTTCCCGAAAGACGTGCAGGCGCTGATCAAAACCGCGCAGCAGATTGGCTATACGCCGCGTATTCTGCAGGCAGTAGAGGAAGTCAACCACGACCAGAAGCTAAAGCTCCCTGAGTTCATCACTCGCCACTTCGGCGAAGATTTGCAGGGTAAAACTTTTGCGCTCTGGGGGCTCTCCTTCAAGCCTAACACCGACGACATGCGTGAAGCATCCAGCCGTGTGCTGATGGAAACGCTGTGGGAGCGCGGCGCAAAAATTCAGGCATTCGATCCGGAAGCGATGGATGAAACCCAGCGTATTTACGGGCACCGTGAAGATCTGAAACTGATGGGCACCAAAGAAGCTGCGCTGCAGGGCGCTGATGCTCTGGTCATCTGTACGGAATGGCAAAGTTTCCGCGCGCCGGATTTCGAAACAATCAAGAAATCCCTTAAGCAAGCAGTTATCTTTGATGGCCGTAACCTGTATGATCCTGAGAGACTCAGCAAACGCGGCTTTGTTTATTATGCAATTGGCCGCGGAGCGTCCATCAATATTGCGTAATAAACGAGGTTAGTATGAAATTTCTGGTTACCGGCGCAGCAGGCTTCATTGGTTTTCATGTAAGCGAGCGTCTGCTTGCTGCCGGTCACCAGGTTATCGGTATCGATAACCTGAATGACTATTATGATGTCAACCTCAAGCTCGCCCGCCTCGATTTACTTAAACCTCATGCACGCTTCCAGTTTGAAAAAATTGAACTCGCCGATCGTGCCGCGATGGAAAAGTTATTCGCCACGCAAAAATTTGATCGCGTAATTCACCTTGCCGCGCAGGCCGGTGTACGTTATTCAATCGATAATCCTCATGCCTATGCTGATGCAAACCTTATTGGTCATTTGAACGTGCTGGAAGGCTGTCGCCATAATAAAGTAGGTCATCTGCTTTATGCCTCTTCAAGCTCAGTATATGGTCTGAACCGCAAGCTGCCTTTTTCCACAGATGATTCTGTTGATCACCCCGTTTCTTTATATGCGGCGACCAAAAAAGCCAACGAGCTGATGTCCCATACCTACTCACATTTATATGGCCTGCCTACCACAGGTCTGCGCTTTTTTACGGTCTACGGGCCGTGGGGGCGTCCAGATATGGCGCTGTTTAAATTCACCCGCGCAATTGTCGAGGGTAATAGCATTGATGTTTACAACCACGGGCAAATGCGCCGTGATTTCACTTATATCGATGATATTGCCGAAGCGATCGTTCGCCTGCAGGATGTGATCCCGCAGCCCGATCCTGCCTGGACGGTAGAGCAGGGGACGCCTGCCACGAGCTCAGCGCCTTATCGTGTCTACAATATCGGTAACAGCAGTCCGGTCACACTAATGGATTATATTACGGCGCTTGAGACGGCGCTGGGCAAAGTGGCGCAGAAGAATATGATGCCGATGCAGCCTGGCGACGTGCTGGAGACCAGCGCAGATACCAGCGCGTTATATGACGTCATTGGCTTTAAGCCGCAAACTGGCGTGGCTCAGGGTGTAGCTAACTTTGTTGAATGGTATAAAACCTTCTATAAAGTGAGTTGATCTAATAGACGTTACACCGCGTGAAAAGGGGAAGCATGGCTTCCTTTTTTTACGGACATAAAAAATCCCGCCGAAGCGGGATTTAATAAGCAGCACACTTAAAGTGTAAAATTAGGCAATCAGGAAATCTTCCAGTTTTTTACCCTGGTCTTCCATTGCTTTTTTGATTACTGCTGGAGTACGACCCTGGCCAGTCCATGTGCGGGATTCGCCGTTCTCATCAATGTACTGATATTTAGCCGGGCGTGCGGCACGCTTAGCTTTACCTGCAGATTTGACTGCAGCCATGCTGTTCAGCAATTCGTTAGGATCGATACCGTCTGCAATCAGCATTTCACGGTATTGCTGCAGTTTACGAGTGCGCTCTTCAATTTCAGCGGCCTGCGCATTTTCTTCTTCACGGCGTTCGTTAACAACAACTTCTAATTTTTCCAGCATTTCTTCCAGGGTTTCGAGAGTACATTCTCTTGCCTGTGCACGAAGAGTACGGATGTTGTTCAGAATTTTAAGTGCTTCGCTCATTTTTGTAATCTCAAACTTTTATTGGGTTGGCTTGTTGAGGTAATAATAGAGCCTTAAATTAAGTTCTGCAATAGGGATGAATGTAAGGAACTCAAAATTTCGTGTTATTTATCCCATTTATTAAACGACGCTAACTTAAATTGGTTACGGGTAGTCGTACAAAAAAAGCTATGATAACTCACTTTTTCAACAACAACCCTGGGAGTTGCAGGGGTTGTTGAGCATGACAAACCCTGTGGTTTGGCGGGGTAATTTCGGAATATCCACCTTTGGTATTATTGTGAGAATAGAGGCACAGTCTTAACAATTTTATATTAAATGCTGTAATGGTTAATTTCATGCAATCTATAAAACCACAGAAAACTCTGAGTCTTAGCGCCTCATTTCAAATGGCGGGTTTCGTTTATACGGTGAGGTAACTATTAGAAATTGCTTATATAACCCCTGGCAAGTGCCTCATGGGCGGGGTGATTGCGCAGAAGAAGTTGGTCCAAAGCTTATGGTATAATGCCTGTTAACAATATTTACACTTTGACGCAGGTTAACAGCGAATGGCGCAACTCTATTTCTACTACTCGGCGATGAATGCCGGAAAATCCACGGCTCTGCTGCAGTCTTCTTACAATTATCAGGAAAGGGGAATGCGGGCGCTGGTGTATACAGCAGAAATTGATAATCGGTTTGGTACAGGGAAGGTCAGTTCGCGGATTGGATTATCTTCCCCCGCTAAGCTTTTTAATCCCGCGACGTCTTTGTATAGCGATATCCGTGACGAGCACCTGCTCGCACCGGTACATTGCGTATTAGTTGATGAAAGCCAGTTCCTGACGCGTGAGCAGGTCCGCGCGTTATCCGATGTGGTGGACGACCTGGATATACCCGTGCTGTGCTACGGCCTGCGTACGGACTTCCGGGGGGAGCTGTTTACCGGTAGCCAGTATTTGCTTGCCTGGTCGGATAAGCTTGTTGAGCTGAAAACGATTTGTTTCTGCGGACGCAAAGCCAGCATGGTGCTGCGCCTGGACAGCGAAGGCCGCCCTTATAATCAGGGTGAGCAGGTTGTGATAGGTGGAAACGAGCGCTATGTCTCCGTATGCCGAAAACATTATAAGGATGCGCTGGAAAAGGGCTCTCTGCAAGCCATTCAGGGCGCATAACTTTCAGGGTAACGCCTTGCTTACTTCATTATTCGCTTGCAGTGCGTTGCAGCAATGACTTCATACAGACATAAAAAAACCCGCCGAAGCGGGTTTTTAATTAACCATTAACAATTAAGCGGTTTTCTTTGCTTTCTTGTCAGCTTTCACTGCCGGAGCGGCTTCGTTAGTCACTACGCCTTCTACGTATTCACGACCGTAATAGGTATCCATCAGAATCTGCTTCAGCTCGGCGATCAGAGGGTAACGTGGGTTAGCACCGGTACACTGGTCATCGAACGCATCTTCAGAAAGCTTATCAACGTGTGCCAGGAAGTCAGCTTCCTGAACGCCCGCTTCACGGATGGACTTAGGAATACCCAGCTCAGCCTTGATGCTATCCAGCCATGCCAGCAGCTTCTCGATCTTAGCCGCCGTACGGTCACCCGCCGCGCTCAGACCCAGGTGGTCTGCGATTTCAGCGTAACGACGACGTGCCTGTGGGCGGTCGTACTGGCTGAATGCAGTCTGCTTGGTTGGGTTGTCATTCGCGTTATAGCGGATAACGTTGGAGATCAGCAGGGCGTTCGCCAGACCGTGAGGAATGTGGAACTGGGAACCCAGCTTGTGCGCCATTGAGTGACACACGCCCAGGAAGGCGTTCGCAAACGCGATACCCGCGATGGTCGCAGCGTTGTGTACACGCTCACGAGCAACTGGGTTTTTAGCACCTTCATTATAGGACGCTGGCAGGTTGTCTTTCAGCAGCTTCAGCGCCTGCAGAGCCTGGCCGTCAGAGAATTCGCTCGCCAGTACGGAAACGTAAGCTTCCAGCGCGTGGGTCACGGCATCCAGACCACCGAATGCACACAGGGACTTAGGCATATCCATCACCAGGTTAGCATCAACGATAGCCATATCCGGGGTCAGAGCGTAATCAGCCAGCGGGTATTTCTGACCGGTAGCATCATCAGTAACAACCGCAAACGGCGTTACTTCTGAACCGGTACCGGATGTGGTGGTGACGGCGATCATTTTCGCCTTCACGCCCATTTTTGGGAACTTGTAGATACGCTTACGAATGTCCATGAAGCGCAGCGCCAGCTCTTCGAAGTGGGTTTCCGGATGTTCGTACATGACCCACATAATTTTGGCCGCATCCATTGGGGAGCCGCCGCCCAGCGCGATAATGACGTCTGGTTTGAAGGAGTTGGCCAGTTCTGCACCTTTGCGAACAACGGTCAGGGTAGGATCAGCCTCTACTTCGAAGAAGACTTCAGTTTCAACGCCAGCCGCTTTCAGTACGGAAGTGATCTGGTCGGCATAGCCGTTGTTGAACAGGAAACGGTCGGTAACGATCATCGCACGTTTGTGACCATCAGTAATCACTTCGTCCAGCGCGATTGGCAGGGAGCCACGGCGGAAGTAGATAGATTTCGGAAGTTTATGCCACAACATGTTCTCAGCTCGCTTAGCAACGGTTTTCTTGTTGATCAGGTGCTTAGGACCAACGTTTTCAGAGATGGAGTTACCACCCCATGAACCACAACCCAGAGTCAGGGAAGGTGCGAGTTTGAAGTTGTAGAGGTCACCGATACCACCCTGTGAAGCAGGGGTGTTGATCAGGATACGCGCAGTCTTCATCTTGTCGCCGAAGTGCTTAACGCGTTCTGGCTGGTTGTCCTGGTCGGTGTACAGGCAAGAGGTATGACCGATACCGCCCATTTCAACCAGTTTTTCAGCTTTAACAACCGCATCTTCGAAGCTCTTAGCGCGGTACATTGCCAGAGTTGGAGACAGTTTTTCGTGTGCAAACGGTTCGGATTCGTCAACAACACTGACTTCGCCGATCAGAATTTTGGTGTTTGCCGGTACGGTGAAGCCTGCCAGTTCAGCAATTTTCGTTGCTGGCTGACCGACGATTGCCGCGTTCAGGGCACCGTTTTTCAGGATGATATCCTGAACGGCTTTCAGCTCTGCGCCCTGCAGCATGTAGCCACCGTGGCTTGCGAAACGCTCGCGCACTGCGTCATAGGCAGAGTCAACAACGATGACGGACTGTTCAGACGCACAGATTACGCCATTATCAAAGGTTTTAGACATCAGGATAGAAGCAACAACACGCTTGATGTCAGCGGTTTCATCAACCACGACAGGGGTGTTACCTGCGCCTACGCCGATTGCTGGTTTACCGGAGCTGTATGCGGCTTTAACCATGCCTGGTCCACCGGTTGCCAGAATCATGTTGATATCCGGGTGGTGCATCAGGGCGTTGGACAGCTCAACGGAAGGCTGGTCGATCCAACCGATCAGATCTTTTGGCGCACCGGCAGCGATGGCTGCCTGCAGCACGATATCTGCCGCTTTGTTGGTCGCGTCTTTCGCACGTGGGTGCGGAGAGAAGATAATTGCGTTACGGGTCTTCAGGCTGATCAGAGATTTAAAGATAGCCGTAGAGGTCGGGTTAGTTGTTGGAACAATACCGCAGATGATGCCGATTGGTTCAGCGATAGTGATGGTCCCGAAGGTCTGGTCTTCGTCCAGCACACCACAGGTTTTCTCATCTTTGTAGGCGTTATAAATGTATTCAGAAGCAAAGTGGTTTTTGATCACTTTATCTTCAACGATACCCATGCCAGATTCGGCAACGGCCAGTTTCGCGAGGGGGATTCGAGCATCAGCGGCGGCCAGAGCGGCAGCACGGAAGATTTTATCAACTTGCTCTTGAGTAAAGTTGGCATATTCACGCTGGGCTTTCTTGACGCGCTCTACAAGGGCGTTAAGTTCAGCGACATTAGTTACAGCCATAATGCTCTCCTGATAATGTTAAACTCTTTTAGTAAATCAGCTGCCCGATTCGACAGTATAGTCAGCGGGGTTCAGCTTGCGTAAAAGTCGGGACATGACTATGCAAATACTTCCAATAACGTCTCGCTGATTTACTAAAAGAGCCTTACCTGGCGAACCATTCGTGTGATGAATGTCTCGCTCTTCAGGTGTACCAAGAGTACTCACTTCTGAGTAGGTTTTTTGTGATCTGAATCACATTACCTCAAGGCTGACTCCTTTCAGTACCCCATATTTATGTGCCTGAAAAGTCATTAAAACTTTAGTCACAGCGAGGACAAAACAAACTACCATATTTTCAACATGCGGGTAACATTATTGGTTAATGTCGCGATATCTGACATAACCAGCGATCTATGCTGTGAAAGAGCGTAGCGCCAGCAGTGCTTTTCCTTTACATTACGCGTGCGTCTGCCATCTTCATTTGCCTCACTTGCGGAGTTTCGCGTGGCTCAATCCCTGTTCGACCTTCCGACCTATTTCAAATTCTTTATTGGGCTGTTCGCGCTGGTTAACCCGGTTGGGATTATTCCGGTGTTCATCAGTATGACCAGCTATCAGACCGCGGTCGCCAGAAACAAAACTAACCTGACCGCCAACCTCTCCGTAGCCATTATTTTGTGGACGTCGCTGTTCCTTGGCGATGGTATTCTCCAGGCATTTGGCATCTCTATCGATTCATTCCGCATCGCCGGTGGCATTCTGGTGGTGACGATAGCTATGTCGATGATCAGCGGCAAGCTGGGGGAGGATAAGCAGAATAAGCAGGAAAAGTCAGAAAGCGCGATCCGTGAGAGCGTGGGAGTCGTCCCGCTTGCTCTGCCGCTCATGGCGGGGCCGGGGGCAATCAGCTCAACAATTGTCTGGGGCACGAAGTACCACAGCTGGGGGCATCTGATAGGTTTTTCTATCGCCATAGCGCTGTTTGCCCTGTGCTGCTGGATGGTGTTTCGCATTGCGCCATGGCTGGTCCGCCTGCTCGGGCAAACCGGTATTAACGTCATCACGCGTATTATGGGCCTTTTGCTGATGGCGCTGGGCATCGAATTTATCGTCACCGGTCTTAAGGCGATTTTCCCGGGGCTGTTAACATAGGCCGTCTGAAACTTTCATATGAAAAAGCAGAATTTTGATTCTGCTTTTTTTATGTCAAAAAAGTACCAAAAGAGGATTTTTAATAAGAGCTTAATGCGAAAATCAGCAATCTATCTATAAGAAAATGCTTTGGAAACCGGAGCATATCCGCACACTTCAAATAAAACTGTACGGAAAAGCTGCAATCGCTTTGTTATTTAATTCACACTATACAATCGCACTTGATGCGCACTAATTGAGATGATATTAGTTAATCAAGCCTTCCCGTAGAGGAATGTGCTAAAAATAATCAATTGTTAAGTTTTTGTTGGTGGCCATGTGATAGCAGAATGTTTGAGGCCTACCCTCACTCACGACTCCAGTAGTTCATTGATTTTTTAGATAAAAATGTAATGATCTCTGTTGCAGCATGCCCTTCGAAAATCCACCCCGCAGTTGATAAAAGAGAAATGGTTAACAAATTTGCAAATTGTATTGGCGGGACCTGGGTGCTTTTGATACTTTCCGGGCAAAACAATTCGCTGAAAAACGTTTCATTTCCAGTTGAGTTTACATGAAGAGTGGACACGCTTATTAACGGTGCCGCCTCAGAACCAGCCTCGGTACAGGGTAGGCTGGTAAGAATCGACGGATCAGGATGCCAATAAGAGCATCTGAATAAAAAAGTCGGTGATAGCGAGCAGTAAACAGCAGTAATCCCTTACACACGCTTAACGCTCCGCGCGGTAGGGGACCCCAAGGGGAAGAGGCTGGCCTCAAGGCCGGTAATTATAATGAGTGGAGTAACAACACAATGTCCATCATCACAAAAAAAAGTCTGGTAGCAGCAAGCATTTTAACCGCACTGATCGCGGGTAACGCAGCCTGGGCGGCAGACGTCCCGGCTGGAGTGCAACTGGCAGAAAAGCAGACGCTTATCCGCAACAATGGCGCGGAACCGCAATCCCTTGACCCGCATAAAATTGAAGGCGTACCGGAGTCAAACGTCAGCCGCGACCTCTTCGAAGGCCTGCTTATTACCTCCCCGAAGGATGGTCACCCAATTGCGGGCGTGGCGGAATCCTGGGAGAACAAAGATTTTAAAGTCTGGACCTTCCATCTGCGTAAAGATGCAAAATGGTCCAACGGCGAGCCGGTTACCGCACAAGATTTCGTTTATAGCTGGCAGCGCCTGGTGGATCCAAACACCGCTTCGCCTTATGCGAGCTATCCGCAGTACGGGCATATCGTTAACGTTGATGAAATCATCGACGGAAAGAAAAAACCAGCTGAACTTGGCGTGAAGGCCATTGATGAGCACACGCTGGAAGTCACCCTGAGCGAGCCTGTTCCTTATTTCTATAAATTACTGGTGCACCCATCCCTTTCTCCTGTTAACAAAGCAGCGATTGATAAATTTGGCGAAAAGTGGACGCAGCCTGCAAATATTGTCAGCAACGGCGCATATAAACTTAAAGACTGGGTTGTTAACGAACGTATCGTTATGGAACGTAACCCTGAGTACTGGGATAACAAAAAAACCGTTATTAACCAGGTTACCTATCTGCCAATTTCATCTGAAGTAACCGATGTGAATCGCTACCGCAGCGGTGAAATCGACATGACCTATAACAACCTGCCAATTGAGCTGTTCCAGAAGCTGAAAAAAGAAATTCCGGCAGAAGTGCGCGTCGATCCGTATCTGTGTACTTACTATTACGAAATTAACAACCAGAAAGCACCGTTCACCGATGCGCGCGTACGCACCGCGCTGAAGCTGGGCCTGGATCGCGATATCATCGTTAATAAAGTGAAGGCGCAGGGCGACCTGCCGGCTTACGGCTACACGCCACCTTACACCGATGGCGTTAAGCTGACTGAACCTGAGTGGTTTACCTGGTCTCAGGAAAAACGTAACGAAGAAGCGAAAAAACTGCTGGCCGAAGCGGGCTACACCAAAGACAAGCCGCTGACCTTCAATCTGCTTTACAACACCTCCGATTTGCATAAGAAACTGGCGATTGCCGCGGCTTCCATCTGGAAGAAAAATCTGGGCGTGGACGTTAAGCTTGTAAACCAGGAGTGGAAAACCTTCCTGGACACCCGTCACCAGGGTAACTATGACGTAGCGCGTGCCGGCTGGTGTGCGGACTACAACGAACCAACTTCCTTCCTGAACACCATGCTGTCCGACAGCTCTATGAATACCGCGCACTATAAGAGCCCGGCGTTCGATGCGATCATGGCTGAATCTGTGAAAGCAACCAGCGATGCCGAGCGTGTTGCGGCTTACGAAAAAGCCGAGCAGCAGCTGGGCAAAGACTCCGCCATCGTTCCGGTGTATTACTACGTGAATGCCCGTCTGGTGAAGCCATGGGTTGGCGGTTATACCGGCAAAGACCCGCTGGATAATATCTACGTAAAAGATATGTATATCATCAAACATTAATGGCAATTTGTGGGGCAGGGCCTGAGGCCTTGTCCCACCGTGTCTTATTTCATCGCACTCTCAAGGCACAGGCCAGAAGGTACGGGCAATGTTGAAATTTATTCTGCGTCGCTGTCTGGAAGCAATTCCGACACTCTTTATTCTTATAACCATTTCCTTCTTCATGATGCGTCTTGCGCCGGGTAGCCCTTTTACCAGCGAGCGCGCGCTGCCGCCGGAAGTTATGGCGAACATTGAAGCCAAATACCATTTGAACGATCCGATCACCACCCAGTATTTCAGCTATCTCAAGCAGCTGGCCCACGGTGATTTTGGACCGTCATTCAAATACAAAGATTATTCAGTGAACGACCTGGTGGCGGCGAGCTTCCCGGTTTCCGCTAAATTAGGCGCGGCTGCATTTATCTTCGCCGTCGTTTTAGGCGTACTCGCGGGCGTCATAGCCGCACTGAATCAAAATACCAAATGGGATTATGCCGTGATGGGCGTCGCCATGACGGGGGTGGTTATCCCCAGTTTCGTGGTGGCTCCACTACTTGTGCTGATATTCTCTATTACCCTCAGGTGGCTACCGGGAGGCGGCTGGAACGGCGGGGCGCTGCAATACATGATCCTGCCGATGGTTGCTCTCTCCCTGGCCTATATCGCCAGCATCGCGCGTATTACGCGTGGGTCAATGATTGAGGTGCTGCATTCAAACTTTATCCGCACCGCCCGCGCCAAGGGTTTACCGATGCGCCGCATTATCATTCGCCATGCGCTCAAGCCAGCACTGCTGCCCGTCCTCTCATATCTGGGCCCGGCATTTGTTGGCATCATCACCGGCTCCATGGTTATCGAAACCATCTATGGCCTGCCGGGAATCGGCCAGCTGTTCGTCAACGGAGCGCTGAACCGCGACTACTCGCTGGTTCTGAGCCTGACTATCCTGGTCGGCGCGCTGACTATTCTGTTCAATGCGATTGTTGACGTGCTGTACGCCGTTATCGATCCAAAAATCCGTTACTAGGGCTGGAGTTCGCTATGATGTTGAGTAAGAAAAACAGCGAAGTGCTGGAAAACTTTAGCGAAAAGCTGGAGGTTGAAGGCCGCAGCCTGTGGCAGGATGCACGCCGTCGCTTTATGCACAACCGCGCTGCGGTTGCCAGCCTGGTAGTGCTGGTGCTGATTGCGCTATTCGTGACCTTTGCGCCGATGCTTTCGCAGTTCACCTATTTCGATACCGACTGGGGCATGATGTCTGCGGCCCCGGATATGGAGTCCGCGCACTATTTTGGCACGGATTCATCGGGCCGTGATCTGCTGGTTCGAGTGGCAATCGGCGGGCGTATCTCGCTGATGGTGGGTGTTGCCGCCGCGCTGGTTGCGGTAGTCGTCGGGACGTTATACGGCTCGCTGGCCGGCTATCTGGGCGGTAAAACCGACTCCGTAATGATGCGCCTGCTGGAAATCCTTAACTCCTTCCCGTTTATGTTCTTCGTGATCCTGCTGGTGACCTTCTTCGGGCAAAATATCCTGCTGATCTTCGTGGCTATCGGCATGGTCTCCTGGCTGGACATGGCGCGTATCGTGCGCGGCCAGACGCTAAGCCTCAAGCGTAAAGAGTTCATTGAAGCAGCGCAGGTCGGTGGGGTTTCTACAGCGAATATCGTGGTGCGTCATATCGTGCCAAACGTGCTGGGTGTTGTCGTGGTCTACGCCTCGTTGCTGGTGCCGAGCATGATCCTGTTTGAATCCTTCCTTAGCTTCCTCGGTCTGGGTACCCAGGAGCCGCTGAGCAGTTGGGGCGCATTGCTGAGCGACGGCGCAAACTCGATGGAAGTGTCGCCGTGGCTGCTGCTGTTCCCGGCGGGCTTCCTGGTCGTCACGCTGTTCTGTTTCAACTTTATCGGCGATGGCTTGCGTGATGCCCTAGACCCGAAAGATCGTTAAGGAGTGCCGCGATGAGCACAATTGAAAATCAAGCGGTGGCTACGCCGCTGAACCAGACTTCTGCGTTACTCGACGTGAAAGATCTGCGCGTCACCTTCGGCACGCCAGACGGCGATGTTACTGCGGTAAACGATCTGAACTTCAGCCTGCGCGCCGGTGAAACCCTCGGCATTGTAGGCGAATCAGGGTCGGGAAAATCCCAGACAGCATTCGCCCTGATGGGCCTGCTGGCGGCAAATGGCCGCATTGGCGGCTCCGCAAAATTTAACGGTAAAGAGATCCTTAACCTGCCTGAAAATCAGCTCAACCGCCTGCGGGCAGAGCAAATCTCCATGATTTTCCAGGATCCGATGACCTCCCTGAACCCGTATATGCGCGTGGGAGAGCAGCTGATGGAAGTCCTGATGCTGCACAAAAACATGGGTAAGGCAGACGCCTTCGAAGAGTCCGTTCGTATGCTGGATGCGGTGAAAATGCCTGAGGCGCGTAAGCGCATGCGCATGTTCCCGCATGAGTTCTCCGGCGGCATGCGCCAGCGTGTGATGATCGCCATGGCGCTGCTGTGCCGACCGAAGCTGCTGATTGCCGATGAGCCAACCACGGCGTTGGACGTCACGGTTCAGGCACAGATCATGACGCTGCTTAACGAGCTGAAACGCGAATTCAATACCGCGATTATCATGATTACCCACGACCTTGGCGTTGTGGCTGGCATATGTGACAAGGTGCTGGTGATGTATGCCGGTCGCACCATGGAATACGGTAAGGCGCGCGATGTTTTCTACGAGCCGGTTCACCCGTACTCTATCGGCCTGCTGAATGCCGTACCGCGCCTTGACGCGGAAGGGGAATCGCTGCTGACCATTCCGGGCAACCCGCCGAACCTGCTGCGCCTGCCAAAAGGTTGCCCGTTCCAGCCGCGCTGCCCGTACGCGATGGAAATCTGTAATACCGCTCCGCCGCTGGAGCACTTTGGTGAAGGCCGCCTGCGCGCCTGCTTTAAGCCGGTGGAGGAGCTGGTATGAACGCCGTAACAGAAAAAAGAAAAGTCCTGCTGGAGATTGCCGACCTTAAAGTCCATTTCGACATTAAAGACGGCAAACAGTGGTTCTGGCAGCCGTCGAAGACCCTGAAGGCCGTAGACGGCGTCACCCTGCGCCTGTACGAAGGGGAGACGCTGGGCGTGGTCGGGGAATCCGGCTGCGGCAAATCAACCTTCGCCCGCGCCATTATCGGTCTGGTGAAAGCTACCGATGGCCGTGTGGCCTGGCTGGGTAAAGATCTGCTGGGGATGAGTCAGGATGAGTGGCGCGACGTGCGCAGCGATATCCAGATGATTTTCCAGGATCCGCTGGCGTCGCTCAACCCGCGTATGAACATCGGGGATATTATTGCCGAGCCTTTGCGCACCTATCACCCGAAGATGCCACGTCAGGAAGTGCGTGACCGCGTGAAGGCGATGATGATGAAAGTTGGCCTGCTGCCGAACCTCATCAACCGCTACCCGCACGAGTTCTCCGGCGGGCAGTGCCAGCGTATTGGCATTGCCCGCGCGCTGATCCTTGAGCCAAAGCTGATCATCTGTGACGAGCCCGTTTCTGCGCTGGATGTGTCAATTCAGGCCCAAGTGGTGAACCTGCTGCAAAAATTACAGCGTGAGATGGGACTATCGTTGATTTTTATCGCTCACGATCTGGCGGTGGTAAAACACATCTCTGACCGGGTGCTGGTGATGTATCTTGGCCATGCGGTGGAGCTCGGGACCTACGATGAGGTCTATCACAACCCGTTGCACCCTTACACTAAAGCGCTGATGTCTGCGGTACCTATCCCGGACCCGGATCTGGAGAAAAATAAAGTCATCCAGCTGCTGGAAGGGGAGCTACCGTCGCCTATCAATCCTCCGTCAGGCTGCGTTTTCCGTACCCGCTGTCCCATTGCCGGGCCGGAGTGTGCAAAAACACGCCCGGTGCTGGAAGGTAGTTTTAAACATGCCGTTTCCTGTCTGAAGGTCGACCCGCTATAATCGCGCAGGGCTGGCATGATGCCAGCCCTGTTCATTTGTGAGGTCACGAAAACCGTGTTAATCCATACCGTGCGCCAGAGACTTTATCGTCTGTTTTTCGATCAAAGAACCCGTGCTGGACGCCGTGTTGAAGCTATGTGCGGCGCGCTGGCTTTGTTCAGCGTCTTCGCGGTGTTTATAGAATCCGCTCTGGGGACGCAGTACCAGCCCACTGATCGGCAATGGCAGCTATTCGTCTTCCTCGAGCTGGGCTTCACGCTGATCTTCACCTTCGAATATCTGCTTCGGGTATTCTGCTGGCCCAGCCCCGCTAAATATGTTTTCAGCTTCTGGGGATTTATCGACCTGGCGACACTTCTGCCGCTCTACGTTTTATGGCTGTGGCCCGAAATTGGCGTAAATTACGTGTTTGCCTGGCGAGCAATGCGGGCGATATGCGTATTGCGTATTCTTAAGCTCCTGCGCTATATGCCCTCTCTAAACGCACTCTGGCAGTCGATTATCCAGGCGCGGCATCAGCTGATCCTCTTTTACGCTTTCATTTTGATTGTCATGGTCGTGGCCGGGGGGCTGATGTACGGCATTGAAGGGCCGACGAATGGCTTTACCACGCTGGGAACGTCAGTTTACTGGGCCGTAGTGACGGTGACGACGGTAGGCTATGGTGATATTACGCCGCATACCGGTGCAGGGCGGATGGTGGCGTCTATCCTGATCCTGATTGGTTACTCGGTGATTGCGATCCCGACAGGGATTATTACGGCGCATATGACGACGGAATTTCACAAGCAGCGTAGTGCCCGTGAATGCCCGAAATGCCGCCGGGGCAATCACGATGCTGAAGCACACTACTGCAAGGTTTGCGGCTGCGAACTGCCGAAGCTGTAGGGAGAAGGGCGCATTTGCGCCGTCCACCCTAAAACTGATTATTCACGCCAGAGGATGTGGCACAGCTTGTGGTCTTTTTCACGGCACAGCAGCACGCGCGCAAAGATATCGTTCAGCTCACCGCCGTCGGTATCGGCCAGGCCAATTACGACTTCCGCAAAGAAGTCCGGGTTGAGGTCGAAATCGACGTGCTCCTGCCAGTCTTCTGCCGGGTCGAACAACTCTGCGCCGCCGCGCTCTTCAAATTGTAAGTTGAAGAGAATGACGTCGGCGGGATCGAGGTTGTCCATCGCCAGTTCAAGAAATATGTCGTAGGCCTGCTCCAGCGTTTCGTCTTCTGTCAGGCGGTTATTCAGATCCATGTCCATTTTTACATCCACTTATCGAGAGCTGATGCGCCACGTTTTACAGCAACGGGCTAAAGAAGTAAAACAGTCGCTCTACCACGCGCTGCCACAGCGGGCGCTTAAGCCACAGGCGAGCATCCACAAGCCGTGAACGGGAAATATAGTCGTCCTGAACGGACGCCAGATCGCTGGCAAAACCGGCGTCGTCGATAACCATAGTTATTTCAAAATTGAGCCACAGGCTGCGCATGTCCAGGTTCACTGTCCCCACAAGGCTAAGCTGCCCGTCAACCAGCACGCTTTTCGTATGCAGCAGGCCGCCTTCAAATTGATAGATTTTCACACCTGCGGCAAGCAGCTCGGTGAAGAATGCGCGGCTTGCCCAACCGACCAGCACCGAGTCATTTTTACGCGGCACGATAATGCTGACATCAACGCCACGCTGGGCGGCGGTGCAGATGGCGTGCAGCAGGTCGTCGCTGGGCACAAAGTAGGGCGTGGTCATAATGAGATATTCGCGCGCCGCATACACTGATGTCAGCAAAGCCTGATGGATCAGATCTTCCGGGAAGCCGGGGCCCGAGGCAATCGTATGGATGGTATGGCCGCTGGCCTCTTCAAAAGGCATGATATTGACGTCCGGCGGCGGGGGAAGGATGCGTTTGCCGGTTTCGATTTCCCAGTCGCAGGAATAGACAATCCCCATGGCCGTCGCCACCGGGCCTTCCATGCGGGCCATAAGATCGACCCACTGGCCCACGCCCGACTCCTGTTTAAAGAAGCGGGGATCAACCAGATTCATGCTGCCGGTGTAGGCGATGTAGTTGTCGATCATCACCATTTTGCGATGCTGGCGTAAATCCATGCGCCGCAGGAACACGCGCATCAGGTTGACTTTTAGCGCCTCGACCACCTCGACGCCCGCATTGCGCATCATGTTCGCCCACGGGCTGCGGAAAAAGGTCACGCTGCCTGCTGAGTCGAGCATCAGCCGACAGTGAATGCCCCGGCGTGCAGCGGCCATCAGCGATTCAGCCACCTGGTCCGCCATTCCGCCAGGATGCCAGATATAAAACACCATCTCGATGTTGTGGCGTGCAAGCTGTATATCACGAATAAGCGCCTGCATGGTCTCGTCGGAGCTCGTCAGCAGCTGCAGCTGGTTGCCCTTCACGCCAGCGATACCCTGGCGGCGTTCGCACAGCTGAAAAAGGGACGTGGCGACCTCGCTATTGTCTTCGGCAAAGATATGTTTGTAGCTTTTAAGATCGCTCATCCATTTGGCCGTGGACGGCCACATGGCGCGGGCGCGCTCGGCGCGACGCTTGCCGAGGTGCAGTTCACCGAACGACAGATAGGCGATAATCCCAACCAGCGGCAGAATATAGATGATCAGCAGCCACGCCATCGCTGAAGGCACGGCGCGACGCTTCATTAAAATACGTAATGTAACCCCGGCAATTAATAGCCAGTAGCCTAAAATGACCAGCCAACTAACCACCGTATAGAAGGTTGTCATACCCTAAAAATCCTTTTGAATTCGTATGTTTTCGAGTTTACGCACAACCGCTGTCTGTTAACACTAAAAGTACACGTAAAACGGCTGGTTTGCCGTGTAGAAGGATCTATAATGGCGTGTCTAAATGAAGAAGAGTCGTAAAATGAGGCGTAGTAGAACGGAAGTCGGTCGCTGGCGAATGCAGCGTCAGGCACAGCGGCGCAAGGCGCGCTGGCTGGAAGGTCAGTCACGCCGAAACATGCGTATCCACGCCATCAGAAAGTGCCATGTTAATAAACAGCGTAACTCGCTGTTGTTTGCCATTCACGATCGGTGGGCGTAAAGAAAAGGGCAACTCTAGCGGTGCCCTGGGTATTTAAGTAGTGTATCTGTCCGTTAATGGAATTGGAAGAATGTGTACCAACTGCTAATTTAAAGGCATGGGAAAATAACATCCCGCCATCAAATTTGCAGCAAGGGAAACATAATGATGACATCGCTATTCAGAACGACACGGCAGGCCAGCAGAAACTATGGCGCTGCGCTATGGGCAGGATTTCTGGGCGGGAACCTGTCCAGCTTCGTTAAGTGGGGAACGGAAAACCCCATGCCGCCACGCACGGCCGATCGCGCTATTCCGCCGGCTGAAATGCTTCAGGATCTGGGATTCAAAGTTAACGAAATGGTCTATCACTACTCCGGGCATATCGTTAACTGGGGGGTGGCAGGCGTGCACCATATGTTCTCAATTTTATTCGCAATGTTTTACTGTCTTGTCGCAGAAGTTTTTCCAGCCATCAAACTCTGGCAGGGCGCGGCCTTTGCCATTCTGGTCACTATTGGCTTCCACGGCATTTTCCTGCCGGTATTTCACTGGGCACCCCCTCTGTGGCAGCTTCCTTTTGAAGAGCTGTTTTCAGAGACGGTAGGGCACATTCTGTGGATGTGGGCCATCGAGGTGGTTCGCCGGGACGTTCGTAATCGCATAACGAAAAAGCCTGATCCCGAGTTTCAGTAGGTAGCAGTCCGTATAAGATACAAACAAAAGGCGCTTCAGTATGCGAAGCGCCTTTTTCTATGGTGTTAATTCTTCGGGGATCGTCGAACTTAAATCCCTGGCGTCAGTGGACGTTCAGGAGGTTTGGTGATTCCGCGAGCAGCCCCCTTTTATGAGATCCAGTTATGAAAGGTGAGGATAAATCCTACAAAAGCTTACACTAAGCAGGTTAATATTCGCGCATTAATGAAAGTGCGAGTGGCCACCGAAGCCCTCAGTATGGCTATTATCAGCACCATAGCCGTGACCGCCGAATGCATGCAAATGCGCATTTTCCTGTCCTCTCCCTTCATAGCCAACTGAGGATGAAAGGTCTGCTTTATGATCGAAGCCACCTTTAGCGGCGTCAGTTTCAAAGACGGCAACGTGTAGTGCGGATATTTGAATATCAGGATTAAAAGCAGCCAGGGCACCGGCCGTTGTGGCATGAGTAACAACATTAATTGACACGCTAACCGGTGTGTCAGGATGCAGCGCAGCAGCAGAGACATTGATTGACGCTGGGACACTGGCAGTGGATATTTTTTTACCAAGAGCAACACCGATAGTTTTTTGCTGTTGTTGCGTAATGCCTTCACGGTAAGACGTGGCGTTAACGGTGTTTCTCTGTCCTACGGGTGAGCCAGCCGGATCGTTCTTTGTACCCATATTAGCTATCTGATTTGCTCCGGCGTATTTAGCAGCCGTCAGGGCTGCGTTGTATGCCCTGCCGTCTCCGCTGTATAAGTGCTGTGTGCATCAACTGCTGTGTCACGTTCCGGTTGTGGAGTGGTGCCCGCTGGAACGGAACCAACATAGGTGCCATCCCTCATTGCCTCGATAAGTGAAATGCCGGCGTCAATGTTGTTTTGACCGTCTTTGATTTGGTTGGGTGCCTGCGCGTTGCTAACTAGATTAAGTCCTTGGTTGATTTGTTGTGTGGCAGCAGCGGCTTCATCAGGATTAAAGGCAGCATTAGTAACAGGTGCAGAGAATGAAAAAACGACAAGTGCTAAAACAGGGATCTTCATTTTTTAGTTTGTTCCGAAAGGAAAAAGTTTTGAGGTGGTGAGATTTTTTTGAGAACGGGGAATTTAAAAAAACTTTGAATACTGTCGTGGGGTCAGTCCATTGTTGGAGTGGCCCGGGTCCGGAGACAAATCTGGCCTATAGTTGAATTGAGCAAGTAGAGGTTTGTCTATACTCAAATAATAAACTGCTTATTTGAGGCGTAAAGGTATGCATTTAACGTGGGAGAGGATATGTCCTCAATGATGAATAAATATTTGATACTCCTGGCTGGGGTGATTCCCTTTACTGTTTTCGCTCAACATAGCCCGGATGAAAAGACTAAATCCGATGATGACCCGACCAAGGTCACCACCCAGGTGGGAGTAGCCTGGTCAGACGACTATGATCTGGACGACAGCGACGTGACGTTTTCCGGTTCGTTAGCGCTGGACGCGGCACGAAAACTCAATGCCCGCATTAATAGCGATGCCTCGGAATGGCGCGTAGGGGGGTCATGGCTGTTCCCTATTGGGATCTTCAATTTCAACATTGGGAAGAATGATTTTTCCAATGGGGCCTCTCAGACAAACTACTCCATTGGGACGTTTATTCCGCTCAGCCACTTTGGTATTGAACCTGCTGGCTTTCAGATTTTCCCGATGGCCGGGTATACCTATAATACCGGTGATGCGATTGAGTGTCAGAAGGAAGAACAGAAGGCTTGTTCTGACCAGGGATTCAACGGTGATCCGTCACCAGAAAATGGTTTTGCCCCTACGGATATTTCCGGCAGCAGCGGGTACCTGGGGGCGTTTGTTTTGAAGCCGCTAAACGATCGGTTCCGGTTGATGGCGTTTATGGCTGGATCTTATGGCTCGAAGAACGATGATGGGGATAATTATAAAGGGTATTTTGGCGGTATTGGGCTGGGTTACTCGTTGAACGCCCATCACTCTTTCAGGGGCATGACATACATTCAGGATAATAATGCCTATATCGATGAGGCCGACAAGCGCTTCCTTCTGGCCTATAAATATCAGTTCTGATTTCTGATATTACAAGGAAATACGCCCCCGAGCTGCGGGGGCGTCCGCTTATCCCACCATTTACGGTGTCACGATATTAAACCAGAACTCAAATTTATCCATCGAATTGAGCAGCAGATCCAACTTGCCCGCATCGCCGGTAATTTTCACATCACCTTTATCTTTAGCCTGTTGCAGACTTTCTTCTTTCAGTACGATTTTGTTGAGCGTATCGCGTGAAAGCGTGATGGTTGCATCGGCTTTATCAGACTGCGCATCGGCGGTATGGTTAAGTACGCCGTTTTCCAGCTCAAGTTTGTATTTGCCACCGCTGTCACCGAAGTCGAAATTCAGCACGGCTTTAGCATTTGCTGCCTTCTCGCCGTTCACATGGACAGCCAGATAATCAAAGAACATTTCTGGGGTCATGGCGCGAACGGTATCTGGGCTTGCGGTATTAGGTGTTGGGCCTTTCACCACGCCGTTACGTAATTCTTGTGCACCGGTCAGGTAGAAGTTACGCCATGGACCAGACTCGGCCTGATAGCCCAGTTGTTCCAGCGCATCCGCTTCGAGGTTTTTAGCCGCCTGGTTGCTAGGATCCGCAAAAACCACTTTGCTTACAACCTGCGCGACCCAACGGTAGTTACCCTGATCGAAGTCAGTTTGGGCTTTTTGCAGAATTGCATCTGCGCCGCCCATGTACTCAACGAATTTCTTCGCCGATTCTTCTGGTGGGAGTTCATCAAGGGTTGCCGGGTTGCCGTCGAACCAGCCGAGATACAACACATAGGTAGCTTTTACGTCATGGCTGACGGAGCCGTAGTAACCACGGTTAGCCCAGGCCGTTGCGAGGCTTGGCGGTAACTTGAAGTTGGCGGCGATTTCGTCACGCGTCAGGCCTTCGTTCGCCATGCGCAGGGTCTGGTCGTTGATGTAACGATACAGGTCACGTTGGGATTTCAGCAGTGCATTAACGTTGTCGTTGCCCCAGGTTGGCCAGTGGTGCTGCGCCATGATGATTTCAGCTTTGTCACCCCAACGAACAATCGCTTCGTTGATATATTTCGACCACGGCAGCGGTTCACGAATTTTCGCACCGCGCAGAGAATAGGTGTTATGCAGAGTGTGGGTTACGTCTTCTGCTGTTTCGATCAGTTTTTTCTCTTCGATGTACCACAGCATTTCAGAAGGTGCTTCTGAACCCGGTGCCAGCATAAAGTCATAGGTCAGGCCGTCGATTGTTTCTTTCTGACCGTCTTTCTCAATGATGTTTGTTGGCGCGATCAGCGTCACAGTACCCGCAGAGGTGGTGGTCCCCAGGCCCGCACCCACCTGACCGGTAACGGAAGGCTTCAGCAGGTTACCGTACATGTAACTGGCGCGACGACTCATGACGTTACCTGCCATGATGTTTTCCGCGACAGCAGCTTCCATAAAGCCGTCCGGGGCGTAAATTTTTACTTTCCCCGCTTTCACGTCAGCTTCATCAATCACACCACGCACGCCGCCATAGTGATCCACGTGGCTGTGGGTGTAGATAACCGCAACAACAGGCTTTTTACCTCGGTTTTTGTAATAAAGGTCCATACCGACTTTGGCGGTTTCAGCTGAAACCAGCGGGTCAACAACGGTAATGCCTTCTTTACCTTCGATGATTGTCATGTTGGACAGATCGAGGTTACGAATTTGGTAGACTCCGTCAGTGACTTCAAACAGGCCGCTGATGTTGATCAACTGAGACTGGCGCCACAGGCTAGGGTTGACGGTATCCGGGGATTTATCACCTTCTTTGATGAAGGCATACTGCTGAGGGTTCCAGATAACGTTCCCCTGTTCCCCTTTGATGACGTCCTGAGGTAGGGCGGCAATGAACCCTTTATGGGCATTGGTAAAATCAGTGTTATCCGAGAAGGGAAGCTGGTTATAAAGCGCGTCATTCGCCTGCTTAGTGGCGGAAGTGGCTTCTTTTGGCTCTGTCTGTGCAAACGACGGTGCCGTCAGCGTAGTTAGTAGCCCGGCGAGCGCCAGGCTTTTAACGATGGCATTCAGTTTCATTCTGTTCAGCCTCATTCAGTGTAAGCAATATCACCTGTCCATATCGACATTGTAACGTGATGGTGTGGAATGTAACTTTTTGTTCGAGCATGTTAAGTGTAACTGATTAATGATAAATGAGAAGTGTTTAAGATGCGTAAGTTTTCATCCTTAATCACCACTGTTTCGGCATCACCTTTAACATGGTACATAAGTCCTCGCTTCAGGCAGCCTTAGTCTTTGCAAAATTTTAAGTTGATTGAATAACCGGCTCGATGAGCCCTGGATCTTGGTTTTTAACGTTACCGACCGGCGATTGTGAATATCCTCCAGGCCTTTGTCGGCTGCCACAGTAACAATCAGGAAACCTTCCGCATGATCTCCACGTTCAAACGGCGCGCTGCCGATAGCTGCAATGAAAATTGGTTGACCATCAGCGCGGTGAATGAAATAGGGCCGTTTCTACCCTGGCATTTATCAAAGGCGGCTTATCACACCATCCAGGAGCACAGGACCAGATAACCGGATCCAGAGACTCGTCTCGTGCGGAGAGTAATAAGACGCAGGTGCCAGGCGCTATGTTGCAGCGACCAATCGGTTCGGGGTCGTAAGGTATGGCGCGTTCGGCTTGAACTATGAGACAGGCGAGGTAGTCCTCGCGTGTTTGGGCCTGAGTAAATCGTCCACACATAGTTACCTCCACGTTGTTCATGGAAGTATAGAGGATAAGAAAAAAGGCACTTCAAAATACAATGTGTACTTATCTGTGCCCTTGATTGTAATTCTCGCTAATGTAACCTATAGCTATTTGTTTTTTCAGGAATTAATTTACTTTCAGAACACCTGTTTGTAAGGCTTGACCGCAACCTGTTTGTAGACGCCTGCAGCGATATACGGGTCCGCTTCTGCCCAGGCCAGGGCTTCTTCTAGCGAATTAAATTCTGCGATCACCGTGGACCCCGTGAAGCCAGCAGCCCCCGGATCGTTGCTGTCTACGGCGGGCATGGGCCCGGCAGTCAGCAGGCGGCCTTCATCACGTAATAGTTGTAAACGCGCCAGATGAGCGGGGCGTACGGCCTGACGCTTTTCCAGTGAGTCGGCGTTATCTTCTGCATAGATGACATACAGCACGGGCAGAACTCCTTTTGAAATGGGTTGTAAAATACCGTAAGTGATTGGCGGCAGGACTGCAATTGAAACATAAACAGGATGTTAAATCTCTGACACAGATGCGCGAATTTACGGCATTCAGGGAGAAAAAGGCGCCCTCAGGGTAATGCGTTATTGAATATGATTGCTATTTGCATTTAAAATTACCGTCTGTTTAAGACATCGAAGATATTATGACGTCAATGACCCTTGATTTACCTCGCCGCTTCCCGTGGCCGACCGTGCTCTCCGTCGTGCTGCACGGTGCTGTAGTTGCGGGGTTACTTTATACCTCGGTACATCAGGTTATTGAGATGCCTGCCCCCGCTCAGCCTATCAGCGTCACTATGGTTGCGCCCGTTGATCTTGAACCGCCGCAGCCGGAAGTCGTTCAGCCGCCGCCGGAGCCGGTTGTTGAACCGGAGCCAGAGCCTGAACCGATCCCTGAGCCGCCGAAAGAAACGCCGGTGGTCATTCATAAGCCTGAGCCAAAGCCAAAGCCAAAGCCGAAACCTAAGCCAAAGCCAAAACCGGTGCATAAGGTCGAGAAGCCGAAGCGTGAGGTTAAACCCGTTGAGCCACGCACCGCCCCCGTGCAAAGCACTGCGCCTGTTCGACCGACGCCTGCGGCAAAACCTTCTCCAGCGACTAATTCTGCACCCGTGGCGACCGGGCCGCGTCTGCTCAGCCGTAATCAGCCTGCTTATCCCCAGCGCGCGCTTGCGCTGCGAATTGAAGGTAACGTGCGCGTGAAGTTCGACGTCGACGCTAACGGCAGTATCAGCAACGTCTCTATTCTCTCAGCTAAGCCATCGAACATGTTTGAGCGTGAAGTGAAGCAGGCGATGAAGAAGTGGCGCTACGAAAGCGGCAAGCCTGGGCAGGGGCTGACGGTGAACATCGTCTTCCGCATCAACGGCGGCGCGACAGTCGAATAAAAAAACCTCCCGATGGGAGGTTTTTTTTCATGCCTGCTGCGGCAGCTGACGGGGCTTACCGTCATTGTCGACGGCAACGTAGATGAAAATAGCCTCCGTCGCCTTATAGCGCTGGCCGATAGGCTCAGAGGAAACCTTCTTCACCCATACTTCCACATTAATGGTAATCGACGTGTTGCCGCGCTTAATACAGTTCGCATAGCAGCACACCACATCGCCTACCGCGACGGGCTTTAGGAACGTCATACCGTCAACGCGCACGGTGACCACGCGGCCTTTGGCAATCTCTTTTGCCTGGATCGCGCCCCCCATATCCATCTGCGACATTAACCAGCCGCCAAAGATATCACCGTTGGCGTTGGTGTCCGCTGGCATCGCCAGCGTACGCAGGACCAGTTCGCCCGCCGGGGCCGTATGGCTCATTTCTCTTCCTGCGGCATATGGCGGTAGATATAAACCCCGCTCAGCAGTGTAAACACCAGCGTCGCCGCTGTCAGGCCGAACACCTTAAAGTTTACCCAGACGCTCTGCGGCATCCAGAAGGCGATGTAGATATTCAGCAGGCCGCAGACGATAAAGAAAAGCGCCCAGGCCACGTTCAACCTTGACCAGACGTGCTCCGGCAGGGTCAGCTCTTTACCCAGCATGCGCTGGATAAGCGGCTTTTTCATCACCAGCTGGCTAATCAGCAGCGCGGCGGCAAACAGCATATAGATGACCGTTACCTTCCATTTGATAAATTCATCGTTGTGGAAGAAGAGAGTCAGGCCACCAAATACCGCCACCATCAGGAAGGTGATCAGGGTCATTTTTTCCAGCTTGCGGTATTTGTACCAGCTGTAAACCAGCGCCAGGCCGGTAGCGACAATTAGCGCGCCGCTGGCAGCATAAATGTCGTACATCTTATAGAAGGCAAAGAAGACGATCAGGGGCAGGAAGTCGAGAAACTGCTTCATAAACTGTTCCGTAATAAGAGATTGCTCCTGACTGACTATAGCAGCCAGGAGGCCCGAAGGTTATTGGCGAATAAGCATATACAGGCGGAATAAATAGATGAGCAACACGGCTGAGATCAGGTTGCTTAGCATATTGGCAATCACCGCACCCACTTCCGGGGACAGCGCCGCAAGGGACGAGGCCAGCAGCAGCAGGGCAGTTTTGGCAATCAGCCAGCCGATGACCGCAGGCGCCACAAGACGCATGTTGCCCCAAACCAGGCGGATGCTGTCACGCATTGCCTTAAAAATACCTGCTTTATCCTGCACAACCATTACCGGTGCCATGGCCAGAACGATGGCTAACAGCACGCCCGGCAGCACGATCAGCATGATGCCAATCTGCACCACAAAGGTGGTAATGAGCATCAGAATAAGCATTTTTGGCAGCACGGGAGCCGCGGTACCGATGGCGCGCAGCGCGCTAACCCGGTGACCCGCAGACACCATCTGCATCAGCACCAGCATGCTGCCGGCCAGAATCGCATTGCCAATAAGCCCGGAGAAAGTCGATACCGCAGACGCTTTCAACAGCACCTGCTGCTGCTCCGGCGTCATATTCTGAACAAGGTCAAACAAGCCGTTGCTGTCAGACAGGTTATCTCCCTGGCTCAGAATCGCCATCTGCGCGTCGCTCGGTGAGAACGCATGGCTGATGATCACCGAAATAAAGGCGCAAAGTAAGGCAATCAGCAGGATAGTAACAAACTGATTGCGTAGAAAATTCCCCGTGTCACGGTACACAGAACCCGCCGTGATAGACATGCACTCTCCTTTGAAATTGCCAGGTTTTGGCTCAACGCGCAATTGTACCCTGGAAGGGGCAGTTCTGGCACCTCCACGGCCCTGAGTAAGCCGGAGTTAAGCGTAAAGATTTTTAAATACCGGGGATTCAGGAAAACTGAATGCAGATCAATTATTCCCGCGCGGCGTATTCGACAAAAATTAACCTAGATCATTGAATGTTAAATTAGCTAACAAAGTGTGATCGACGTAAGATCACTTTGTACCCAGAAGTGAGTATATTCAGCCCGCTAATAAAACCATAACAAGGAAAGGGCTATGAAGAAGTTATCTGTCGCAGTACTCGCTTTATGCTGTTTATCTGGTGAAGCGCTGGCGCATGAAGCAGGCGAGTTCTTTATGCGTGCCGGTACGGCAACCGTTCGTCCAACAGAGGGCTCGGACAACGTGCTCGGCATGGGCGGCTTCAGCGTCAGCAACAATACCCAGCTGGGATTAACGTTTGACTATATGGTGACCGATAATATCGGCATCGAACTGCTGGCCGCGACGCCGTTCCGCCATAAGGTTGGCCTTGGCCCGACTGGCGACCTGGCAACGGTCAGGCAGCTTCCGCCTACGCTGATGGCGCAGTGGTACTTCGGCGATGCAAAAAGTAAGGTTCGCCCGTATATCGGGGCGGGCATCAACTACACCACCTTCTTTGACACCGATTTCAACCAGACCGGTAAAGATGCGGGGCTGACTGATTTGAGCGTGAAGGATTCATGGGGCGCTGCGGGGCAGGTTGGTCTGGACTATATGGTCAACGACGACTGGCTGCTGAACATGTCGGTGTGGTACATGGATATCGACACCGAAGTGAAGTTTAAAGCGGGCGGCGAGCAGCAGAACATCAATACGCGTATCGATCCGTGGGTGTTTATGTTCTCAGCGGGCTACCGCTTCTGATAACAAATTAATAGTAAAAAGGCCGGAGATGCTCCGGCCTTTCGCTTTATTATGCTGCCCGCGTGGCGGCTTTCATCGCCTGCACGAAGCTTTTAAGCTCGCTGAGCATCACGTCCGGCTGGTCAACGTTCTTCTCTATGATTTTCACAATTGCCGAACCTGAAATCGCACCGGCTGCTCCAGCTGCAATGGCATCGCGAACCTGGGAGGGTTCAGAGATACCGAAGCCCTGCAAAGAAGGCGTGGCGTGGAATTCCGTTAGCTTCTCTACGAGATGGTGCAGCGGCAGCTGAGCACGCGTTTCCGCGCCGGTTACGCCCGCACGAGAAAGCAGATAGGTATAGCCGCGACCGTGCGAGGCAATTTCACGCAGCAATGCGTCATCCGCGTTTGGCGGGCAGATGAAGATAGGCGCAACGTTATGGCGCATCGCCGCCTGGCGGAACGGGGCAGACTCTTCAACTGGTACATCGGCAATCAGCACCGAATCCACGCCCACTTTGGCGCACAGCGCATAGAATTCATCAATCCCACGGCTGTAAACCAGGTTGGCATACATCAGCAGGCCAATGGGGATAGTCGGGTGCTTCTGACGAATAACGGCCAGCATCTCGAAACACTGCGTTGGCGTGACACCGGCTGCAAAAGCACGAAGCGCGGCGTTCTGAATCGTCGGGCCATCCGCCAGCGGATCGGAGAACGGGATACCCAGCTCAAGCGCATCCGCACCCGCTTCAATCAGCGTATCGATGATCTTCAGGGAGTGCTCAGGCGACGGGTCGCCAAGGGTCACGAAGGGGACAAAAGCGCCTTCCTTGCGAGCCTCTAACTGCTCAAATACGTGCTGATAACGTTCCATTACATTTCCCCTCGCGCTTTTAAAATATCGTGAACGGTGAAGATATCTTTGTCGCCGCGGCCAGAGAGGTTCACCACCAGCAGCTGTTCCTTTTCAGGGTGTTCCCGCATCATTTTTACGGCGTGGGCCAGCGCATGGGAGGACTCAAGCGCCGGAATAATCCCCTCTTTGCGGCACAGCAACTTGAAAGCATCGAGCGCTTCGTCATCGGTGATCGACACGTATTCCGCACGACCGATGCTGTTTAAGTAGGCGTGCTGCGGCCCGACTGAGGGGAAGTCCAGACCGGCGGAGATTGAATAGGATTCCTCAATCTGCCCTTCGTCGGTTTGCATCATCGGGGATTTCATCCCGAAGTAGATGCCGACGCGGCCATGCTTCAGCGGCGCGCCGTGCTCCCCGGTTTCGATACCGTGACCGGCAGGCTCAACGCCAATCAGCCCGACTTTGGTTTCATTAATGAAGTCAGCAAACATACCGATGGCGTTGGAGCCACCGCCTACGCAGGCAATCACCGCGTCCGGCAGACGACCTTCTTTCTCAAGGATTTGTGCTTTCGTCTCTTCGCCGATCATGCGCTGGAATTCACGCACGATTGTCGGGAACGGGTGCGGGCCTGCCGCTGTACCGAGCATATAGTGCGCGGTGTCATAGCTGCCGGACCAGTCGCGCAGCGCTTCGTTGCAGGCATCTTTCAGCGTGGCGGAGCCGCTGTGCACCGGGATCACTTCCGCGCCCATCAGACGCATACGGAACACGTTAGGTGACTGGCGCTCAACGTCTTTGGCACCCATATAAATACGGCATTTCAGGCCGAGCAGCGCGCTTGCCAGCGCAGAAGCAACGCCGTGCTGGCCGGCACCGGTTTCGGCGATGATTTCAGTTTTGCCCATTTTCTTGGCAAGAAGAGCCTGGCCGAGCACCTGGTTAGTTTTATGCGCGCCGCCGTGCAGCAGGTCTTCACGCTTCAGGTACAGCGTAGTGTTAGTGCCTTCCGTAATGTTCTTACATTTTGTCAGTGCGGTAGGGCGCCCGGCGTAGTTTTTCAGCAGGTCGTTAAACTCTGCCTGGAACTCCGCGTCGCTTTGCGCCGCCACAAACGCTTCTTCCAGCTGGCGCAGGGCAGGCATCAGGATTTGCGGCACGTACATGCCACCAAACTCACCAAAATAGGGATTAAGTAACGTCATGATATTTTTCCTTAGTAAGCCCGCAGCGTCTGGAAGACGGCTGCCAGCTTGTTAGCATCTTTAATGCCCGGCGCGCTTTCGACGCCAGAATTGAAATCCAGTCCCGCGCATCCGGCTTTTGCCGCTTCCACGCAGTTGTCCGCCCCGAGGCCACCGGCCAGCATGACGTTATCCAGCTTCTGTCCCGCCAGCAGCGACCAGTCAAAGCTCTGGCCCGTGCCGCCCTGGCCGTTGTCGAAAACGTATTTATCAACGTGGTTCAGGTCGCGGGCCGGCAGCGTGTGGGCAACGCTCAGCGCCTTCCAGATCTGTACGTTGTCCGGCAGCTCGTCACGCAGGGTGTCGATATAGGCCTGGTCTTCGTCGCCGTGTAGCTGAACGGCAACGAGGCTGAGTTTAGTGACTTTGCTGACCACCTCGCTGATCGGGGTATTGCGGAACACACCTACAAAACGGAGATCGGCGGCGGAGATGACAGAAAGCGCCTGCTCGTCGGTGACAAAACGCGCGGAAGAAGGCACGAAAATAAGCCCACCAAAAATGGCCCCGGCTTCACGGGCGGCGCGGGCATCCTCCGGGCGGGTCAGGCCGCAGACCTTATTCTCACCCAGCGTCACGCGGCGAACGGCGGCGTTCAGATCGTCCTCTTCCATCAGCGCGGAGCCGATCAGGAAGCCGTTAGCAAAGTGGCAGAGTTCGCGGATCTGGCCGTAGGTGCTGATGCCCGATTCGCTGATAACGGTTACGCCATGCGTCAGGCGCGGGGCCAGCTTCCTGGTGCGATCCAGGTCGATAGACAGATCGCGCAGATCGCGGTTGTTGATGCCAACGACCTTCGCTTTCAGCGCAATGGCGCGCTCGAGCTCCTCTTCATTACTGACTTCCGTCAGTACGCCCATGCTCAGGCTGTGCGCCACGGCTGCGAGCTGACGATACTGGTCGTCATCCAGCACGGACAGCATCAGCAGGCAGGCATCGGCCTGGTAAAAGCGTGCCAGGTAAATTTGATAGGCATCGATAATAAAATCTTTGCACAGCACCGGCTGAGTGACGATGCCGCTGACGATGGGCAGGAAATCGAAGCTGCCCTGGAAATATTTTTCGTCGGTCAGCACGGAGATTGCGGAAGCGTAATGCTTATAAACACCGGCAATGCGCGCTGGGTCAAAATCATCGCGAATAACCCCTTTGGACGGAGAAGCTTTTTTGCACTCCAGGATAAAGGCAGTCCGCGCGCCCCGTAAGGCATCGTAAAAATTGCGTGTAGCGGGTGTTACGTCGTTCTGGAAGCTTGCCAGGGGCTGCTGCTTTTTACGCGCTTCAACCCAAATCGCCTTATCCGCGACGATTTTCGTTAATACGGTGTCCTGCATTTCTTATCCTCTTGCTGCCAGTTGCGTGACGCGGTCGTAGGCTGCGCCGCTGCGCAGTACGTCCAGCACCTGTTGTGCGTTTGCTTTGAGATCTTCGTGGCCGTGCAGGCGCATCAGCATCGCGACGTTCGCGGCGACGGCCGACTCGTGGGCGATCTCTCCTTTACCTTGTAGCAGGCGGGTCAGAATGTCACGGTTTTCTTCCGGCGTGCCGCCCGCCAGCGCCTCCTGGTGATAAGGAGGAAGATTGAAGTCTGCGGCAGTAAGCTGGTAGCTGGTGATATCACCGTTGTTCAGCTCGGCGACCTGCGTCGGAGCATGGAGTGAAACCTCATCCATTCCGCCGCTGTGCACCACGGCGGCACGCTTATAGCCGAGCACGCGCAGCGTCTCGGCAATCGGCAGGACCAGTTCCGCGCTGTAAACGCCAATCAGCGCCAGCGGTGGGTGAGCGGGGTTAATCAATGGCCCCAGCACGTTAAACAGCGTGCGAGTTTTCAGCTGCTGGCGTACCGGCATGGCATGGCGGAAACCCGTGTGATATTTCGGCGCAAACAGGAAGCAAACGCCTAAATCATCCAGCGCCTGGCGTGAACTCTCTGCGCTCATATCCAGATTGATGCCGAAAGCGGCGAGCAAATCGGACGAGCCGGAACGGCTGGAGACGCTGCGGTTACCGTGTTTTGCCACTTTCAGCCCAACGGCGGCGGCCACAAAGGCGCTGGCGGTAGAGATATTAATGCTGTTGCTGCCGTCGCCGCCGGTGCCGACGATATCGGCGAATTCATAGTCCGGGCTTGGGAAAGGCGCGGCTGCCTCAAGCATGGCGGACGCCGCCCCGGCAATTTCGTTCGGGTGCTCGCCGCGCACTTTCATACTGACCAGCGCTGCCGCCAGCTGCTCAGGCTTAAGCTCGCCGCGCACGATGGCAGAGAAAAGCTGGTGGCTCTCTTCGCGGCTCAGGGTCTGGGCCTGGTAAAGCTTGTCCAGAATCGGTTGCAGGGTATTGGTCTGCTTTAACTTCAGCAGCGCCCAGTCGAGCGTTTGTTCCAGCAGCCGCGCACCCTGGGTCGTGAGGATGGATTCTGGGTGGAACTGGAAGCCGCAAACACGGTCCGCGTCGTGGCGCACTGCCATCACCATACCGTCGAAATGGGCGTTGATGGTCAGGCCCGCCGGAATATTGCTGCCGACCAGCGAGTGATAACGGGCCACCGGCAGTGGGTTAGACAGCCCCGCGAACATCGCTTCGCCGTCGTGAGAAATGTTTGACGCTTTACCGTGCAGGATCTCACCCGCCTGGCCGACGTAGCCGCCGTAAGCTTCAACAATCGCCTGATGCCCCAGGCAGATGCCGATAATCGGCAGCTTGCCGCGCATGCGGGTCAGCAGCTCCGGCATGCAGCCTGCTTCACTTGGTGCGCCAGGACCCGGGGAAAGCATCAGCACCGGGTTATCCATGGTCGCCAGGCGTTCAATCAACGTCTGGGCCGGAACGTGGTTGCGGTAGATAACAACATTGTGGCCGTTCGCGCGCAGCTGGTCTGCCAGGTTATAGGTGAATGAGTCGATGTTATCGAGCAGCAGAATGTCAGCCATCAGAAAATCTCCTTCGCATGGTGCGCGGTGGCAATGGCGCGCAGAACGGCGCGGGCTTTACTACGAGTTTCGTCGGCTTCGGACTGCGGCACGGAATCCAGCACCACGCCTGCACCAGCCTGAACGGTGGCGATGCCATTCTCCACATAGGCGGAGCGAATAACGATGCAGGTGTCCAGATCGCCATGAGCGGTGAAGTAGCCGACGGCACCGCCGTAGCTGCCGCGACGAACGCCTTCGGCTTTGGCAATCAGCTGCATGGCGCGTACTTTTGGCGCGCCGCTGAGCGTACCCATGTTCATACAGGCGCGGTAAGCGTGAAGAACGTCGAGATCATTGCGCAGTTCGCCAACAACCCGGGAAACCAGATGCATCACAAAAGAGTAACGGTCAACTTTGGTCAGGTCGGCCACGTAGCGGCTGCCCGGCGTACAGATACGTGCCAGGTCGTTACGTGCCAGATCCACCAGCATCAGATGTTCGGACATCTCTTTGTGGTCGGTGCGCATATCCAGCTCAAAGCGGCTGTCCAAATCGCGGTCCAGCGAACCGTCAGCGCGGCGGCCACGGGGGCGGGTGCCGGCAATCGGGTAGATCTCTATCTGACGCGAAGTGGCGTCATATTTCAGCGAGCTTTCCGGGGAAGCACCGAACAGAGTAAAATCGTTATCCTGCATAAAGAACATGTACGGGCTTGGGTTGCTCTTTTTCAGCGTCTCATAGGCGGCCAGCGGGGAAGGGCATGGCAGGGAGAAACGGCGTGACGGAACAACCTGGAAGATTTCTCCAGCACGAATGGCCTTCTGCATGTGACGAACCACCGCGCCGTACTCTTCGTCGCTCTGATTAACGTCGCAGCTCATATGCTCGACTTTCTGCACGGGCAGCGCGGAAGGGGCTTCATGTAACTGACGTGACAGCTGCTCAGCTCGCTGCTCCAGACGTGATTTTTCAGCGTGTGACGGGGTAAAGAGGCTGGCCTGAATGCGAGTCTGCTTTTTCTGATGGTCGATAACCAGCAGCGTTTCTGCCAGGTAGAAGCAGTAGTCCGGGCAGCGGTTATCCTGCTTCAGAGCAGGTAAATCCTCGAACCCGGCGACCAGGTCATAGGCGAACAGGCCGCCGAAGAACATCGCTTCGCGCTCGTCTTCCGGAACGGTGACCAGCTCCTGCATCAGGCGGAAGGCATCGAAAACGGAAAGCGAGCACAGGCGGGCGTCTTCATCCAGCAGCTGGCTGACCGCCGGGAAGCGCAGCACGCGGCCCTGCGGCAGATGGTCGTTTTCCACGCCAGCCGGGAGCGCGGCGTCCAGCAGGGGCAGCAGAGAAGCGCCGTTATCAGAAAGTGCCTGAATAGTGACGGTGTCACCGAGGGCGGTAATGCGCAGCGCGCTGTCGACAAGCAGCAGGCTTTTTAAATCATTTTTGCTGTCGATATCCGCAGATTCAAGCAGCAGGGTGGCCGGGCGTGCGCCGCACAGCTGGTGAAACACGGCGGTCGGGTTATCCCGGTAGGGTGCATCTTTGGTCAGTAATTCGAGCGCTGGTTTTTGTGTTTGCATTTTTTGCTCTTCATATTTTGTTCAAAAAAAAGCCCGCTTCTTATGGCGGGCCTGGTATCCGGGCTGCTTAACAGCCGTAGCGATGACACTGCCCGTTTCAGGAAGTGCGCCACCAGCTGTTGTGCAGGTTAAGAATCGCTTTCATTTTCAGATACCTTTCTCGTGTGAACTTGCGTACTAGTAAACTAGTTCGATGATGTAAAGTCAATAGCGATTTTTAGTTAGCCCTGATTCTCGCTATCATGGGCGGTCATTTTCATTTTGTTAACAGTTGCGGAGCCATTTTGAGCGAGCCTACCCTTGCGGTGATTTACGACTTACACAGCCATACCACCGCCTCAGATGGCCTATTAACTCCCCAGGCGCTTGTACAGCGCGCGGTGCATAACCGTGTGGGCATTCTGGCGATCACCGACCATGACACCGTAGCGGGGCTTGCTGCCGCCCGCGCAGAAATCGCCGATAAACAGCTTCCTCTACAGTTGATCAGCGGCGTGGAAATATCAACAGTCTGGGAAAATCACGAGATCCACATTGTGGGCCTCGGCATCGACGAACATTATCCTGAGATGGTGGCGTTTCTGGCTGAGCAGACGGAACGCCGTCGTCTACGCGCCGAACTGATTGCCGAAAGGCTCGATAAGGCGCTGATCCCAGGCGCGCTTGAAGGTGCGTTGCGTCTTGCTGACGGCGGGGCTGTGACACGCGGCCATTTCGCCCGCTACCTGGTGGAATGCGGTAAAGCCAGCAACATGGCTGGCGTTTTTAAGAAGTACCTTGCAAAGGGGAAAACCGGATACGTTCCGCCACAGTGGTGTACAATAGAACAAGCTATTGATGTGATTCATCATTCTGGCGGGCAGGCGGTACTGGCGCATCCGGGCCGTTATGACCTGACCACCAAATGGCTAAAAAGATTGCTGGCGCATTTTGCCGAAAGTGGTGGCGATGCCATGGAAGTCGCGCAGTGCCAGCAGGCCCCCAATGAAAGAACCGTACTTGCTGGTTTCGCCATGCAGTTTAATCTGCTGGCCTCGCAGGGCTCCGATTTTCATCAGCCCTGTTCGTGGATAGAGCTGGGCCGCAAGCTATGGCTGCCGGCGGGCGTTGAGCCGGTGTGGCAAAGCTGGGAGCAGGGCCTCATCGCAAAAGAGAGGACAGTATGAGTCAATTTTTCTATATTCATCCGGACAACCCACAGCAGCGCCTGATTAACCAGGCGGTGGAGATAGTGCGTAAAGGTGGTGTGATCGTCTATCCAACTGATTCCGGCTATGCGCTGGGCTGCAAGCTGGAAGACAAATCGGCCATGGAGCGCATTTGCCGCATCCGTAATTTGCCGGACGGCCACAACTTCACGCTGATGTGCCGTGATTTGTCCGAGCTTTCAACTTACGCATTCGTTGATAACGTGGCGTTCCGCTTAATTAAGAACAACACACCGGGTAACTACACCTTTATTCTGAAGGGGACGAAAGATGTCCCACGCCGCCTGTTGCAGGAGAAGCGTAAAACCATCGGGCTGCGCGTACCGTCGAATCCCATTGCGCAGGCGCTGCTTGAAGTGCTGGATCAGCCGATGCTTTCCACGTCATTAATGATGCCTGGCAGCGACTTTACCGAATCAGACCCGGAAGAGATCAAAGATCGGCTGGAAAAAGTTGTCGATCTGGTGATCCACGGTGGTTACCTCGGACAGCAACCAACCACGGTAATTGATTTAACCGATGATTCCCCGGTCGTACTGCGTGAAGGCGTCGGTGACGTTAAGCCTTTCTTATAATAGTGTCTGCGGCCAAAATGGGGTGTAAACCCCATTACCCCATTTCGACGCCTGTGAAAGTGCGTAACTAAAATAAAAAAATCTTATAATTCAACATATTAAATCGACACTGCTTATAGCTGTCATCATATTGTGTAACAGTTTTAACAGCGGTTTGTATCACTACATTTATGCACACCATGTTCAAGGCTGTGACAGGCTTCATTATCAGACATAAGCCTGATGAAATCTTCCAACGACTTTTTGCGTTACTTTGCTCCAAATGGGCAATAGATCTTATGTTGCACAAAATCTGAGGAAGTGGATGACAGGTGGAACTGACGAGGATTTTGAGACGTTTCAAGGGGAGGCCAGCATTGCTGCTGGCTTATTTTGGGGATGCTATTGAAAGTAGAACACGGCTCCGGCGATAACGATTGATACTAATCCTAAAGCAGAGAAAGCGTACTCAACGATAAACCAGTTTTTGAGGTGAGGTGGCAAGTCTCTGATGAATGCAACATCATCATTTGTAATGTCAACTGAGCTTTTACCAAAGATCAAAGGGTTCACGATAAAGTTGATCTTCGCTGCATAACCTGAGCTAAACCCTATAGAATCGGCATTATCGAAGATAATCGCTCCGGCAGGGAGAGAACCAAACTTTTCTTTATACAGCTTGCAGATCGTGGAGAAACGCTTTTTGTTGAGAAATGAGAGCAACGCGACAGCGATACCGCAGACAAGACTTAATCCTCCAAATCCACAGATGATCAGATCTGTTGAATTAATCATTTTTCGACCCAAAGACAGATACCACCAATAAGTAGGGCAATAAAACCTACCAATGAACACAAGAATTCGGCGATAAACCAATATTTGATGTTTGCAGGTAGCCCCCGTATAAAATCCACATCATCGTTTTTGCTCTGAATAGACTTTTTGCCAAAGATCAATGGATGGATAATGAAGTCCATTTTTGTGGAGTATCCAGCGGTGAAACCGAGTAAATCAGCATCTCTTAGAACTGCTGCAGCAAGTGGCACTGAGCCAAACTCCCCTTCATACAAACGACACACTTCAAGGAAGCGTTTTTTGTTCAAAATTGACAGTATGACCATAATGACAGTGGAGAGTAGTATCACTCCCCCAGTACCAATAACGAGGACATCGAAAGCAGAAACCTTCACTTTGTGACCTCATAAACTTTTTCACCAGCCATTTCGCCAACCTTGCCTCCTAACTCTCCTCCGGCATAGCCGACCGAGCCAGTGAAGATCACACCGCAGGCCAACATTCCAGCGCCAGCAGCTTCAATAGTTAATGCGCCCAAGACAACCGAGCAAACTGTGGTAGAAACTGAACCAGATACAAGAGCACCAGCTGCCATTCCACTGCCCAATCCCACACTAAAACTTCCGACTTCAGTGTAAGCCGTTTTCTTGCAGTCAGATCCGACTGTGCAGGCTTCATAAATCTTATCCAGCCTGTTCATACCATCAAGCGCGATCCCGACATAACCCGCTGTTTTCATCATTTTCACATATTTTGCAGCGTTCTCCATGAAGGTGGCGTAGCCCTCAATGTCAGCAACTCCCGTCTGATTCCAGCGGTGAGTGATAGAACTGGTCGAAAGTCCTAATGCACGCTTGATGTCCGGGTAGTCCTGCAATGCAAGTTTGTGACGGGTAAAATCAGTGAGAATACTATCAAGTTCACCGAATAGCTGACGTCTTTGAACATAGAACTGTTCGCTGATCAGTGAGCCGCTCGTAATGTACTGATTCTTGTACGCCTGTTGAATTCTGGTCAGAACGCTTTCGATTTTCTCAAAGTATTTTCCCGCAGCTTCTGAGGCGATCCCTGTTGTCGTACTGGCGTGAGAGGTAAACAGATCAATGGTGTCTTTGTTTTTATGCAGGAAGTTAGCTTCCTGGATTGTCAGCGGTTCTAACGCCGCATCAATTCGCGCTTTCGCGGCTTTCATGTGGGCGATCTGCTCGTCGTCCTGTTTCTCTGGATCAACCAGAAGCATAATAGAACCAGCTTTATACTTCGCGTCAGAACCGTTCAGCGTAGCGAATAGTTCTTTGGCTCCTGCTGGTGGGGTGCCGGTGAATAGCAGACGTTGCCAGGCTTCTGTGGTGCCGCCGTAGGGGAGAACGGCAAAACCTGCGTCGATGCCTGTTTTCTTTTTCGCTGTCTGGGCGTGTTGTTCTGGTTCTGCTTGTGACGGTTGAGATGCAGCAAGAGCGGCTGCTGCGGTTGCCGCTTCTGCCAGATACCTTGCCGTTGCCTGAGAAGGGGATTCACCTGGGCCGATCCAGCCCAAAGGGGCTATGATACGGTTAGCTCCAGAGGGGCAGCCACATAAAACGACGCACCTGTCCACGGCTACTGGGATCTGGTGAATTGTGCGGTGTGACTCACCTTCAACAACTTTTCCTTCTTTGCCGCATTTCGGGCAAGCTGTGGTCTTGTCACCCAGAACAATCGGACGGCGACCAAGAATGTTACCGCAAGAAAGTGAGGGGATGAGTTTTGCGCCAGTTGTAGTTTGATCACCAAACAACGCCATTCCACGACCCAAAACGTTTGGACGCATTCCCCCCATTTACGCCACCTTTTTAACAGGCAGAAAATCATCTGGCATTGATTCACCCTTGCGAAAAGTGAACACTAATCCATAATCAGGAGTGCTGATAATCACATCCTCGTTATCAAGCAAGCTACCAACCAGCGCAATTCCTTTACCTTCCCATTCGCTTAACTGCCCGGCGCTGGTGATGATGACAGCCTTCGTTCCGTCTGGATAAGTGACGGTTGCACCTTCTGTAGCCATACTGACACATTGACCAGTATCAAGCTGGACTTTCATACCCTGGCTCGGATCCGGATTAGGCTCGTCGACAACGCCGCCCCGAAGAGTGCGGCTTCCGGCAACGGCGGCACGATAGATCGCTGTAACTGGATGGTGTTTGGCGTATTCCTGCTGTTCGATAATGAGAGTACAAGCTTCTTCATTCATTTCGGACAGTTGCTGGTCGGTATAACGAGGAGCATCGTAAGATGCGATGATTTCAGGGGTAAGATCGTTGTTGTACTGTTTCATAAGTCCCTCTACTTGTTATAAAAATAATCACAGAGGTCATTTTACAAGCAATAACCACATGCGCAACAAGTATTAGGCCTAAGTGAAACTACGTTTCGTAACAGAAGGTTATCCGGTAAAATTGTCGTGACCTGCTCCCAGTTGATTAGTACACCCTGATGTTAGTAATGTCTTCATTGTGACCCGCTCCCCGTATGTGATCCATTCATAATCAGGAATAACCGGCTTCTTCTGGCTGTCAGTTCCAAGACTCAGACGGACAAAACTTGTTGAATCATTTAGTCTAAAATTCATGTAACATGTGCGCCCACAAATCATTGTGTGTGGCAGCTTGTGTGACGTAGCATTTGCCATGCTGTAAACCATGAAATAGTTACATATCAGTGAGTTAACTTGTTTTGTCGGTTGTCTCATTGTTTTTGCAAGTATATCAGACGCCTGTGAAGGCGACACCCGAGGAAGCTCAATGAGCGATAAGAGCGAAAAGTTACAAAAAGTCCTGGCTCGCGCCGGCCACGGTTCACGCCGTGAAATTGAAACCATTATCTCCGCAGGCCGCGTCAGCGTGGATGGCAAAATTGCCACCCTGGGCGACCGTGTGGAAGTGACTCAGGCCCTGAAGATCCGTATCGATGGCCACCTGATCTCTATTAAAGAGTCTGCAGATCAGATTTGCCGCGTACTGGCTTACTATAAGCCGGAAGGCGAACTGTGTACCCGCAACGACCCGGAAGGCCGTCCTACCGTGTTTGACCGTCTGCCTAAGCTGCGCGGCGCGCGCTGGATTGCCGTTGGTCGTCTGGACGTGAACACCTGTGGCCTGCTGCTGTTCACCACCGACGGTGAGCTGGCGAACCGCCTGATGCACCCAAGCCGTGAAGTTGAGCGCGAATACGCCGTGCGCGTGTTTGGCCAGATTGACGACGATAAAGTGAAGCAACTGGGCCTTGGCGTTCAGCTGGAAGACGGTCCGGCAGCATTCAAAACCATCAAATTCACCGGCGGTGAAGGCATTAACCAGTGGTACAACGTGACCCTGACCGAAGGCCGTAACCGTGAGGTTCGTCGCCTGTGGGAAGCGGTTGGCGTGCAGGTTAGCCGTCTGATCCGCGTTCGCTACGGTGATATTCAGCTGCCGAAAGGCTTACCGCGCGGTGGTTACACCGAGCTGGACCTGGCGCAGACTAACTATCTGCGTACGCTGGTGGAGCTGCCTGCCGAAACGGCAAGCAAAGTAGCGGTTGAAAAAGACCGTCGCCGTATGAAGGCAAATCAGATCCGCCGTGCCGTTAAACGCCATACGCAGGTTACGACCGGCGGTCGTCGCTCCGGTGGCCGCAACAGCTAACGCCGTGCAAAAACAACAAAACCCCTCGCTGAGGGGTTTTTTTTGGCCTGAATTCAGACGAAAAAAAAGCCCATCGTTGAGATGGGCAAAGACTACACACAGCAATTCGTTGTTTCACTCAGGGGATTTCCATGCTTATAAATCAATGCGTTGATTCATAACCGTGTGATAATAGTAGGCATCCTCGTTTACAGAGTCTCTCGGATTCGTCTCAATAGTTAATAACAGGTTATCGATTAGCGTCACAGAACGAAGGATTTGCAAACTCACGGGGCATGAAAGCCGGGAAAGACGGGGGTATTGATTAGCAGTGTTAATCATTAAGACGATGGCTCCCCCATGGTCGTGGAGGAGCGGAGGTTTTACTTCGCCAGCGTTTCGCCTTCGTGCTCTTCCAGCAGTTCGACTACCTCGTTAGGGTCGTCCAGCGGCTGCGGCGCTTCGTGCATCCACACGGAAATCAGGCGATAGGAGACGGCCAGCAGCACCGGGCCGATAAACAGGCCGATCATGCCAAACGCAATCAGCCCGCCGATAACTCCGGAGAGGATAAGAATCATCGGCAAATCGGCACCCATGCGGATAAGCACCGGGCGAATAAAGTTATCCATGGTGCCCACCACGCAGCTCCACACCAGCAGTACGGTGCCCCACGTGGTATCACCGGTCCAGTAAAGCCAGGCAATAGACGGCACCAGCACCAGCAGCGGCCCGATCTGCACCAGGCAGCACAGCAGCATCACTACGGTGAGCAGCGTGGCGTTAGGAATGCCTGCAATCGCCAGGCCAAACCCTCCCAGCACCGACTGAACCAGCGCGGTCACCACTACGCCCAGCGCAACGGCGCGGATAGCCTGCCCAGCCAGCAGAACCGCGGCGTCGCCGCGCTGCCCGGCCAGACGAAACGCAAAGTGGCGGATGCCGTTACCCAGCGCTTCACCCTTCGCATACAGCACAACGCTGAACAGCAGCATCAGGCCGCAGTGCATCACGAAGCTGCCAATATGTACCGCCTGGCCGAGGAACCAGGTAGTTGTTGCGCCGATGTACGGACGAACCTTCGCCATAATGGCGCTGCCGCCGCTGTCGACCAGTGCGTTCCAGCCCACGTATAGTTTGTCGCCAACCAGCGGCACAGCGTGCAGCCACTCAAATTTAGGCAGCGTCATATTGCCTTTGGATACCCAGTCGACAACTACGCCGCTGTTATCCACCAGACTATTGACCAGCAGCGCGACGGGGATAATGAACAGCATCAGCAGCAGCAGGGTCATGACCAGAACGGCAAGAGAACGCTTGCCCCACAGCAAATGCTGGATTTTAAGCATCAGCGGCCAGGTTGCCATTACGACGGTGCCAGCCCACGCAAACCCAAGCACAAAGGGACGAACAATCCACAAACAGGCGATTATCATCACCGAAATAAACAGCACCGACAGGAGGATCTGCAGCAGATCCTTCGGTTGACTGACTTTGACCATAGAAAAAATCACCTTAAAAAAAGACGATGGGCACGGTGCCTGCGTCAAAACCGCAAAGCGGATGCTTTAATGATGATGTATTTCCTTGATTTTTGACAGGAGCAAAACAGACAGGCGTGTCCGAAAAAAATGTGTTAAAAACGAGAGGCAGTACACGCAAACGATAACTCACAACTTACCTAACGTCAGGCAGGGTCGACAGTCAATGATCCCACAAATTTCTCAGGCACCGGGTCTCGTTCAGCTGGTGCTCAATTTTTTGCAGGCGCTGGAGCAGCAGGGCTTTACCGGCGATACCGCCACCAACTACGCCGACCGGCTCACGATGGCGACAGATAACAGCATTTATCAGCTGCTGCCGGATGCGGTGTTATTCCCTCGTTCAACGGCGGACGTGGCGCTTCTGGCGCGTCTGGCCTCAGAAGAACGCTTCAAATCGCTGATTTTTACTCCGCGCGGCGGTGGCACAGGTACCAACGGGCAGGCCCTGAATAAAGGCATCGTCGTCGATATGTCCCGCTATATGAATCGCATTATCGAAATCAACCCGGAGCAGGGTTGGGTGCGTGTGGAAGCGGGAGTGATTAAAGATCAGCTCAATCAATATCTGAAACCGTTCGGTTATTTCTTCGCACCTGAACTTTCAACCAGCAACCGTGCGACGCTCGGCGGGATGATAAACACAGATGCCTCCGGGCAGGGCTCGCTGGTTTACGGCAAAACATCCGACCATGTTATGGGCGTGCGGGCCGTGCTGCTCGGTGGAGATATTCTGGACACGCATCAGATGTCCAGCGCGCTGGCGGAAGATTTGGGACGTGATGATACGTCGATTGGCAGAATTTACAGCACGGTCTACGAGCGCTGCCGCGAACAGCGCCAGTTAATCCTCGATAAGTTCCCGAAACTCAATCGATTCCTCACTGGCTACGACCTGCGTCACGTCTTTAACGACGATCTCTCCCGGTTTGACCTTACGCGCATTCTTACTGGATCCGAAGGCACGCTGGCGTTTATCACCGAAGCGAAGCTGGATATCACCAGAATTCCAAAAGTCCGCCGCCTGGTGAACGTAAAGTACGACTCTTTCGATTCTGCATTACGTAACGCTCCTTTTATGGTTGATGCCCGCGCGCTTTCCGTCGAAACAGTTGACTCCAAGGTACTGAACCTGGCGCGGGAAGATATCGTCTGGCACTCCGTCAGCGAACTGATTACCGACGTGCCGGACAAAGAGATGCTCGGTCTGAATATTGTCGAATTTGCCGGTGACGATCTCGAACTGATTGAAGGGCAGGTTGCCTCGCTGTGCGAACGGCTTGATTCCCTGATAGCTACGGGTGAGGGTGGGGTCATTGGCTGGCAGATTTGCAGCGAACTGGCCGGCATTGAGCGCATCTACGGCATGCGTAAGAAAGCCGTTGGCCTGCTGGGTAACGCTAAGGGCCAGGCGAAGCCGATTCCTTTCGCGGAAGACACCTGCGTGCCGCCTCATCATCTGGCAGATTACATCTCTGAATTTCGCGCACTGCTTGACGGCCATAATCTCAGCTACGGCATGTTCGGCCACGTTGACGCAGGCGTGCTGCACGTTCGCCCGGCGCTGGATATGTGCGACCCGCATCAGGAAGTGCTGATGAAACGCATCTCAGACGACGTGGTGGCATTGACAGCAAAATACGGCGGCCTGCTGTGGGGCGAGCACGGGAAAGGTTTCCGGGCAGAGTACAGCCCGGCGTTCTTCGGCGAAACGCTCTACGAAGAATTAAGGCGTATAAAAGCAGTCTTTGATCCGGACAATCGTCTGAACCCCGGAAAAATTTGCCCGCCTCTCGGCGTGGACGAGCCGATGATGCAGGTGGATGCGACTAAGCGCGGCACCTTCGACAGACAAATCCCGATTGCGGTTCGCACCTCCTGGCGCGGCGCGATGGAGTGTAACGGCAACGGCCTGTGCTTTAACTTCGATGTGAACAGCCCGATGTGCCCGTCGATGAAAATTACCAGCAACCGCATTCACTCCCCGAAAGGGCGAGCTACGCTGACGCGTGAGTGGTTGCGCCTGCTTGCCGACCGAGGCGTTGACCCGGAAGCGCTGGAAAAACAGCTGCCGCAGCACCGGGCCAGCCTGCGCGGGCTAATTGAGCGCTCCCGCAACACCTGGCATGCCCGTAAAGGCGAATATGATTTCTCGCATGAAGTAAAAGAGGCGATGTCCGGCTGCCTGGCGTGCAAAGCCTGCTCCACGCAGTGCCCGATTAAAATCGACGTGCCGGAATTTCGTTCGCGGTTCCTGCAGCTTTATCACACCCGTTATCTGCGCCCGATGCGTGACCACCTTGTCGCAACGGTAGAGAGCTACGCACCGCTGATGGCCCGCGCGCCGAAAACCTTCAACTTCTTTATGAGCCAGCCGTGGGTGCGCAACCTGTCGCAGAAGCATATCGGCATGGTTGATTTACCGATGCTGTCGACGCCGTCGCTGCAGCACCAGCTTGTTGGGCACCGTTCAGCGAATACCACGCTTGAGCAGCTTGAGAAATTCACCCCCGAGCAGCGTGCTAAAACCGTGCTGGTGGTGCAGGATCCGTTTACCAGCTATTACGATGCACAGGTTGTCGCAGATTTCGTCCGCCTGGTTGAAAAACTTGGCCTGGATCCTGTTGTGCTGCCGTTCTCGCCGAACGGGAAAGCGCAGCATATTAAAGGCTTCCTGCAAAAATTTGCCCGCACGGCGCGTAAAACTTCAGATTTCCTGAACCGCATCGCGAAGCTGGGTATGCCGATGGTCGGCGTCGATCCGGCGCTCGTGCTCTGCTATCGCGATGAGTACAAACAAACGCTGGGTGAAGAGCGCGGGGATTTTCACGTGCAGCTGGTGCATGAGTGGCTGCCGGGCGTGCTTGCCGAGCGCGAAGCGGCTGCCGTTGGCGGAGAATCCTGGTATCTGTTCGGCCACTGTACAGAAGTGACTGCGTTACCAGCCGCACCGAACCAGTGGGCGGCAATCTTCGCCCGTTTCGGCGCGAAGCTGGAAAATGTCAGCGTGGGCTGCTGCGGCATGGCCGGGACCTATGGTCATGAGGTGAAAAATCACGCTAACTCACTGGGCATTTACGAGCTGTCCTGGCATCAGGCGATACAGCGCCTGCCGCGAAGCCGCTGTCTGGCGACCGGCTATTCCTGCCGCAGTCAGGTTAAGCGCATTGAAGGCAATGGCGTGCGCCATCCGCTACAGGCGCTACTGGAGATAATGGGATGATCTGGCGACGCGAAGTAACCCTTAAAGCGCTCAACGCCATGAGCGCTGGTAATATGGTCGAGCACGTCGGCATTCAGTTCACGCGCATCGGCGATGACGAACTGGAAGCAACCATGCCGGTTGATAACCGTACCCGGCAGCCGTTCGGCCTGCTGCACGGCGGCGCCTCCGTGGTACTTGCTGAGACGCTCGGCTCCGTGGCAGGCTACCTGTGCTCCGAAGGCGAGCAGCACATCGTCGGGCTGGAGGTTAACGCCAACCACCTGCGCCCGGCGCGTGAAGGCACAGTGCGCGGGGTTTGCAAGGCGGTGCACGTAGGCCGCAGGCACCAGGTCTGGCAGATAGAAATCCGCGACGAAGAAGGGCGGCTTTGCTGTACTTCCCGGCTCACAACGGCGGTGGTTTAGACTGCTTTTATGAAGGTGGATAATTGGTTATCCACCATTCGCGAAGACACGGCGGATGACGCTTGCGCTTATCCGCCCTACAAAGTCCTCAAACCATTTGCCCAACCACGACGCCCGCCACCAAATCTGCTAATGTCACAGCATCAAAAAGACACGGGAGGTCACATGCGTCAGCGGGTTATTGTTTGTCCTGTTATTGAAAATAACGGGGAAATTCTGCTTTGTAAGATGGCTGGCGACCGGGGCGTATTCCCTGGCCAGTGGGCTCTGTCGGGCGGCGGGATGGAGCCTGGCGAAAACGTTGAGCAGGCGCTGCGGCGTGAAATAGCCGAAGAGCTTGGGGAAGCGCTGCATATCACCCATGTTCAGCCCTGGACCTTCCGGGATGACGTGCGCATCAAAACTTACGCCGATGGCAGTAAAGAAGAGATCTACATGATTTACCTGATTTTTGACTGCGTCAGCGCTAATCGTCAGGTGACGTTTAATGAAGAGTTTCAGGCGATCGCCTGGGTGAAGCCCGCCGACCTGCATCTTTATGATTTGAATGAGGCGACCCGGGAAACCTTCATCCAGAAAGGCTGGCTGTAAAGGGATGGTCAAGGGGCTTATCTGGCTAGTGCTGACCCTGCTTTCAGGGGGCGGCATCGTCGTCTATTCCCTGCATCAGCAGTACGAAGACCAGAGCGCGGAGTTCCGTATCCTGTACCGCGATATCACCGTGAAGCTCTCTCAAAACGACGTTATTCTTTCGCTGCTCTCCAACAGCAGCGATCCGGCTGAGGTTCAGCAAAAATTTCCCTATATTTTGCGCTGGCAAACGCAGCCGCATCAGCCGCCAAAGCCTGACCTGAACCCCGACCGGCCGGGAACCTACTGGCTGAACTCCCCGCAGGGTTCGCTGCTTATCGATTTGCCGACTTTGCTGGCAGACGTCATCCGTAATCAGCCTTTTCATCACTTAAGCCTGCGCTGGCAGGACAAGCATCTCATCACGAGAGGGGAAAAAGGCACGGGTGACTGGTGGCGCTGGGATAAGCTCATTCACAGCCCGTCGCAGCCGCTTCATTTAGCGGTTACCAATAACCCGGACTGGCGGCACATGCCCTGGCTGCTGATGATCCTGCTCGGCTTTACCTGGGCTGCGGTTATCTACTTTTATACCCAGTATCAGGCCACTAAACGGCAGCGCAATATCGCAGACCTGCGCGCGCACTTCTCTGAAATATCCCGTCTGAACGCGATGGGGGAAATTGCCGCCGGGATGGTCCACGAGCTGAATCAGCCGCTGACCGCCATCCTCAGCTATTCGCAAACTGCGCAGCGGCTCATTGGTCAGGATAAGGCTGATAAAGCGCTGCCGCTGCTGGACGCTTCGGTGGTGCAGACAAAACGCATCAGCGCGTTGTTAACATCGCTGAAGGAAAAAATTAACAGCGATGAGCAGGCTCTGCAGCCGGTAAACCTGAGTGAGATCTGGGTGAGGGTGGTGACGCTGCTGGAGTATGAACTGGCGAAAGGGCGGATAACCGTTATCAACAGGCTGTCGGAAAAATTGCCGAAGCTACGGGCCTCACCGCTGGCCGTCGAACAAATCCTTCATAATCTGCTCAGCAACGCTATTTATGCGCAGCAGGGAACGCCCGACGGTAAAGCGTGGGTGGCTATCGAAGCCGGGCAGCAGAGTGAAAATCTGGTTGTCAGCATCACTGACGGCGGGCCAGGGCTGTCCGAACAGGGCCTGCTACAGGTGTTTATGCCGTTCTTCACCACCCGCGCAGAAGGCCTGGGGCTGGGGATGGCCCTGACGGAGACGCTGGTGCAAAGGTATGGCGGCAGCATCGCGGCGGCAAACAGCGCGACCGGGGGAGCCTGTTTTACCCTGACATTCCCCCTTCTCGGGCAGGAGACAGCATGACGCAGTACATTTACCTTGTTGATGACGATGAAGCTATCCGCCTTTCGCTGAGCGCCCTGCTGGCAACTATGGGCTGGGAAACGAAAGCCTATGACAGCGTGCAGAGTTTTCAGCAGGGCGAAGGGGATTTGCCTTCGCTTAGCGGTTGTCTGCTGCTGGATATCCGCATGCCGGGTAAATCGGGGCTGGGGCTGCTGGAGAATGGATTACCGGAAGGGTTTTCCCTTCCCGTTATCATGATGACAGGGCATGGCAATATCGATCTCTGCCGCCGTGCCTTCAAAAACGGCGCGTTTGAATTTCTGACCAAGCCCGTAGACGCCGACCTGCTGATAGAAACCGTAAGCGCAGCGCTTGAGCAGCAGCGTCAGCAAGAGCAGGAGCGGGAGAAGTTTGCTGATTTACAGGCTAAGCTCGCCACGCTCTCGGCCCGGGAACAGGAGGTTATGGCGCTAATCATGCAGGGCAAATCCAACAAAGAGATGGCAAAAGATCTCAACCTCTCGCCGCGAACGGTCGAAGCTCATCGCGCCAGCCTTTTTGCCCGGCTGGAGATTAACTCGCTGGCGAAGCTTATTAATATTTATGGCGGATTACAGGGGCCGGACGGCACTACGTAAAATTACCTGGTCTGCCAGGTATTCGTCCGAATAGTGCCGCCCCCCGCGTTTCGGTACCTTAACTCACGTAAACTATCTTCCGAGTTAAGGGAAAAAACATGAAAAAAATACTGCTGTTAACCGCTGTCCTGTTTGGCAGCACCGCCGTTATTCCCGCGTTCGCCGCAGGCGTCCTGACCGAAAAGAATATTTCTCTGGAATACGCCGAACAGCTTGCGCAGAAGGCCGTTGAGTCCTGTAGCGCGAAAAACTATAACGTAGCGGTTACCGTGGTCGATCGCGGTGGGGTAGTGAAAGTGGTTAAGCGCATGGACAACGCAGGTCCACACACCCTGGAAGCGAGCCGCATGAAAGCCTTCACCGCGCTCAGCACCAAATCCGTAACGGGTGACGTGATGAAAAATTCACTGGAAAATGCGGGCGCACAAAACCTGCGAGACATTCCGGGCTTCCTGCTGCTGGGCGGCGGCGTGCCGGTGAAGGTCGCTAATCAGACCATCGGCGCAATAGGTATTGGCGGAGCGCCAGGCGGTAACCTCGATCAGCAGTGCGCGGTTGATGCGCTGGAAGCGACTAAATCGTTGCTGAATGCTTCCTGATATTTATTTTTTTCCTTTCCTCAAGCGCGGGCCTTCGGCCTGCGCCAACATTTTCACTTTTGCCTCTCAATTAAATAGATATTCTCTATACATCTTTTACTTTCTAACGCTCAGGCCGCGTATTGTCGGTCAAAACCCCATTCTTTCAGCGGCTTAAACAGCTCTTTTCGCCATCTGCAAGAGTTTGCACAGGGTCTATCCTTAGTAAAGACGTCCAAAAAAGCAGCATTTCGCGAATACCCCTGTTATCAGGATGTTGTATTGATAATAGTTATCATTAACATGGGGCATCGGCCTTTGGGCGCTTTTAACAGTGAGGTGAACTATGGATGTGCAAACCGGTAGCTTCGATCCCAATGAATTCGCCTGGCAGGGGCTGACGCTGACGCCCGAGGCGGGCACGCATATTCGTAAGCTGGCAGGCCAACAGCCGGACCTGCTCGGCGTGCGGCTGAGCATCAAACAGACCGGCTGCGCCGGATTTGGCTACGTGCTGGATACAGTCAAAGAACCCCACAAGGACGATCTCCTCTTTGAAATGGAGGGGGCAAAGTTGTGGGTTCCGCTGTCGGCCATGCCGTTTATCGACGGCACCGAGGTTGACTACGTGCGCGAAGGACTAAACGAGATTTTCAAATTCAACAACCCGAAAGCGCAGCACGAATGTGGCTGCGGCGAAAGCTTTGGGGTGTAGGCGGGATTATGTCACGTAATACTGAAACGTCTGACGAAGTACAAACCTGGGCGGGTAGCCATCATTATAAAGAGGGCTTTTTCACCCAGCTGAAGACCGACGAAATGGCGCACGGCATCAATGAAGATGTGGTGCGTGCCATTTCTGCCCGGCGTAATGAGCCGGAGTGGATGCTGGAATTTCGTCTGAATGCCTACCGGGCCTGGGTGCAGATGGAAGAGCCGCACTGGCTGAAAGCGAACTACGAAAAGCTTAACTATCAGGATTACAGTTACTACTCTGCCCCTTCCTGCGGCAGCTGCGATGATAACTGTGAATCCCAGCCGGGGGCCGTTCAGCAGCCGGGCAGCAACGCTTACCTGACCGGGGAAGTCGAGGACGCCTTTAAGCAGCTGGGCGTACCGGTGCGCGAAGGCTCAGAGGTCGCAGTGGATGCTATTTTTGACTCCGTCTCCGTAGCGACAACCTACCGTGAAAAACTGTCCGAGCAGGGAATTATCTTCTGCTCCTTTGGCGAAGCCATTCACGAATTCCCTGATCTGGTTAAAAAGTATCTGGGGACCGTGGTGCCGAGCAATGACAACTTCTTTGCGGCGCTCAACGCCGCAGTGGCTTCAGACGGCACCTTTATTTATGTGCCGAAGGGCGTGCGCTGCCCGATGGAGCTGTCTACCTACTTCCGCATCAACGCGGAAAAAACTGGCCAGTTCGAGCGCACCATTCTGATAGCCGACGAAGGCAGCTACGTCAGCTATATCGAAGGTTGTTCAGCGCCGGTTCGCGACAGCTATCAGCTTCATGCGGCGGTGGTGGAAGTTATCATCCATCGCGATGCGGAGGTGAAATACTCCACGGTACAGAACTGGTTCCCCGGCGACGGTATAACCGGCGGCATTCTGAACTTCGTGACCAAGCGCGCGCTGTGCGAGGGCGAGAACAGCAAAATGTCCTGGACGCAGTCGGAAACCGGCTCGGCCATCACCTGGAAGTACCCGAGCGTGATCCTGCGCGGCGATAACTCCATCGGTGAATTTTTCTCCGTGGCGCTGACCGCAGGGCATCAGCAGGCGGATACCGGCACCAAGATGATCCACATCGGTAAAAATACCAAATCGACGATTATCTCGAAGGGGATCTCCGCAGGCCACAGCCAGAACAGCTATCGCGGGCTGGTGAAAATCATGCCGACGGCGACCAACGCCCGTAACTTCACCCAGTGCGACTCAATGCTTATCGGCCCGGACAGCGGAGCGCATACCTTCCCGTACGTGGAGTGCCGTAACAATACGGCCCAGCTGGAGCACGAGGCCACCACTTCGCGTATCGGTGAAGATCAGCTGTTCTACTGTTTACAGCGGGGTATCGCCCAGGACGATGCGATTTCGATGATCGTCAACGGCTTCTGTAAGGACGTCTTCTCTGAATTGCCGCTCGAATTCGCGGTGGAAGCACAAAAACTATTAGCGATTAGCCTCGAACACAGCGTCGGTTAAAGATTAAGGGAACATTATGTTGAGCATTAAAGATTTACAGGTCAGCGTTGAGGAAAAAGAGATCCTGCGTGGCCTGAGCCTCGAGATTAAACCGGGGGAAGTCCACGCCATTATGGGGCCGAACGGATCCGGGAAGAGTACGCTTTCCGCCACGCTCGCCGGGCGCGACGATTATGAGGTCACCGGTGGCCAGGTGTATTTTAAAGGGAAAGATCTGCTGGAACTCTCTCCGGAAGAGCGCGCCGGCGAAGGTATCTTTATGGCCTTCCAGTATCCGGTGGAAATCCCCGGCGTCAGCAACCAGTTCTTCCTGCAAACCGCGCTGAACGCGGTGCGTGAGTACCGGGGTAGGGAGCCGCTCGACCGCTTTGAATTCCAGGACCTGATGGAAGAAAAAATCAGGCTGCTGAAAATGCCGGAAGACCTGTTGACCCGCTCGGTCAACGTCGGCTTCTCTGGCGGTGAGAAGAAGCGTAACGATATCCTGCAGATGGCGGTGCTGGAGCCTGAGCTTTGCATTCTGGATGAGTCGGATTCCGGTCTGGACATCGACGCCCTGAAAATTGTGGCGGAAGGGGTGAACTCCCTGCGTGACGGTAACCGTGCCTTCGTCATCGTCACCCACTACCAGCGCATCCTGGACTACATCAAGCCTGACTTTGTCCACGTGCTGTATCAAGGGCGCATTGTGAAATCGGGTGATTTCAGTCTGGTGAAACAACTTGAGGAGCAGGGTTATGGCTGGCTTACCGAACAGCAGTAGCGGCAATGCTCTTCAGCAGTGGCACCACCTGTTCGAGGCGAACGGCGACGGGCGCAGCAAAGAGGCCCAGGAGCACATGCAGCAGATGCTGCGTCTGGGCCTGCCTACCCGCAAGCACGAAAACTGGAAATATACGCCACTGGAAGGCCTGCTGAACAATCAGTTTGTTCTTCCAGCCCCGCAGCCCGTAACGAAGCCGGAGCACGATGCGCTCGCTTTGCCGGGAGAGGCGTGGCGGTTGGTCTTTGTTGACGGGCGCTACAGCGCAGAGCTTAGCGACGATCTGACTAATAGCGGATATGAGGTTAACTTCGATGCCCCGCGTCAGTCATTGCCCGGGGCGGTACAGGGAGAAGTTTTCCTGCATCTGACGGAAAGTCTGGCCGAAAAAGTCACTCACATTCAGGTGGCGCGCAATCATAACCCTGCAAAAGCTTTGCTGCTGATGCATATCAGCCGCGGCAGCGGGCAGGGTGAGATGAACACCGCGCACTATCGGCATCATCTGACGCTGGGCGAAGGCGCGCGTGCGACCGTCATCGAGCATTACGTCAGCTTTGATGAACAGCCGCATTTTACCGGCTCGCGCCTGACTGCTGATGTAGCGGCCAACGCTCAGCTCCGGCATTACAAGCTGGCGTTTGAAAACGTGAAGAGCTACCACTTCGCCCACAACGACCTGATTGTTGCGCAGGACGCAGTGGTAGAGAGCAACAGCTTCCTGCTCGGAGCCGCAGTCTTGCGCCACAACACCAGCACTCAGCTCAACGGTGAAAATACCACGCTGCGCATGAATAGCCTGGCGCTGCCGGTGAACAACGAAGTGTGCGATACGCGCACCTGGCTTGAGCACAGCAAAGGCTACTGCAACAGCCGCCAGCTTCATAAAACTATCGTGCGTGACAAAGGGCGCGCGGTGTTTAACGGCATGATAAAAGTGGCGCAGCATGCGATCAAAACTGACGGGCAGATGACCAACAACAACCTGTTGTTAGGGCGTCTGGCAGAGGTTGATACCAAGCCGCAGCTTGAAATTTATGCCGATGACGTTAAGTGTAGCCACGGGGCAACCATTGGCCGCATTGACGATGAACAGATGTTCTACCTGCGCTCGCGCGGCATCAATGAACGGGCCGCGCAGCAGATGATTATCTACGCCTTTGCCGCAGAGCTGACGGAAAGCATTTACGACGAGGCGTTAAAACAGCAGGTGCTGGCGAGGATCGGCCAGCGCTTTGCAGGGGGCGAAGCATGAGTTTTTCAATCGACCAGGTGCGTGCCGATTTCCCTATTTTAAGCCGGGAGGTTAACGGCCAGCCGCTGGTCTATCTCGACAGCGCCGCCAGCGCCCAGAAACCGCAGGCGGTGATTAACGCCGAGCTGGATTTCTACAGCCACGGCTATGCTGCGGTGCACCGCGGTATACACACGCTGAGCGCGGAAGCTACGCAGCTCATGGAAAGCGTCCGCAATCAGGTTGCCAGCTTCGTTAATGCAAAAGTGCCGGAAGAGATTGTCTTCGTGCGTGGCACTACCGAGGGCATTAACCTGGTGGCAAACAGCTGGGGGCGGGCGAACGTCCAGGCCGGAGATAACATTATTATCTCCGCCATGGAGCACCACGCGAATATCGTGCCGTGGCAGATGCTTTGCGAACAGACGGGAGCCACGCTGCGGGTGATCCCGCTGAATGCAGACGGCACCTTAGCGTTGGACGTGTATTTGTCGCTGATTGACGAGCGAACCAAACTGCTGGCGATAACCCACGTTTCGAACGTACTGGGTACAGAAAATCCGGTGCGCGAAATGATCGCCACTGCCCATCAGGCGGGCGTAAAGGTGCTGGTGGACGGCGCGCAGGCCATTATGCACCACGCGGTGGATGTGCAGGCTTTAGGCTGCGATTTCTATCTCTTCTCGGGCCATAAAATCTACGGGCCAACCGGTATCGGTATCCTCTATGCCCGCGAAGAAATTTTGCAGGATATGCAGCCGTGGGAAGGGGGGGGCTCGATGATTGCCACCGTCAGCCTCACCGAAGGCACGACGTATGCCGCCGCGCCCTGGCGTTTTGAGGCCGGTACACCTAACACTGCAGGGATTATCGGCCTGGGCGCCGCGCTGCGTTACGTAGAGAGCCTGGGGCTGCAGGAGATAGGCGAGTACGAACAAATGCTGATGCGCTATGCCCAGCAGGCGTTAAAAACCGTGCCGGACCTGACCGTGTACGGGCCGGACAGTCGGCTTGGCGTCATCGCCTTTAACCTTGGCAAACATCATGCGTACGATGTGGGTAGTTTCCTGGATAACTACGGCATTGCCGTAAGAACCGGGCACCACTGCGCAATGCCGCTGATGGCACATTATCAGGTGCCGGCGATGTGCCGTGCCTCCTTTGCGATGTATAACACCGAAGAAGAAGTGGACAGGCTGGTGGCCGGACTGCAACGCATCCACCGTCTGTTGGGCTGACAGGGAGAACGCTATGGCCACGCTGCCAGACAAAGAGAAACTGCTGAAGAACTTCAGCCGCTGTGCGAACTGGGAAGAGAAGTATCTGTATATCATCGAGCTGGGCGGGCGGCTGCCCGAGCTTGCGCCGGAACAGCATGCGCCTGCCAATATCATTCAGGGCTGCCAGAGTCAGGTATGGATTGTGATGGAGCAGCAGCCGGACGGCGTGATAACGCTTGCGGGGGACAGCGATGCGGCTATCGTCAAAGGGCTGATAGCCGTCGTCTTTATTCTTTATCACCAGATGACGGCGCAGGATATTCTCGCTTTTGACGTGCGCCCCTGGTTTGAGAAACTAGCGCTTGCCCAGCATCTTACGCCGTCCCGCTCCCAGGGCCTCGAGGCGATGATCCGCTCTATCCGCACCAAAGCCGCCAATCTTAGCTAAACTAACAGAACAAGCTTTCATCCTGTTAACGCGAGGTGATTTTTATTGCCTCGCTGGTCTTCAGCATTCCGGCGCTCGCCGGTGAATACAGGAATACAATATGAAATGCGCGTTCTCTAAAATAACTCTCGTTTTTCTCAGCGCTCTGGCTGCAGGCCAGTCGGCGTGGGCGGTTGATTATTTATTACCGCCTCCGGGCAGCCGGATAATTGGCGAAAATCAGACATATCTTGTCCCCGGCGACGGAAAAAATCTGGAAGCCGTGGCGGCAAAATACAACACCGGCGTGCTGTTATTACTTGAGGCCAACAACACGGTCGATCCTTTTTTGCCGAAAGCGGGCAGTGAATTAGTTATTCCATCGCAAATGATTCTGCCGGATACCCCGCGCGAGGGCATCGTCATCAATCTTGCCGAGCTGCGACTCTATTATTATCCGCCGGGACAAAACCGCGTTGAGGTTTATCCGCTGGGTATCGGGCAGCTTGGGCGCGAGACGCCGGTGATGGTGACACGAATCAGCCAAAAAATCCCTAACCCGACCTGGACCCCAACGGCGAACATTCGGGCGCGCTCGAAGGCGCAGGGGATTACGCTGCCTGCGGTAGTTCCGGCCGGGCCGAACAATCCGCTGGGCCGGTATGCGCTGCGGCTGGAGAAAGGCGGCGGCGAATATCTCATTCATGGCACCAATGCCCGCAACAGTATCGGACTGCGTGTCAGTTCCGGCTGCATGCGCATGAGGGCGCCGGATATTAAGGCGCTGTTCAGCCAGGTGGCGTGGGGAACGCGGGTGGAGATCATTAATGAACCTGTGAAATATACTACCGAGCCGGACGGCAGGCGTTATGTAGAGGTCCATCAGCCGCTGTCCCGCAACGACTGGGAGAATCCGCAGACCGTTCCCATCGCGATATCAGCGTCTTTTGGGACGTTTATCGACAACTCCCTAAGCGACAGAGCGCAGGTGGAAAGCGCTATGGTAAGAAGGGCGGGCTATCCGGTGCTGGTTAACGCGCAGCAGGGTGTTCCGTCACAGCCAGTGAACATTACCCCTATACAGAGCGTCAGAGCGGCCCCTGGGGCAGCGCCAACGACACAGGCGACAAACGCTCTCAGTGGCCAAAGCAGCGTGGTGATGCGTTAGGGGAGGTATTCAGGAGAGATATGATTGAGGCAAAAAAAATGGCGCACAATGTGCGCCATTTTTATTACAGGTACTCTTACTTACGGTAAGAGTGAGCCTGGTTGTCCAGACGCTGGTTAGCGCGAGCTGCGTCGTCTTTAGCAGCCTGAACGTCAGAACGCATTGCGTTCACGTCGTTGCTCAGCTGATCAACTTTAGCGTTCAGAGTCTGAACGTCAGAAGACAGTTGATCGATTTTAGCGTTAGAAGAACAACCTGCCAGCATAGTAGAAGCCAGGATTACCGCGCCCAGTACCAGTTTAGTACGATTCATTATTAATACCCTCTAGATTGAGTTAATCTCCATGTAGCGCTACAAGTATTACACAAACTTTTTTGAGTTGAGAATAAATTTTTGATGAGAAAGCACTTAAATTTGATCGTTCGCTCAAAGAAGCATCGAACCGGGAAGAAAAATTAAAAAAAACAGCGAAAACAGGGGACTTTCATCGGATTCGTCTTAATAAAATCGCGCTTAAATAGCTCAGGCCGATTTGCTTTTTTATTATTTTTAGCTAAAGCCGCAATAAAAAAAGCGCCCGCAGGCGCTTTTTAACAAAATATTCGTTCGCAACGTTGTTAATTACAGAACGTGAACGGATGCCGTGTTGGTGGTGCCACTCGGAACCAGCGCGCCGGAAACCATCACCACGATGTCGCCTTTACGAGCCAGACCACTTTCCAGCGCCACATCTTTGCCCAGACGGTAGAAATCATCGGTAGAGGCGATTTCTTTCACCAGCTGTGGCACCACGCCTTTACTCAGCACGAGCTGACGAGCGGTGACTTCGTTGGTGGTCAGGGCAAGGATGGTTGCGTTCGGGAAGTATTTACGCACGGCTTTAGCAGATTTACCGCCCTGGGTTGCCACAACAATCAGAGGCGCCTCCAGTTTCTCAGCAGTTTCTACCGCACCGCGGCATACAGCTTCGGTGATGCGCAGTTTACGGCTGTCCTGGTTGTTATCCAGACGGCTGGTCATCACGCGGTCGGTACGTTCGCAGATGGTTGCCATGATGGTCACAGCTTCCAGCGGGTATTTACCTTTTGCGGATTCGCCGGACAGCATAACCGCATCGGTGCCGTCGATGATGGCGTTAGCAACGTCACCAGCTTCCGCACGGGTAGGGCGTGGGTTTTTGATCATGGAGTCCAGCATCTGTGTCGCGGTGATTACCACTTTGCGAGCGCGTACGCATTTCTCGATCATCATCTTCTGCGCGAAGATAACTTCTTCAACCGGGATTTCAACGCCCAGGTCACCACGTGCAACCATGATGCCGTCAGAAGCTTCGAGGATTTCGTCGAAGTTGTTCAGGCCTTCCTGGTTTTCAATTTTGGAGATGATCTGGATCTTCTCGCCGCCGTGGGCTTTTAAATGCTCACGGATTTCAACAACGTCAGAACGCTTACGGATAAAGGATGCCGCAACGAAGTCGACGCCTTGCTCACAGCCGAAGATCAGGTCCTGTTTGTCTTTCTCAGCCAGCGCAGGCAGCGCGATGGAAACGCCCGGCAGGTTAACGCCTTTATTTTCGCCCAGGTCGCCGTTGTTCAGCACTTTACAAACAACGTTTTTGCCTTCGATAGCGGTGACTTCCATCCCGATTAGGCCATCGTCAACCAGCACGGTGTTACCCACGCTCAGGTCGTTGGTGAAGCCTTCATAGGTAACAGCAACGATATCGCTGTTGCCGACAACGGTTTTGTCGGTGGTGAAGGTGAAGGTCTGGCCCGCTTTCAGGGAGACGTCATTACCGCCTTCCAGCTTAATGGTACGGATTTCAGGACCTTTGGTGTCCAGCAGGATAGCTGCTTTCTTACCGGTTTTAGCAACCACGTTACGCAGGTTCTTGATGCGCTGGCCGTGCTCTTCATAGTCACCGTGAGAGAAGTTAAGACGCATAACGTTCATGCCCGCGTCGAGCATTTTGGTCAGCATCTCTTCGGATTCGGTTTTTGGACCGATGGTGCATACAATTTTAGTCTTTTTCATGACAGTCTTATCTGTAAGTTGAGAAGGATTGTTAAAACCTGATTCCGGTGGACGCTGCCGCCGGAGCGGAAATTGAAGCTGATAAAGTTGTAGCGACACCTGGTAAGGATAGGTGACAGAAATAAAGCGTGCAGAGGAAAGTGTGCTTGCGGTTCAGCCTGCCGGGGAAAAGTGTAATTTTGTGTATTATAAAGGCAGTCCAATGCGCTGAAACCATTCAAGTTAGGAACCCGCGTATTATAGGGGCAAGCGGGCAGGAAAGGAATTAAAAACGCTGTTTCAGGGGGCGGGTTGTACGATCTTTCGCCGACTGTTGCTGGCGCGTTATGGGAGTATTAAGAGGTTAGCCTCGAACAACGCGGTACCAGAATGGCTCGCTGAACCGGGGTGCCGTAAAGACTTCATTGTTTCACTTTTGATTTTGATTTCCCACTAATAATAGCGTGCCGGCAAGCGCATAATCGGCCGCCTGCCTGATAACCGACTCAGCATCGCCGCTGAAATGCTCACATTTTACCAGGGCTTGCTGACTGGAAAGCTGCCAGGCAAACCACACCGTTCCTGCCGGGGTTCCGTCTTCTCCGCCCTCAGGACCGGCATAGCCGCTGATAGCAATACTAACATCTGCTTTGGCATGGGCCATGGCCCCCGCAGCCATCTGCTGCACCGCTTCGCTGCTTACCGCGGTGTGACGGCTTAACGTTTCTCTTTTAACGCCCAGCAGGGTGCTTTTTGCCTCATCGTTAAAGACTATATAGCCGCCCGCATAAAATTTCGGCGTGTCGGGCGCCGCGCAAAGAGTTGTAGCAACCAGCCCGCCCGTGCAGGACTCGGCGGTAGCGAGGGAAAGATTTCTGTCGATCAGTAATTCACCCAGCGCTTTGGCGATAGCATGGGATGGTTCAACCATTTGGTGCCTCCAGAGAAACAGACAAAGCTTATCCTGATTCATCACGGTTCGATTTTTACTTTCAGTGGGGCGTAAGCCCCTATTTTAAAAAGTATAGTCGCTGCAAGTATGATTTTTCTATTTCCATGTGCGCGATTTTTATTTCGCACTGATAAAGCGCATGGGGTAACGATTATAAAATTGCAAATCCGTAGTTTGCCAGTCGCAGGGTCTATTTAAGTGTTATTCCAGTATATTCTTGATATATTCAATAATTACAATAAGTTGCTGTGTTTTTGCTGCGGCAGTTTTTTAATGAAAAACATATTGTTCGGGTTTTTTGTTTGGCTGGAATTACACTTTCAAAAAAATGTTCCGAGATTTATATCGCTATAAGCGAGGCGAGCATTGTGTATTAACGTGTGCCAGAAAAAGAAGAATGTCGTACGAACATTAAACCCTTGAGGTCCGCCTCATTCACGACCTTTCAGACGTTTACAGTGCCGAAAACCAATTACCCGCGCCCGCCGTTGGCGGCGGCGACCGTTTGGTCGCCTTACTGGTGCCTGAGCATTCCCCGCAGGCCCTTGCCGGACAACAGCTTTACCAGCACAAATCCCGCCGCCATGAATGCCGCTGCGCAAACCATCACCACGAAATACGCGTGTTCAAACGCCCCACGAGCAAGTTCAGCCAGCTGTGCTGCTTTCGGCTGGCTAAGATTTGCGGCAATGCGCAAGGCTTCATCAAGGCTGTCGTAGGCTGTACTGTCGCTCACCAGCCCGACGGGCAGGGTCAGCGACGCGCTGTAGACCGCGGTCATGATGCCACCGAGCAGCGTTACGCCCAGCACGCCGCCCATCTCCCAGGCGACATCCTCAATGGCGGCAACCATGCCTGCCTTTCCTTCAGGTGCATTGAGCATGATGGAGGTGGAGGCTGCGGTGACGGTCGCGCCCAGGCCAAAGCCGATAATAAACAATGCGATAAGCTGTACGGCATACCCGTTCTCAGCCAGCAGAATCAGACTCAGCATCCCTGCCGCCGTGAGCAATAATCCGCCCCGCATCAGGGCTGAGCCGCCGGTACGGGGCAGCAGCAGACCGGCCAGCGGAGAGGCCAGGGCGCTGGCAATGGAGATCGGCAAAATCGTCAGGCCCGCCATCAGCGGCGTCAGGCCAAGCACCAGCTGCAACCGCTGGGTCAGCACCAGCTCAACGCCGGTCAGAGCGATCATCGAGACGACGGCCACGCACACGCCGCTGGTAAACTGGCGATTGCGGAACAGCGAAAAATCAATCATCGGCTGGGCAGACCGTTGCTGTCGCCGGACAAACAGCCCAAGGAATATCACGCCCGCAATGGCGGAGCCTGCCATGGTCGGCAGGGAAGCATCGAGCTTGCTCAGCTCTTTCAGCGCGTAAATTACGCCAACCAGCCCGGCCATGATAAGTAGCGAGCCCACAACGTCCAGCGGGCGTTCTGCGTTTCCCCTGCTGCGGGGAATGAGTAGCCAGGCAAATGGCATGACCGTCAGAACGATGGGAACGTTGATAAGAAATACAGATCCCCACCAGAAATACTCAAGCAGAACGCCGCCAATGACGGGGCCGAGCGCCGCGGCTGCGGAGGCAACCGCCGCCCAGATACCGATGGCCAGCGCTCTCTCACGCTCATCAGTAAAGACCTGGCGCACAATCGCCAGCGTGGCGGGCATCATCATGGTTGCCCCAAGAGCCAGAAAGACCCGCGAGGCGATCAGCAGTTCTGCCGTCGGGGACCAGGCGGCGCAAAGCGATGCCAGCGCGAATACGGGCAGACCGGACATAAACATCCGCTTATGGCCGAAGCGGTCGCTCAGCATACCCGCTCCCGGCAGCAGCCCGGCAACGACCAGCGGATAGGCATTCACGATCCACAGTTTTTCAGACGAGGTGGCGTCCAGCGCCTGGGTGAGGCGCGGCAGAGCCGTATACAGGACGGTCATGTCGATGATGATCAAAAAAAGCGTGCTGGTAACGATCGCCAGGATTAGCCAGCGATTTTGGACGAACATAAAAAAGCCTCGGTAAGCAAAAGGGGAAATTATTGTTTGAGCAACCGCTCAAGTCTGGCAGGGTACTTGAGCGGTTGCTCAAAATCAAGATCGGTAAGGGCGGCCTTTTACGCAGCGGATAGCTAATTTTCGGCAATGGTTAGCCGATCTTATTCGTTGTCTCCGCGGCATTTATCTCACATCTTCAACAACATAAAGCGTTTGGAAAGCGGCGGAGAAACAGAATTATGGGCGGACATAAGGCAGCCTGGCTGGACGGGCAGCAGAGGGAGGTCGTACATACGCTTGCATGCGGCTGGCTATGGCGCAGCGAACTGCCGACCTGGCTGTTAATCGCCACGGTTTACGGCGGCTGGTTCCTGACGCTGGCGAACTGGCAGGCGCTCGGGCTGCTGCCGGCAACGCTGCTGCCGGCAACGCTGCTGCTGATCTGGTTTACGACCTGGTACTTGTCCGTGCAGCATGAGCTCATTCACGGGCACCCGACGCGCTGGCCTGCGGTTAACCATCTGTTGGGGTGCGATGAATACCGCTACAGCAGCTTCATGGTGGCCCGGCTTGAAGATGCGCAAAACACGCTCGAAGATTTCTTGGGCCGCCGAGCCGTCTGCAACTCTGCTGACTCCCAGTCCGGGTTCAACGCCCTGCAAAACACGGTTGCACCTCTTGCACGCCGGGGCCGTTTCTTTTCAGACGTTATCCTCAGCGGCAGCCACCGACAGTCGCTGGTGGCGTTGCAGCAGGATTCAGTGGATCTCGCCGCTATCGACTGCGTCAGCTGGGCACTGTTCATGCGTCATGAGCCCGATGAGCTGGAAAATCTTATCGTCATTGGGCAAACGCCGCTGACGCCGGGACTGCCGTTAATCACCTCTTCCCGAACGACGCCAGAAGTTCTTGCTGCCCTGAGAAGTGCGCTGCACAGGCTGGTTACGGACCCGGCCTGTCAGGCGGTGCGCGAGGCGTTATTTATCGCAGGCTTCAGCCAGCCTGAACGCAGGGAGTATGCGGAGGTTGTGGCGCGACAGCCTGCACCCTGAGCGGCTGTTTTCCCGGCTTATTTACCTTTATATCTGACCGCCTCAACAAACGCCGCAAAGGCCGGGGTGGTATTACGCCTGTTGGGGTAATAAAGATGAAATCCATCAAAGTAGGGGCTCCAGTCGGCCAGCACCTCTACCAGCCTTCCGTCTTCGATATACGGCTGCGCCATAAAGTCCGGGAGGTAAGCCAGCCCGATCCCGTCCAGCGCGCCGTTAAGAATAGGGATATTGCTGTTGGCGGTTAGCTGCCCGCTGACCCGCACGTTGACCTTGCGTCCTTTCTTTTCAAACTCCCACACGTAAACGCCGCCGTTGATTGAGTGGCGGATATTGATGCAGTTATGGTCCGTTGATTCTCGCGGATCCACGGGTATCGGGCGGCTCGCGAAATAAGCGGGAGAACCGACTACGCAAAGGCGCCAGTCTGGCCCCAGCCGCACGGCAATCATATCCTGGCTGACCGACTCCCCCAGCCGGATCCCCGCGTCAAAACGCTCCTGCACGATATTGGTAAAACCGTAGTCGATACAGATTTCAACGTTGATGTCGGGATAGGTTTTAAAGAAATCCGCAAGGACGGGACGCAGGTGCTGCTCTGCTGCGTCGTCGGAGCAGGTGATCCTGATGGTGCCAGCCGGCTTATCCCGCAGCTCGCCAATCTTCTCTATTTCGCTGGCAATCTGCTCGAAAAGAGGGCCAACCGAGCGCATCAGCTGCTCGCCCGCTTCGGTTGGCGCCACGTTCCTGGTCGTGCGGGTCAGCAAACGTATCCCCAGGCGTGCCTCAAGGTTGCGCAGCGTATGGCTCAGCGCCGAAGGGCTGACGCCCAGCTGGGCCGCGGCTTTGGTAAAGCTCTGGGCCCGGGCCACGGCCAGGAAGGCCAGGATATCGTTCATAGCGCCTCTTTATTGCTGAAATAAATTCACAAGTACATCCAAATTACCTCGGCTAATCAAAATACTCCAGCTGCTTTAGGATACTTCCTCGCTTCGGCACAGGAAATAACAATGAATGCAGTAAAAACTTCAGCTTTGAAAGTTCGCGACGGGCAGCCGCTATGGGGGGCCGTTTTCTCAATGGCGCTGGGCGTAGTGGTGCTGATTGCCTCCGAATTTATGCCCGTCAGCCTGCTTACCCCCGTCGCGCAGGATCTTGGCATCAGCCAGGGCCATGCCGGGCAGGCGATCTCCGTTTCCGGGCTGTTTGCCGTGATTACCAGCCTGCTCAACGCGCCCCTGACGGGCCGGCTGGACCGCAAGAAAGTGCTGTTGGGGTTTACGCTGCTACTCACCTTTTCAGGGCTGATGGTGACCTTTGCCGCCAACGGAACGATGTTCATGGGCGGGCGGGCGCTGCTGGGCGTAGCTATCGGCGGATTCTGGTCGATGTCTACCGCCACGGTGATGCGGCTGGTGCCGTCCAGTGCGGTAGCGAAAGGGCTGGCGCTGATTAATGGCGGCAACGCGCTCGCGGCGACGGTGGCAGCGCCGCTCGGCAGCTATCTCGGGCAGTATATCGGCTGGCGCGGCGCGTTTTTCGTGGTCGTGCCGCTGGCGGTCATCGCCTTTGTCTGGCAGTGGCGCAGCATTCCCTCTCTGTGCTCTGACGGAGTCAGGCGCGCTACAGCTAATCCTTTTGGCCTGCTGCGCATTCCCCAGGTTGCGCTGGGCATGACGGGGATTCTGTTTTTGTTTATGGGGCAGTTTGCGGTTTTCACCTACCTGCGCCCGTTTCTGGAGGAGATGACCCGTCTTAGCGTCACGCAGCTGTCAATGGTTTTGCTGCTGCTGGGCGCCGCCGGGCTGGTGGGAACCTGGCTTATCGGCCATTTATTACAGCGCAGGCTCTATGCTTACCTGATTGCCATTCCGCTGCTGATGGCCGCCATCGCCGGGCTGCTGATTGAGTGGGGGACCGCACCCCTGGCTGCGGGCGCGCTGCTGGCTATCTGGGGGCTGGTTGCTACTCCGGCCCCGGTGGCGTGGGGGCTGTGGCTCAGCAAAGCGCTGCCCGACGACGCGGAGGCGGGCGGCGGCCTGATGGTGGCGACAATCCAGCTGGCTATTACGCTTGGCGCGGGCCTCGGCGGTTTGCTGTTCGACGCCGCTGGCTGGTGGAGCCCCTTTGCCCTCGGGCTGGGGCTGCTTGTCTGCTCGGCGTTTGCCGCCTGGGCCGCTATGCGCAAAAGCGAGGATCTTTTTTTATCGCCGCTTCGACCAGGCCATCAAGCCACTCCTGATGGCCGTTGAGCATTGGGTCAGGGCGCGTCGCCGCCAGCTCACGTGCCGGAGCACCGTTCTGGGTTTCCTGCGTCAGGATGCGAACGCGACCGCCGGGAAGATCCTCCAGCAGCCAGGCGTGGTGCACGTCCAGCCGTGAAGCCGTGTTTTCCTCGCCGGACCAGCCGTGCCACGCCAGACGGGCAGGCTGGTCCTTTGCAGGCGGCACAAACTCCACCACCCGGGATTCAACCGGGAAGCCAAAGGTGGTGAAGTAAAACCGCACGCCGTCCACAAGCTCCGGCCCTTTGTGGTCGTAAAAGCGCACGTCGGCAGAGTTTCGGTAATACTCTGGCCACAGCAACGGGTGGCTTAGCAAAGGCCAGACATCGTTGACGCTCAGGCCGGAAATAATCATTTCGTTCGAGACAAAGTTATCGGTAAAACCCGGAACAAAGCCCTCAGGCCAGCTAATAGCGTTCATTTTTTTCTCCCGTTTTTAAAAGGCGTTAAGGGTAACGCGGCGGGAGTCATTCTCGGGGTTCGCCAGTTATAAGGCGAATCGCCATTATTTATAATGTGGATAAGTTAACTTATATCAGCCGCAGATTTCGACGCACAGCGCCCGGATCCAGCGGTGGGCGGGATCAAGATGGGTGCGCTCATGCCAGGCCATACTTTTCGTAAAGCCCGGCACGCGGAGCGGTAAGGCGAGTTTCACAAGGCTATCGTCAGCCGGGACCATGCGCCCGGGTACCACGGCAAGCATATCGGTAACGCGCAGCACGTCGGGCACCACCAGGAAGCTGTTCACGGCCATACCAACCCGCCGGGACAGCCCCACAGCGGCCAGGGCCTCGTCCGTCACGCCCGTGAAGCGGCCTTCGGAAGAGACCAGCACATGCTCCTGCTGGCAAAACTGCTCAAGGCTTATTTTGCCTGCCTCTGCCAGCGGGTGACCTCTGCGTGCGACGCAAACATACTCTTCCTCGTAAAGCGCTCTGCCGTGTAAATCCTCTGGCGTTGTTTGCGGCGTGAGCAGCGCAAGATCGACGTCGCCTCTGGACAGCTGCTCAGACAGTCGCTCGCTGTCAACGGCGCGTACGGCAATTCTGACAAGCGGCGCGCGCCGTTTCAGCGACTGCATCAGCGGCACGATGACGGCCCTCAGCGCATAGTCGGTTGTGGCCAGGGTGTATGTCAGCTCCGCCTTCTGCGGGTCGAACGTTGACGGCTTAAGCAGAATGGCGATATCGGTGAGAATTTGCTTTACCGGCGCGGCCAGCGCGTTGGCCCGCAGCGTTGGCACCATGCCGTGGCTGGTGCGAACAAAAAGCGGATCGCCAAAGTAGTCCCGCAGGCGGGTCAGCATGCCGCTGACGGCGGGCTGCGTCAGGGAGAGGCGACCCGCTGCCCGGGTGACGCTGCGCTCGTCCAGCAGCGCGTCCAGGGCCTTCAGCAGGTTGAGGTCCAGCGACCTGATATCATTTTTCACTATGAGTTTCGCACTAAGCCATAAATATAATGATTAAGGCTAACCCTCCGCTGCGGACAAGTCTACTCTGCAGTCCTCAGGTCGACTCTGAGAAAAAATGTGCCAGGCTTTATAGCGATAAAAGCGAGGCACACACATGGACTCTGGAAAATTTCTCAGAAGCTGGGGCAGTGAATATTCAGACGACGGTAAAGTACGCTTTCGCCTGTGGGCGCCCGGACAGGAGAGCATTACGCTAAGGCTTGCGGGAGAAGAGCGGGTAATGAATGACGACGGTGGGGGCTGGTTTGAACTGGAGGCTACCGGCGTATCGCCGGGGGCCGGCTACCAGTTCGTGCTCGCAGACGGAATGGCGGTGCCGGACCCCGCCTCACGCGCACAAAAAGAAGGCGTTAACGGGCCTTCTCTGGTTGTCGATCCCGAAGGCTTCGCGTGGAAAAACGTTCATTGGCAGGGGCGTCCCTGGGAGGAAACCGTCGTTTATGAAATGCATTTCGGGACATTCACCCCCGAAGGCACTTTCCGCGCGGCCATGGCAAAACTGCCTTATCTTGCCGGGCTGGGTATCACTATGCTTGAGGTGATGCCCGTTTCGCAGTTTGGCGGCAGCCGGGGCTGGGGCTACGACGGCGTGCTGCTCTACGCGCCGCATTCCGCCTATGGCACGCCGGATGATTTCAAAGCGTTTATCGATGCTGCCCACGGCCATGGGCTGTCGGTGGTGCTGGACATCGTGCTTAACCACTTCGGCCCCGAAGGTAACTATTTGCCTCTGCTCGCTCCGGCATTTTTCCATAAAGACCGCATGACGCCCTGGGGGCCGGGCATCGCCTATGAGGTTGATGCCGTTCGCCGCTACATCATCGAAGCGCCGCTCTACTGGCTGACGGAATACCGGCTCGACGGCCTGCGGTTTGACGCGATTGACCAGATTAATGACCCGTCCGCCAGGCACGTGCTGACGGAGATAGCCGAACGTATCCGCACCGAAATTCAGCACCGGCCCGTCCATCTGACCACCGAGGACAGCCGCAATGTGATCTTCCTGCATCCCCGTGAAGAAGACGGCTCCGCTCCTTTGTTTACCGCCGAATGGAACGATGACTTCCACAATGCGGTTCACGTTTTTGCTACCGGTGAGAAGCACGCCTATTACGAAGATTTTGCCGACCGCCCGGAGCGCCACGTCGCCCGGACGCTGGCGGAAGGTTTCGCCTATCAGGGCGAGCTGTCGAAGCATGCGGGCGAACCGCGAGGCGTAAAAAGTACCGCTCAGCCCCCGGTGGCCTTCGTCGATTTTATTCAGAATCACGATCAGACCGGCAACCGCGCCCATGGCGAAAGGCTGATTGAGCTGGCCGGAGCCGACCGCACCCGGGTGCTGCTTGCCGCGCTGCTGTGTTCGCCGCATATCCCGCTGCTGTTTATGGGCGAAGAGTATGGCGAAACCAATCCGTTCCTGTTCTTTACCGATTTCCATGGCGAGCTGGCTAAAGCCGTGCGCGAAGGGCGCAGGAAGGAATTTGCTGGGCACCATGGTCATGATGGCGAAGATATCCCCGATCCGAACGACGAAAAAACTTTTGCCGCCTCGAAGCTCGACTGGAGCAAATCGCAAAGCGAGCAGGGCAAACGCTGGCTGGCTCTGACCCAGCAGCTGCTGGCCCTGCGGCAAAAACATATCGTGCCCCTGCTGGCGACGGCGGGGGGCGAAGCGGGAAGGGTTCTGAAGACCGTTGAGGGGTTTATCGTGGTCAGCTGGACATTCCCCGACGGCACGCTGTCGCTGGCCCTGAATATTGGTGATACCCCGCAGCCGCTGCCTGATATGCCCGGCGAGACGCTCTTCGCCTGGCCCCGGGCGTCTGACGATCTTCCGCAAAATTCTTTCGTTGTCCGTCTTGCTCAGGGAGTGACAAAACGATGATCCCCACCGCTACCTACCGGCTTCAGTTTCGCAACGGCATGACCTTCTGGCGGGCCGCGGCGCTGGTTCCCTACCTGAAACGGCTCGGCATCAGCCATCTTTACGCCTCGCCGATCTTTACCGCCACTGCCGGGTCAACCCACGGCTACGACGTGACCGACGTCAATGAGATTGAGCCGTCCATCGGCGGGCGCGAAGGCTTTGACCGTCTGGCGAAAACCCTCAAAGAGGCCGGAATTGGCCTGATCCTCGATATCGTGCCGAACCATATGGCCTCCTCGCTGGAAAACACCTGGTGGCGCGAGGTGGTTGAGCTTGGCGAAAGCAGCCGCTACGCGCGCCACTTTGACATCGACTGGACGCAGCGTTTAACGCTGCCGTTCCTGGGTGACACGTTCGAAGCGGTGCTGCAGAACGGCGAGCTGACCGTCCGGCCCGATCCGAAAACCGGCAAGCCCGCCTTCTGCTACTTCGAAAACTACTTCCCGCTGACGCCCGCGAGCTGGCAAGGCCGCGAGTCGGAAATTTTAACGCTGACGGACAGGGCGGCCATCACCGAACTGCACGCGCGGCAGCCTTACCGCCTGATGTCCTGGCGTGACGCACCCCGTGAACTGTCGTATCGCCGCTTCTTTGAAGTCACCGGGCTGGTGGGGATGCGCGTGGAGGATAAAACGGTGTTCGACGATAGCCACCGGCTGATCCTCGACCTGGTTCATTCCGGGGTGGTAGACGGGCTGAGGGTGGACCACGTGGACGGGCTGGCCGACCCGAAAGGGTATCTGGAGAGGCTGCGTCAGGAGGCGGGCCCGGACTGTTATATCACCGTGGAAAAAATTCTCGGCAAGGGCGAGCACCTGCCGCCGAATTGGCCTGTTTCCGGCACCACGGGCTATGAATTTATCGCCTCACTGTCCGAAGTGCTGGTCGATAACGAACAGATCGACGGGCTGCGCAAAGTCTATGAAACGGTGGTAGGGCAGCCGGTGGATATGCGGGACGAGCTGAGGGATGCCAAACTGCTGATGGTGGAGCGTAACTTTGAAGGCGAGTTCACCCGGCTGCTGAATCTGGCGCAGGGTATGGCGCAAACTGAAGGCGTTGCGCTGGATGAGCCAGCCTTGCGGGATGCGCTGCGTGAGCTGCTCATCGCGTTCCCCGTTTATCGAACCTATGGCACCTCGCGGGGGCTGCCGGGGGAAGATTTGAAGCTGTTAATCAGCATCGTTAACAAAGTGCAGGCTAGCGAACATGCCGTCGAGCGTGGGGCCCTTGCGTTCCTGGCCCGTATTCTGACGGGCGAGGCCGCAAACGCTGGGGAGTTTGTGACCCGCTTCCAGCAGCTGACCGGCCCGCTGATGGCGAAATCTGTTGAGGACACGCTGTTTTTCCGCCAGCACCTGGATCTGGCGCTTAACGAGGTGGGGGCAGAGCCGCTGAAGCATGCCTTCTCCCTCGACCGCTTTCACAAAGAGATGCAAACCCGGCTCGAAAGGCAGCCGGATGCGATCACCAGCACCTCCACGCACGACACAAAACGCGGGGAAGATGCCCGCGCCCGCCTGTATACGCTGACCGAAGCGCCAGAACAGTGGGCCGAATGCGTGGACCGCTGGCGTCAGCTGAACCAGACCAAAGTCGTCTTTCTAAATGACGGCACAGCACCGCGCGGCGTGGTGACCTGGATGCTGTACCAGGCGCTGGCGGGCGTCTGGCCGACGACCCTCGATGTTCAGGACGAAGCGGCCCTCGGAGCTCTTGAAGCGCGCTTTGTGGGGTTTGTCGAAAAAGCGCTGCGGGAGGCGAAGCTGCGTACCGACTGGGTCGACAGTAACGAAGCCTATGAGAACGCCGTGCTGGACTATGCCCGTTATCTACTCAGCCCCGCTAACCGAGCTTTTTTACAGGCGTTCAGCGAAGGGCTGCAGCCGTTTATTCGTGCGGGACTGATAAACAGCCTCACCCAGGCAGTGATTAAGCTGGCGGCGCCGGGCGTACCCGATATCTATCAGGGCAGCGAGGGACTGAACTTCAGCCTGGTCGACCCTGACAACCGGCTTGAACCCAACTTCGCCACGCTGGAGCGTATGCTTGACGACGATCCCCTGCCGGATTTCAGCTGCGAAGAAAAATGGCTGAGCGGTGAGGTAAAACTGCGGGTCACCGCCCGCCTGCTGCACCTGCGCCAGCAAAAGCCCGCGCTGTTCCGCCGGGGTGATTATCTGCCGCTCCCGGCTGGCGGCAAACGGGCGGATAACGTCATTGCTTTTGCACGGGCAGACGGCAGCGATGCGCTTATTGTCGTTGCGCCCCGGTTGGCGTTTACCCTGGTCGGCAACGGTCAGCCGTTACCTCCGCCGCAGTTCTGGGCAGAGACGCAAATCCCGCTGCCTGCATCGCTGGCTAACCGCCGCTACCGTGACGTTCTTAGCGGAAAAGAAACCACACTAGCCGATCGCATCAACCTTAACGCTATTCATGGCGGTTCGCCTTTGCTGCTGCAGCTGGTTGAACCTTCAGAAAGTTGATAACAGTCACCACATAAAATGTTTTTTTTTTGATAGGGAAGACTCATGTCAAAAGGTAAACCGTTTGAAATTCTCACGGGGGATAGCTCTCGGCTCGGGGCAAACTTCGATGGTGAGGGCGTTAACTTTGCGCTTTTTTCGGCGCACGCGGAGCGGGTAGAGCTCTGTCTGTACGATCAGGATGGCAGGACAGAGATCGTAAGGCTTGAACTGCCGGAATTTACCCATCAGGTCTGGCATGGCTATGTCCCTGGCCTCAGGCCGGGGGCGCTGTACGGCTATCGCGTCTATGGCCCCTACGATCCGCAAAACGGCCACCGGTTTAATCCAAATAAACTGCTGATCGACCCGTACGCGCGGGATCTGGTGGGCAAGCTCGAATGGAATGACGCCCATTTCGGCTACGAGCTGGGTCACGGCGATAAAGATTTATCCTACGACAGCCGCGACAGCGCGCCTTTTACCCCTAAGTGTCGGGTTATCGATCCCGACGAATTTATCTGGCACGACGAAAATCGCCCGGTTGTGCCCTGGCCGAAAACCATTATTTACGAAACCCACGTCAAAGGCTTTACCCAGCTTAATTCAGCGCTGCCTGAAGCCCTGCGCGGCACCTACGACGGCATGAGTCACAAAGCCACCGTGCAGTACATCAAGAGCCTGGGGGTGACCTCCGTAGAGCTGCTGCCGGTTCACTGGTTCCCGGACGATCAGCATCTGCTGGAGAGGGGGCTGAAGAATTTCTGGGGCTACAATTCCCTCGCTTTCTTTGCGCCCGCCTCGCGCTACTTTGGGCCGCGGGGTATCCAGGGCTTCCGCGATATGGTGCGAGCGTTCCACGACGAGGGCATTGAGGTGATCCTGGACGTGGTCTACAACCACACGGCGGAGGGCAATGAGCTTGGTCCGACGCTGTCGTTTAAAGGCATCGACAATTATTCCTACTACCGCACCATGCCCGAGCAGCACCGCTATTACATTAACGATACCGGCACCGGCAACACGGTGAACACTTCCCATCCGCGGGTGCTGCAGATGGTGATGGATTCCCTGCGCTACTGGCGGGATGCGATGCACATCGACGGCTTCCGCTTCGACCTGGGCACTATTCTTGGCCGCGAGCCGGAGGGCTTTGACCAGCGCGGCGGGTTCTTCGATGCCATCATGCAGGATCCGGCGTTATCCCGTATGAAACTGATCGGCGAGCCCTGGGATATCGGTCCCGGCGGCTATCAGGTAGGCGGTTTCCCACCCGGCTGGGCAGAGTGGAACGATCAGTACCGTGACACGGTGCGCGAGTACTGGAAGGGGGACAATGTTTCTAATGATTTTGCCGCCCGCCTGTTGGGATCAGGGGATCTGTACGACCAGCGCGGGCGACGCCCCTGGGCCAGCGTTAACTTTATAACCGCCCATGACGGCTTTACCCTGAACGACCTGGTGTCCTGGAACGGGAAGCATAATGAGGCCAACGGCGAAGAGAATGCCGATGGCCACAACGACAACCGCTCCTGCAACTATGGAGGCGAAGGGCCAACGGACGACGAGGCCATCAACAAAGTGCGCGAACGCCAGCAGCGCAACTTCCTCGCCACCTTGTTGTTCTCCCACGGCACGCCGATGCTGCTGGCGGGGGATGAATTTGGACGCAGCCAAAAGGGCAACAATAACGGCTACTGTCAGGACAGCGAAATCTCCTGGGTTCACTGGGATAATCTGCCGCCGTCCAGCGAGGCGCTGCGGGAGTTCACGCGTCGTCTCATCAGGCTGCGCAACGAGCAGCCGCTGCTGCGCCGCGACAGCTGGCGCGATGGCTTAATCATCAGATGGTTTAACGCAGGCGGCGGGTTGCAGCAGCCGGAACAGTGGGATGAAGGCTCCACGCTGGGGGTGTACATAGGCCGCAAAGATCTGATAGCGGAAAAAGGCATCTGGCACGACGTGCTGATGCTGTTCAACCCGTATGCTGGAAATGTGCCGTTCCGCATCCCGCAGTTCGGGGAGGGTGGCTGGGTGCTGGAAATCAGCACGTCTGCGCTGGCTGAGCCGGGCATCGTCATAACCCAGGAGAAAGATTTTGAGCTGGAGGGGCGCAGCATGGTGCTGTTCCGGAGGCCTTAATAAACCTTTCTTCCCTTTTGGGTAAGTTCACGCGGCACGGCGTAAGCCCCGCCTTAAGGTATGAACTGGCTAAAAGCTCATTGCCAGGCCGATGCCGTAGCCGCTGGTATCATCACCAAACATATAGCGCGCCACCAGCCGCGTTCTGGTGATAAAAACAGGATACTTACTGCTGTCTATCTCCAGACCTAATCCCACCGAACTCAGGCTGTTAAATCCTAGTGCGCCGCGCTGCTGACCAAGGTACTCGGTATGCGCCCCTTCAATAACGTAGCGCAGGGGGCTTTTTAACAGCGTCCAGTCAGAGACCGGCGCTCTGCGGCGCAGGTATAATCCCAGATTTTCTGCCTCCGCATGCCCCTCAACGGCGCGGGAGGTATTGGCAAAGGTTTGCAGCTGCATGCCGGAGTAACGCAGCTCGATATCGATATCCTGCGGTTTTGAGAAAAGCTCGTAATCGAGCATCAGCGAGCCGCCCAGGCCATAGGCGTTCAGCCTGCCGCCGTCCAGAAAATCATAGTCTGCATTGCTTCGGCGTTCTATTACCCATGAGCCAATCCGGACATCGCTGGCCATCGTGCCCAGCATCACATTAGCGATAGGGCGCAGGACCAGGTTCCCTCCCCAGCGGTCACGGTAGAGAGGAAAATCCCAGCCAATGCCACCCGTCGCGGAAAGACTGTTCCACTTAGTGGGGATGCGCCGTGTTTCTGCCCCATTACTGACAACAAACTGGGGGTCGTAGCGGCTATAGCCTAGCGCACCCTCAAGGTAAAGCGGGAAGGACTCGCTCAGGGTGGCCCCGCCGCCAAACTGAGTAATAGTGAGCTCGTTAGTTTCGCCGGTGCCGGTACCGATATTCAGATCGCTGGCGGTAATATCCGGAAAAACCATGTAGCTCATCAGCGTCAGCACGGCATCGGCCCGGTGTTTTATCCGCTCGCCGTCTGCCGCAAAGCTCGGCGGGCTCAGGGCAAGTGCCGCCACCAACAGCATGAAAGATAATGGAAAGGCTGCAATCATAGATTGTCACTGCTCCTGCAAAGGCAGTTTGTGTATTAACTATAGGGGAGGATGCGAATAGAGCATGATTTCGCAGGAAAAGTGACATAACGAACAGCAAAAGGGTGAAAACACGCGAACACGGACTTAGTGCATGAAAGGGGCATCGCAATGATTCAGGGGATTAATAGAAAATGCGGGAAGGATAATTGTTCATCATGGTGCGTCCGAGTGGACTCGAACCACCGACCCCCACCATGTCAAGGTGGTGCTCTAACCAACTGAGCTACGGACGCACTGTATGAAATTTTAAATGGTGCGTCCGAGTGGACTCGAACCACCGACCCCCACCATGTCAAGGTGGTGCTCTAACCAACTGAGCTACGGACGCATCATGTTGTCTGGCGACAACGGGGACGAATATTAGCGGCAGCCCCCGCTGCATGCAAGCTGAAATCCTTCATTTTCTGCAAGATTACATCCGATTGCTGAGCAACTGCGCAGTCCGTCGAAAAAATAGCCGCCCGGCGACTTGTATCCGGGGGATGAGTATAAACATCATCCATCGTTCTCGCCTGCTGTGTCGGATGACGCTGCGCTTATCCGACCTACGAATACCAGAATGTAGGGTGGAGTAGCGTTAGCGCCAGCCACCCTAATTCAAAAGCTACAACAAAGCTGGCTGATGGGCTTTATCGCGCCGCGCGCTGCAAAATTGTGATGGACGGCTGACGTTGTAGCCAGCGCATGCGCAGCATCATCATGATTGCCGCCGAGGTCAGGCCGATAATAAAGCCCATCCAGAAGCCTGCAGGCCCCATTCTGTCCACCACCAGGTCGGTCAGCCCCAGAATATAGCCGCTCGGCAGCCCCAGCACCCAGTAGGCAATAAAGGTGATGAAGAAGATCGAGCGGGTGTCTTTGTAGCCGCGCAACACGCCGCTGCCGACGACCTGAATGGAGTCGGAAATCTGATAGACCGCCGCCAGCAGCATCAGCTGGGCTGCCAGAGCCACGACCTCCGGGTTGTCGTTATAGAGCAGGGCGATATGTTCGCGCAGCGTGACGGTAAACAGCGCCGTGCAGACGGCCATGCACACCCCAACGCCAATGCCGGTGCGGGCAGCCGTTTGCGCATCCAGCGTTGAACCCTGGCCAAGGCGGAAGCCGACGCGGATAGTTACCGCCGCCGCCAGCGACATTGGCAGAACGAACATCAGCGAGCTGAAGTTCAGGGCTATCTGGTGTCCGGCCACGTCCACAATCCCCAGCGGGGAAACCAGCAGGGCCACTACGGCAAACAGCGTCACCTCAAAGAACAGCGCCAGCGCAATCGGCAGGCCAAGCTGGGTCAGACGTTTCAATACCTGCCAGTCTGGCGTGCTGAATCCGACAGGGTTGCGGATATCACGCATGGAGCGCGCACGGCGCACATAAGAAATCATGCTGAAGAACATGACCCAATAAACTGCCGCCGTCGCCACGCCGCAGCCTACGCCGCCCAGTTCAGGCATACCGAAGTGGCCGTAAATAAAAATGTAGTTAACCGGAATATTGACCAGCAGGCCAATAAAACCCATCACCATGCTCGGCTTGGTTTTTGCCAGGCCTTCACACTGGTTGCGCGCCACCTGGAAGAACAGATAGCCAGGCGCACCCCACAGCAGCGCGCGCAGGTAGCCTACAGCTTTTTCTGCCAGCAGAGGATCCATGTTTTTCATTGAACCGATAATGTAGCCCGCGTTCCACAGGACAACCATGATCAGCACGGAGACGATCCCTGCCAGCCAGAACCCCTGGCGAACCTGGTGCGCGATGCGTTCGCGTCGGCCCGAGCCGTTTAGCTGGGCCACGACCGGCGTTAACGCCAGCAGCAAACCATGGCCAAAGAGGATGGCAGGCAGCCAGATGGAGGTGCCGATGGCCACCGCGGCCATATCGGTGGCGCTGTAGCCCCCGGCCATCACGGTATCGACGAAACCCATTGCCGTCTGGGCGACCGAGGCGAGGATCACGGGTATCGCCAGCGCTAAAAGCTGACGGGCCTCAACGAAATACTTATCCATTAATACACCTGATTATTATTAGTTATTGGACACTAAGACGCCGCCGTAAATGGCAGCAAAAAGAAAGATGCAGGGGGAAGAACCAGACTATTGTAGCGACAGATAATTAAATCGCCAGACAAATAATGGCAGGGCAGTGATGATGACTGGCAAGCTTTTTTTCCAACTGTTATTGTGCTGTTCACGGATGCAGGCCTCCCTGAACAGGGCGGACACTGCCATTTATTGACTTGCCGGAGTTTAAGGATGTTTACAGGAATTGTGCAGGGCACCGCGGCCCTGGTCTCCATCGAAGAAAAGCCCAATTTCCGCACCCACGTTATCGAGATGCCAGAAGAGATGCTGCCTGGCCTTGAGACGGGCGCGTCCGTAGCCCACAACGGCTGCTGTCTGACGGTCACGGAAATTAACGGCAACCGCGTGAGTTTTGATTTGATGAAAGAGACGCTGCGCATCACCAATCTGGGTGAGCTGGCGGTTGGCGACTTCGTCAACGTCGAGCGCGCGGCGAAATTCAACGATGAAATCGGCGGCCATTTGATGTCCGGCCATATTATGACCACGGCCGAGGTGGCGAAGATTTTAACGTCGGAAAATAATCGGCAAATCTGGTTCAAAATTCAGGACAAGAGCCTGATGAAATACATCCTTCACAAAGGGTATATCGGCATTGACGGTATAAGCCTGACGGTTGGCGAGGTAACGGCCACCCGCTTCTGCGTGCATTTAATCCCCGAGACGCTGCAGCGCACGACCCTGGGCAGCAAAAAGCTGGGCAACCGTATTAATATTGAAATTGACCCGCAGACACAGGCGATTGTGGATACGGTGGAGCGCGTGCTGGCGCAGCGAGAGGCAACGCTTGCAGCAGTATTAACGAAAGAATAAAACGTGCGGCGGGTTCGCAGCGACCCGCCGTCGCTTATGCAATCAGCAGGCTTCCGCGCACCAAATCGCTGCTATGGCGATCCCCAAGCAGTAATTCCACCGCCCGACGGGCAATGTTTTCCAGCGGGTACTCGATGGCAGGAATGGCGTTTGTGCCGGGCAGGCGGGTTGACCCATCCAGACTGAATACCATCACTTTTTCCGGCACGTGCAGCTGATACTGGTTGAGCATCATCACGGCTTCCTGCGCCTGGCTGTCGTCGGTGACCAGCAGGGCGGAGAACTTCACACTGCTGTTGATAAGCTTTTGCAGGGCAATGCGCAAAGAAGGCTCATTTTCGATAACCAGCTGGCGGTTAAACGGCACCACGTAGTTATGCAGCGCCTGACGGTAGCCTTCAATCGTCTGCGTCGCCGCATCGCCGCCGGCAAAGTTGATTAGCGCAATATGCCGACGCTGCTGGGAACAGAGATAGTGCACGGCGGTTTCGACGGCGAAAACCCGGTCGCACTGGACGCTGCTGGCGGTGGAAGGGCTGAGGCAGTCGATCAGCACGATATCATCCGCAAGATCGGGCAGAGGGAAGCGTGCGCCCACCACCACCAGGGCATCGCACATGCCGTGGGACAGCTCCGCCACCGCGTGTAGCAGGCTGTCCGCATCGCTAGCGAAGCGCAGTAGCAGGTGCTTGCGGTGGGCTTTTAGCTGCTTTTCCAGCGCCTGCAAATAGCCGGTAGACTGCTGGATATGTTCGGTGGCGCAAATCACCCCGATACAGTTTGTTGACTGGCTGCTCAGGGACTGGGCAATGGCGTTTGGCGTGTAGTTGAGGATTTCCGCTGCGCGCAGCACCGCCTGGCGGCTCTCTTCCTTCACGCCGCGGCTGCCGCTCAGCACCCGGGAAACGGTGGCTTTGGATACCTGCGCGAGGCGCGCTACATCATTGATATTCGACATGCTTGTTTCCTGCCCAGCTAAAGGCGGGCCATCGTGGCCCGCATGATTTTTTAACCCCGGTCGTCAAAACCGTTTTTTGCTGCCGTTTCCCTGAACCACTCGCCGCTCTTCTTGATGGTGCGCTTCTGGGTTACCAGATCCAGCGACACGAAGCCATAGCGGTTTTTGTAGGCGTTACACCATGACCAGTTATCGATAAACGTCCACATATGGTATCCGAGGCAGTTGCTGCCTTCGCTGATGCCTTTGTGCAGCCACTTCAGGTGGTCGCTGACGAAATCGATGCGGTAATCATCCTGAATCTGCCCGTTTTCGTCAAAGCGTTGTTCATGCTCAACGCCCATGCCGTTCTCGGAGATATAGCAGCGTGGGTTGCTATAGTTTTCACGCAGGTTAGTCAGAATGTCGTAGATGCCCTGCTCATAGATTTCCCAGCCGCGGTACGGGTTCATTTTGCGGCCCGGCATTTCATAGGACTCGAAGAACCACTCCGGCATAAACGGGCTGTCGGGATTGACCAGCGAGTCGCGGCACTTGATACGGCGCGGCTGATAGTAGTTGATACCGAGCAGGTCGACAACGCCCGCAGCAAGTAATGCTTTATCCTCCGGCTCGCAGGCCGGAAGCTGGCCATGCTCTTTCAGCAGGGCAACCAGCTCCTGCGGATATTCACCGCGCAGCGCCGGGTCAAGGAAGCTGCGGTTGAACATCAGATCCGCAATATTCGCAGCCTTTATGTCCGCCGGATTTTGCGAACGAGGGTAGGACGGCGTCAGGTTCAGAATGATGCCGATTTCGCCGCCGTCGTTGCGCTCGTGGTACGCCTTCACCGCCAGGGAGTGTGCCAGCATGGTGTGATAGGCAACGGTAGCCGCACGTTTGAAATCGACCACGTTAGGATAGTGGAAGTCATACAGGTAACCGCCTTCCACGGGCACAACCGGCTCGTTGAAGGTGAACCAGTGCTTCACCCGGTCGCCAAACAGTTCGAAGCAGGTTTTCGCGTATTCGCCATACGCCGTGACAACGTCACGATTTTCCCAGCCGCCCAGCTCCTGCATCACCATTGGCATATCAAAATGGAAGAGGTTAATAAACGGCGTGATGCCCTGGGCATGCAGCTCGTCGAAAATCTGGTTGTAAAACTTCACGGCCTCCTGGTTTATCTCGCCGCGACCCTGCGGGATCAGGCGCGCCCAGGAAATAGAAGTGCGGAAGGTATTGTGGTTCAGCTCTTTGAGCAACGCGATATCCTGCTTCCAGTTCTGGTAAAACGTGGAGGTATCCGCCGGGCCTACGCCGTTGTGGAAGCGCGTTGGCTGCTCCGCAAACCATCGATCCCAGATGGTTTCCGATTTGCCAAAGTTAAGCGTTTCGCCTTCGGTCTGCGGCGCGGAGCTGGCGCTGCCCCACCAGAAATTATCAGGAAATGCATATTTCATTACTTCTTCCTCTTTGGACGTGCCTGCCAGACCGGCAGGCAATAAATGTTCAGTTGACGGTAACCGGGCTTTCTTCTTCCTGTGCGCCACGCTCTTCGTCCTGCTTCAGCAGGGTGCGCTCGTAGGCCTTCAGGAAGGGGTAATACATCACAGCCGACATCACCATACAAATCAGGCACATGATTACGGGACTTACCGCCCAGTTTGCGGCCCATGAAGCCCCAATTGGCGCGGGCGTCGTCCACGGCGTCAGTGAAACGACCTGTGCAATCCAGCCTAGTTTGGTAGCGATGTACGCAAGCGTGGCGTTAATCATCGGCACCAGGGTGAACGGCAGGAAAAACACCGGGTTCATGATGATGGGCGTCCCGAACAGAATAGGCTCGTTGATGTTAAAAAAGCTTGGCACGACGCCCATTTTGCCGATGGTGCGCAGATGCACGGCGCGGCTGCGGAGCAGCAGGAAGGCCAGCGGCAGCGTCGACCCCACGCCGCCAATCAGCAGATAGTGGTCCCAGAAGCCCTGCAGATAGATATGCGGCAGCGCTTCGCCCGCGGCCAGCGCGGTCTGGTTAGCCGAAAGGTTGGCCATCCAGAACGGGTTCATTATGCCGGTGACAATCAATGCGCCGTGTATTCCGGCAAACCACAGGATTTGGCAGATAAATACCGAGATAAGGATCGCGGGCAGCGAGTCGGAGGCCGAAACCAGCGGGGCGAGCAGGTGCATGATTGCCTCGGGCAGAATCATGCCCGTTGTGGCTTCAATCAGCAGGTTGAGCGGATGCAGCGTAAAGACAATCACCACTACGGGGATGAGGATTTCAAAGGAGCGTGCAACGCCGGTGGGCACCTCTTTTGGCAGCCGAATCGTAATGTTGTGGCGCTTGAGGAACGAATACATTTCGCTGGCGTAAATCGCGGTGATCAGGGCGGTGAAAATGCCCTGGCCGGAGAAATATTGCGTCGAGATATGCCCGTCTTTATACGGAGCCGCAACCAGCAGAAACGCCATAAAAGCTAGCAGCCCGGTCATGATCGGGTCGAGCTGGTAATGCTTGCCCAGGCTTGCGCCAATGCCGACGGAGATGAAGAACGTCATCACCCCCATGCTGAGGTTGAACGGCAGCATCAGCTGATCGCGGTACTTTAGCGAAAAATTAAGCCAGCCGCGGGCAAAACGCCAGCTGCTGTCGGGTGAAAAGGGGGGGAAGATAAAAACTAACAGGAATGAACCGATTATCATAAACGGCAGCGCGGCAATAAAGCCGTCGCGGATGGCGATGACGTGGCGCTGAGAGCCCATGGTCCCCGCCAGCGGGGTCACTTTTTGCTCAATCACATTGACCATTTTTTGGTACATGCTCATGGCGGTATCCTTGCTTGTGTCACGGTAAGTTCGCCTATTGTGAAACACAATGGAAACCGGTTTCCACTCGGGAGGTTCATAATTGTTAACGGGATCAAACTGACAGAATTTTACGGCGATAAAACGTGATGGCGATCACGAATTGTTAAGAAGTTGCTGCAAAACAGGGGAAAGTATTAACCCCGGCGAGTGCCGGGGTTAACGTCATTAGTGCGGCACCCGCAGACCGTTCTCAACGCCGCGGCTGAAGACGACCTGCCACAGCTGGATATCCCTTGCCCGGAAGGCTCCGGCGCAGGCGTTAAGGTAGTAACTGAACATGCGTTTGAAACGTTCAGAATAGTTATCAGCTATTTCCGGCCAGCTTGCGTGGAAGCGTTCGTCCCACGCCATCAGCGTTTTATCGTAGTCGGCGCCGAAGTTGTGCCAGTCTTCCATCACGAAATGGCCTTCGCTCGCTTCGGCAATTTGGCGCACGGAGGGCAGGCAGCCGTTCGGGAAGATGTATTTATCAATCCACGGATCCACATTGTTATCGGTTTTATTCGAGCCGATGGTGTGGAGCAGGAAAATACCGTCCGGCTTCAGGTTGCGGTCCACCACCTTGAAATAAGTGGCGTAGTTTTTTGGCCCGACGTGTTCAAACATGCCCACCGAGACGATTCGGTCGAACTGCTCGTTCAGGTCACGGTAGTCCTGAAGCAGAATAGTCACGTCCAGCCCGGCGCAGCGGTCCTGAGCCATTTTCTGCTGCTCGGCCGAAATGGTGACGCCGTGTACTTTTACGCCGTAATGACGCGCGGCGTACTCCGCAAGCCCACCCCAGCCGCAGCCGATATCAAGCAGGGTCATCCCCGGCTCCATATGCAGCTTGTCACAGATCATTTTGAGCTTGGCATCCTGCGCTTCGCTAAGGGTGGCGGCTTCTTTCCAGTAGCCGCAGGAGTATTGCATATGCTCGTCAAGCATGCGGCTGAACAGGTCGTTGCCAAGATCGTAATGTTCTTTGCCGACTATCCAGGCGCGTTTTTTACTTTGCAGATTGACGAGGCGGGCGGCAGCAATGCGAAGGGTGTCTTTAATATGGTGCGGGAGCTGATGCTCCAGACCGGCACGAATGACCTTGCTGAAAAAGGCATCCAGGCGTTCGCAGTCCCACCAGCCGTCCATAAAGCTTTCACCCAGGCCGAGTGAACCTTCCTGCAGGACGCGTTTAAAAAAATCGGGATGTTTTACCTGAATATCAAAGGGATGGGGGCCATTAACGGTGATCCCTGCCCGGGTGAGCATTTCGTTCGCGATACGATACCATTCGTTATCTCGTATGCTGACTTCTTCTATACACGATGAACTCATAGCTTCTCCAACACCTTCTGTGCGAGGAACCTTCAAACAGCGTAGACGCTATTTTGGGTATGTGAGAAATCTCACGGAAAAATCCGCGTGCCTGATATCCGACGTAGGAAAGAGAAAGGGGCAAGAGCCCGCAAAAACTAAAGAGAAAACAAATAAAAAAAACGGGAGCACAAGGGCTCCCGTTACACATTCTTTATAGTGGTACTCATCGAGCCGTTTTGAGTATAAGCCTGAAAATCAGATGATTCAACGCTTTATCGTTAGCAAGCTAATAACCTGATTTCAACATTATCGCTCAGGTTACCTTACGAGTGGTGATGCGCTTCTTTGGCCTCCCAGGCCTCGGCACCTTTGCTACGCTGCATCAGGTAGCCCAGCATCGCCAGTACGACGGTCGTCAGCATGACGCTTGTCGTGGTCAGCAGCGCGCTGGAAACCAGCCAGGAAACCATCAGGCTTGCAAAGAAGCACAGGCCAAGCTGCAGGGTGTTCTGCAGCGCGGCAGCTTTACCGGTCGCCTGCGGGAACGGCAGCAGGGCAGAAGCAACCACAATCGGGTAAATCGCGCCGTTAGCCATCGCCATGATGCAAAACGGAATAAGCAGCAGCGTCAGGTTTGCATGGCCGCTGGCCGCTACGCCCCAGGTGCCGAAAATGCTCAGAGTATAAAGGACCAGCAGCCACGGCAGCATCTGCTTACCGCTCCACTTCTGCAGCGCGCTGCGGCAGCCGTAGCCGCCCACCAGAAACGCAATGGTCTGCGGCATATAGCTCAGGCCGATAGCTGAAGGGCTGTAGCCCATGTCGTTAAGAATAAACGGTGAGCCGGTCAGCCATGCGAAGAAGCTTGCGGAGCAGGCCGCGTAAATCAGTACGTTGCCGCTGTAAACGCGCGAGCGCAGCAGCGACATAAAGCTCACTTTGTTTTCTTCAGTCTGCGGATGGTGCTGGGTGCGAGGCTTGAGGCGCAGCGTGGGGATCATCAGGAGCAGCGTAATGGCAAACAGCGTGGCGAAGATAGCCTGCCATTCGAAATGGTTAAGGATCCAGCTGCCCAGCAGCGGAGCCAGCGCCGGAGAAAGGCCCACCAGCGGCATAATAGTGGCGAAAATACGGTTTGCGCGGCTGGCGGGATAGTAGTCCGTCACCAGCGCCTGCCAGCTTACCGCCGCAGAACAGACGCCCACCGCCTGAATAAAGCGCAGCACCAGCAGCGTCGTTGCGCTCTCCACCCACAGCATGCCCAGGCAGCTGACGGCGAAAATGCTTAAGCCCGCCAGCAGGATGGGTTTACGTCCGAAGAGGTCCGACATGGGTCCCCACATCAGCTGCGCGAAGGCAAAGCCGGCTAAAAACAGGCTAAGGCTCGCGCTGACCGCTGAGGCCTCGGTGTTGAGATCCTGCTGGATAGCGGCAAAAGCCGGTAAATACATGTCGGTGGCAAGGAAACCCAGCACGCTCAGACCGGCGAGCCAGATTAGAAATCCTTTTGATGGTTGCATAGTTATCTCTTGAATGATTTGCAGGTAATCAGCGCCCGGAGTGTACGGAGTGCAAACTGGCTTGTGAAACGCTAATATTTGTAGATTGCATTCAAATATTTTGCAGGCAGAAATTATGTGGTCTGAATATTCCCTCGAGGTGATTGATGCGGTCGCGCGCAACGGCAGTTTCAGCGGAGCCGCACAGGAGCTGCACCGCGTTCCGTCTGCCATCAGCTACACGGTCCGGCAGCTTGAGGAATGGCTGGCGGTTCCCCTGTTCGAGCGCCGCCATCGGGATGTAGAATTGACCCCCGCTGGCGCCTTCTTTTTGAAGGAAGGGCGATCTGTTATCAAAAAAATGATGGCGACGCGGCAGCAGTGCCAGCAAATTGCCAACGGATGGCGCGGGCACCTGGCTATTGCGGTGGATAACATCGTGAAGCCTGAAAGAACGCGGCAGCTGGTGCTCGATTTTTATCGCCACTTTCCGGATATCGAACTGCGCATTTTCCAGGAGGTCTTCAACGGCGTGTGGGACGCGCTGGCCGATGGGCGCGTGGAAGTGGCTATTGGCGCCACGCAGGCTATTCCCGTTGGGGGACGCTACGCGTTCAGGGATATGGGCACGCTCAACTGGCGCTGCGTGGTGGCCGCCAGCCATCCGTTAGCACAGCGGGAGGGGGCGCTGAGCGATGAAGATCTACGCGCATGGCCGTCGCTGGTGCTGGAAGATACGTCCCGTTCGCTTCCCAAACGCATAACGTGGCTGCTGGATAACCAGCATCGCGTGGTGGTGCCGGACTGGCAGTCTGGATCCGATTGCCTTAGCGCCGGATTGTGCATCGGCATGGTGCCATCGCATATTGCAAAACCGTGGCTGGAGACGGGCAGCTGGCAAGAGCTGGAGCTGGAGAATCCTTTCCCGGACGCGGCATGCTGCCTGACCTGGCGGCAAAATGATGCCTCACCGGCGCTAGGCTGGCTGCTGGATTATCTGGGAGACAGTGAAACGATGAACCAGGAGTGGTTAAAAGAGCCTGAAACGAACGTCCAGGCTCCAGATGAGGCTTAGCGGCGATAGTCGCGGAACGGGCCGTCCGCGACGGAGCGGCGCTCAATAAGGCGCGGATGCACCTCGATGGTCTGCGACTCTTCGCGTTTGTTGACGATACGGTCCAGCAGCATGCCGAACGCCGTTTCACCCAGCGAGTCTTTTGGCTGGTGGATGGTGGTCAGCGCCGGTGAGAAGTAGCGGGCGTTGCGGACGTTATCATAGCCGATAATGGAGATATCCTGCGGGACTCGCAGGCCCATTTCATCCGCCGCGCAGATCGCGCCCATTGCCATGATGTCACCGCCGCAGAACACGGCGGTAGGGCGATGGGACTGGTTGAGGATCTGCTGCATAGCCCGGTAGCCGGATTCAGGTTCGAAATCGCCCTGCACGATCCAGTTTTCAGGAATGGCAATGTTTGCCTCCTGTAAAGCCTGCATAAAGCCCGCGTGGCGACCACCGCCGGTGTTACGTTCCATCTGCCCTGGAATGGCGCCTATCTCACGGTGACCGCGCTCAATCAGGTAGCGTCCGGCCAGATAACCGCCGCGGAAGGCGTTATCAATCACCGAGTCGGTAAAGTCCGCGCGCGCCTCACCCCAGTCCATCACCACCATCGGGATATGGCGATACTCTTCAAGCATGGTCAGCAGCGTATCCGGGTATTCCGAGCACATCACCAGCAGGCCGTCTACGCGCTTCTGCGCCATCATCGACAGGTAGGCGCGCTGCTTTTCAAAGTTGTTGTGCGCGTTACCCAGAATCAGGGTGTAGCCTTTCTCGAAGCAGCTGTTTTCTACGGCCTCAATGATTTCGGCGAAATAGGGCGCTTCGCTGGAGGTGGCAAGCAGGCCAATCGTTTTAGTGTGATTAACTTTCAGGCTGCGCGCAACGGCGCTTGGCGAATAGTGTAATTCTTTAATTGCCGCCCATACCGCGTTGCGCGTCTCTTCTGCGACGAAACGGGTTTTGTTAATAACATGTGATACGGTTGTAGTGGAAACGTTTGCGCGCTTCGCCACGTCCTTGATTGTCGCCATTAGATATCACTCCAGGCCATATCGTAAACTCCTGATAATTCTTGTGTTAAACGTTTGCGTTCGCTAACTCCAGGGCAACCTTTTGGGTTGCGGGCATGTCGGGAAGGCGACATAAAGCGGGAGGAGGGCGTTGAATTGATAGCACGCAGTAAATTAGCGGAGGATTTTGGCGCATCTTTTCGCAAAGTGGAAGAGGGAAAACTAATATCATTATAAATCCAGGAGGATTTTTGTTGCTGGTTGTGGGAAAATCCCTCCGAACGCACTCTTTACAGGGTTATAAAAGGAGATTATCCATGAGCACCGATCTGAAATTTTCCGTTATCACAACGGTTGTCGTACTGAGCCTGATTGTAGCAGGTGCTTTAACCGCCGTTCTGCACTGATTAAAATGGGCCGCTTTTGCGGCCCATCGCTTTATGGTTAGGTCACTTCCGGTGGATGGCGCTGGCGCTTATCCACCTTACGCGTAGCGCTACAAAAAGCGTAGCCGCATTTCAGACTGGCTTAAGCCAGGTTCTTCGCCACGAAATCCCAGTTCACCAGCGCCCAGAAATGCTCCAGATAATTTGGACGAGCGTTGCGGTAGTCGATGTAATAAGCGTGTTCCCATACATCAACGGTCAACAACGGCTTCGCGTCGGTGGTCAGCGGCGTGCCTGCGTTAGACGTAGAGACGATGGCCAGGCTGCCGTCTGCATTCTTAACCAGCCAGGTCCAGCCCGCGCCAAAGTTTTTCACCGCGGCATCGGTAAACTGCTGCTTAAAGTCGGCAAAGCTGCCAAAAGCTTTATTGATAGTGTTCAGCAGATCGCCTTCTGGTTCGCCGCCCGCGTTTGGTGCCAGGCAGTGCCAGTAAAATGTGTGGTTCCATACCTGGGCGGCGTTGTTGAAAACGCCACCTTCGGAAGAACGAACGATTTCTTCGAGAGATTTCCCTTCAAAAGCCGTGCCCTTCACCAGGTTGTTCAGGTTAGTGACATAGGTTTGATGGTGTTTGCCATAGTGGTATTCCAGGGTTTCGGCTGAGATATGCGGTGCCAGGGCATCCTTCGCATAGGGTAATGCAGGTAGTTCGAACGACATTGCTTAACTCCTTATTATTGTTAATGCTAAATAACCACGTTTAGTGTGGGTTTAGGGTAACAAATTGAAAGGATGAGCAAAAGGGGGATGTCACCTCCTCCGCTAAGAGAAGGTGACAGGATTAACGAATGGTTTTGGAGGTCATCACACGGCGCGCGCCAACATAGTGACGCTGCCAGTAATCTTCGCTCAGGGAGGTGATCTGTATGTCCCGCCCGGTGCGAGGAGATTGAATAAATTTGCCGTTGCCGACGTAAACGCCAACGTGGTCCGCCGTGCCGCGCCCACGGGTGCGGAAGAAGACCAGGTCGCCGCTTTGCAGCTCGCCGCGGTCAACCGAAGCGGCATCACGCAGGTGATACATCTCGTTGGCCGTACGGGGGATGCGAAACTTGACCAGATCTTTATACGCGTAATAAACCAGACCGCTGCAGTCGAAGCCGGTGCGGGGAGATGTGCCACCCCAATGGTACGGTTTGCCAATCTGGTTCATCAATTTGTTCATCGCCGTTTTCCGCGCTTTCTGCACGCGGACCTTATGGGCCTGGGCAATGGTTAGATTACTATCTGTTTTTACCGTAGTGCATTTAGCCTTATGGCCCTTGCGTGCTTTCGTGCAGTGCTGGGTTGCGGCGAGTGACTGGGTTTTGATAGCCGGAGCGGTTTTTTTAAGCGATTTTTTGCTGCTGGATTTTGCGAGGGTTTTACTTTTACTTTTTACGTCGATCTTTTTCTTTTTCACCGCAGCAACTGATTTACTGCTGGACTTCTTCGTGGTGGAGCTCGCTTTCACTTTACTCTTGCTGGTTTTCTTTTTGGCCGTGCTCTTTGTCGCATGTGTTTTTTGAGCAGTGGCAGTGGACGCATGCTCTGAAGCATGCGCCAATGGGGTCAACGGCAAGGTAAATAGCAGAGCACAGAGCGTGATTGATCTTTTTGTTATCCGCGCCACTCAACAATCCCCTGATTATGCGGACACGACGAATACCATCATGCCCACGTATGATTTTAGAAACCTGCCGATTCTAATCGATAAGACGTCAGAAAGTTAACAGTCTTTTCCCTCTGGAAGGGCATTTCGGTACCGGTCGCAAAAAAATTAACCGATTACGCACTCATTAAGCAATTTATTGATCGAGATTGGGGTATTTTGCCGATTGGCGCGATTCGGAAAAGTGTTATTCTTAATCCATGTTTGGCGTTCGTCGCGCGCTGCGGAATAACCTTATGCAATTTGGTGTTTTCGGGCGGGGGCGCTACTCGTTACAATGGCAGACTACTGCCGTAAAAAGGTTTGAGGAAGCAAGACAATGAGCACAATCGAAAAAATCCAACGCCAGATCGCTGAGAACCCAATTCTTCTGTATATGAAAGGTTCCCCGAAGCTGCCAAGCTGCGGTTTCTCCGCCCAGGCCGTGCAGGCGCTTTCCGCCTGCGGCGAGCGCTTCGCCTATGTGGATATTCTGCAGAACCCGGACATTCGCGCAGAGCTGCCAAAATACGCCAACTGGCCAACCTTCCCGCAGCTGTGGGTCGACGGCGAGCTGGTCGGCGGCTGTGACATCATCATCGAGATGTACCAGCGTGGCGAACTGCAGCCGCTGATCAAAGAGACTGCGGAAAAGCATAAGTCTGAAGAGCCTGACGCGGAATAATCCACCCGGCTGTACAAGAACCCGCCGCTTATCCGGCGGGTTTTTTTATGCCGCCTTTCTCGCACCTTGCCACTCTCGTCCTCAGGTGTTAAAAGGTGCCCCCTTGAATGAAAGAGACAGGAGAGTGACGTGAAAGACACGTCAGAGACATCAGGGCGGATGGGTCAGGATGTTACGCACGCAGATGAGCCGGTGCTTAAGCGCGGCCTGAAGAATCGCCATATACAGCTTATTGCCCTCGGGGGGGCCATCGGCACCGGCCTGTTCCTCGGCATTGGGCCTGCTATCCAGATGGCGGGGCCTGCCGTGCTGCTGGGCTACGGGGTGGCGGGAATTATCGCTTTTTTGATCATGCGCCAGCTTGGTGAAATGGTGGTTGAAGAGCCGGTGTCCGGTTCGTTTTCCCACTTTGCCTATAAATACTGGGGGCCGTTTGCAGGCTTTCTTTCGGGCTGGAACTACTGGGTGATGTTCGTGCTCGTGGGCATGGCGGAGCTCACCGCCGCCGGTATCTACATGCAGTACTGGTTTCCGGACGTGCCGACGTGGATTTGGGTGGCGGGGTTCTTTGTCATCATCAACGCGGTCAACCTGGTCAACGTTAAGCTTTACGGCGAAATGGAGTTCTGGTTTGCGCTCATTAAGGTGCTGGCGATAGTCGGGATGATCGGCTTCGGCATCTGGCTGCTTGCCTCGGGCCAAGGCGGGGAAAAGGCGACAATCGCTAACCTCTGGCAGCACGGTGGTTTCATGGCAACCGGCTGGCACGGACTAATCCTGTCGCTGGCGGTAATTATGTTCTCCTTCGGCGGGCTTGAGCTGATTGGGATCACCGCCGCAGAGGCTCAAAATCCGCAAACGACGATCCCGAAGGCCATTAATCAGGTGGTCTACCGTATTCTGCTGTTTTACATCGGCTCGCTGGTGGTGCTGCTGTCGCTCTATCCGTGGCTGGACATCAAGTCCAGCAGCAGCCCTTTCGTGATGATTTTCCACGAGCTGGACAGCAACATCGTGGCGTCGTCGCTGAACTTTGTCATTCTGGTTGCCTCGCTGTCGGTCTATAACAGCGGCGTCTACTCCAACAGCCGCATGCTGTTTGGCCTTTCGCTCCAGCGCAACGCGCCTGCCTTCCTGGCGAAGGTCAATCGCGGCGGCGTACCGGTTAATTCGCTGATGCTGTCCGGCGCGATAACCTCGCTGGTGGTGGTGCTGAACTATGTACTGCCTCACGATGCGTTTGGCCTGCTGATGGCGCTGGTGGTTGCCACATTATTGCTCAACTGGATCATGATCTCGCTGGCCCACCTCAGGTTCCGCTGCGCCATGCGCCGTAAGGGACGGGAGACACGTTTCAGGGCGCTTCTATACCCGTTCGGCAACTATCTGTGCATCGCCTTTATGATGATGATTCTGGTGCTGATGTGTACCATTGACGAGATGCGGCTTTCGGCCATGCTGTTGCCGGTATGGATTGTCTTCCTGTTTGGCGCGTTTAAGCTTTCTCGCCGCAGGCAGGTTAAATGGGTTCAGGGACATTAATTAAAGGGCAGGGGAAATGAGCGTTAGTCGGAAAGGGATGCTGTACGTGCTGTTTGCTGCCGTACTGTGGGGTAGCTCCGGGGTTTGCGCCCAGTTCATTATGGAGCAAAGTCATATCTCGTCGGAATCACTGACCATGCTGCGTCTGCTGTTTTCCGGTTTAATCCTCCTGACGCTGTCGTTTATGCACGGAGATAAGATCTTCGCGGTATTTAAACACCGTCAGGATCTTATCTCGCTGCTGATTTTCACTGTGTTCGGCGCGCTGATAGTCCAGCTTACGTTTCTGGTGACGATTGAAAAGTCCAATGCGGCCACCGCCACCATACTGCAGTTTCTCTCGCCAACGATAATCGTGGCCTGGTTTGCGCTGGTGAAGAAAAAGCGTTCCGGCAGGCTGGTATTTGCTGCTATCGCCACGTCGCTGGTGGGCACATTTTTGCTGGTGACGCACGGCGACCCAAGGTCGCTGACTATTTCTACGGCTGCGCTGTTCTGGGGCATTGCCTCGGCGTTCTCTGCCGCATTCTATACAACTTTTCCCTCAGCGCTGATAGCGCGCTACGGCACTTTGCCGGTAGTGGGCTGGAGCATGCTGCTTGGCGGGATCGCGCTGTTGCCTTTTTACGCCAGCCAGATCGGCAGCTTTAACGCCAGCGGCGGCGTGCTGCTTGCCTTCTTCTATCTGGTGGTGGTGGGGACGGCGATCACCTTCAGCCTGTACCTGACCGGCGCGCAGATGATTGGCGGGCCAAAGGCCAGCATTCTGAGCTGCGCGGAGCCGCTGAGCAGCGCATTTTTATCGGTGCTGCTATTGGGAGTCTCGTTTGCGGTGCCGGACTGGATTGGCTCGCTGCTGATTATCTCTTCGGTGCTGCTGATCTCGCTGGATACGCGGGGAAAACTTCACGGCTGAGGATTGTATCGGATGGAGCATTTGCTTCACCGACCTGCATGTCCATGATTTTGTTGGTTTGTAGGGTGGAGACGCGAATGTGTCATCCACCCTTTCTGCTATTAAGACTCAGGCGCTTCCTGCTCGGGCAGCGGCAGCGGCCAGCCACCTAAACGCTTCCAGCGGTTCACAATCTCACAGAACAGCAGGGCGGTCTGCTCGGTGTCATAGAGCGCCGAGTGCGCCTGGCTGCTGTCGAACGGCATACCTGCCGCTATACATGCTTTTGCCAGCACGGTCTGACCGAGGGCCAGGCCGCTCAGCGCTGCGGTATCAAAGGTCACGAACGGATGGAACGGGTTACGCTTAAGCGAGGCGCGCTCTGCCGCCGCCATCGTGAAGCTATGGTCGAAGGTCGCGTTGTGCGCCACCATAATTGCCCGGTTACAGCCGCTGTCTTTGATGCCCTTGCGGATCATTTTGAAAATGGCGTGCAGCGCTTCATATTCGCTGACGGCTCCACGCAGTGGGTTATGCGGGTCGATGCCGTTGAAGGCCAGCGCTTCAGGCTGGAGAATGGATCCCTCAAAAGGCTCGACGTGGAAATGCAGAGTTTCGTCAGGCATTAACCAGCCGTTCTCATCCATTTTCAGGGTGATGGCGGCAATCTCCAGCAGGGCATCGGTTTTGGCGTTAAAACCGGCGGTTTCAACGTCGATGACGACTGGGTAAAAGCCACGAAAACGGTCGCACAGGCCATGCAGTTGCGTGTTGTCAGACATCAGGATCTCTTAATACGGGGAAAATGCAGCGCGCATTATGGCAAATTTTGCGGAGTGTTGCAGTAACGGGTGCAGGGAGCACCCGTCAACAGGAGATTAGTTGCCCAGACCCAGACCTGCGTCTTTGCTTTCGATAAGTTCGATTTTGTAACCGTCCGGATCTTCGACGAAAGCGATCACGGTGCTGCCGCCTTTAACCGGCCCTGCCTCACGCGTCACGTTACCGCCGTTATTGCGGATACGCTCGCAGGCTTCGGCTGCGTTATCCACGCTAAGCGCGATGTGGCCGTAGGCGTTGCCCAGGTCGTAGCTGTCCACGCCCCAATTGTAGGTCAGTTCGATAACCGCCTCTTCGGTCTCCGGGCCGTAGCCCACAAAGGCCAGAGAGTATTTGTATTCGGTGTTTTCGCTGGTGCGCAGCAGGGTCATGCCCAGCACGTTAGTGTAAAATTCGATGGAGCGTTGCAGGTCGCCAACACGCAGCATGGTGTGAAGTAAGCGCATAAAATCCTCTTAGAATTAGACGGTTAACATCCGAAAACGTTTTGAAATCTGCGGTAAGTATAGCGGCGTTAATACGCCGCTATCAATCACCGACTTATAAAGTTGGGTAATCGGTGTAGCCTTCCGCGCCGCCGCCATAGAAGGATTCAGGGCGCTGCTCGTTGAGTTCGGCGTTGCGATGCAGGCGCTCGACCAGATCCGGGTTGGCAATGTAATCGCGGCCAAACGCAACGGCGTCGATTAATCCTTTCTCAATCAGGGATTCTGCTTTTTCCGGAGTATAAGCCCCGGCACCGATGATCACGCCGCTGAAGCGGTCGCGCACTTTCTGACGGAATTCGTCGCTGTAAGGTGCACCGCCCGCCCAGTCCGGCTCGGACATGTGCAGATAGGCTATGCCGCGTTTGTTCAGCTCTTCAATCAGGTACAGCGCATCCGCTTCTTCGTCCGGACCATTATCGACGTTCTGGAACGAGCCGATTGGTGAAACGCGGATGCCAATACGGTCAGCGCTCCACTCTTTGCTTACCGCATCCACAACTTCCAGCACCAGACGAGCGCGGTTTTCGCGGCTGCCGCCGTAGGCGTCGGTACGGTGGTTGGAAGACGGGGAAAGGAACTGGTGCAGCAGATAACCGTGAGCGGAGTGCAGCTCAATCAGGTCAAAACCTGCATCGCGGGCGTTGCCCACGGCCTGACGGAAATCGTTGACAATGCCCGGGATCTCATCGGTTTCCAGCGCGCGGGGCATGGAGGTATCGACGCGGATCGCCTTGCCATTTTCGTCACGCAGCGAGGTGCGTGTGCCGGCAGAAAGGGCAGAAGGCGCGACGGGTGCCTGCTGGTTCGGCTGGATGCTGGAGTGGGAGATGCGCCCGGTGTGCCACAGCTGAACGGCAATGCGGCCTTTTTCAGCGTGAACGCCCGCGGTGATTTTCTTCCATGCTTCGATTTGCTCTTCGCTGTGCAGGCCAGGCGCGCCTTCATAACCCTTAGCCTGAGCGGAAATCTGCGTGGCTTCGGTGATGATCAGGCCGGAGCTTGCGCGCTGGCGATAGTATTCACCCATCAGCGGAGTAGGGATGTCGCCCGGTACGATGCTGCGCAGACGCGTCAGCGGAGCCATGAAAATGCGGTTTGGAGCGGTAACGGGACCCACCTTCAGTGGGGTAAACAATTTATCTGCTGACATAGTTAATCCTTAGAATAGACCGGTCGTCTAGTAATGAAATAAATAAAAAAGCCCGTCAGGAGACGGGCTCCGCAATTAAGCGATCCACATAAATAAATGCGCTTTCCAGCGGCATTGCGCTGCGTGAAATCTTCGCCTGCAGGCTGGCGCCCAGCCACAGAGCGTAAATCGTTTGTGCCAGATCCATCGCGCTGCCGTTAATCAGCAGACTTTTTTCTGCCTGACCTTTCTGCAGCGCGTTTGCCAGCTGGGTAATAATCTGCGCGGCGCCTTTATCGAGCGCCCCGCGCATATCTTCCGAAAGGTCGCAGACTTCCGCCGAGAGCTTCACCGTCAGGCAGCTGATAAGGCGGCTGTGCTGGTTAAAATAAGTCAGGGATTCCTGATACCAGCCGAGCAGTTTTTCACGATAGTTTCCGGAGCCCTGACAAAAATGCTGCTGCAGCCGCTGGTTATAGGATTCGTAATAGCGCTCGAGCATCACCACGCCAAACGCCTCTTTTGAGCGGAAGTAGTGATAGAAAGAGCCTTTCGGCACGTCAGCGGTGCGTAACAGTTCGCTTAATCCCATACCGGTGAAGCCGCGCTGCAGGCAAAGCTGCTCGCCGGTAGCAAGAAGATGTTCACGAGTATCATGTGCAGGGTTTCTGTTCATGGGGTTTACTGTAATAGACCGGTCAGTCTAGCGCAAGAGCCGGGCGGATTTTTTTCGAATCGCCCGGTCAGTCAGCCCCTACGACAGCTGGCGAGAATATCCATATCTGATTGATACTCAGAGGTTTTAATGTCCATCATGCCCAGCATCGTTGAGAACAGATTGTCCTGAGAAACATCGCTGCTGGCCGCCTTTTCCGCCAGGCAGTCGGGGTTGACCGCGTAGTTCTGCTCATAATCTTTCGACAGCCAGAACAGGAAAGGAATATGCGTCTGCTGGGAGGGGGCAAACATATAAGGTGTGCCGTGCAGATAAATCCCGCTTTCGCCCAGTGATTCACCGTGGTCAGAAAGGTAGACTAGCGCGGTGTTAAATTTATCCTGCCGCGCCCTCAGCATATCAATAGTCCGGCTGAGCACGTCGTCGGTATAGAGGATCGTATTGTCATAGGTGTTGATAAGCGCCTGACGGTCACAGTCCTGGATCTGGTTGCTGTCGCAGGTTGGCGTGAATCTACGGAACCTGTCCGGATAGCGCTGGTAGTACGCCGGGCCGTGGCTGCCCATCAGGTGCAGCACAATTACCGAATCCTGCTGCACCCCGTCGAGCACGTTGTCCAGGCGGTGCAGTACCGCATTGTCAAGGCACGACTTGCTTATACAAAGGTTTTCAAGCTGCCACTGGGGCATAGTAGTGTGCGGGATACGGTCGCAGGCACCCTTGCAGCCCCCGTCGTTATCTCGCCACAGCATGTTCACCCCGGCATGCCCCATCACGTCCAGCAGGCCTTCCTGATGACGCGCCAGGTCCGCATCGTATTTACTGCGCGGCATATCAGAAAACATGCAGGGTACGGAAACGGCCGTTTCGGTCCCGCAGGAAGTCGCTTTCGGGAAATATACGACACCCTGTTTTTTCAGCTCCGGGTTTGTTTCACGGGCATAGCCGTTCAGGGAGTAGTTTTCGGCTCGCGAGGCTTCACCCACTACCAGAATGACAACGGTTTTCTTTTTTTGCTGGCTAATCACCGGGCCTTTTTTCGCATCTTCGCCGATGCGAATCAGCGTCTGATCTCCGGCAAACCAGCGCTCTTTGCTGTAGCGGCCAATGGCGCTGATATAGTTGGCGGGCGTCACCATTTTTACCACGCCTTTATTATTTCGGAACAGCGAGGCGTAATCTTTATAAAAAACGGAGGCCACAAGAATAATGACCAGCAGCCCTGCCAGAATTCCTACCAGGCGAGTGAGGGCAATATGCCACCAGCGTGCAGGTTTAATTTTAATCGCGCCCAGAATAACAGCGGGGATCATACCCGCCAGCGCAAGCCACATTATAAGCTGCGGCGTGATGAGCGCTGTGGCTTCCTGGGAGTCGGTCTCAAAGACGTTAACCATCATGCTCTTATCGATGACGGCACCGTAGGTGTACATAAAGTAATTGCTGCTCGCGCAGCCCAGCACCAGTATTACCAGCATCGGCTTGCGCAGCCATGGAATATTGATCGCGCTGAATATTGTCAGCCAGGCGCAAAAAAGCACAACAGGAACAGTCGCTGCAAATAGCCAGCTGTGCAGGGAGTCGGGCGCAATGATTTGCCAGCTGCGACGAATAAACAGGGTGTTAATGGCGGTAAAGAAGAATGCGCAGCAGAGGTTAAACTTCGCATCGTTACATTGTAACTTTTTAATGAATTCCATAACGGCCATAATAATTTCTGAAGATTGTGGCAAGAATAAAGAGGGAAGATTAGGTGAACATTAACGTCACCCTGAACCCTGGCCCTGTTGATGGAACGTTTAAGTTGGCTTTATTCCGGTGCCGCGCTTGCATCCTTGCTGATGTCGGGCTTCAATTGAAGGAAGTCAGAGCGTGGGGGTAAAAGTGGCCGAGCAGCTTGAGTTTTTCCCGATACAAAGCCCTTGTCGTGGGATCTGCCAGTCGGATGAACGCGGGTATTGCCGCGGCTGTATGCGCAGCCGGGACGAACGATTTAACTGGCAAAAGCTCAGCGATCCCCAGAAGCAGGAAGTGCTGCGCCTGTGCCGCCAGCGCTTTTTGCGCAAGTTACGAACAAACGCCAGCAATGCATCCGAAGAACCGCAGCAATCCTCACTTTTTTAATCGTTTATCCCCGCTATACTTCGGCGCAGAATTCTTCCAAAACTGAGGTCATGCTTTATGGTACAGCGCATTACAATTTCCCCGCAGGGACCCGAGTTTTCACGCCTGGTGGTGGGGTACTGGCGTCTGATGGAGTGGAATATGTCTCCGCGCCAGCTGGCCAGTTTTATTGAAGAGCATGTTGAACTGGGGATCACCACCGCCGACCACGCCGATATTTACGGCGGCTACGCCTGTGAAGCAGCCTTCGGCGACGCAATGCGCCTGGTGCCGCATCTGCGCGAAAAAATGGAGATTGTCACGAAATGCGGTATCGCCACTACCGCGAATCCCGACCACGCGCTTGGCCATTACATTACCGATCGCAGCCACATCATCAGCAGCGCCGAAGCCTCGCTGCAGAAGCTTGCCACCGACTATCTCGATCTGCTGCTGATCCATCGCCCGGATCCGCTGATGGACGCGGATGAAGTCGCTGAAGCTTTCACCGACCTGCATAAGAGCGGCAAAGTCCGCCACTTCGGCGTGTCGAACTTCACTCCGGCCCAGTTTGCGCTCCTGCAGTCGCGCCTGCCGTTTACGCTGGCAACTAACCAGGTAGAGATTTCACCGGTCCATCAGCCTGCCATTCTGGATGGCACCCTCGATCAGTGCCAGCAGCTGCGTATCCGCCCGATGGCGTGGTCCTGCCTCGGTGGCGGCAGCCTGTTTAATGATGAAGCCTTTCAGCCCCTGCGTGATGAGCTGCAGGCGGTGGCCGACGAAATCGGCGCGCAGACGATTGAACAGGTTGTTTATGCGTGGGTGATGCGCCTGCCGTCCAGGCCGCTGCCAATAATCGGCTCGGGTAAAATTGAGCGCGTCCGCTCCGCCATCCACTCCCTGTCGCTGGACATGAACCGTCAGCAGTGGTTCCGCATTCGCAAAGCCGCGCTGGGTTACGACGTGCCATAAGCCGTATTAATTGCCTCCTGGCGATATTCTGCCTAACCTTTACTGGGCAAAATAGATACAGGAGGTAATGATGAAGCGTTTGAGTCTCGCATTATTCGCAATGTTGACCTGCGGTGCAGCCCAGGCGGCAAGCGAAAAAGTTGAAATGAATCTCGTCACGCCGCAGGGCATCGGCCACTCTCTTGGCGCTGTCACCATCAACGAAACAGATAAGGGGCTCGAGTTCGCCCCTGACTTGCGTACGCTCCCGCCCGGTGAACATGGTTTCCATGTTCACGCCAAAGGCACCTGCGAGCCAGCCATGAAAGAGGGCAAACCTTCAGCCGCCGAGGCGGCGGGCGGCCACCTTGATCCGGACAACACAGGCAAGCATAGGGGGCCGGAAGGCGTGGGGCACCTCGGGGATTTACCCGTGCTGGTGGTGAACAATGACGGCAAGGCAACAGAGCCCGTCACGGCACCGCGCCTGAAAAAGCTTGATGACGTGAAAGGCAAAGCCCTGATGATCCACGTGGACGGCGATAATATGTCCGATCAGCCCAAACCGTTAGGCGGTGGCGGCGCACGTTACGCCTGCGGCGTGATTAAGTAGCTCAGCTGCTGCCTGTCAGCGTACCGACAGGCGGCGCTTGTTCCAGCTGTGAGAGGGAGCAGTTCAGCCGCCAGATGATCCCCGCCAAATCCCGCGCCGCAGGAGTGTGGTGGTGGGCAAGCGTATCGCAAATCCTTTGTAGTTCCCTCAGCGCCTCGCCCAGCGGACGCTGCTGCACGCCACGTTCACTCATGACATCCCGTAGCGTATGAATGCAGACGTCCCGCACGTTAGACAGCGGATCTGACCGCGTTTCCCAGCCGCGAAGCTGCCAAACAACGTGCGAACAGTTCAGCAGCACTACCCCCCAGCGCAGCAGCCAACGCCTTGCCGTTTCATCTTTGCTGTTGCTTAACTGGCTGATGTGGTGATAAACGAGGGATTCAAACTGATTTTCATTACGCTGCGGCCTGCGGCTCAGCTGATCGATGAACCCGCGGCGTAGCGAACGAATATGACGGCGGCTTTTGCGCGTGTCAGAGCTTGGTCGCAGAACGGAGAATGCAACCCACGACAGCCCCACGCCGATGACCTTGGCGAGGTTATCGTTCAGGAAACCGCCAAAGTCGTAAACCGGCGGATTGGTAACGGCGATAAACGATCCCATAAACACGATTAGCTGGCCCCAGAGACCCGCGAGCTTAGGCTGCTGAAGTTTGAGCAGCTGCATCGTTGCCAGCAGCGGGAACAGGAAAATCAGGAACTGCCAGAGGTCGGTTATCTGTACCATCAGCCCGAACTTCACCAGGAAGCTGAACAGCGACAGCCAGAGCAGGGTGCGCATCAGCAGCGTCAGCGAGCCCAGCGGGGAGGCGACCGAGGAATAAAGCACGCAGCTGATGGCCGCGAGGGATAACGCTCCGCTTGCGGCATCCCACTGTGTTCCGATGCTCCACGCCCCCGTCACTATGATGACGCAGAAAGTACGCAGTGCGCTCCAGCTTGCTTCTGCGCTGTCCGTATGGCGGGCAAGGGAGGGCGTTTTGGGAGGGGTTATGACCGACACGGGCGTGGCGTTCTCCAGCTCGCGCAGCCAGCGGCTGCTGTCGAGGTACAGCCAGCAGAAATAGCGCAGGCGGTGCCAGAATGCATGGTGGCGATAGTCGTCGTCTGCCCCCGGCGCAAGCTGTTGGAGAAGGCGCGCAACCTGGTACTTATGGGTTTCCGGGCGGGCGAGCTCCTTCAGTAGCGCATCCAGCAGCGGCCACAAACGTTCGGGCGGGTTTGACCAGTTCACCAGCATGCGGCGCAGGCCGGAAATTACGCTGGTCAGGCGCAGCTGCTGGTGCAGCAAATAGTTGAGCAGGTTGTTCTGGCGCCGGAAGCGGTAATGGCTCCAGAAGGCCTGAATGCGCAGCAGGTTCATGGTCAGGATCTGGCCGATCACCCCTTCGTGGGCGGTGCGGATTTCATCGGTAGTTTCCGGCTTCCACAGCAGGCTTGCGTGTTCAAGCAGGCGGGCGTGCATCGTTTTCAGGGCCGTTATGAGCGTGGTGCCGTCCGATGTGCTGGGCAGCACCATCATCATAAAGCCGCCGCATAAAATCCCGACGATAACTTCGCAGACGCGGGCCTGAGCGATATCCCACAGCTGGGTGGTTTCCACGGTATCAATCATCGGAAAGGCGATAATGGCCGCCGTGTAGCCCGCCAGCATAAACGCGTAGGCCGCATTGTTCTGGAAATGGCTGGAGACCCAGGTGCAGAGCGCAAGCCAGGCGGCCATTGAAAACGTAAACAGCCACGGATCGTTAAGGGTATTACCGGCAATAATCAGTGCTGCCGTCGCGCCTATCAGGCTTCCGGCGATGCGCCCCAGGCTTTTACTGACCACGCCGCCAACGGTAGGGAAACTGACTACCGCCGCAGAGGTCATTGCCCAGTACGGTTCGTCTAAATCAAGGCAGTAGGCAATGGTGAGTGCGAGACACATCGCAATAGCGTTGCGCAGGGCGTAGCGCCACTGCCCGCCGGATGCTTTGCCCCACGGGGTGTTATGCCACTCAAGCCGGCTTAATTTCATCTCCGGCTCATTGCGTAATAGTGACGGTACAGGTGGTACCGGAAACCAGCGTCACGCCCTGCGGCACAGCATCCAGCCTGATACGGACGGGCACTCGCTGCGCCAGCCGTACCCACGGCACGTTGGGTTTGATATCCGGCACGAGATCGCTCTCGCTCTCTATGCTCTGGTCGTAAATCGCCCGCCCGATGCTTTCAACTTTGCCCGACAGCGGCTGGTGGCCGCTGTATAAAACGATATTTGCCGGGTTGCCGGGCCGGATATGCCTGAGCTTCGTCTCTTCGAAATAGCCCACCACGTAGAAAGAGTGGCTGTCCACGAGGGCGAAGACCGGCTGGCCCGTGGACGCGTAGTTGCCCGTCCGAGTAGAGAGATTGGTGACCCAGCCGTCAACCGGGGCGGTTACCGTGGTCTGGCTAAGCTGCCATTGCGCCTGCTTAAGCGTGGCCTGCGCGGCTTTAACGGCGGCCTCGGCGGCCTTCACATTGATGTTCGCCGTGTCCATATCCTCGGCGGAAATGTAATTTTTTGGCAGATGGCGGCGGCGATTGGCTTCGTTATTCGCTTTGGAGAGCGTGGACTGCGACTGGGCAAGCTGCGCTTCGGCGTTAAGTTCGGCAATCTGATAGGGCGTGACGTCCAGCGTGAACAGCACCGAACCCGCTTTGACAAACTGGTTATCGACAACGTTCAGGTGCGTAATGGTTCCGGAAACCTGGGGTGTGATGCTGACCTGCTCGGCGCGCACCTTGCCGTCCCGCGTCCACGGAGACTGCATGTAATAATTCCAGAGCAGCCATCCGGCCACAACGGCTGCCGCGAAAACAACGAGGGTTGAGAAGTACTTCAATGTTTTTAAATTCATCTGCTTACCACATAGCCAGGATGACAAACGCCGCGCTTACCGACAGGGAAAATAGCGACAAATCCATCAGGGTCGGATGCCAGATTTCGCCGGAATACATCCAGTCGCGTAACAAACGGTGAAGGATAAGCCAGAAGAAAAAGCCCAGCAGCACAGGTTTAAACAGGGGAGGAAAGTAGATGGACGCGCCAACAATTAAGTCCTGAAGCGCCAGGCCTGATGCGGAAAAAGTGAAGCTCACGTCGAATAATCCTTTAATATATCGGGGACTGCTGCCGTTTTCCCGGACTTCGCTGTAATATTAAAGTGTAGATGGTTACCTAACATCAGCGGAAGTAAGGAATTTGTTTTTTAATTCAAAGCCTGCACAATAGTCTAAAATCAGTATAATAACTTAGCAAGCTAATTATAAGGAGATGAAATTGGAATCGCCACTAGGATCAGATCTGGCCCGCTTGGTGCGTATTTGGCGTGCTCTGATTGACCATCGCCTGAAACCTCTGGAATTGACACAGACACACTGGGTGACGCTGCATAACATTCATCAGCTTCCGCCCGAGCAGTCACAGATTCAGCTGGCCAAAGCGATTGGCATCGAGCAACCCTCACTGGTCCGCACGCTGGATCAGCTGGAGGAGAAGGGATTAATCTCCCGTCAAACTTGCGCAAGCGACCGACGTGCAAAGCGTATTAAACTGACCGACCGTGCCACGCCGATTATCACCGAAATGGAAGCGGTGATTAACCATACGCGCGGCGAAATTTTATCGGGGATCAGCGACGAGGAGCTAACCCTGCTGATCAAACTGGTTGCCCGTCTTGAACAAAATATTATTGAGCTCCAGGCGCAGGATTGAACCGGCGTTTGCTGCCCAATAAAAAAGAGGCCTGAATCATTCAGGCCTCTTTTTTTGCTAACTAGCGTGGGGAGACGGTCGTCTGGCTGCCGTTGCTGGCAATCATTACGCGCTGCCCCGGGGAGTATTGAGTGCTGCCCTGTTTCTGGACCACCAGAATGGTGTTGCCGTCATCTTTACGAATTTCCAGCTCTACGCCCTGCGTCTTATTCATTGCACCCTGAACGCCCTGGCCCGCTACGCCACCGGCAACGGCACCCGCTGCGGTTGCAAGGGAACGACCGGTGCCGCCGCCAACGGTATTACCCAGGAAGCCACCCAGCACGGCCCCGCCGATTGCACCCATCACGTTTTTGTCATCGCCACCCTGAATCTGTACCGGACGAACCGAGACGAGCGTGCCGTAAGTGACGCTCTGGACCTGCTTCGCTTCTGAGGCGCTGTAAACGTCCCCGGAAAGTGAACTGTCATTAACACAGCCTGCCAGCGTAAGTCCGACCAACGAAACAACCAGTACACGTGAAATCATTTGAGAATCTCCTGTTTCAACAACGCCCATGTGAGCATCCATAATGGGTAAATTATAAGGTATTTAGATGCTGAATTTTAGATTAGTTCAAAACGCTGAAGGCAAAAATAATAAATGAGTCGTCATCAACCGGGAATAAACGGCGTCAAGCTTAGGGTTAAGGCGTGGGCAGAGGATGCGCCGCTCGCGAACTTGTTAAAAAGTATTAATAATTGATCGTACTGTCCCGGCGTTTGTGGTGGAGTACTCGGATAATCCGTAAGTTTTTACAGGAGTAAGAGATGAAATCTGGTCGTTATATCGGCGTGATGTCGGGCACCAGCCTCGACGGCATAGATGTTGTATTAGCGGCTATTGATGAAAATCTTGTCGTTCAGCTTGCTAACCATAGTCATCCCATCCCCCTTGAACTAAAAAATGCGATTCTGGCTGTTTGCCAGGGGCAGCAGCTGACGCTCTCACAGCTGGGCCAGCTTGACCATCGTCTGGGAAAGCTTTTCGCCGAGGCGGTACAAGCTTTGATGAACGAGCAGGGCCTGACGCACGCCGACGTGGTGGCCATCGGCTGTCATGGTCAGACAGTCTGGCACGAGCCGCACGGAGAGGCGCCCCACACGATGCAAATCGGCGATAACAACCATATTGTTGCGCGAACGGGCATCACCGTGGTGGGAGATTTTCGCCGTCGGGATATGGCCCTGGGCGGTCAGGGTGCGCCTTTAGTTCCTGCTTTTCACCACGCGTTGCTGGCACACCCCACTGAACGTCGGATGGTGCTGAACATTGGCGGGATTGCGAATCTTTCTTTGCTTATCCCTGACCAGCCGGTTAAAGGATATGACACAGGCCCAGGCAACATGCTGATGGATGCCTGGATCTGGCGACAGAAAGGTAAGCCCTACGATAAAGACGCCGCATGGGCGAGCAGCGGCAAAGTAATTTTACCGCTGCTTCAGCAGATGCTCAGCGACCCTTATTTTGCCGCCCCGGCGCCGAAAAGTACGGGACGTGAATACTTCAACTATAGCTGGTTAGAGCGCCAGCTGGCCGCTTTCCCGGGCATTGCGCCGGAAGACGTGCAGGCGACGATCACCGAACTGACTGCGGTAACTATTGCCGAACAGGTGTTGTTGAGCGGTGGGGGTGAAAGAGTAATGGTTTGCGGCGGCGGTAGCCGCAACCCGCTGCTAATGGCGCGTCTGGCAGGGTTACTGCCGGGAATCGAAGTGGGTACCACTGACGAAGCAGGGATCAGCGGTGACGATATGGAAGCGCTGGCGTTCGCGTGGCTTGCCTGTCGTACCGTCTCCGGCCTGCCGGGTAACCTCCCGTCGGTGACCGGCGCCTCAGAGGCCAGCATTATCGGTGCCATATTCCCTGCAAATCCGTTGCATAATCAGAGTTAACTGAAATTAACTTCTGTCCCGACTCTTTACACTTAAGACGATAATGGAGGGTGGCCTGCCCTCCAGGGATAAGAAGATCGCCAGGATACGCTGATGAAAAAACTACTTATTGCCGCTGTTCCTATGCTGCTTGCCGGCTGTAGCTACTACAACTCCTTCGTTGAACGGATGCAAACCGACACGCTGCAGTACCAGTGCGATGAAAAGCCGCTGACCGTGAAGCTCAATAACCAGAAGCAAATGGTTAACTTCGTCTATGAGAATGATTATCTTTCATTGACCCAGGGCCTGTCGGCTTCGGGCACCCGTTATACCGACGGTGTCTATGTTTTCTGGTCTAAGGGCGACTCTGCCACGGTCTACCGCAAAGACAGTATCGTGCTGAATAACTGCCAGCTGCAAAATCCGAAAAGTTGAGATTTCTGAGGGTGGGGCGCACAATAGCCCCACCTGATGATAACCTGACCTAACGCCATGTCTGATAACGACTCTCTGCAACAGATTGCCCATCTGCGCCGTGAATACACTAAAGGTGGCCTGCGCCGCAGCGATCTTACCGATAATCCCCTCGACCTGTTTGAACGCTGGCTTGCCCAGGCCTGCGATGCGAAACTGGCCGACCCAACTGCGATGGTTGTGGCGACGGTGGATGAAAACGGTCAGCCGTATCAACGCATTGTCCTGCTTAAACATTTCGACGAGTGCGGCATGGTGTTCTACACCAATCTCGGCTCGCGTAAAGCACACCATCTGGAGCAGAACCCGCGTATCAGCCTCCACTTCCCATGGCATATGCTGGACCGCCAGGTGATGGTGCAGGGGACGGCAGAACGCCTGTCCACGCTCGAAGTGATGAAATACTTCCACAGCCGCCCGCGTGACAGCCAGATTGGCGCCTGGGTCTCTAAGCAGTCCAGCCGTATTTCCGCGCGCGGCATCCTCGAAAGTAAGTTCCTTGAGCTGAAGCAAAAATTCCAGCAGGGCGAAGTGCCGCTGCCGAGTTTCTGGGGCGGCTATCGCGTCACATTTGACCAGATGGAATTCTGGCAGGGTGGCGAACACCGCCTGCACGATCGCTTTTTGTACCAGCGCGAAGGCGATGCCTGGAAAATTGACCGCCTGGCCCCGTAACACCGGCGATTTATTACGTTAAGCGCTGGCACTCCGTGGGCTGGCGTTTTATTCTATGCCCCCTAAGAAATGAACCCATTCGCCACGAGGCGAAGAGCTGTGTACCAGCAAAGGTGCAGTCGTATATACATGGAGAATTTGATGGCAAGCATCAATTTGATAAAACAATTGCAAGAGCGGGGCCTGGTGGCTCAGGTCACGGACGAGGAAGCGTTAGCGCAGCGCCTGGCGCAGGGGCCAATCGCGCTCTATTGCGGCTTCGATCCTACCGCCGACAGCTTGCATTTGGGCCATCTGGTTCCGCTGCTGTGTCTGAAACGTTTCCAGGAAGCCGGCCATAAGCCCGTAGCTCTGGTTGGCGGCGCGACGGGTCTGATTGGCGACCCGAGCTTTAAGGCCGTTGAGCGTAAGCTGAACACAGAAGATACCGTTCACGAGTGGGTGGAAAAAATTCGCCGTCAGGTTGCACCTTTCCTCGATTTTGACTGCGGTGAAAATTCAGCGATTGCGGCTAACAACTACGACTGGTTTGGCGGCATGAACGTGCTGACCTTCCTGCGCGACATCGGTAAACACTTCTCTGTTAACCAGATGATTAACAAAGAAGCGGTAAAACAGCGTCTGAACCGTGACGACGTGGGCATCTCCTTTACTGAGTTCTCCTACAACCTGCTGCAGGGCTATGACTTCGCCTGTCTGAACAAGCTGCACGGCGTTGTGCTGCAAATCGGCGGTTCGGATCAGTGGGGCAATATCACCTCCGGTATCGATCTGACCCGTCGTCTGCACCAGCAGCAGGCCTTCGGTCTGACCGTGCCGCTCATCACCAAGTCTGACGGGACTAAATTCGGTAAAACTGAAGGCGGCGCGGTATGGCTGGATCCGAAGAAAACCAGCCCATACAAGTTCTACCAGTTCTGGATCAACACCGCAGACTCGGACGTTTACCGCTTCCTGAAGTTCTTCACCTTTATGAGCCTCGAAGAGATCGATGCGCTGGAAGAAGAAGACAAGAACAGCGGTGCGGCACCTCGTGCCCAGTACGTGCTTGCAGAGCAGGTGACCCGTCTGGTGCACGGTGAAGAGGGGCTGGTGGCCGCTAAGCGCATCACAAGCAGCCTGTTCAACGGTAACCTGAGCGATCTGACGGAAGCAGACTTCGCGCAGCTGGCGCAGGACGGTGTTCCCATGGTAGAAATGGAGCGCGGTGCAGATCTGCAGCAGGCGCTGGTGGACTCTGAGCTACAGCCATCCCGCGGCCAGGCGCGCAAGACCATCGCGCAGAACGCCATCACCATTAACGGTGAGAAGCAGTCCGACCCGGAATACACCTTTGCTGAAGGCGATATTCTGTTCAATCGCTACACCCTGCTGCGTCGCGGTAAGAAGAATTACTGCCTCGTCTGCTGGAAGTAAGCCATAAAAAAGGCGAGAGACTGAGCGTCCTCGCCTCTGCTGTGAAACGTCCTCTGCGCTGAGGGCGTTTTTGTTTTTAAATCCCTTCTGCCGTCATTGCCGCTTCGACGGCCGGACGCGCCTTCATGCGCTCCATAAACGCTTCGATATTGCTCAGACCGTTCAGATCCAGCTTCAGTGCCTGCGCCCAGCGCAGCACGGTAAACAGATAGGCGTCCGCCACGGTAAAGCGCAGGCCCATCAGCCACTGCTTGTCGTTCAGCTCTTCGTTAACGTATTTAAACTTCTTCTCCAGCGCCTGGCGGGTGACGGTTTTGAACTCATCAGGAGTAGCCGGATTGAACAGCGGGCTGAAGCCCTTGTGCAACTCGGTGGCAATGTAGTTCAGCCACTCAAGCGTGTGGTAGCGCGTCATGCTGCCCGCAGGGGCCAGAAGCTGGCGGTCCGGCACTTTGTCTGCCAGATACTGCACGATGGCCACGCCCTCGGTGAGCAGCGAGCCGTCGTCCATCAGCAGCGCAGGGACCTGGCCTTTTGGGTTCACCTCAAAGTAGTCGTCACCGGCTTCGGTGCGCTTGGTGGCTAAATCAACTTTGATAAGGGAGAAATCCAGCCCGGTTTCACGCAGGATGATGTGGGGAGAGAAGGAACAGGCACCTGGCTTATAATACAGTTTCATTACTGAACTCCTTTAGGGCGCTAAGATTCCTTATGGTAGTGCTCCTGCAGGCAAAAAAAAAGCCGTTAGCGAAAAGCTAACGGCTGAAAATTCAGTGTTTCCCGCTATATTACGCGGTGGCTTTCTCGGATGCCGCGTCAGTAGCATCTGACTGGGTCATACGGTTCAGTTTTGGCGCGATAACGATCATCAGCAGGGCGATAACGCCGGTGGCGATACCAATCTGCATGAACACGTGACCGTAGACATGCAGGGACTGCAGCGGATCGGTCACGTCGTCCGGTACGGCCATCAGATTAGCAACTTTACCGGCGATAAGTGCCGCACCCGCGGTAGTCAGGAACCAGCTACCCATGATGAAGCCCATCAGGCGCTGTGGCACCAGCTGTGCAACCATTGCGAGGCCCAGACCAGAAATCATCAGTTCACCGGTACTCTGCAGCGCGTAGCTCAGAATCAGCCAGTTAACGGACACGATACCCGCATCAGTTGCGAACTTCGCACCCAGCGGCAGCACAAGGAAGGCGAAGGAGCACAGCACCATACCAATAGCGAACTTGTGCGGCATCGGCAGGCGGTCGCCCATCTTGTTATAAATAGCGGCCAGAATCGGGCTACCAATCATGATCCAGAACGGGTTCAGCGCCTGGAACTGCTCTGGCTGGAACGTGATGCCTAAAATAGCGTGCTCAACGTTACGAATCGCAAAGAAGTTCAGGGATGTTGGCATCTGGCTGTAGAGCACGAAGAAGACAATCGCTTCGAGCATCAGAATGAAGGCAACGATCATCTTACGACGCGCTGCGCCTTTCATGGCAATCGCTTCTTTGGCGAAGATAATCACAATACCCAGGGCGACCAGGCCCAGAACGCCTCGAGCAACGCTCTGGTTGTGCAACAGCCAGGTTGCGATAACGATCAGCACGACAACGCCGATGATGGTGGCAAACAGTTTACCGAAGTGAACCGGTAAGAAGTCAGGCTTAGATCCGTAATCTTTAACCCAGCGCTTGCAGAACATGAAGTTCACCAGGGTGATCAGCATGCCGACGAAGCTCAGCGAGAAAGCAACGCTCCAGCCAAACTTCGCGGCCAGCCACGGGGTGGCGAGCATGGAGAAGAAGGAGCCGATATTGATGGCCATGTAATACATAGTGAAGGCGCCATCAAGACGCGGATCATCTTTATCATAACAGGTAGAGAGCAGTGCGGACGGGTTAGCCTTAAACAGGCCGTTACCGACGGCGATAGTCGCCATACCCATAAAGACGATTGCAGCGTCATGGCCGGAATAGGCGACGAGTCCATAGCCGAGAGCCAGAACGATGGTCCCCAGCATAATGACGCGTTTGGTGCCGAGCACTTTATCACCCAGCCAGCCGCCGACGGCAACGAGGCCAAAAACCAGTGCGCTGAAAGAGGAGAACAGTGTAATAGAATCCGCTTCTGACATACCCAGTTGTTTAACCAGGTAGACGGCCATGATCCCTTGCAGGCCGTAGTAACCAAAACGTTCCCATAGCTCAATAGAAAAGATCAGGTAGAACGATTTAGGTTGTTTGAAAGCGTTCAGACTAACGCTTTCTGCTGGTTTATTGTTTGCAGTCGACACATATACCTCTTTTTTTACATCCCACTTTAACAGGAGTCTTATAAGCGTGAAGGCCTGTGGCAGTCACTTTATTGTTATTATGGAAGGGGAAACGGCGGGTAATGTTCACTATCCTGCGCCTTCAGGCAAGTGTTTTGTAATATTCAGTTACATATAACTGCGGTGGAATAATGCTACTGAGAATGAAATGTTATTCAGCGTTAAATTTTAATAAATGTCACTTTACCCATTTAAAATCTCTCCCGTTACGTTTTGCGGGGCATTTCAGGGATATGTTCTGCTAAAAAAGCGATTAAGCAGCGATAAAGGCCAGCTCAGAAGTTTTAGCCAGCGTAATGTATTGATTCAGATCGCACGCCAATAACGATTGCCGGGCTTTGGTGACAAAAAAATGACCTAAATTTAACGTTGTGTTATCAAAGTGATCTGTGTCACATATTTATAGAAAATTCTCATCGAAAAAAAACGATTAACCTGCTCAGGCGATTATCATCAATATGTTGTAAAGCTGTTAAAGGAAAATAATGGTGTGAAAAGCTGAAGATTCGGCTTTTGTCGGTGGGCACAATGTTAAGAAAGGCAGCCCCGCAGAGAAATCCACAGGGCGGGGGAGCTAAATATCTACTTTGTCTTTATATTCACAAAGGTCTTCGATGATGCACGAGCCACAGCGCGGCTTGCGGGCAACGCAGGTATAGCGTCCGTGCAGAATCAGCCAATGGTGGCAGTCAACTTTAAACTCTGACGGAACAACCTTAAGCAGCTTTTCCTCCACCAGCTCAACGTTTTTGCCGGGCGCAAACTGGGTGCGGTTACAGACGCGGAAGATATGGGTGTCCACGGCGATGGTCGGCCAGCCGAACGCGGTATTGAGCACGACGTTAGCTGTTTTGCGGCCTACGCCAGGCAGCGCTTCCAGCGCGGCACGGTCTTCAGGTACTTTGCCACTGTGCAGTTCAATGAGCATGCGGCAGGTCTTAATGACGTTTTCCGCCTTGCTGTTAAACAAGCCAATGGTTTTGATGTACGACTTTACCCCGTCCACGCCGAGCTCAAGCATCGCCCGTGGTGTATTGGCGACCGGGTAGAGCTTAGCGGTCGCTTTGTTGACGCTGACATCAGTAGCCTGCGCGGAAAGCAATACCGCAATCAGCAGTTCGAAAGGGGAGCTGAACTGGAGTTCGGTTGTCGGATTTGGGTTGTGATCACGCAGTCGCGTCAGGATCTCATGACGCTTTATCTTATTCATTACGCTTCCCTGGTTTCGGCATCCACCGCCACGCTTTTCGCCGCGCGGCGCGCCTTCATTTTCTCATCAATGAGATATTTTACCGCCAGCATCAGCCCGAGGCCAATAAAAGCGCCCGGCGGCAGCATGGCGAGCAGGAACGGGGTGTCGGTGTGGAATATCTCAATGCGCAGCACCTTCGCCCAGCTGCCGAGCAGGCCGTCAGCGCCGTCAAACAGCGTGCCGTTGCCGATGATCTCCCGCAGCGAGCCGAGCACGAACATTGCGCTGGTCGCCCCTAAACCAATAGCGAAGCCATCAAGCGCTGCCAGCGGCACCGAGCTTTTTGCGGCAAAGGCTTCTGCGCGACCAATCACAATACAGTTGGTGACGATCAGCGGAATGAAAATGCCCAGCGACTGGTACAGCCCGAACGCGTAGGCATTGATCAGCATCTGTACGGTGCTGACCACCGAGGCAATGATCATCACATAGATCGGAATACGAATTTCCGACGGCACCCAGCGGCGCAGGGCAGAGACGGCGGCATTGGTCAGCGTCAGGACCAGCGTGGTCGCCAGGCCCAGCCCCAGGGCGTTAGTTGCCGTGGAGGTGACCGCGAGCAGCGGGCAAAGGCCCAGCAGCTGCACAAGGGCGGAGTTATTTTTCCACAGCCCCTGAACCAGAATATCTTTTACTTCACTCATGGTTGTACTCCGCATGAAGGTAGCTGTTCAAGCGTCGGCGGCAGCGTTTGCGCGTAAAGCCCCGCACGTTTCACTGCGTTAACCACCGCGCGCGGCGTGATGGTCGCACCGGTAAACTGATCGAACTGGCCGCCATCTTTTTTGACGGCAAAGCTCGCATCGTTCGGGCCGTGAATAATGACATCCGCAAAATGGGTGATCCAATTGCTCAGGCGCAGTTCGATTTTATCCCCCAGGCCCGGCGTTTCATGATGCTGGGTGACTCGCGTCCCCAGCACCTTGCCGTGAAAATCCGAACCAACCAGTAGCTGAATGGCGCCAGAATAGCCGTCAGGCGCAGTGGCTTCCATCACTACGGCGACGGGCTGCTCTCCTTTGCGAGCTACGTAGATACGATGCTCACCCGCGCCGAGCTGGGGCTCATTAACCACAAGGCAGCTGTTCTGAATGTCGTTATCGTACAAATCTGACGGCAATACCTGATCGAACAGCAGCTTCTGCTGGATCGCCGCCTGGCGATCGATCGTGGGTTTGGTCAACTCGTTGACCACGGCGGTCAGGCCGGTAGCCAGCGCGGCAAAGATCGCCAGCGTTACGCCATGTTTTTGCATAGTTTTCAGCATGACGACTCCTTAACGATGGCCGTAAACGCGTGGGCGGGTGTAGTAATCAATCAGCGGTACGGTGATGTTCGCCAGCAGTACGGCGAAAGCCACGCCATCAGGATAACCACCGTAGGTACGAATCAGCCAGACTAGCAGGCCAGCCAGCGCGCCAAATAGCAGACGGCCACGGTTTGTTGTTGATGCGGTTACCGGGTCGGTGAGGATAAAGAACGCGCCAAACATGGTTGCGCCGGAGAACAGGTGAATAACCGGGGAAACGCACTTCTCGGGGGAAATCAGCCAGCCCAGCGTGGCGCACAGCGCCAGCACAAGCAGGAAACTGACCGGGATATGCCAGCGAATCGTGCCGCGCGCCAGCAGGAACAGGCCGCCAGCCAGAAACGCCACGTTTACCCACTGCCAGCCCAGCCCGGCAAGTACGCCGCCGTAAATCGGCTCCTGGAGAAGATCGCCTGCGGCGTGACCTGCGCGGATACCGGTCTTAAACGTGTCCAGCGGCGTGGCCTGGCTGATGCCGTCAATGCCCAGCCGCAGCTGCGTCATGGTGTCGCCCGCGGCTGTCGTACCGGTGAAAATCACGTGCAGGATATCCGTAATGCTCGGCACGTTCGCAGCGATAGACTGCGGCGGTAGCCAGGACGTCATCAGCACAGGGAAAGCTATCAGCAGTACGACATAGCCAACCATCGCCGGGTTAAACGGGTTATGCCCCAGGCCGCCGTAAAGCTGTTTGGCGATGATGATGGCAAACACGGTGCCGACGATAATCAGCCACCACGGGGTGAGCGGGGGGATACTGGCCCCGAGCAGCAGACCCGTAAGCGCGGCCGAGTTGTCCCCCAGCGTTTGTTTGTAAGACTGTTTGCGTAGCTTAACAACCAGCGCTTCCGCCAGCACCGCGCTGACGATCCCTAAGGCAATCTGAATCAGGCTACCCCAGCCAAACCAGAAGCACAGCGCGGCGATGCCCGGCAGCGCGGCCAGGGTAACCAGCAGCATGATTCGCGACGTGCTGCGCTGGTTGTGGGTATAGGGAGAGCTTGCGATTTTAAAAACCATTTAATCCTCTGGCGCCATCTGCTGAGCGGCCTTACGTGCCTGCACGCGGGCGATGGCCGCGGCAACAGCTGCTTTTCTTGGGTCTTGTTCTTCTGTGGATTCTGCTGGCGCTGCTTCTTCAGCTTCGGCCTGCTGCGCAGCTTTGCGCGCCTTAGCACGAGCGATAGCCGCTTCAACCGCCGCTTTGCGCGGATCGATGGCCTGAGCTGGCTGCGCTTCAGTTACGGATTCGCTGGTCGCCTGTGCCGCTTTACGTGCTTTCGCACGGGCAATGGCAGCTTCGACGGCCGCTTTACGCGGGTCGACAGCTTCAGCAGGCTGCGCTTCCGTTACGGGTTCGCTGGTCGCCTGTGCCGCTTTACGTGCTTTCGCACGGGCAATAGCTGCTTCAACGGCGGCCTTACGCGGGTCCGCTACGCTCGCTTCCGGCGAATCAACCTGCTGCGCTTTTTCAGCCTGTTTTGCTCGCGCCTGCGCCTTACGGGCCTCGCGGGCAGCAATCATTTCGCTGTTGTCCGGTTTGCTACCGGCTTTAACGATAATCGGCTCGTTGCCGGCTGCCTTTTTACTCTTCACCCGGTCGAGGGCGGCCTGAATAGCGTCGCTGTCCTTCGCAGAGGGCTGGGCGGCAGACTTTTTATGGCGCTCCTGGCGTGCGGCTTTCTCACGCGCCAGACGGGCCTGGCGGGCTTCAAATCTCGCCTTCGCTTCCGCGGTACGTCTGGCTTCCAGCTCAATTTCGCGTATTTCCGCCTTTTCCTGACGGAAATACTGCACCAACGGAATGCTGCTGGGACAGACATAAGCGCACGCGCCGCACTCGATACAATCTTTAAGATTATGCGCGGTGGCCTTGTCGTGCTGCTGGCCTTTGCTAAACCAGTACAGCTGCTGCGGCAGCAGGTCGGCAGGGCAGGAGTCAGCGCAGGCGCTGCAGCGGATGCAGCTTTGCTCCGGCTCCGGTTCACCCATTTCGCCGGCGGACGGGGCCAGCAGGCAGTTGGTGATTTTTACCACCGGCACGTCCAGCCACGGCAGGCTGAAGCCCATCAGCGGGCCGCCCATAATGACCTGCTGGTCGTGGGTAGGCCGGAACCCCGCGAATTCCAGCAGGTGACGAACTGGCGTACCAAGACGCGCCCAGACGTTACCCGGCTGCGCGACAGATACCCCGGTCAGCGTGACGACTCGCTCGGTGAGCGGCTCCCCGTCGATGACGGCGCGCTTAACCGCAAAGGCGGTGCCGACGTTCTGCATCAGTACGCCGATGTCAGAGGAGCGACCGCCGTGCGGAACCTGCTTGCCCGTCAGGATCTGCGTCAGCTGCTTTGCCCCGCCGGAAGGATATTTCGTTGGGATCACCCGCAGTTCGATATCGTCAGAACCGACCAGCACGGCACGCATCATCGAGATGGCCTGCGGCTTGTTATCTTCGATGCCAATCAGCACGCGCTGCGGCTGCAGAATGTGGGCCAGGATGCGAATGCCTTCGACGATTTGTGCCGCGCAGTCCTGCATCAGGCGATCGTCCGCCGTAATATACGGCTCGCACTCGGCGGCATTGATAATTAACGTTTCAATTTTATTGCCGCCACCCTGCAGTTTGTTACCTGTCGGGAAGCCTGCGCCGCCCAGACCGGCCACGCCGTACTGGTGGATGCGGTCAATCAGTTCTTCATGACTGCGGCTACGGTAGTCCGCCCAGCCGTCGTGCTCAAACCAGATATCATCGCCGTCCGCTTCAATAATCACGCTCATTTCTGCCAGCGCAGAAGGGTGCGCCGTTGAGTGCGGAGCAATTGCGATCACGGTGCCGGAGGTTGGGGCGTGAACCGGCAGCATTCTGCCGCGTCCTTTGGTCAGCGGCTGTCCGCGTAACACATGGTCACCGGCTTTTACACACAGTTCACCCTCAGCACCAATGTGCTGCTTCAGGGGGAGGATAAGCCGTTCAGGCAGCGGCACCTGGCGCAGCGGCGTACCGTTAGACTGGGACTTCATTTCTGGCGGATGGATGCCGCCGTCGAAATCCCAGATTTTGTCTTTTTTGAACCGACTAAAAAAATTAAGCATGTTGCTCCACCGGAATATTACGTACCGGGATGGTCTGGAGATCCCATTTCCAGCTCTCCGTTGTGGTGGTGACAGGGATCAAATCAATACAGCTTGTCGGGCAAGGGTCCACGCAGAGATTGCAGCCGGTGCAGAGGTCGATCAGCACGGTGTGCATCGCGCGCGTTGCGCCAACAATGGCATCTACCGGGCAGGCCTGGATGCATTTGGTACAGCCGATACAGTTAGCTTCGTCGATAACGGCCAGCATGCGCACGGGGGCGAGAGCTGACTCGTCGCCTTCAATGGGCTGCGGCTCGACGTTAAGCAGGGTGGCAATTTTTTGCATCACCGCTTCGCCGCCTGGTGCACAAAGATTTATTTTTGCGCCGTTGTTGCCCACGGCCTCGGCATACGGGCGGCATCCGGGGTAGCCGCACTGTCCACACTGGCTCTGCGGCAGCAGTTCCTCGATTTTCTCGACGATGGGATCTTCTTCCACCGCGAAGCGGCGGGAGGCGTAGCCCAGAATAAGGCCGAAAAGCAGCCCCATCAGGGTCAGCGCTATAACAGCAATCCAGACGGTGCTCATCAGAACTTCACCAACCCGCTAAAGCCCATAAAGGCCAGAGACATAAGCCCGGCGGTAATCAGCGCGATGGCGTTGCCTTTAAAGGGGGCAGGAACGTCGGCAACGACAAGGCGTTCACGAATTGCGGCGAACAGCACCATCACCAGCGAGAAGCCAACCGCCGCAGAGAAACCGTACAGGGCGGACTGCAGAAAGTTGTGGTCAAGGTTCACGTTTAGCAGCGCAACGCCTAATACCGCACAGTTAGTGGTGATGAGCGGCAGAAAGATCCCCAGCAGACGATAGAGAGCCGGGCTGGTTTTACGCACCACCATTTCGGTAAACTGCACCACTACGGCGATAACCAGAATAAAGGAAAGGGTACGCAAATAGACCAGGTCGAGGGGAATAAGGATTAGGGCGTTAATAATCCAGGCGCAGACAGAGGCCAGCGTCAATACAAAAGTGGTCGCAAGGCCCATGCCAATGGCCGTCTCCAGCTTTTTGGAAACGCCCATAAACGGACACAGGCCGAGAAACTTCACCAGAACGAAGTTATTGACCAGTACCGTACCAACAAAGAGCAGCAAATAATCTGTCATGATGAGACCTGAAACAAAAAAAGCCGTCCATTATCGTCCATGCGGCGCCGGACGACAACGGAGTATTAATAAGGTTATTACGGATTAATAAAGGTTTGCTTCACGCGTTCTGAGCGTTTGAAGTAGGGCACCAGCAGTGAAGCCGCAAGCAGCGGGAACAGGAGCTGACGCAACGCCAGCTCGTCGCTGACCGGAGAGAAGGCAAACGCTTTGATCGCCAGCAGTATGGAAATCAATAACCACAGGATGTAATGACGCACCACATTCTGACGTTTTTTAAAAAACGCGATGGTCAGCCAGACGGTATAACCCCACATGGCAATGGCGCAGGCCACGGAGAAATACCAGAACAGCACCATATGCTGCCCCTGTGCGCTCATCAGACGATGGCTTTCCGGCGAAATCAGCATCATCAGATAAATCGCCAGCGCAACAGTACTGCTGAGTAAGGTCAGCAGCAGCCAGGCGAGAGGGGCGAGAAGCCAGCCTGCAATACGCGGCGCCTGCGTGGTAGTCATTTTGCCTCCCGGGATGCAAAGAATAGAATGCGGTCCTTATGTCCGACATAAGGCGGGGGCGATTATAAGGCTTTTTGAGCTTAATGCTACTCGCACGCGGTTACACCACGTAACGCCAGACCGTTTTTGGCACGCAGCCGAGGTCAAACAGTCGGCCACCTGAGACCAGCTCCGCACGGCGATGATCGGCTGCGCGATACATATTCATAATTTCATTGTTATCGGTAAGGCTATAATTGAGGTGATCGAACAATTTTTCCAGGCTTTCCAGGGTACTAATTTTTCTGAACTTCATTAAATAATCTTGCGCTGTCATAGGGGATATCCGTAGAGGAGGTTTTATAAGTGTTAAAGAAGAAATTGAATCCCAGCATAATAAACGCAACCCGTGCGAAATTATCAGCGTAATTTCATACGGCTGGTTATTTCGGACTTTTCCTTGAAACGCGGTGCAGGCGTTAATCAGTGCTGCTGTAATAGTTTAATGGAGGCCTGCTTTTCGCTGTAATCCACAGTCGGCAGTCAACCTCTTATCGGGGAAGGCCTGGCGGCTGGTGACAGGGGAAACCTGCGGGTTTACGGATAAGGGGGCTTTAGCGTTACGCCCTTTTCAACGAGATAAATCGGAATAGTTTAAAACCGTTTAATTAGCTGGCCGGCAAAGCGTAAACAGATTAAGGATGATGACGGAATATAAACTTTATCTTAAAAAATCATTCATGGGGGCTATTCATTTCTTTTCACAAGCTGGCACGGAAATGGGGGGCGTACCATTTATTACCACCATTTTTGACAGTTAAAGTATACCGGTATAATTTAACTGTCAGCTATGCACAAGCGTATTTATATCAGCTGCGTTAAACCCTGGCGCGGGCGCGGGTATAATATGTCAGGCGATACCGATAGGGGAATACATGAAAACGCCTGGCAAGTATGCAACCGACACGTAACAATTAAAGTACCAGTTGTTACACCGTGGTGGATGGTGTCAAATGAGCTGGTCCATAAACGTGAGGAATACAAATGAGTGATAAGATTCGTGTCGGACTAATCGGCTACGGCTACGCCAGTAAGACATTCCATGCGCCGCTCATTGTGGGCACGCCGGGAATGGAGCTTGCTGCGGTATCCAGCAGCGATGCGGCAAAAGTGCACGCAGACTGGCCAAACATGCCCGTCGTCTCCGACCCGCACCACCTGTTTAACGACCCGGATATCGATCTCATTGTGGTTCCTACCCCAAACGATACTCACTTCCCGCTGGCGAAAGCCGCGCTGGAGGCGGGGAAGCACGTGGTCGTTGATAAACCTTTTACCGTGACGTTGTCACAGGCGCGCGAGCTGGATGCGCTGGCGAAAAGCCGCGGGCTGCTGCTATCCGTATTTCACAACCGACGCTGGGACAGCGACTTCCTGACCCTGAAAACCCTGCTGGCCGACGGGACGCTGGGGGAAGTGGCCTATTTTGAATCCCATTTTGACCGTTTCCGTCCTCAGGTTCGTAACCGCTGGCGCGAGCAGGCAGGCGTCGGGAGCGGCATCTGGTACGATCTGGGCCCGCATCTTCTCGACCAGGCGCTGAACCTGTTCGGCCTGCCGGTCAGCCTGACGGTCGACCTGGCGCAGCTTCGCCCCGGCGCGCAGGCCACGGATTACTTCCATGCCGTGCTTGCCTACCCGCAGCGCCGCGTTGTGCTCCACGGCTCCTTGCTGGCCGCTGCCGAGTCCGCACGTTATATCGTGCACGGTACCCGTGGCAGCTACATTAAATATGGCCTCGACCCGCAGGAAGATCGCCTTAAGGCAGGTGAGCGTCTGCCGCAGGAGGACTGGGGTTATGACATGCGTGACGGCGTGCTGACGCTGGCGCAGGGCGAAGTGATGGCGGAACAAACGTTACTGACCGTGCCGGGTAATTATCCTGCCTACTACGCTGCTATTCGCGATGCGCTGACCGGCCACGGTGAAAACCCCGTTCCGGCCGCTCAGGCCATTCAGGTTATGGAGCTGATCGAACTGGGCATGGAATCCTCAAAGCAGCGTGCAACGCTGAATCTGGCTAATTAAGCGCTTTCTGCTGCCCGGCTCGTTAACCGCGAGGCCGGGCTTTTTGCGCTCTGCTGTCATAGCATAAGAGTAAGCAATGAGCCGGTCAGCGTGGTGCTGGCGCAGCGCTGTGCAAAGAACAAGACGAAGGGAAGGGAGCAGCTCGGGCCAGTTTCCTGATCCCGGGCTGTTTGTCCACGCTAAGCGGCGCGAACCTTATTGATAAGCGCCTGCTTTTCCGCCTCGCTCAGGAAAGCGATTTTTAAGCCGTTCTCCTGTGCGGTACGGATCTGCGCCGCGCTCAGGCCTGCACGAGGCGCTGCAACGGTATACTCGTGAATAATGTCGATACCCTGAACCGCCGGGTCATCGGTATTGATGGTTGCCAGGACGCCATGGTCAAGGAATCTGATCAGCGGATGCTTGTCCAGCGACGGCACCGTGCTGGTCTGAATGTTTGAGGTCAGGCATGACTCAATGCCAATTCCTTGATCCGCCAGGAAATCCATCAGCGCCGGATCTTCAATGGCCTTCACGCCGTGACCAATACGCTGGGCACCAAGCTCGCGGATCGCCTGCCATATGCTTTCAGATCCAGCAGCTTCGCCAGCATGAACGGTGATATGCCAGCCTGCATCTCGCGCACGGTTGAAGTGGCTGAGGAACAGGCTGCCGGGGAAGCCAAGTTCGTCACCGGCCAGGTCAAGCGCCGTAATATGGTCACGATGCGCTAACAAGGCTTCCAGCTCAGCCTGGCACGCCGCCTCGCCGAATGTACGGCTCATGATACCGATTAAGCGCGCCTCCACGCCAAAATCACGGCAGCCTTCACGTACGCCTTCAATCACCGCTTCCACCACGCCGGCAACAGGCAGGTTGTGCGTCATTGCCATATAGCCCGGCGAGAAGCGCAGCTCGACGTAATGCAGTCCGTTTCTTGCGGCATCTTCAATGTTTTCCCATGCCACGCGGCGGCAGGCATCAAGCGTTGCGAGAACCTTAACGCCCCAGTCAAGCTTAGAGAGGAAGCTCACCAGGTCAGGCGCTGTATCGACAACCCGGACGTGAGGAATTAACGCATCGATGGAGTCTGCCGGGAGCGGCAAATTATACTGGCGGCCCAGATCGAGGATCGTTTGCGCACGAATGTTGCCATCAAGGTGGCGGTGCAAATCGGTTAACGGCAGGGAGGTATCAATCATGGTCGCACTCTTTTTTTGATTAAAGTGCGTTACATTATAAAAACATTCACAAGAGAATTGCTATCGGGCAACAATAATTAGTTGCGCAAATAAAAAGCAGATGAATTCGTTTTAAATAAATACCAGGGAAATCAATTCATTGATTTTCGGCTGCTGAACAGAAAGAAGGAAAAACCACGCTTTTTCCTTCTTTCTCAAGTCTCTTTGGGGAGTCGCCTCCCCGCGATGCTTATTGCAGGGACTTAATCGCCGCTATAAGACGCCTCATGCCTTCTTCCAGCTTCATCCTTGGGCAGCCGCAGTTCAGGCGGATAAAACCGTTACCTTCTTCACCATAGGTATAACCCGGCATGATGGCGACTTTTTGCTGCTCGATCATCACTTTTTGCAGCGCTCTGTCATTCAGGCCCAGCGGGCGAAGATCGATCCACGCCAGATAGGTGGACTGTGGCGGCTGCCAGTTGAGTTGCGTAAACTCCTGATTCAGGGTTTCCGCAACGTATCTGAGATTATCCTGCAAATAGGCCCGCAGGGCGTCGAGCCACGGCTCACCTTGCCGGTAGGCGGCGATATGCGCAACCAGCGCCAGTACCGCCGGGGATGAGAGACCATCCTGACCTTTAAGTACGCTCAGGTAGCCGAGACGATCTTTTTCATCGTTGATTAGCCCATATGCGCCGGTAAGTGCCGGAATATTGAAGCTTTTAGAGCCGGACGTCAGCAGCGCCCAGCCACCTTTGCCAACTTCGCACCACGGCGTGTGATTGTTGCCTTCCCAGACCATATCCATGTGGATTTCATCGCTTATCACACGCACGCTGTGGCGTTCACAAAGCGCCGCCATTGTTTTCAGTTCTGCCTGCGTCCACACTTTCCCGGTCGGATTCTGCGGGCTGCAGAGCAGCATGATTTTGCACTGTGGTTTTGCGAGCTGCTCCTCAAGGGCGTCCATATCGCACGTCCATCCCGCTGCACTCTTGCACAGTGGCGCGCTCAGCACTTCGCGTTTGTTCCCTTCAATCGCTTTATAAAAAGCATCGTATGCCGGAGTGTGAATCAGCACCGCGTCGTCCGGTTCAGACCACTGGCGTATCAGCTGAGAGACCATGTAAATCACGGAAGGGCCGTAGACCACGCTCCTGGGATCGATCTCGCTGTTAAAGCGCTGCTGATACCAGTGGGCAATGGCACCGATGAAATCACCATTCTTCCAGCGGCTGTAGCCGAGCACGCCGTGCGCCAGACGCTGCTGAACGGCGGAGAGTATGACCGGGGCGGTGGCGAAATCCATATCGGAGATGGTGAACGGAAGCAGGTCGGGGGCACCGAAACGGTCTGCCACATAATCCCACTGCGTGCACCAGGTTCCGTGACGGTCAACGGGAACGGAAAAATCGAACATAACACCTCACAGAAGAGCGGGCACTTTATTTGGTGCCCGCTTCTAATTTACGCCTGAGCCGTAATCATCAGGCTCGCCATTTCATCTTTTACCGACTGAACCTGTGGCCCGATGACCACCTGCAGGTTGTGCTGGTTCAGTTGCACAACGCCAATGGCTCGCAGGTTTTTCAGCGCTGCGCTATTGACCAGCGCCATATCTTTCACCGTCATACGCAGGCGGGTGATGCAGTTATCCAGCGTGACGACGTTTTCCGCGCCGCCCAGCGCCGCCAGCATAGCCGGTACGTTATAGCCGGATTTGCCGACCTGACCCGCAAGCGCTTTTTCAGCGCTGGTGGTGGTGTCGATATCGCGGCCCGGTGTTTTAATGTTAAAACGGGTAATCGCGAAGCGGAAGATGACGTAGTAGCCCGCGAACCAGATAGCCGCTACGACGGGCACCATGTACCACTTGGTGGACAGGCCGTGCAGGATCCCAAAGACCACGAAGTCGATGACATTGCCGTCGGTGTTGCCGATAGTCACGCCCAGCACCGCCATGATGGTGAAGCCGAGGCCGGTCAGCAGGGCATGGATGAGGTAAAGAACCGGAGCAACGAACAGGAACAGGAATTCCAGCGGTTCAGTGGTGCCGCCCACGACGCAGGCGATAACGCCAGAAATCAGCAGGCCTTTAATTTTGTGACGGTTTTCAGGACGGGCACAGTGGTACATCGCCAGCGCCGCGCCCGGTAGACCGCCCAGGAAGGCGGGCATTTTACCCTGCGACAGGAAGCGGGTTGCGCTTTCAGAGAAGCCGTGCACCGTCGGGCAGCTCAGCTGCGCCTGGAAGATGGTCAGTGCGCCGCTGACACTGTGGCCGCAGACGTCCATGGTACCGCCAGCTTCGGTAAAGCGAATCAGCGCCACCAGAATGTGCTGCAGACCAAACGGCAGCAGAAGACGCTCGCCGGTACCGAAGATCATCGGCCCGAAAATGCCAGCGCTATTGATCACATTGCCAATTCCGGTGATCCCGGCTGCAAATACGGGCCAGATTAACGGGATAACCAGGCCGACAAGACCCATCACTACGGTAGTAATGATCGGCACAAAACGAGTGCCGCCGAAGAAGGCCAGCGCGTCCGGTAGGCGGATGTTGTGGAAGCGTTTGTGCAGCATTGCCACAATCACGCCCGCAATGACCGCGCCCAGGATCCCCGTATCAATAGACTGAATACCGAGGATGTTCTGAATATTGTTCGCTTTGAGAACGGCGGCATCGGTAGTTGGCAGAATGCCCTTCGCGGTCAGCCAGAAGTTAACGCCCAGGTTCATTACCACGTAGCCGACAAAACCGGCAAAGGCGGCGACGCCTTTATTCTCGCTCGCCAGCCCCAGCGGGATTGCGATACAGAACATAATAGGCAGGAAGCTGAAGGCGAAGGAGCCGACTTTACTCATCCACACGAAGATGAGCTGCAGCACCGGGTTACCCAGCGCAGGGAGCAGCGTGACGACGTCATGGCTGCTTAAAGAGCTGCCGATCCCCAGCATGATCCCGCAGAACGACAGCAGCGCCACCGGCAGCATGAAGGTTTTGCCCAGGTTTTGAAAAAATTCCCAAAGCGTAATTTTTTGTGGTGTATTAGCCGCCATAACGACTCCTGTTCCCGGTTGATAAAAGGTAGTAACAGTACGAAACTGACAGGAGGATAAAACGTTTAACCTGATTTTATTGCGCGTCAGCTCACAGATTAAAAACGACGCAACGCGCCTAATGTGCTCAGACAGGTAAAACGTTTTATCCTATGGCATCCCTGATTTATGGAGAATCATCCGCGCCCATGACCACGACGGCCAAAAAAATCACAATCAATGACGTTGCCAGCGCCGCGGGCGTTTCGGTGGCAACCGTTTCGCTGGTATTAAGCGGTAAAGGGCGTATATCAGCAGCGACGGGTGCGCGGGTTAATGAAGCAATCGAAAAGCTGGGCTTCGTGCGTAATCGCCAGGCGGTATCGCTGCGCGGTGGGCAAAGTGGAGTCATAGGCCTGATCGTGCGCGATCTCTGTAATCCTTTTTATGCTGAACTGACGGCGGGATTAACGGACGAGCTGGAAAAACAGGGCAAACTGCTTTTCCTGACGCAGAGCGGCGCGCAGGGTCAGCATATGCAGCGCTGTTTCGACACGCTGGTTTCCCAGGGCGTAGACGGCATTATTATTGCCGGGGCGGCAGGGCAGGGCGCTGAACTCAGGGAGCTTGCGGATCAAAAAAGCCTGCCGCTGGTGTTTGCCTCGCGCGCGAGCTATCTCGAAGAGGCCGACATCATCCGCCCGGATAACATGCAGGCGGCTCAGCTGGTCACGGAACATTTGATTAAGCGCGGTCACCAGCGCATTGCCTGGCTGGGGGGACGGGGGTCGTCACTTACCCGTGCCGAGCGGCTGGGCGGCTACTGTTCGACGTTGCTGAAATATGGCTTGCCGTTTCACAGCGAATGGATACTGGAGTGCGAATCAAGCCAGAAGCAGGCTGCAGACGCTATCACCACGCTCCTGCAGCATAATCCCACGATTACCGCCGTGCTTTGCCACAATAGCACTATCGCCATGGGCGCATGGTTTGGGCTGCTGCGCGCGGGCCGTCAGAGCGGAGAAGGCAGCCTGGACAGCTATTACGATCGCCACATTGCGCTGGCTGCGTTTGCGGAAGTCATGGATGAGGAACTGGACGATTTGCCGCTGACCTGGGTTTCTACGCCAGCCCGCGAGATTGGCCGCAGCGCGGGCCTGCGTGTTTTACAGCGTGCGCAAAGCGGTGATGACGAAGCGCGAAATCAGATCATGCCCGCCCGGCTTGTAGTACGGAAGAGCTAAAATCCTCGTGAGCCGACCCGCTCGTCGCCGAACCTGCTATTCACTTGGCGACTCGCCTGAGGCGGGTCTGCAGCGCTGCGGCAATAGCCGCAAGGCGATGGTCAACTCCCTTGAGGCAAGCTTAAAACGCTTAAAAACCGATCGTATCGATTTGTTCTGGGTGCATATGCCTGATGGCGTCACGCCTGTTGATGAAATTGCAAAGGCCCTCGACGATCTTATCCGGTCCGGCAAAATCCTTTATGCGGGGCTGTCGGATTTTCCGGCGTGGCGGGTGGCTACGGCCACCACCCTGGCGGAGCTTCGGGGTTGGTCTCCCATCTCTGCCGTGCAGCTGGAGTACAGCCTCGTGGAGCGCTCCGCCGAACGCGAGCTGTTACCCATGGCGGCAGGATTCAACCTGGGAACGGTAAGCTGGTCACCTTTAGGAGGAGGTCTGCTTACCGGAAAATATCGCAAGGGCAAATCGCCATCGCGTGGGTGATTGCCAAAGGAACACTGCCGATTATCGGTCCACGTACGGAAGAACAGCTGGCAGATAATCTTGCGTCGGTAGATGTTCAGCTCACCGCTGAACAGATCGCACGTCTGGATGCCGCGAGCGCTATCTCCTTCGGTTTTCCGCACGACGTTGTTGCCGCATCCCTTCCATCTCTGGGCGGTGGGAAACATGAGTTAATTGATAAGGCTGCGCGAGCTATACGTTGATAAAGCTGAGTGTTATCGCTATTCAGGACGGGTCACACCCTACAAAAAAGCCTCCCGAGGGAGGCTTTCCATTTTACTGTGCCGGAGGGACGACCGGGGCTGGTGCCGGTGCTTCCAGCTCAGGTGCCGGTGCGACACCGTCCATGCCCGGCAGCGCAAACATGCCTACCAGATCGCCCAGCGACATCTGCTGGCCATTCAGGGAGACCTTGCCGCTGCCATACTGCAGGCTGGTGGTGATGTTGTTGTCTTCAACTTTGGTTACGCGGAACATCTGGCCCATTGCTGCCAGGCCTTTGATCTGCTGGTCCGCAAGCTTCGCCGCATCTTCCTGTTTGTAGCCTTCCAGCTGCGCGACCTGGGTCATCAGCTCGGTTGCCATATCCATTGGGATCACCAGCTTGCTGTCGAGTGACTTCACATAGCGATCAAGCTGCTCTTCCGGACTGTTTGCCGGACCGGTAGCGCCAGCAGGATCCTTCAGATAAAGGGAGAGGTTAAAGGTACTTTCCCCTTTCGCATTCTTCCAGCTCAGCGGCGCCACGGTGATAACCGGGTTCCCCTTCAGCAGTAGCGGCAGGTTAGCCGCCAGCACGTCTACCAGCTTCTGCTGATAGAGTTCCGGGTTCTGTGCAATAGCCGGATCCGCCAGTAGCTTCTGGGACTCGGCGTTATATTTCTGACTGAACTGATGCATCGCCGCACCGTCGATATTGCCTACTTTAACGGTGAGCTTGCCGCTGCCAACGTTCTGGTTCTGCACTTTCAGCGCGTCGACGGTGTAGTCGACCTGGCCGGTAAGATGCTTTTTATCATCCTGCACGTCAGATTTGGCGTTAATTTTAAAGCCTTCCAGCACCGCCATCTCTTTGCCTTCAATGGCGATAGACAGCTTGTCGATGGCGGCTTTTTGCTCGCCGACGCGCTCGTCAAATTCGGTGCGCTGGCTGCTGCCGTCGGTAGTCACGCCGTTGAAGGTCATCTGCACGTGCTGGCCATACTGGTTCACGGTATTGATCAGGCCGCTTTTCGCTTCACCGTTAACCGCGATTTTATTGCCGTCGCCGTCCACGTCCGCGGAGAGCTGACCGCCGCTGAAGGAAATTTTGTCCTCACCTTTGGCGTAGTTCAGCGGCAGCAGGTCAATATCAGAGGCGGTTGCGCCGCTGTAGCCAACACGGGTTTGTGCATCAATGAACGACTTGCCGGCGGTGATATCAAACAGCGGTTTGGTTGTTGGGTTGTTAACCAGCACGGTATGAATAGAGGCCATGCTTGGGATCAAATTGAATTTTTTAAGCTGGGCAAACGGGAACGGGCCGTGATCGATAGTTTCAGCAAAAACGATGCTTTGATCCGGCTTCAGGAACGCGCTTTCTTTGCCCGGCACAGGCTTTATCACCAGCTGCATGCTGCTGTGGAACAGACCGCGCTGATAATCCTGATAGCTCACGGCCAGACCCGATTCCGGTGAGGCATTGTTTAATTCGGCGTTGGCGTTGGCGATCATCTCCGCCATCCGACCTTCCAGCTGTTTGCCGGTGTACCAGGCGGTGCCCGTCCACACCACGCCCAGCGCTACTATCACACCTACCGCTACCAGAGATTTTTTCATCGTGTCGTCCATTTTAAGTCGCGCCAGGCAGTTGACCGGGCGCCGAATGAAAAACGCCCGCGGGCGTTTTAGAAAACCAGTGCCGTAAGCTTAGCAATCCAGACGTAAAAGATCAGTAAGTTACTTGCGATCAGAGCTTATTGAATACACGGGCGATTCGACCCACACCGCTTGCGGCTACAGGGGATTCGTTAGCTGCAATAAACGCTGATTCACCTGGCTTGAGCACAAGCTGCTGTTCACCCTTGCTCAATACCGCTTCGCCTTCCACACAGAAAATAATTGCTGCGCTGTCCTGCGCCAGCCCGGTGGGGGCAGGGTTTAGATCGAGCAGGGAGAAGGCGAAGTCATCTACCGGGATCGGGAAGTCCAGCTCGCTGCCGTTTTGCTGCGGCTGAGTCAGCAGCTCACCGGCTGGCTTTGGCTCAAACTTCACGTTGGCGACAAGTTCAGGGATATCGATGTACTTTGGCGTCAGGCCCGCGCGCAGCACGTTATCCGAGTTGGCCATGACTTCCAGCGCAACGCCCTTAAGGTAGGCATGCGGGGTTTCGGCGAACAGGAACATCGCTTCGCCTGGTTCGAGTTTAACGACGTTCAGTAGCAGCGGAGAGAACAGGCCGCTGTCGTCCGGATAGAATTCGGAGATGACGCGAATAGTTTCCCAAGGTTCACCCTGCTGATTATTCAGGGCGGCTTTCAGCACGCCCAGCGCACGGGATTTCTCTTCATTCTGCATATTCAAAAGGCTGGCGAACAGCTGTGCTAAACGCTCAGCGTCAGGCTTCTCAAGAAAATGCGCGATGGCGGTGTGCGCGCCGGAAACAGGCTGTAAAAGCGAGACGATGTCAGAGAATTCACGGAAGGCGTTCATCGCAAGGAATGGCGTAAGGGCGAAGACCAGCTCAGGCTTATGGTTTGGATCTTTGTAGTTACGTTCGGCGGCATCCAGCGGGATCCCGTCCGCGTTTTCTTTTGCAAAGCCCAGTTCGGAGGCTTTTTTGTTGGGATGCACCTGAATAGAGAGGGGCTGATCGGCACACAAGACTTTAAACAGGAACGGCAGTTCACGGAAACGTTCGGCAACGGCGGTGCCAAGGGCTGAATTCTGATCCGCCTCGATAACATCGCGCAGGGAGCGCGGTTGGCCATCTATCAGGACCTTAGAACTACTTTTTGGGTGCGCCCCCATCCACAGCTCCGCCATTGGCAGGTTGTCGGGATTTTGAACGCCATAAAGTTCAGTTAAGGCAGTTTTGCTTCCCCACGCATAATTTTGTACCGCGTTGATTAATTTTTGCATTATCAAGGCCTGTTGTCATGTAGATAAGATTCCGACTATTAAACCAATTATCCGTGGGGAAGTAACCAGGGCAGTAAAAAGTCGTATTAGTCTCAGTTTTTGTTAAAAAATTGTGTAGCATATTGTGATTCATTTTTTAACACGGTGCGCAAGACGCATCCGAAGCCTGATTAATTAACGTAGCTGATGTCGTAAGTGAGAGAACAATGTCGAATAAAGCCTTTCATTATCAAGAGCCGTTCCCGTTAAAAAAAGACGAAACCGAATACTACCTGCTGAGCAAAGATTACGTCTCCGTCTCGGAGTTCGAAGGGCAGGAAGTCCTGAAAGTTGACCCCAAAGCCCTGACCCTGCTCGCGCAACACGCCTTCCACGATGCCTCTTTTATGCTGCGCCCGGCGCACCAGCAGCAGGTTGCCGATATTCTGGCCGACCCTGAAGCGAGCGAAAACGACAAATACGTGGCGCTGCAGTTCCTGCGTAACTCGGAGATCGCCGCCAAAGGTATTCTGCCAACCTGTCAGGATACGGGGACCGCGATCATCACCGGTAAAAAGGGCCAGCGCGTCTGGACCGGCGGTGGCGATGAAGCCGCGCTCTCGCAGGGCATCTACAACACCTACATTGAAGATAACCTGCGCTATTCGCAAAACGCGGCGCTGGATATGTACAAAGAGGTGAACACCGGAACCAACCTGCCTGCGCAGATCGACCTGTACAGCGTTGACGGGGCTGAATACAAATTCCTCTGCATCGCTAAAGGGGGCGGGTCCGCGAACAAAACCTATCTCTATCAGGAAACCAAGGCGCTGCTCAGCCCGGGCAAGCTGAAAGACTATCTCGTTGAAAAAATGCGCAGCCTGGGCACCGCAGCCTGCCCGCCGTACCACGTCGCATTTGTGATTGGCGGCACTTCGGCAGAGTCCACGCTTAAAACGGTGAAGCTCGCTTCAACCAAATATTACGATGGCCTGCCGACCGAAGGTAACGAGCACGGCCAGGCGTTCCGCGATATCCAGCTGGAAGAAGAGCTGCTGAAAGAAGCGCAGAACCTCGGCCTTGGCGCGCAGTTTGGCGGTAAATACTTCGCGCATGATATCCGCGTCGTTCGTCTGCCTCGCCACGGTGCATCCTGCCCGGTGGGCATGGGCGTATCCTGCTCTGCGGACCGTAACATCAAAGGGAAGATCAACCGCGACGGCATCTGGTTAGAAAAGCTGGAGCACAATCCAGGCAAATATATCCCGCAGGAACTGCGCCAGGCGGGGGAAGGAGAAGCCGTTAAAGTCGATCTGAATCGCCCGATGAGCGAGATCCTGAAGCAGCTTTCTCAGTACCCTGTTTCTACGCGTCTTTCCCTGAGCGGGACTATTATTGTGGCACGCGACATCGCACACGCTAAGCTCAAAGAGCGTATCGATAACGGTGAAGGGCTGCCGCAGTACATAAAAGATCACCCTGTGTACTACGCGGGGCCGGCCAAAACGCCTGACGGGTACGCGTCGGGTTCGCTTGGGCCAACGACGGCAGGGCGCATGGACTCCTATGTGGATTTGCTGCAGGCCAACGGCGGCAGCATGGTGATGCTGGCGAAAGGCAACCGTAGCCAGCAGGTTACGGATGCCTGCCACAAGCACGGCGGCTTCTATCTGGGCAGCATTGGCGGTCCGGCAGCGGTGCTGGCACAGCAAAGCATCAAGAGCCTCACCTGCGTTGAGTACCCCGAGCTGGGCATGGAGGCTATCTGGAAAATCGAGGTCGAGGATTTTCCGGCCTTTATTCTGGTAGATGACAAGGGCAACGACTTCTTCCAGAAAATACACGCCTCCCAATGTAATCGATGCGTGAAATAACATTATGAAGCCGCCCTTCCGGGCGGTTTTTTTTATCTGAAAGGAGAGTGAAATGGCATCCAGTCGTATTGAAAAAGACTCTATGGGACCCATTGATGTTCCGGCTGATAAGCTCTGGGGCGCGCAGACGCAGCGCTCGCTTGAGCATTTCCGCATCTCCACGGAAAAAATGCCGACGGCACTCATCCAGGCGCTGGCGCTGACTAAGCGTGCAGCCGCTAAGGTGAATATGGATCTTGGCCTGCTGCCCGCAGAGCGGGGCAAAGCAATACTCGCCGCCGCCGATGAAGTGTTGGCAGGCAAGCATCCCGAGGAGTTCCCGCTGGCTATCTGGCAAACGGGTTCAGGCACGCAAAGCAACATGAACATGAACGAGGTGCTGGCGAACAGGGCCAGTGAAATCCTTGGTGGCGAGCGTGGCATGGAGCGCGTGGTTCACCCTAATGATGATGTGAACAAAAGCCAGAGTTCTAACGACGTATTCCCGACAGCGATGCACGTCGCCGCGGTTATTGCAGTGCGCGAAGGGTTAATCCCGCAGCTTAAGGCGCTGAAAGAGACGCTGCAGGCGAAAGCGGAAGCCTTCCGCGATATCGTCAAAATTGGCCGCACCCACCTGCAGGACGCCACGCCGTTAACGCTCGGCCAGGAGATCTCCGGCTGGGTGGCAATGCTGGAGCACAATCTCAGACATATAGAACACAGTCTGCCGCACGTAGCGGAACTGGCTCTTGGCGGCACCGCCGTGGGCACTGGCCTGAATACTCATCCGGAATATGCAGTACGTGTAGCAAAAGAGCTGGCCGAAATTACCCGTCAGCCGTTTGTCACCGCGCCGAATAAATTTGAGGCGCTGGCTACCTGTGATGCGCTGGTGCACGCGCATGGCGCGCTGAAAGGGCTGGCCGCGTCGCTGATGAAAATTGCTAACGACGTTCGCTGGCTCTCATCCGGCCCGCGCTGCGGCATCGGCGAAATCGCCATTCCTGAAAACGAGCCGGGCAGCTCAATCATGCCGGGCAAGGTGAATCCAACGCAGTGCGAAGCGATGACGATGCTGTGCTGCCAGGTGATGGGTAACGACGTGGCGGTGAACATGGGCGGGGCAGCAGGGAATTTTGAACTGAACGTCTATCGCCCGATGGTTATCCATAATGTTCTGCAATCGATTCGCCTGCTGGCGGACGGTATGGAAAGCTTTAACGAGCATTGTGCTGTCGGCATCGAGCCAAACCGGGACCGTATCAACCAGCTGTTGAACGAATCGCTGATGCTGGTGACGGCGCTCAATACCCATATCGGCTACGACAAGGCGGCGGAAATCGCCAAAAAGGCCCATAAAGAGGGGCTGACCTTAAAGGCCTCCGCCCTGAAGCTGGGCTACCTCACGGAAGACGAGTTCGATGCATGGGTGCGGCCAGAAGAGATGGTCGGCAGCATGCGGCAGTAAGCTTTTCTGCGTCTCGGTTGAGGCGCTTTATTGCTCGCAGTAAAGATGCAGCCTTGGGATCAACAGCCTTAACGCTTGGGCTTGTGGCTTATAGCGATGGCGGATATTCTCCGCATCGTAATTCAGCAGTTCGCCAATTTCCGGCGGCGCTTCGCCGTTGTCCTGCTGGCACAGTACGAGCAGCGGTGAAGGGCAGGCGAGCTGCACCTGCTTCTGCTTTTCCTGATACCAGACGCGGGCCACCGGCTGGACCTTCACCGGACGTTTAATCTTCAGCTTCGTGCTGGCGGGTAGCATCGCGACGTTGTTAAGTTCACGCTCGATCTGCTCCGCCCACTGCTCGCGGGTGTAGGGCGGCACGGCGCGGTTTGCCTTCAGGCTTTTTTCCAGCATCACCATCACCTCATGCCGCGTCAAATTCTTGATGATTTGCTTGTTAGCCCAGCCAAAGCGCAGGGTGGTTGGGTTATCAACTATCGAGATAGCGCGATAGGCGTTAAGCGTTATCAGCCCCGGAATATGGCGATGTACCCATTCGAAGCGCTGCACGCTGGCAAGGCCGGAATCAACGCTGATGATCTTTTCAAGTTCGATCTTACGCTGGTTAACCCGCGCGACCAGCTCATGAGTCTGCTGATATTCATCGCCGCTCACGCTGTAGCACAGGGCGCCGGGAAGGCGCACCGCAGCCTTGCTGCTGATTTTTTCCGACTGCTGCTGGATGAAGAGGCGGGTGAAGTGGGCAAGCGCTGCCTCATGGGCCTCTTTGCCGATTTTCTGCGTGACCTCAATCTCGTTAAGCGGTTCGTGTTCGCTACCTTTCTCGATGCCGGGCAGGGCAAAGACTCGGCCCACCAGCAGCCGATAGCCATCCAGCTGACCACGCAGCAGCAGCAGGTCACGTTCCAGCTCCCGGAACGTCGAGGTTAACCGTTCAATCAGATCGTAATTCGCCATCGTTCACCCACTTTAGTTACAACATACTTATAGAGTTATAGCACGTCGGTGACAGCCTGACCACCGGCGTCTTCTGTGTCAGGCAGGTCAGGCGGTTTTTGTTATCTGTGGGGGATTTTGCTCTGGTTCAAAGGAGATGACCGGCCAGCTAAAATGAAAACGTGCGCCGCCCAGAGGGCCGCTGTCTACGCGGACTGCTCCTCCCATAGCCATCGCGACGGAATGAACAATCGCCAGTCCTAAGCCACAGCCGCCGGTTGACCGGTCGCGGCTAGGATCCAGGCGGACGAACGGCTGGAAAATATGTTCACGCTCTTCCTCCGGAATGCCGGGGCCGTCGTCTTCGACTATCAGCGTGGCGATTTGCCGATCGAGGCGCAGGCTTACGCTCAGCTGCTGCTGGCTGTAACGCAGGGCGTTGTTGATAAGGTTATCCGTCACGCGCTCAAGAAGGCGCAGATCGATTTGGCCAAAGTCACCCACGGCAGGGCATTGCAGAGCGATTTCACGATGTGGGTGAATCACGCGCACATCTGCAATATGATTTCGCATCCATTCAGGCAGATTTACCGCTGTCAGATGCAGCTCAGTCTGCGGCCTGTCCAGACGGGCGAAGGTCAGCAGCTCATCTATCAGCCCCTCAAGCTGGCCGATATCACGATTCAGGGCCTGAGTTTCTTCTTCGGTCAGGTTTTCACTCATTTCAAGCCGATAGCGCAGGCGAACCAGCGGTGTGCGCAGCTCATGTGCGATTCCATCAATCAGTAACTTTTTGCTGGCGATCAGCGCGTTAATGTTATCCGCCATCTGGTTGAAGGCAACGCCAAGGCGCTCGAAGCTTGAGGCGCTGTCGAAATGAATCCGTTCGCTAAGGTGACCTTTCCCCAGGCGCTGTGCCGCCGTCTCCAGTTTAAGCATGTCCTGCCAGTGCGGACGCATCCAGATGAACACCGGGAAGGCGAGCGAGATGGCGATAAATATCATCAGCCCGACGTCCAGCAGGCGCATCTGGTGCAAAAAGAACAGATAGGGAATAGGACCAACCGCAAGAACATAATGGCTGCGGGGGATGCGCTGGATAAAAGTGTACTCGTCGTCGAGGGCGATAATTTCACCTTCCCGCAGGTGGTGGGCGGTCATCTCATCCAGCTTAAACTTGCTCATCGGCTCAATGTTCAGCTTAAAAGATAAGTTGAGATCGAGATCGTTGATGGTTTTATTCCAGTCGCGCGGTGGGATTTCACGAAGTTCGCTGCGCATCAGATACAACGAGCTTTTCATCAAATCATCGAGCGACTGGCGGCCAGCGCGCTCGGCGGTAAATTTGTAGACCAGACCGACCAGCATCGTCATTACCAGAAAGCAGACGAACAGCAGGAGATAAAACTGAATAAAAAGTTTCTTCATCGAAATTAACCAGCCTGATTACGTCGATTCACCGCCGTCTGACGGGACCTTACCGGAACAAGAGTATGCCCGTGTCTTTTCTGGCTGGCTATCAAAACAGGGCGGCACGCCAGGTGGATCCTTACAGACGGCGTGGTTGATCTTGTGTAATGTTATGATATAACATCTCATTTATATCGATAGTGACGCAGGAGAGCGTAATAAGATGAAGAACGTATTGTATATTCTGGGGTTAGGCGCTTTATTAAGTAGTTCGCATGCTATGGCACACGCCCACCATCACGGCAAGCCATTAACGGAAGTGGAACAAAAAGCGAGTGTGGGAGTATTTGAAGATTCGAACGTCAAGGATCGGGCGCTAAGCGACTGGGAGGGCATATGGCAATCGGTGAATCCGTATTTGCTGGCCGGCGACTTAACGCCGGTTCTTGAGCAGAAAGCCAAAAAAACGGGCAAGTCGCTTGCTGATCTGCAGGCCTATTACAAGGCAGGCTATGCTACTGACGTTGATATGATTGGCATCGAGAATAACATTATAGATTTTCACGTTGGTAAACAGGTTAACTCCTGTGAATATACATATGAAGGCTATAAGATCCTGAACTACGTTTCCGGGAAGAAAGGGGTTCGTTACCTTTTCGAATGTAAGGACGCCGCGTCAAAGGCGCCAAAATATGTGCAGTTCAGCGATCATATCATTGGCCCAAGGAAGTCCTCGCACTATCATATTTTTATGGGTAATGATTCTCAGGCCGCGCTGCTGAAAGAAATGGATAACTGGCCGACGTTTTACCCTTACAACATGACGAAGGCGCAGGTCGTGGACGAAATGTTGCACCACTAAACCTGACAGCGAGCCTGAGCTGAATTCAGGCTTCGCTTTCCCAGGCGTGCGGCGCGAAAAGATAGCCTTTATTACGCACTGTTTTTATACGGAACGGCTCGGTTGCGCTGTCGTACAGCTTCTTGCGCAGCCGCGATATAGCAACGTCCACGCTTCTGTCCATCCCGTCATAGCTCACGCCTCGCAGGTTTTTAAGCAGCGCGTCCCGGTCCATAATCTGCCCCGCATGCGTCGCCAGCTCCCACAGTAAGTCGAAATCTGCCGTCGACAGCGCAATATTTTCTTCGCCCAAAGTAACCTGCCGGTTCAGCGGGTCGATGCACAACGTGCCAAAACGCATCGCTTTATGCGGCTTCAGCGCCGCTGGCGTGGTTTCTGCGGTATGCTGAGCAGAAATTCTTTGCCGCAGATGCAGGCGTAGCCTTGCGAGCAGCACCGCAGGGGGGGTGGTCTTCAGAATATAATCGTTGGCGCCCATTTCCAGCGACAGAATATGGTTCATGTCGCTGTCCAGCGAGGTCAGCAGCACAATGGGGCCGTCCCACTGCGGGCGCAGGTCCCGACAGAGCGTCATGCCATCTTTGCCGGGGAGCATAACGTCCAGCAGCACCAGGTCAGGCTGCTGTTGTTTAATGACTTCTTCCGCGCGGTCACCGCGGCTTTCAACGATGACATCAATGTCGTGCTTCCCAATGTAGGCGGCAATCAGCGAACCCACTTCAGCATCATCTTCCACATATACAATTTTATTCATAGCCCGGTACATTTGCAGAAAAGAGGAAAATACACTGAGGAAATCAATTATGCCATCAATGGAGGGTAAACAACTTTAATCGAAGAATCAGCGTAGGGGACGACCGCCGTCGACGGCGAACGTTCTGCCGGTAACGTACCGGCTCTCAAGCAGATAATTAACCAGTGCCACAATTTCCGCCTCTCCTGGCGTAATTTTCATTAATGACTTATTGAGGGCAGCCTTACGGTATTCTGCATCATCCTGCTCGTTAAACATGATCATGGCCGGGGCGATAGCGTTGACCTTTATTTCAGGCGCAAGCTTACGGGCAAACGAACGGGTAAGGTTGTCCAGCGCTGCTTTACTGGCCGCATAGGCGATGTGCTTTTCACTGCCGCGCTCCACGACGTAATCAGTAAAATGAATAATATCGGCGCCGGCTTGTCCCTGGCCACGGAGCAGCGGCTCCAGCAGATGGTTAAGAAGGTAGGGGGTATTAATATGGATCTGAAGCATGGCGGCCAGCGTATTGCTTAACGACACGTCCGCCGACTCCGCCTGCCATGCGCTGGCATTATGAATAATTGCCCTGAGGCTACCGCAATGGCCCGTCACGTCATCAGCAAAGGTGCGAATACCCGCATCTGTTGAAAAATCAGCAAACAGGCAGAGCGCCCCGGCGGCTTCGAGTTCATCTATCGCCGGGTATCGAGTCCGGAAACTTGCAATCACTGGTAGACGCCGGGCGAGGAACGATTTTGCAAGGGCAAGCCCGATACGGCGACCGGCGCCGGTTACCAAAATTGGGGGAGGCGTTGGCTCTGCAAACATTAATGGTTCCTCGTGACTCGCGGCAGAAAGATGTTATCTGACCAGTATCCATGTTGCGGGGAAAGCAGCCACCAGCATCATGCCGATAATCGCTTTTTCCTTCATTTTTAGCGCGCCCTCATGGGTGTGTGTGCTGCGGGCATAGATAAAGACCAGTAATCCAGGCGCATACAATACCACCGAGAGCAGTAGGTGCATCGGGCCAGACGCGTAAAGTAACCATAACCCATAAATACACGCGCCAAGGCCAATAGCTTTATGTAGCGGACGAGTTGCAACCTTCAGTAAAAAAGCACCCACCAGGAAATAGGGGACGAGGATCATCTCGGAGGCAATCGTCAGCAGCGTGTTGTAATCAGAGCCGGTAAGCCAGATCAGCACCAGGCAGACCTGAACGCTGATGTTAGTCAGCCACAGGGAGGCAGAAGGGGCGTTGTTTTTGTTCTGACGAGCAAAGACCTTCGGAAATGCTTTATGGGTTGCGGCCAGCAAAGGAACTTCGGCGGCCATAATCGTCCAGCTTAAGTAAGCACCACAAACCGAAACAATCAGTCCGGCAGCAATAATAACTTCACCCCATGGGCCCATCATGTCGACCATGATGCCAGCCATGGAGGGATTGCGCATTGTCGCCAGTTCAGGTCGAGCCACCACGCCCAGAGAAAGTAAGGTCACAAGCAGATACACGCCGAGCGCTGCTATCACTGCCAGCAGCGTTGCGCGCCCAACGTCCTTTTTATTGCGGGCGCGGGCAGAAACGACCACCGCGCCCTCTACGCCGATGAATACCCATAATGTGATCAGCATGGTGTTCTTAACCTGCTCCCACACCGGTACGCCTAATTCTAGTCCGCTAAAGTCGAGGCTGAAGGTTCGCAGCTGAAATGCCATCGCGGCCAGAATAACAAACATACCCAGCGGGAGAAGCTTGGCGAGCGTCGCGACCAGATTAATACTCGCCGCGGTCTGCACGCCGCGCAGTACCAGCCAGTGGACCATCCACAGCAGAACCGAAGCGCCGACTATCGCTTGCCAAGTGTTACCGTCGCCAAAGATACGAAGCGCAGGGGTATCGGTAAAGAAACTCAAAGCGGAAAATACGATCACCAGGTAGGAGACATTGGCTATTACCGCGCAGAGCCAGTAGCCCCACGCAGAGAAAAAGCCGATAAGCTCACCGAAGCCTTCCCGGGCATAGGTAAAAATGCCGCCGTCCAGCTCGGGACGCAGACGGGTCAGAACCAGCATCGCCAGCGCCAGCAGGAGGATACCCGCTCCGGTAATCGCCCAGCCGATAAGCAGTGCCGCGGGGCTGGCAACGGCCGCCATATTTTGCGGCAGGCTAAACACCCCGGCGCCGAGCATCGAGCTAAGCACCAGGGCGGTTAAAGCGGCAAGGCCAAGTTTCTTTTCCATAGGTGTCCTGTAAGTGTAAGGAAGGACCCAGAATAATTATTATGCTTTTGCGCATAAAAATGGAGGATCACACTAAGGCGCGGGATTTTACGGAGAGTGAACTCTGCTTGCAATAACATGCGCCATAATTTGGACTAATCGGGTAAAAAGAGGACATAAAAAAGGGCAGCCGTAGCTGCCCTGAAGGAAAAATATTCTTATTTGAAGAGGTCTGCACTGACGGTCATATTGCCGCCACGCTCCTGCCACTGGCGCGTTACGTGATAATACTTCGCCCCTTTTTTGGCGGCACGTTTCGCCACCTGATAGGACATGTCGGTCATGCCGTTAAAGTGGCCGGTAAACTGAATGTTGTCGAAGGGCACCATCTGAGCGGCGGTGATTTTATTCACCTCTTCAACTTTAGTTCCGTCCGGAAGCGTTACGGTGTAACGTCCGCCTTTAGACGACTGGGTTTCGAAGAAACGACCAACGTCAGTTGAAGGAGATGAAGAGGTTGCTACGCCCGGAATTTCAACTTTAGCCGCTTCTACGCCGCCCGCGGCAAGTGCTGCCTTGCCTGCTTGCGAATCGGCAGGAATAGCATCCGCACTTTGCACAACACGTTTTTTAGCATCGGCTTTATAAATAAATGCGGTAATACGCTGGTTGCCGCCCTGGTTAGCATCGACCTGACGCACAATGAAGAAAGAGGCTGCACCTTTGGCCTTGGCCGCTTTGGTGATGACGTCGTTCACTTCCGGCTGGCTGCGGTAAAAGCCCTGAACCGTCACGGTATCGAATGGCTCCAGCAGGTAGGCCTGCTCCTTTGGCAGTTCCATCACGCCGTTAATCACGCGGTTGCCTTCGACGTCCGCTTTAGGGGCATCTGCGTGGAATACATCCGCCACGACGCGCCAGTTGCCGCTGTTGCCGGTGTCGTTGAGATCCTGAATGTAGAATGAAGCGGCGCCTGCATTGTCTGCACGGCGAGAAACGGCTTTGGCCGCATCGCTGATCGTATTAAAACGACCCGTTACGACGATGCGATCAAAAGGTTTAAGAGAGGCCGCTTTCTCTGGTGTCAGCTCCTGGGCCGCCTGCACGGACAGGGTTGTCAGGGAGATGAGTGCTGACGCCAGAAGGGTGTTCTTGAGCTTCATAAAATAATCCTTCGCCTTGCGCAAAAATGAATACTTAACCGCATTCTCTGAAAGTATCTGTAAGCTACAGATTATCGCACTGAAATAGCGCTACTGTCTGCGCCATTTTTAAAAGAAGTGTTTGTCCTGGCAGTTAATTTTCATAACCAAAATTTATAGATGAGCGTACTGCCTCGTTGACTATTAAAAGCGATAAATCTTAGCACCCATCTGGTTAATACAATGTTAAATCATGCTGTTAGACGCGTGTAGATGCCTGCTTTGCGGCTTTGCTTGAGCGTAATATCGGGCATTGTGAAAGAAATTTAGTTCAAAGGGGCTGTCTTGAGGCATTAATCCTGAGGTTTTGCGGTAAAGATACAAATCTTACAATCATGATGTGGATCACTGGCGTTATTTTCAGTAGGTTATAAAAAGTTTGTTACAGATGTATTTTTGTTGAAGCGGTAACGGAAATTGCGTTGGTCAGACTTCAGGAGCAACGAGATACGTGTGCTGCGGTAGCATCTGACAAACCATCATAAAAAACAGATGGAAGGGAATACTATGCGTATTGGTGTACCAAAAGAGCGGTGGGCCGGTGAATCCCGCGTGGCTGCCACACCGAAGACCGTGGAGCAGCTGCTGAAACTTGGGTTCACTGTCGCCATTGAAAGTGGCGCAGGGAAACTGGCGAGCTTCGACGACGAAGCATTTCAGCTGGCAGGTGCCACCGTTACTGACACGGCGGACGTCTGGCAATCAGATATTATTCTAAAAGTGAATGCTCCGCAGGACAGCGAAATTGCGCTGATGCGTGAGGGTTCAACGCTGGTCAGCTTTATCTGGCCTGCGCAAAATGCGGAGCTGCTGGAAAAACTGGCGGCGCGTAATGTAACCGTGATGGCAATGGACTCTGTGCCGCGTATTTCACGCGCCCAGTCTCTTGATGCCCTGAGTTCCATGGCAAACATTGCCGGCTATCGCGCTATTGTTGAGGCTGCCCATGAATTTGGCCGCTTCTTTACCGGGCAGATCACCGCCGCAGGTAAAGTACCACCGGCAAAAGTGATGGTTATCGGTGCTGGCGTTGCGGGCCTGGCGGCCATCGGCGCAGCTAACAGCCTCGGCGCTATCGTTCGTGCTTTTGACACCCGCCCTGAAGTAAAAGAGCAGGTTCAAAGTATGGGCGCAGAATTCCTCGAGCTCGACTTCAAAGAAGAAGCTGGTAGCGGCGATGGCTACGCTAAAGTCATGTCCGCCGCGTTCATTGAAGCGGAAATGGCGCTGTTTGCCGCCCAGGCAAAAGAGGTCGATATCATCGTCACCACGGCGCTGATCCCGGGCAAACCTGCACCAAAACTTATCACCCGCGAAATGGTTGACTCCATGCAGCCGGGAAGCGTGATTGTCGATCTGGCCGCCCAGAATGGCGGTAACTGCGAATACACCGTGGCAGACAAAATCACCGTTACGCCAAACGGCGTGCGCGTTATTGGCTACACGGATCTGCCAGGTCGTCTGCCGACGCAGTCCTCGCAACTCTATGGCACCAACCTCGTCAACCTCCTTAAGCTGCTGGCCAAAGAAAAAGACGGCAACATTAACGTCGATTTCGAAGACGTGGTGATCCGTGGCGTAACGGTAATTCGCGAAGGTGAAGTCACCTGGCCTGCTCCACCAATACAGGTTTCTGCCCAGCCTCAGGCCGCGCAGCCAAAAGTTGCCGCTCCCGTTGAAGAGAAAAAACCGGCCTCACCATGGCGTAAATATGCATTTATGGCGCTGGCTATTATTCTCTTCGGCTGGCTTGCCGACGTAGCGCCGAAAGAGTTCCTGGGGCACTTTACCGTCTTCGCTCTGGCGTGCGTGGTAGGTTACTACGTGGTCTGGAACGTCTCTCACGCGCTGCATACGCCGTTAATGTCGGTAACCAACGCCATTTCAGGAATTATCGTCGTTGGCGCTCTGTTACAGATAGGTCACGGTGGCTGGGTCAGTTTCCTGAGCTTTATCGCCGTGCTGATTGCCAGTATTAATATTTTCGGTGGTTTCACCGTCACTCAGCGCATGCTGAAAATGTTCCGGAAGAACTAAGGGGTAACAAATGTCTGGTGGATTAGTTACAGCTGCATACATTGTTGCCGCGATCCTGTTTATTTTCAGCCTTGCAGGGCTTTCAAAGCACGAGACCTCTAAGCAGGGCAACCTGTTTGGCATGGCCGGTATGGCCATCGCGCTGGTGGCAACCATCTTCGGACCGGAAACGGGCAACGTAGTGTGGATTATCGTTGCGATGGTTATCGGTGGCGCTATTGGCATCCATCTGGCGAAGAAAGTCGAAATGACTGAAATGCCAGAGCTGGTGGCGATCCTGCACAGCTTCGTTGGCCTGGCGGCCGTTCTGGTTGGCTTCAACAGCTACCTGGACCATGCGCCTGGTCTTGAGCCGGTGATGGAAAACATCCATTTAACCGAGGTGTTCCTCGGCATCTTCATTGGCGCGGTAACCTTTACGGGTTCTATCGTGGCGTTCGGCAAGCTGCGCGGTAAAATCTCCTCTAAACCGTTGATGCTGCCAAACCGCCACAAGCTAAATCTGGCGGCAATCGTCATTTCGTTTGCGCTATTGATCGTGTTTGTGCGCACCGAAAACGTGGGCTTGCAGGTTCTGGCGCTACTGCTGATGACTATCATTGCGCTGGTGATTGGCTGGCATCTGGTGGCCTCGATCGGCGGTGCGGATATGCCGGTTGTGGTTTCCATGCTGAATTCCTACTCTGGCTGGGCCGCAGCGGCTGCGGGCTTTATGCTCAGCAACGACCTGCTGATCGTAACGGGTGCGCTGGTAGGTTCTTCTGGTGCGATTCTGTCTTACATCATGTGTAAAGCGATGAACCGTTCTTTCATCAGCGTGATTGCGGGTGGCTTCGGTACGGACGGTTCTTCTACTGGTGACGATGAAGAAGCGGGTGAACACCGTGAAATCACGGCGGAAGAAACAGCAGAGATGCTGAAGAACTCCAGCTCGGTGATCATCACTCCGGGATACGGCATGGCGGTTGCACAGGCTCAGTATCCGGTGGCAGAAATCACCGAAAAGCTTCGTGCTCGCGGCATTAAAGTACGCTTTGGCATTCACCCTGTGGCGGGGCGTTTACCGGGCCACATGAACGTCCTGCTGGCTGAAGCGCGCGTGCCATATGACGTGGTGCTGGAAATGGATGAAATCAACGATGATTTCACTGATACCGACACCGTGCTGGTGATCGGTGCCAACGATACGGTTAACCCGGCGGCGCAGGAAGATCCGCGCAGCCCAATCGCCGGTATGCCAGTGTTGGAAGTATGGAAAGCGCAGAATGTCATTGTCTTCAAGCGTTCAATGAACACTGGCTACGCTGGCGTTCAGAACCCGCTGTTCTTTAAGGACAACACGCAGATGTTGTTTGGCGATGCCAAGGCGAGCGTTGAAGCGATTCTGAAATCGCTCTGAGTTGCGAGACGATTAATAAGACCGCCTTTCGGGGCGGTTTTTTTATGGACAAAAGGCCGCCCATGTTCTGCACGGGCGGCCTTTTATTAGCATCAGCAGTTAATCGTCTTCGTCGTCGTCCAGCTCAACCGGCGTCTGGAACGAGTCCGGTTTAATGACCAGCAAATCGCAGCGTAGATGATCGATAACCTGTTCAGCCGTGTTACCAAGGAACGCGGCAGAAAGCCCCGTACGACCTACGGTGCCCAGCACCACAATCCCTGCCTGCAGGTGTTCGGCAAGATCGGGGATGACCTCTTCCGGCAGGCCCTTCTCGACGTGGGTCATTTTTTCATCGATGCCAAACTGCTGGCGGATGGCCTTCATGGCAACAAGATGCTGACCGCGTATCGCATCGTTATAGACGCTCGGGTCAAAATCAGGCAGCTCGATGGCGATATTAATAGGGGTGACCGGATACGCGCCCACCAGGTGAACTTCCGTGTGGTTAACATCTTCCGCCAGCCGAATGGTCTCTTTAACCAGCTTTTCGTTCAGCGCGTTGTGGTACTGCTCTTCGCTCGCAAGGTTTACGGCTACCAGCGCCTTGCCGCCTTCAGGCCATGGCCTGTCGTTTACCATCCACACAGGGCACGGGCATTTACGCAGCAGGTGCCAGTCGGTGGGGGTGAAAATCACGGCTTCGAGCTTGTCGTGCTGGTGGGTCATTTTCAGCAGCAGGTCGTGGCCGCCGCTGATGATTTCCTGAATAATGGCTTCAAAAGGACGGTTGTGCCACACCACTTTGATTTCAATGGGGATGCCGGCCTCGATGTAATACTGCGCCTGTTCTTTGATCCAGGCCGCGCGTTGGCTGATAACGCCTTTGCGCATGGCCGTGCGCTCGTCGGGGGATAAGAGGGTGGTCATCTCGTAGGAAAAATCGTAGATCGGCAAGAATGCTTTGATTCTGCCGCCAATCCGTTGGTGCAGATAAACCGCACGCCGCAAGGCAGGCTGATCGTCCTGGTTAGGATCGATCGCGACTAGCATGTTTTGATACTTTGCCATACAGGGTCTCCTTACAACTGCTCAACCACAGTCTGTTAAGTAAGATTAACCCATAAGAGGGGAATGAAACAGGTGGGAAGCCGTTGCCGGATCAAAAACATAGAAAAAAGCGATCCGGCACGGGTAAGGAGAAATCAGGCAACGCTGCGTGACTGTCCTGCGAGTTGCGAGAGCAGTTCGGAATTTTCGATGGTGATGTATTTGCCTTTTACCGCCAGCATACCGCTCTTCTGGAAACGCCCCAGCAGACGGCTGATGGTTTCAACGGTCAGACCCAGATAGTTACCGATATCACCACGGGTCATCGTCAGGCGGAATTCGCGAGGAGAGAAGCCGCGCTGCGCGAAACGACGTGACAGATTGTAGATAAATGCCGCCAGACGCTCTTCCGCATTCTTTTTAGAAAGCAGCAGGATCATGTCCTGATCGCCTTTGATCTCGCCGCTCATCAGACGCATCATCTGCTGGCGCAGATTAGGCATCTTCCCGGATAAATCATCCAGCGTCTCGAAAGGAATTTCACAAACCATAGAGGTCTCAAGGGCCTGCGCAAAGCTAGGGTGGAGCGCCGTGCCGATAGCATCGAAGCCAACCAGGTCGCCCGCCAGATGGAAGCCAGTGATCTGCTCGTCACCCTGTTCGGTGATGGTATAACTTTTGATGGTCCCTGAACGGATAGCGTACAGCGATTTCAGTTCATCACCCGCTTTAAACAGGGTCTGACCCTTCTGGATAGGTTTTTTGCGCTCGATGATATTATCAAGCTGATCCAGCTCATGCTCATTGAGCGTAAAAGGGATGCACAATTGACTGATGCTGCAATCCTGGCAATGGATAGCACAACCGCCAGACTGAATGCGTCGGATAATTCGCTTTTCAGGGATCATAGATATGCTCGGGCAGTAATTGATATTGGTCAATTTTAACATCTTTTTGCCGGGCACGTAAGTATGGAGAATCTCCATTCAGAAATTAATGATATATTCTGCGAATTATTCAGCCCCATCTTATTGAAAATCAAGAAACTCCAAAAGATTGATGGGGGGAGGTCAGCGCATTTTTCGCCCGTTCAGTCTGTTTGAGCCGTCCGAGGGCTAAAGCAGAAGGTAGCCTTCGTGGCGCAGAAGCCATTCTTTGCGGGATACGCCGCCCGCGTAGCCTGTCATCGTGCCATTACGACCAATTACCCTGTGGCAGGGAACAACAATACTCACCGGGTTAGAACCATTAGCAGCGCCCACCGCGCGGGCCGCCCCTGCACGCCCAAGCTGTTCCGCAAGCTGGCCATAATGCATCACCTGACCACAGGGAATGGTACGCAGCGTCTTCCAGACCTCACGCTGAAACTCGGTGCCCGCCGTTGCCGTAGGCAGAGTTTCTATCACGCCCAGATCGCCATCAAAATAATCATGCAGTCTGTCGCTCAGGCCGCCCGGATTGGTGCTGCTGACGCGCTGATAACCTTCGACGCGATAGTGAACACCCAGCAGCTGCACCATGCGGTCGCTGTATTCCTCCCACTCAACGGCCCGCAGACGGAACTGTTCATCACACAGGATCCAAAGCGGCCCAAGCGGGGTAGTGATTTTGTCTTCCAGCAGTATCAGCATCATGCGCTCCCTGACATTTCAGGCTCGGGTGAATTCCCGGCCAGGCGGCTGGTCGATAAGATACCACGCCATAAGAAGCCGCAGCCAGCTACCCAAAAGATTGTCATAAATGATAATACCTTAGAGTAATGCTGGCGGGGCGTGGCCTGAGCGGCTCGTTGAAGCCGTTGAGGAAGGAAATTGCTGCGGTTATAGTACCCCGATTGCCGGTACCGGAGGATTGCTCATGAACCTTGACGACAAATCGCTGTTTCTGGACGCCATGGAGGATGTCAAACCGCTGAAGAACTGCGCCAGCAGCCAGTGGCTCAAACCGGTTAAAGAGAAAGCCCCTCAGAAAATCGACACCCTTCAGCTGGATAATTTTCTGACCACAGGCTTTCTGGAAGTGGTTCCCCTTGCGACGCCGCTTGAATTCAAACGCGAAGGGCTGCAAACCGGCGTGCTGGATAAGCTCCGCCTTGGGAAATACAGCCAGGAGGCCAGCCTTAACCTCCTGCGCCAGCCCGTTGAACAGTGCCGTCAGCTGCTGTTTGCTTATCTCCAGCAGGCAAAGCAGGACGGACTGCGTAACCTGCTGATTGTGCATGGCAAGGGTCGTGAAGACCGATCGCATGCCAACATCATTCGCAGCTACCTTGCCCGCTGGCTGACGGAGTTTGAAGAAGTGCAGGCGTTTTGCTGCGCGATGCCGCATCACGGCGGCAGCGGCGCGTGTTACGTGGCGCTGAAAAAATCCGCTCAGGCAAAGCTCGACAACTGGGAACGCCACGCCAAACGCAGCCGCTGACCTGCTATTTCAGCAGCAAAGACAACTCCTGCGCGGCCTCCTGCAGTTTGGGCAGCACCCGGCTGCGCAGCTCATCTGCCGACACCTGTCCCGCATGAACGCCCACGTTCAGGGCGGCGACGACAACTCCTTCCGGATTGACCAGCGGCACGGCAATCGAACGCAGCCCCATCTCCAGCTCCTGGTCGTTCAGGGCATAGCCCTGCTGATGCACCCGTTTCAGCTCCTCGCGCAGTTTCGCCACGGACTCTACCGTTTGCGGCGTGTAGCGAATCATCGTGATCCGCCCCAGGAAATCCGTCAGCTGCTCTTCGGGCAGATAGCTCAGCAGCACGCGGCCCATTGATGTGGACCAGGCCGGCAGGCGGCTGCCGATATCCAGATCGATTGTCATGATGCGCGAGCTGGAGGCGCGGGCGATATACAAAATGTCGTCCCCGTCCAGGGTGGCAATCGAGCAGGACTCGTTGAGCATTTCGCTCAGGTGTTTAAGCACCGGCTGGGTGGATTTCGCCAGCGGCGTGGAGGCCAGATAAGCATGGCCCAGCGAGAGGATCCGCGGGCGCAGCTGAAAGTTTTTGCCGTCTTCTGCGTAGACAAAGCCGAGCTTGCCCAGCGTATACAGGCAGCGGCGAACGGCGGCCCGGGGGATGCCCGTTTTCTGGCTAATCTGCGAAATTGAAAGCAGGCGGCGCTGGGGGGTAAACGACTGAATCACTTCCAGCCCTCGGGCAAGCGTTGCCATAAAATTAGGATCGCCCTTGAACGGGTCGCCATCGCCTGCCGGTAAGTCCTGCCGTTGGTTTTCCATTTTTTCTCCCGAAATATCGCCATCGATCACACTCTAAAAACAAACATACAGGATGTTCGATAATCGCACCATATTTCGATTATCGAACTTGACCAGCTTCGTTAAGCGCGTCACATTTTGTGCGAACAACGCAAATCTGTGCGAATAGCGCACCTTAAGGAGCATGTGATGATTAATAAAAGCGTGGCTTCGCCGAGCGATGCCGTAGCCGGGATCGAGGACGGGGCAACCATCATGATTGGCGGCTTCGGCAGCGCGGGCCAGCCAACGGCCCTGATTGATGCGCTGATAGCGCAGGGTGCCCGTGACCTCACCATCATCAACAACAACGCGGGCAACGGTGAAGTCGGGCTCGCGGCGCTGCTTAAAGCCGGGCGGGTTCGCAAAATGATCTGCTCCTTCCCACGCCAGGTCGATTCCCAGATTTTCGACGACCTCTACCGCCGTGGCAAAGTTGAGCTGGAGCTGGTGCCACAGGGCAATCTGGCGGCCCGAATCCAGGCGGCAGGCTCAGGCCTTGGGGCGGTTTTTACCCCGACCGGATTTGGAACGCCGCTCGCAGAAGGGAAAGAAACCCGCGAAATAGACGGCCGTCATTACGTTCTGGAATATCCACTGAAGGCAGATTTCGCGCTGATCAAAGCTCATGAAGGTGACCGCTGGGGCAATCTTGTGTATCGCAAAGCCGCACGCAATTTCGGGCCGATTATGGCGACGGCGGCAGCGGTCACCATTGCTGAGGTCAGCCGTCTGGTTGTCCTGGGCGAGCTCGACCCGGAAAACGTGGTGACGCCGGGGATTTTCGTCCAGCGCGTTGTCTCACTGGAAACCCTGTCGAACGCAGCCCGCAGCGCATAAGGAAAAAACCGATGAAAAAACTGACTCGTGACGAAATGGCCCAGCGCGTGGCGCGCGATATCCCAGAGGGAGCGTACGTCAACCTTGGCATTGGCCTGCCGACCCGCATCGCGAACTATCTGCCTGCGGACAAAGAAATCTTTCTGCATAGTGAAAACGGGCTGCTGGGCATGGGGCCGAAACCAGCACCAGGTGAAGAAGACCCAGAGCTTATTAACGCTGGCAAAGAATATGTCACGCTGCTGACGGGCGGCTGCTATTTCCATCACGGCGACTCGTTTGCCATGATGCGCGGTGGCCATCTTGATATTTGCGTACTCGGCGCTTACCAGGTCTCTGCGCAGGGCGATCTGGCTAACTGGAGCACCGGCGCACCGGACGCCATTCCTGCCGTAGGCGGCGCTATGGATCTGGCGATTGGCGCACGGCAGGTCTTCGTCATGATGGATCATCTGACCCGATACGGCGAGTGCAAGCTCGTTGAAACCTGCACCTATCCGCTTACGGGCGTAGGCTGCGTCAGCCGCATTTATACCGATCTTGCGGTGATTGATATCACCGACGGTGGCCCGGTCGTCCGGGAGATCTTTAACGGCCTCTCTTTCGAAGAGCTACAGCGTCTCACACCGGTCAGGCTGGGCTTCCAGCAGCTGGCAGAAAGCGCGTAAGGAACTATGATGAATCAGGCATTTATTTGTGACGCAGTACGCACGCCGTTTGGCCGCTACGGCGGCTCCCTCTCATCTTTGCGCGCTGACGATCTCGCCGCACTGCCGTTGAAAGCGCTGATGGCGCGCCATCCAACTCTCGACTGGTCGCTTGTCGACGACGTGATTTACGGCTGCGCGAACCAGGCGGGGGAAGACAACCGCAACGTGGCGCGTATGGCGCTGCTGCTGGCAGGCCTGCCGGAAAGCGTATCGGGCAGCACCCTCAACCGGCTTTGCGGCTCAAGCCTGGATACGATTGGCGTGGCGGCGCGAGCAATAAAAAGCGGTGAAACGCAGCTGATGATTGCTGGCGGCGTGGAAAGCATGTCCCGGGCGCCGTTCGTGATGGGCAAATCAGACAGCGCGTTCAGCCGCAGCATGAAAATGGAAGATACCACCATCGGCTGGCGCTTTATCAACCCGCTGATGAAAGCACAGTACGGCGTGGATTCAATGCCGGAAACGGCCGAAAACGTGGCGACCGATTTCAGAATCAATCGTGAAGATCAGGACGCCTTCGCGCTTCGCAGCCAGCTTCGCACCGCCCGCGCCCAGGAGACGGGCGTCTTTGCCGATGAGCTTATTCCGGTTTTCGTTCCGCAGCGCAAAGGCGACGCGCTGCTGTTCGACCGTGATGAACATCCGCGATCCACTTCGCGTGAAGCACTGGCTAAACTGAAAGGAGTTGTGAGCGCTGACGGTACCGTAACCGCGGGTAACGCTTCGGGCGTAAACGACGGAGCCTGCGCGCTGCTGCTGGCCAGCGAGCAGGCCCTGAACGCTAACGGCCTACAGCCGCTGGCGAGGGTTGTCGGCGTGGCAACCGCAGGCGTCGCGCCTCGTATTATGGGCTTCGGCCCGGCACCGGCCGTTCGCAAAGTGCTGGCGCAGACGGGGCTAACGCTCGGCCAGATGGATGTGATTGAATTGAATGAGGCTTTCGCCGCCCAGGCGCTGGCGGTTATGCGGGATTTGGGGCTGCCGGATGACGCGGAGCATGTTAATCCAAACGGCGGTGCCATCGCGCTAGGTCATCCGCTGGGCGCTTCCGGCGGCCGTCTGGCAATGGCGGCGGCGTACCAGTTAAAACGCACCGGCGGTCGCTACGGGTTGTGCACGATGTGTATCGGCGTTGGTCAGGGGATTGCACTGATTATTGAACGCGTTTAAGGAGCAGGCATGGGATTGTATAACCCGCTGTTACGGGGCTCGGCGCTAACGCACATTTTCTGCGATGCGCGCACGTTACAGGGGATGCTGGATTTTGAGGCCGCGCTGGCTGCGGCGCAGGCGACGTGCGGCGTGATACCGACGTCGGCGGTGGACATCATCGCTGGCGAATGCCGGGCCGCAAAGTTTGATGCCGAAGCGCTGGCGCAGTCTGCCGCCGGTGCGGGAAACCTGGCTATACCGCTGGTTAAGCAACTGACTGCCAATGTGAAAAAACAGCAGGAGCAGGCTGCCCGCTACGTTCACTGGGGAGCCACCAGCCAGGACGCTATCGATACCGGCATGGTGCTGCAAATCCGGGAGGCGATAGAGGTCTCCGAAACCCTGCTGACAAAACTCATCGATTCGCTTGTTGCGCAGATCCAACGCCACCAGCACAGCGTGATGCCAGGGCGCACCTGGATGCAGCATGCTTTGCCCATCACCTTTGGGCTGAAGCTGGCGGGAACGCTCGATGCGCTATTACGCTGGCAGGAGCGATTGCAGCAGCTGAAACCACGCGCGCTGGTGCTTCAGCTGGGCGGCGCGGCGGGAACGCTGGCATCTTTAAAAGATCAGGGTAAGGAAGTAACCGAAGCCCTGGCGCGGGAGCTTAACCTTGCCCAGGCGGATACTCCCTGGCACACCCAGCGCGATCGTTTTCTTGAAATTGCGGCCTGGTTCGCAGGGGTAAGCAGCACGCTGGGCAAATTTGCCAATGATTTCGCATTATTGATGCAAACCGAGGTTGCGGAAGTGGGCGAACCGGTAGCCGAAGGGCGCGGCGGATCGTCAACTATGCCGCACAAGCGCAACCCGGTTAGCTGTGCCGCCGTGCTTAACGCCGTTACCCGTATCCCTGGGCTGATGGCGACGCTGTATGCCAGTCAGATCCAGCAGCATGAGCGCGCGCTCGGCGGCTGGCAGGCAGAATGGGAGACGCTGCCCGAGCTGGTGATGCTCTCGGGCGGCATAATGCAAACGTCTCTGGATCTGCTGAACGGCATGCAGGTGAATCCTGCGAAAATGCGCGCAAATCTGGATATCACCCACGGCCTGATTATGGCGGAATCCGTCACGCTCGCGCTGGCAAAACACATTGGCAAGCAGCCCGCGCATCATCTTGTGGAACAGCTCTGCTACCGCGCGTTGGATGAACATCTTCCGCTGGCGACATTGCTGGCACAGCATCCAGAAGTCACCCCGCATCTCACCGGACAGCAAATTAACCATCTGCTCGAACCTGAACACGCCACCGGCTGCGCGGAACACTTCATCCGCCAGGTGCTGGCGCGTGCCGGGCAGCAACAGGAGCATTCATGACAAACCATTATCAGCTTGAAGGGCGCAGCGATGCGCCGGTTATCGTCCTGTCGAACTCGCTGGGGACGACGCTTGCAATGTGGCAGCCGCAGATGGCCGCGCTGCTGGAGCATTTCCGGGTGCTGCGCTACGACACGCACGGACACGGCCTGACCAGCAAAAATGACAAAACGAGCCTGCCACAGCTGGCCGAAGACGTCATAAGCGTGATGGATGACGCGGGGGTTAAACAGGCGCATTTCTGCGGTATTTCAATGGGCGGCCTGACCGGGCTCTGGCTGGCCCGCTTTGCCCCAGAGCGTTTTTTGTCGGTCACAGTGTCGAACAGCGCCGCTAAAATTGGCGATCAGCCCGGCTGGCTCAGCCGCGCGCGGTCGGTGAGAAGTGACGGAATGGATGACGTTGCCGAAAGCGCCGCCGCGCGCTGGTTTACCACCAAGTTCGTTAAGGAGAACAAAGCTCAGGTGGAAGAGCTGGTAGCAGGGCTTTCTGCCACGGATGCCGAAGGGTATGCCGCCTGCTGTGAAGCGCTGGCCGCTGCAGACTTGCGGGCGGAAATTGGCGCGATAACGCTCCCGGTTCTGCTGATAGCAGGGCAGGAGGATCCGGTTACCACGCTTGCGGACAGCGAATTTATGCAGGCCCAGATCCCTGGTTCACAGCTGGTGAGCGTGGCCGCATCGCACCTGGCCAGCATTGAAGCAGCGCAGCCCTTCACCGATGCGCTGGTGAAGTTCATCAAACAGCAGGAGGCCAGATAATGAAGGATGAAGATCGCTACCAGCAGGGAATGGAGGTCCGTCGCGCGGTGCTGGGTGACGCCCACGTTGACCGCACGCTGACGCAAATCACGCCGCTGAACGATGAATTTCAGAATTTCATCACCCGCTACGCCTGGGGCGATATCTGGACGCGTCCTGGACTTGAGCGCCACACGCGCAGCATGATCACCATCGCGATGCTGATTGCGCTAAACCGTGAAGCAGAGCTGAAAATGCATCTGCGGGCGGCGTTTAATAACGGCGTGACAAAAGACGAGATAAAAGAACTGATCATGCATTCTGCGCTCTACTGCGGGTTGCCCGCCGCTAACGCCACCCTGCATCTTGCTCAGCAGGTTTTTGACGAGCTGGACGCCTGTAAGTAAAGTCCAATCGAAAGAAGCGTCTTTTGACCAATGCCGGTGGATAAACGCACCGTTTATCCACCGGCATTTTTTGAAGGCCTTAGCCCGGCATCGACTTACGTATTGAAGCCAGCAGGATCATGGCGGCGGGCGATAGCGTAGTGTCCACCCGGGTCAGAATGCCGATAGGTTCACCGGCCCCCTGGGTAGCCACCGGCAGCGCCGTCAGCGTGCCCTGACGTAAATCCTCTTTCACCGCCCCTGACGGCACAAACCAGACGTAGTTGTAGTCTACGGTAAGCTGGCGAGAAAGCGACGCAGAGAGCGTTTCTATGCAGGTTGCCGGAAGCTTGCAGTTCTGGCTTGCCAGCAGCGTTTCGGCATTCTGGCGCGGTATTGTTCCCTTCGGGGAGACAACAACCGGCCATTCCATAACACGGCTTAAGGTAATGTTTTCCTGTAAAAGGGGATGTTCCGGTCGAACCACCAGCTTCAGCGACTCCAGGAACAGCAGCTCATAATTCAGCCCTGTCATCAGCTCCGGGTCAGACATCCGCCCAATCCCCAGATCCAGCTCGCCCGATTTAAGGCCCGCCAGCAGCATGGTGTTGTTCATGGTGCCGACCTGTAGCGTCACGTCGCTTTGCTGCTTGTGAAACTGGCCGATAACCATGGGCAGTATGCCCAGCGCGGCGGTAGGCAGAGCGCCAATTCTGACAGTGCTCGAGGTTTGCCCGTCTTTGCGATTAAGGGACTGGCCCGCATGGTTCAGCGCATCGAGTACTTTTACCGCATGGGTGAGGAACTGTTCGCCAACCAGCGTCAGCTGCGCGCCGAGGCGGCCACGGTCGAACAGGCGGGTGCCGGTGAGTTGCTCCAGCTCGTTGAGCGTTTTTGACAGGGCAGGCTGGCTCAGATTAAGCGTTTCGGCCGCGCGCCCCAGCGTTCCCTGTTGAGCGACGGCCACGAAGGTGTGGAGATGGCGCAAGCGAATGCGCTGACTAAAAAGACCATTTTTTTCCATAGGCGATGTTAAAAACAGACGGGCCGAGGTGACAAGGTATGTTGTTTGATTATGTTAACCTACCAGCAAAATAACATTAACATTTTAATCATTTGCATAACATTAACCGAATTTCCGGGCGGAGGTGAGCAGGTGACATCCGCCCCGGCCATCAGAGGTCAAAAAATACCGTCTCGTTTTCACCCTGAAGATAGATATCAAACGTGTAAACCACCTCGTTGCCGCGCTTTTCACGTTTGCCAGTCAATGTATTACGACGCACTTCCCATTCGATCAGGTTGAGCACCGGATCCTCGGCGTTTGCAGCCTGTTCATCGGAAAAATACATCCGGGTATTCAGGCCGATATTGATGCCGCGAGCGACAATCCACAGGTTCAGATGCGGGGCCATCATCCAGCCGTCTCGTCCTGTTACCGGGCCGGGTTTGATGGTCTCGAAGCGCCAGACGCCGCTGTCAAAGTCAGAGCAGGTACGCCCCCAGCCGCGAAAATCCTCATCGATGTTTTTCTCCTGCTGCTGGTCAGCAGGGTGGTTATAGCGCCCGGCGGCGTTTGCCTGCCACAGCTCAAGCAGCACGTCACGCACCGGTGTGCCCGAGCCGTCAAACACCCGGCCTTCAACTACGATCCGCTCACCTTCGGTGTGGGCGTTCGTCAGGATATGGCTAAAGTTTGTCTCGAAGATATTGAACCCGGCAGCGTTCGGGGCGAGGCCAATATGGACGTATGGACCAGCCGTCTGCGAGGCGGTTTCTCTTAAATAATCTTTCATCGTGCGGCTCCCTGGGTACGGTTTTCAAACAGCGTGGCGCGATGGCCGCGCAGAACCAGATCGAAACGGTACGCCAGGCTGTCCAGCGGCACGGCGGCATGGGTATCCAGCTCGGCAATCAGCGTGCGGATCGCATCGTCGTTATTGATGGTTTTGACAATCGGGCACTGCTTGATCAGCGGATCGCCTTCGAAATACATCTGGGTGATCAGCCGCTGGCCAAAGGACTCGCCGGAAAGCGAGAAGTGGATATGCGAGGGCCGCCAGTCGCTGGCCTGGTTACGCCACGGATACGGACCGGGCTTAATCGTTCTGAAAAAATAATAGCCATTCTCATCGGTCAGTACGCGCCCGCAACCGCCAAAATTTGGATCGACGGGCGCGAGATACTTGTCTTTTTTGTGGCGATAGCGACCGCCAGCGTTGGCCTGCCAGACCTCCACCAGGGTGTTTTTCATCGGGCGGCCAAAGCCGTCGCGCACGTAGCCATGTACGATAATACGCTCGCCAATCGGGAGTCCGTCTTTGGCGTAATTCATAATAAGGTCGTTATCCAGCGGCCCTAGATCTTTCTCGCCGAACACCGGACCGGTAATTTCTGATAGCGAGTTTTGCAGGGAGATGAGCGCGTTGCGGGGTGAACGCAGCACGCTGGTTTTATAGCCCGGCGCGAAGGCCGGGGGATGTGAATCATAGTCGCGATGCACAAGCTCGCGGGGTTGCCACAGTCGGGACATAGCTGGCTCCAGGTGTAGGGTAAGTAAGGTCGTTATGGTTATCGTCTTTGCCTGCGCCAGTCTCAGTTAATGAAATGTTAAATTAAAGTGAATTTATGGCCTCATTTACATCACCCCAGGTTATGAAATATTCCGTTACCATTACCAAATACTCAGCGCTGTAAAGCAGATCACAAAACGCAAATTCTTCGCCCTGACTTGCCGCCCAGACTCTACTCTTTCAGCAATATCCACTGGAGACACGACATCATGGCGAACAACATCACGGCTGATGAGATTCGGGAAAAATTTTCGCACGCAATGTCGGCGATGTACCAGCAAGAGGTGCCGCAGTACGGCACGCTGTTAGACCTTGTCGCCGATGTGAATCTGGCGGTACTGGAAAATGACCCGCAGCTTCACCAGCAGCTGGAGAATGCGGATGAGCTGGCGAGGCTGAACGTGGAGCGCCACGGCGCTATTCGCGTGGGAAAAGCGGAGGAGCTGGCGACCTTACGGCGCTTATTTGCCGTCATGGGGATGCAGCCGGTTGGCTATTACGATCTGTCGCAGGCTGGCGTACCGGTGCATTCCACCGCGTTTCGCCCGGTTGACGACACGGCGCTTGCCTGCAACCCGTTCCGTGTATTTACCTCGCTGCTGCGCCTGGAGCTGATCGAGAACGAAGCGCTGCGGAAGAAGGCTGCGGCCATTCTCGCAAAACGCGATATCTTTACCCCGCGCTGCCGGGCGCTGCTCGATATCTTTGATAAGCAGGGCGGGCTGAGCGAAGCTCAGGCCGACGAGTTTGTGCGCGAGGCGCTGGAAACCTTCCGCTGGCACAGCCACGCGACGGTGGACGCACAGACGTATCAGGCGCTCCACGATCAGCACCGGCTGATTGCGGACGTCGTCTGTTTCCGGGGCTGCCATATCAACCATCTCACCCCAAGAACGCTGGATATCGACCGGGTTCAGGCTTTGATGCCGGAATATGGTATTTCGCCGAAAGCGATCATCGAAGGGCCACCGCGCCGTGAATTCCCCATCCTGCTGCGCCAGACCAGCTTTAAAGCGCTTGAAGAGCCGATCCTGTTTGCCGGGGAACATCACGGTACCCATACCGCCCGCTTCGGGGAGATAGAACAGCGCGGCGTGGCGCTGACGCCAAAGGGACGCGCGCTTTATGACGAGCTGCTGCTTGCCGCAGGCAACGGCAAAGATAACCTCAGCCACCAGCACCATTTACAGGAGGTGTTCAGCCGCCTCCCGGACAGCGATGCGCTCCTGCGCCGCCAGGCGCTGGCCTATTTCCGCTATCGGTTAACGCCCGCGGGAGAGATGCATCGCCAGAGCATCAGGCCCGGCGACGATCCGCAGCTGCTGATTGAACGCGGCTGGCTGGTGGCCCAGCCTATTACCTACGAAGACTTTTTGCCGGTCAGCGCCGCGGGCATCTTCCAGTCGAATCTCGGCGGTGAAAACGGTGCCCGCAGCCACGGTCAGGCAAGCCGCGAGGCGTTCGAACAGGCGCTTGGCGCATCGGTGGCCAATGAGTTTGAACTCTATCAGCAGGCGGAGGATCGCAGTAAACGGCGTTGCGGTCTGCTCTAAACGCGTTACTCTGCTCGGGTGTCGTTAACAAGGAACAGCAGATGGAAAAGCCTGAAGCCCGCAGCGGAGAAGCTCTGGCAGAGACAGCGCAGGGCAAGCTTGCCGGAACCCTGGAAGGGGATATTGCCGTTTTTCGCGGCATCCCCTTCGCCGCACCGCCCGTCGGTGAGCGCCGCTGGCGCGCGCCATATCCTCCAGAGGCATGGGACGGCGTAAGAGACGCAGGTCAGTTTTCACCTGCCTGCTGGCAAAGCCTCGAATACTGCAAGGCCGTCGGCGGGGGCGATCCGGGTCAGTTCTCTGAAGATTGCCTGTACCTGAACATCTGGAAGCCTGCTGATTGTGCGGGAAATAAATTACCCGTCATGGTCTGGCTGCACGGCGGAGGTTATACCATCGGCGCAGGCGGCTTGACTCCCTACGACGGCGACGGGTTTGCATCGCGCGGCGTCATCCTCGTCTCCATAAATTACCGTCTCGGCCATCTCGGTTTTTTAGCCCATCCTTCGCTGGAAGGGGAAGATCCCGACGGGCCACTCTATAACTTCGCGTTGATGGATCAGATAGCCGCGCTGCGCTGGGTGCAGGAAAACATCTCCGCCTTCGGAGGGGATGCCGATAACGTGACGCTGTTTGGCGAATCGGCCGGGGGCCGCAGCGTACTGTCGTTACTGGCTTCGCCGCTTGCCGCCGGACTGTTTCACAAGGCTATCGTGCAAAGCGCCTATACCCTGCCAGACGTGGACCGCAACAAGGCGCTAAAAAAGGGGATCGCGCTGGGGCGCCATTTCGGGCTTGAAAACGCTACCGCCGAGCAGCTGCGGGCGCTGCCCGCAGAGGCATTCTGGCCGCTGGAAGCGCCGCTGAATATTGGCCCGGCCCCCATTTGCGGCGACCGCGTGTTGCCAGAGCCAATGCTGGACACGTTCTTCGCCGGCAGGCAGCATCCGTTGCCGGTGATGATTGGCAGCAACAGCGACGAGGCCAGCGTGCTGAGCTATTTCGGCATCGACCTTGCCGGGCAAATCGATCTGCTGCGCCGCGAGAAACGTTTTGGCCTGGGGCTGATTAAACTGCTTTATCCGGGGGTAAAAGGCGACGTAGAGCTTGGTCGGCAGGTGTGCAGGGACATGGCATTTACTACCATGGGCTTTGTAGTGATGCAGGCCCAACAGCGTATCGGCCAGCCCTGCTGGCGCTATTACTTTGACTACGTCGCTGAGGCGGAACGGGAGACATACGCTAACGGTACCTGGCACGGTAACGAAGTGCCGTACGTGTTCGATACCCTGCATCTCACGCCGCCCGCATGCAATTATGTGACGGAAAATGATTTATCCTTCTCGGCAAGGATCTGCGATTACTGGGCTGAATTTGCCCGCAGCGTCACGCCGCAAAGTGACTCCCTGGACGGTATTCTGCGCTGGCCAGCCTGTCTTCGCGGCCGGGACAGAACAATGATGCTGGGCGTGGATAAGCTCGCAGGGTTTAAAATTAGCAACCGGTTTATGCGCACCCGCCTGCAGTTATTTAAACGAGTCATGAAACACCACGTCAGCTTAGATTAAGCAGGCTCTCGCAAAACGCCGCCAGCCCGGGGGTGTTTTCGTTTTCCGGACGCACGCAAAGACGGTAGCTGGCTCCAGTCTTAACGCTATGGCTGAACGGCCGCACCAGGCGACCCATGCGTAAATCTTCCGCCACCAGCGTTTCGTCGGCAATGGCGATACCAAACCCCTGAATGGCGGCGCTGATGGCAAGATCCATGGTATCGAAATGCTGATTTTTACTCATGGGAGTCCTGCCTGCGGGGGAGTCCGCAAACCACAGCGTCCAGTCGGTGCGGTCGCGGGTAGGGTGCAAAAACGTAAAGCGTTGCAGGGCGTCCTGCGTAAACTCCACTTTGTTTAACAAGCTCTGGCTGATAACCGGGGTGAGTGTCTCTTCGAATAACAGCCTGCCCGCTCTGGCATGCGGGCCAAAAACTATCGCCGCATCGTAGGGTTCGTTTTTGAAATTGACCCCGTGCTCAACCGTGGTGGTCAGGGCAATCTGAAATTCAGGCGCGCTTTGTTCCAGCTCGATTATTTTCGGCACCAGCCAGCGCATGGCGCAGGTCGGCGCTTTCAGACGGATAACGCCTGGCTTGTGGCTGACGCGATCGGCAACCTCCAGCAGATTCTCAAAGGCGGCCTGAAGGTCGGGAAGCAGAGCGCTGCCCTGAGGCGTAAGGTGCAGGCCGCGCGCATGGCGTTCAAACACGGTAAAACCCAGCCACTCTTCAAGCGTGGCAATTTTACGGCTGACTGCGCCCTGGGTAAGGCAGAGCTCTTTCGCCGCGCGGGTAAGATTCAGGTGCCGCGCCGTGACCAGAAAAGCATCAATCGTATTCAGAGGAACGTTGTGCCGGGCCATGCCAGTCTCCGTTGAGCCATGCAATTTTTGCATGGCTATTATGACAACAATTCGGTTGTCGTGACAAGCTCGCCATTGAATAGTTATGCAAATCGAGTCATGACAGGAGCGGCCCTTACCATGCAGACCCCCGTACAACATCGTTCAAAATTGCCTGACGTGGGCACCACCATATTTACCGTTATCGGCCAGCTTTCCGCGCAGCACAACGCTATTAACCTTTCCCAGGGTGCGCCAAACTTTGCCCCGGACCGCAAGCTGGTCGACGGCGTTACCAAAGCCATGCTGGATAATCACAACCAGTACGCGTCGATGACGGGCCTGTTGCCGCTGAAAACGCTTATCGCCCAGAAGGTAGAAACGCTCTACGGCGCGCGTTATGACGTGAACGATGAAATTCTGATCGCCGCCAGCGCCAGTGAAGGGTTGTATTCCGCCATCAGCGGGCTGGTGCACCCGGGCGACGAAGTCATCTATTTTGAACCGTCGTTCGACAGCTATGCACCCATCGTTCGCTTACAGGGCGCGAAACCCGTGGCGCTGAAGCTGGCGCTGCCTGATTTCACCGTCAACTGGGACGAAGTGCAGGCCGCAATCACGTCTCGTACCCGCATGATTATCATCAACACGCCTCACAACCCGAGCGGGCAGGTGTTCAGCGCGCACGATCTGGAAATGCTTGCAGCGGTAACCCTCAACACGGATATTGTTGTGCTGTCTGACGAAGTGTATGAACACATTGTGTTTGATGGTAAGCGGCATCACGGTATGGCAACGCATCCGCAGCTTGCGGAACGCAGCGTCATCGTCTCGTCTTTCGGTAAGACTTTCCACGTCACCGGCTGGCGCGTGGGGTACTGCCTGGCGCCTGCGGCGCTGATGGACGAAATCTGCAAAGTGCATCAGTTTTTGATGTTCTCCGCCGATACCCCGATGCAATACGCCTTTGCCGACTACATGGCGGACCCGCAAACCTATCTTTCGCTGGCGGCGTTTTACCAGCGCAAGCGCGACTTAATGCAGACGTTGCTAGCCGGATCGTCGTTTAAGCTGCTGCCGAGCGCGGGATCGTTCTTCCTGCTGGCGAGCTACGAACATTTCAGCGACGAGTCAGACAGCGACATGGTGAAGCGTTTAATTACCGAACACGGCGTGGCGACGATACCGCTCTCCGCGTTTTACGCCGACGGCACGGACAATAAACTCATACGGCTGTCATTCGCCAAAGATGAAGCCACTTTACGGGCAGGCGCGCAGGCGCTGTGCCAGCTAAAGCCACGTTAAACAGGGGTCACAATGAAAAAATTACATGCGCTTGGTTTAGCCGTTGGGATGTTAACTACTTTTTCTACGCTGGCCGCTGCCGAAATGCGCTACGGGGTAGAAGCTGAATATCCCCCTTTTGAGAGCCGTAACTCTTCGGGCGAGCTGGAAGGGTTTGATATCGATCTGGGTAACGCCGTCTGTAAAGCAGCGAACCTGAAGTGTTCGTGGGTAGAAACGTCGTTCGATGCGCTGATCCCGGGACTGATGTCGAAGAAGTTCGACGCCATCAACTCGGCGATGAACATCACCGAACAGCGCCGCAAAAGCATCGACTTCACCCAGCCAATCTACCGCATTCCTTCCCAGCTGGTGGGTAAAACCGGCAGCGCAATTGAAGCAACGCCAGCGGGCCTGAAGGGAAAAACAATCGGCGTGCTGCAGGGTTCTATTCAGGAAACCTATGCGAAAGAGCACTGGGAGAAGCAGGGCGTGACCGTTGTTTCCTATAAAGACCAGAATATGGCGTGGGGCGACTTGCTCAACGGGCGAATTGATGCGTCGCTGGTCATGTCCGCCGCGGGCCAGGCCGGTTTTCTCAGCAAGCCGCAGGGCAAAGGCTTTGGCTTTATCGGCAAGCCGGTGAGCGACGACACTATTCTGGGCAGCGGCATCGGTTTCGGCCTGCGTAAGGGCGATGCTGAAACTAAGAAGCAGCTGGATGCCGCAATCGAAAAAGTAAAAGCCAACGGCACGGTAACCACGCTTGCGAAGAAATACTTCCCGGGTATCGACGTCAGCGTGAAGTAATTCCTTTCTTTCACAGGGTGAATGCCAGCAGGCTTCACCCTTCGAAGCCTCTTTTCTGCTGCTTCTTTTTCATCCCTTTCTGCTTCTATTATAAAAACTGTGTCCCTAAGGGGAATCCTGGACGACAACGATTGGATTAACAGTGAATTTTGTCTAGAGTGTGCGGTCGTAATGGTTGCAACATTTGCCGTAGTTCTGCCTCACGGGCAGAGCGAAATACATCGACATAAAAGGACGATTTCTCAGGCATGAACCGCAGACGTTTTATCAAAGCCTCTATGGCTCTCGCCGCAGCCTGCGGCGCCCCGACCCTTGCCTCACTTTTCCCCCGCGCTGTTTTCGCCGCGGAATCTGACATCGCAGATGGACGCACCACCGCGTTTGACTTCTCGGTGCTGCAGGCAATGGCCCATGACCTGTCGAAAAAGCCCTGGGGCGGTGCTCCGCGCCCGTTACCGGACACGCTGGCGAATCTGACGCCGCAGGCTTACAACGCCATTCAGTATGATGCAGGCCATTCGCTATGGAACCGCACGGATAACCGCCAGCTGGACGTACAGTTCTTCCACGTCGGCATGGGCTTTAAGCGTCGCGTGCGCATGTTTTCTGTAGATTCTTCTACGCAGCAGGCTCGTGAAATTCACTTCCGTCCGCAGCTGTTTAATTACAACGACGCGGGTGTTGACACTAAGCAGCTGGAAGGGCAGATGGATCTCGGCTTCGCCGGGTTCAAAGCTTTTAAAGCGCCAGAAATTGCCCGCCGTGACGTGGTCTCTTTCCTGGGGGCGAGCTACTTCCGCGCCGTTGACAACACCTTCCAGTACGGCCTGTCCGCGCGCGGCCTGGCGGTAAATACCTTCACCGACCAGCTGGAAGAGTTCCCGGACTTCACCTCGTTCTGGTTTGAAACGCCGAAGGCCAGCGACACCACTTTCGTGGTTTACGCGCTGATGGACAGCAAAAGCGTTACCGGAGCCTATAAATTCATCATTAATTGCGAAGAGAAACGCGTGGTGATGGAAGTGGATAATCACCTTTACGCCCGTGAAGATATCAAACAGCTGGGCATCGCGCCGATGACCAGCATGTTTGCCTGCGGCACCAACGAACGCCGCACGTGTGACACTATCCACCCGCAGATCCATGACTCCGATCGCCTTGCGATGTGGCTTGGCAACGGCGAATGGATTGCCCGCCCGCTGAATAATCCGCAGAAGCTGCAGTTTAATGCCTACCAGGATAAAAACCCGAAGGGCTTCGGGCTGCTGCAGCTGGACCATGACTTCGCCAGCTATCAGGACATTATGGGCTGGTATAACAAGCGTCCAAGCCTGTGGGTGGAACCGCGAAATAAATGGGGCAAGGGCAGCGTCTGCCTGATGGAGATCCCAACGACCGGCGAAACGCTGGATAACATCGTCTGCTTCTGGCAGCCGGAAAAACCCGTGAAGGCCGGAGATGAGCTAGAATTTAAATACCGTCTTTACTGGAGCGGCCTGCCGCCGGTCACCACCGAGCTGGCGCGCGTTTACGCGACCCGTACCGGTATGGGCAGCTTCCCGGAAGGCTGGGCGCCAGGGGAACACTTCCCGGATAAATGGTCCCGCCGTTTCGCTATCGACTTTGTAGGGGGCGATCTGAAAGCCGCTGCGCCGAAGGGCATCGAGCCGGTGATCACGCTGTCTAACGGTGAAGCGAAGCAGGTAGAAATCCTCTACGTGGAGCCGTTCGACGGCTACCGCATCCTGTTCGACTGGTACCCAACGGATGACTCTACCGCGCCGGTAGATATGCGCATGTTCCTGCGCTGTCAGGGGGATGCTATCAGTGAAACATGGCTGTACCAGTACTTCCCGCCAGCGCCAGACAAGCGTAACTACGTGGATGACCGCGTGATGAGATAAACAACAAACCCCGCTGATGATGCGGGGTTTTTTATGCAGGGTGGATAACGCTTACGCTTATCCACCTTACAGTTTATTTGTGACCGGCATAACTACTCCAGAGGACCACCAAGAATCGTTTCGCGCATGCCGGACAGTACGCGCTCGCCCGTTTCGCTTTTCAGCTCTTCGTACCAGCTGCGGGTGACGGCCATGTCTTTACCATGGGTGACATCGCAGCGTTTGCGGGCTTTGAGCACCAGATCTTTTACCCGATACGCACGTTTATCCTGGTAACGGAGCAGGGCATCTTCTACGCCAAGGGAGTTGGTTTGCAGGGCTATTGCCAGCACCACGGCGTCTTCCATCGCGGCGCAACCGCCCTGACCGATATCCGGAGTGGTGCTGTGGCCTGAGTCCCCAAGCAGAGCCACTCTGCCGCGTACCAGATGCATAAATGGTTCGATATCATGAATTTCTATGCGATTGGTTGTCTGTGGATCGATCGCTGAAATCAGTTTTTGCACCGGATCCGCCCAGCCGCTGAAGTAACGGGTAAGATCTTCTTTTACCGTTGCGCGATCTTCCGCCAGGCCTTTTGGCAGCGGAACATCAAAAAAGAAATAAAAGCGATTGCCGGAGACGGGCATCAGCGAGACGCGTTTGCCTTCGCCCACAAACGTCGTCCACTGGTTGGCGGGGGCGATTGACTCGTCAATCTCCACCAGCCCGTTCCAGTTGACATAGCCCGCGTAACGACGTTCCGTCTCAAATCCCAGAACATAGGGGCGGATGGTGGAATGCGTGCCGTCTGCGGCAATCAGCAGGTCGCCCTCGGCCACGTGCCCGTCTTCGAAAATGGCCCGCACGCCGCCGTCAAACTCTTCGACCTTTGCCACTCGCTTGCCAAAATGCACGTCTGTGCGGCCATAGGTATCGAGCAGCATATCCTGCAACTCCGCCCGCGCGACGGGATAGGGGCGTTCGCCAACGCTGTTGATCAGCGGGTCGAGGCTGAAGCGGGTCAGGGTCTGGCCCTGCAGATATTCCTGATAGGCCATAAATTCCATGGGCCCGCCAAGCTGCTGCAGCCGTTCTTTCATACCGAGCCAGTTGAGGCACTTCACGCCGTTAGGCCAGATGGAAATCGCCGCGCCAACGGGTTTAATCTCCTTCACGGCCTCGTACACTTCTGTTGCGATACCACACCGTTTCAGCGCGATAGCTGCTGATAATCCGCCAATGCCGCCGCCTATTACGATCGCTTTCATCTCGGTCTCCTTATGGTTACCCTGATGAAGTAGCAACTTTTGTACCAGATTTGACGGGCGGTGAAACTTACGTTTCTGGCGTTTTTTGCAGGATAATGCGCAACGGTGGGGAACTAACCTGGTGCAGGGCTCCCTTTTTGCACCATGTTTGCCGCAATGACGCGAGACATAACCTTTCCCCTTTTTAATGCCTGTGCTAACTATAGTAAACAGACACGAAGAAGGAGGCTCGCGGTGCAAGAGGCTGAAAACTGGCAGGATGAAGAGATTATTTTCGGCGATAAGCTGGTATTAAAATCTATACATGAAAAGTATGCGGAGGCGCTGTTCGACCTTGTGATGCACAACCAGGCCTGGCTTCAAAAAGCGATGGACTGGCCGCAGTACGTCACGTCGGTTGAGGACATCCGTAAAACAGCGCAGGGCAATTACATGCTGCACCATCACGGTGGCGCGAAAATGTTCCTGATTTATCGGCGCGACGAGATGATCGGCGTGTTTTCGTTTAACGCCATCGAACAGACAAACAAAACGGCCTATATCGGTTACTGGCTGGATGAAGATATGCAGGGGCAGGGGATTATATCCAGGGCCATCGAAGCCGTAGTGGCAAAATATTCAAAAGAAGGCACCATCCGCCGCTTCGTTATTAAATGCCGTGTGGCAAACGAGGCCAGCAATCGGGTTGCTCGCCGCAGCGGCTTTACGCTGGAAGGCTGCCTGCGGCAGGCTGAATACCTCAACGGGCAGTTTCACGATCAGAATATTTATGCCCGCATTATCGCGTAGTCAGAAAACGCCATAGAACGGCGTACGCGTCACCCGCTGGGCGCCGCCGATGTCCTTGATGCCGCGAATATGGATAAGCTCGCCATCAAGGCCATCCACCTCGGCCCGGTCGTAAATCTGCACGTTATTTTCAATCAGCACGTTACCCGTCACTCTCGCGCTGCCGTAGACCTGAACCTTGTTATCCAGCTGCAGAGGGCCGCCTGTTAGCGTCGCATCACCGTAAATATGCACCTGATGCTTCAGCACGCAGTCACCTACAATAAGCGCATTGCCATAGACCTGGGACGAGTAGCGGATAGTGGGGATCTGGTCTTCACCGCTGCCCGCAATAATACGGGCGTTGTCAAAAATTCGGGCGCAGTCGCAGATCCAGACGTTATTTTCCTCATTGCCCTCCAGTAGCGCGTGGCCGAACACCTCGGCGCGGTGCTCGACAAACGCATAGCGAACAACCGCATCGCCATAGATTTGCGCCTGATGGACAACCCGTGAGGCCGTCACCTGCGCGTTGTCATAGATTTGCAGCAGCTGGTCGCGGTCCGCCGTTAGCCCACGCACGGCGATAATCTGGCTGCCATCGCTTATCCGGGCGTTACCGAAGACGTTACATTCGCCGCTGATCAGTGAATCCTGAATAACGGCGTTGCCGTAGACATGGGCCTGATGGCAAAGGGTGGACACCCCGCGCACCTGTGCTTTATCGCGAACATCGGAACTGCCAAAGATCAGGCAATCATTGTCATATACCCAGCAATCACCCTGCTGGGCCAGATTCATTTCGCTTTCAACCCAGCCGCCGGTTTGCCCTTGTTTCACATCGGCAAAATCCCGCAGCGCGACAATCTGCCGTAGTTTGACCTGCTGTTTCTCACCGTCCTGCAGATAAGTATGCAGCTGGTAATCGTCGGTTAACCGGTATTTGTTCATCCGTATCCTCCACAGAGCGCTGCTTAAAACGTAGCAGGAAATTTGTCGGCGTGGCGTTCGGCAGGGGGATCGAATAAAATGCATTCCAGATGCATTTTAATAATCAGAGAAATTGGCATGTCCAGGGAGCCGTCATGGATAAGAAACCAGAAAATTACTACACCGAAAAATACAGTTTAACCGCCACCCATTCTGAAGTGCTCAACGCGGCCACGATTGTGCCGCCGGGTAAAACCCTCGATCTCGGCTGCGGCAGCGGGCGTAACAGCCTGTACCTGAATCTGAAAGGTTTTGATGTCACCGCCTGGGACAAAAATCCCATGAGCATCAATAACCTCGCGCAAATCATTGAGACGGAAGGGCTGCAAAACATCGTCACCGATATTGTGAATCTCAATGAGCTGAAGTTTGACGGCGAGTACGATTTTATTCTCTCTACCGTGGTGATGATGTTCCTTGAGCGAGACACCATCCCGGGCCTGATTGCCAACATGCAGCGCTGCACCAGGGCGGGCGGCTACAATCTGATCGTGGCCGCGATGGACACTGAAGATTATCCCTGCAACGTTGGCTTCCCGTTTGCGTTTAAGGCGGGTGAACTGAGCAACTATTACGAAGGGTGGGAGCTGATTAAATACAACGAGGACGTGGGCGAGCTGCACAGAACCGACGCCGAAGGTAACCGCATCAAACTGCGTTTTGCGACTATGCTCGCACGTAAAAACTGATCGATGGATAAATGACGGCTAAGCCGGCTTAAGTCACGCCGACTTAGCTGTCAGCAAACAAAGTTTCAAAGCCACGTTACAAAATGCCTCGAAACTCGTCACCTACGAGTGTGGTGAATACCTCAAGTGAGTGAAAGACGGAGAGCATCATCCGCAATACATAAGCCCTGACGCGTGAGCGCCAGAGTTTTTTTTCGCTACGTCGAATAAAACACTGTGCTGGTATGGCTAAAAAAAGAAAATTAGAGAACTGACTCAGGACTCGACCTTAACTTCTTTGCCAGAGTTAAAATAAGTTTTTAAGGCACTCGCAGATAATGGTCCCGTATAAGTCCATGTGAATTCATTAGTGACGGAAGTTGGTTTAACGCTCAGTTTTACTTCAGAACCTAAGGCAACTATTGCCGTGATGCTAAAAGAGGGAAGTGCGGCTAATTTGATGATGCCAAGCAGCGAGGGCGGTATTCCGACACGGTTGTTTTCTGCATCAGTTGTTGGACTTACCTGAAATAACGTTACAGTTTCAATTGCATCAGACATTTTTATCACCTAAAAGTTGGAGGTGGTATTAACCTCATAGAGGCAGGTTGGTATACGTCAATGAGTGCAGTCAGAATATGAACAGGAGAATATAAAAATAAAACTGACCACAGGTTTAAAAGTAATTAATTGGTGAGGAAAAAGCAATTCAAAAAACGATATTTTTATTCTTCATAATAATCATGTGGATGGCTGCCAATGGTAAGCTGGATGTCGTTTGGTATAATGGATATATCATACTTTAATCTGATTAGTGGATCTTTTTCAGGAAGTGTCGCTTCGTTTATAAAAAAACACCTTAAGTTAAATTACTCACTATTTATATGTACATAGTGTGATTTCATAAAACGGACACTGAAAATAGGCGATAATATATTCGCATGACTTTTTCAATACCAATCAATGTAGTGCTTTATTTAACATGAATATATTCAAAAACTACCATTGAAATCATTTGCACAATCAGAAATTAGGGTAATAATTAAATTGTTCCGGAACATTTTGTCATATCCATTTGGTTTTTGTTTTTAACTACCATAGCTCACCAATACTGCGAGGAAATACAATCATGTCTTCCTATTCCATTTCTGTTTTAAATAGCAGTGGCGCACCTGCGAATGTTGCAATTTATCAAACTTTCCCTAATCTTGTCGGCGGGTTGCCGCTAGTGTGGCTACTGCAAACCGTTAATAATGGCAATACTAACACCTATAACTGGTCCATAGACTGGGCATTAAACTGGGGGACAACGGAGCAGCCCCTTGCACCGGGCGTACAGTGGAGTTCTGGCGGGCCAATTCAAAGCATGAATCCAACAACGTCGAGCGGAAACAATAAGATGGGGGTGACTTATGTCAACGGTCAGTTCCAGACGTCACCGACGGCTTACCACGACCCGGAAGTGCCCAGCGGCAGTATGCTGGTCAGCACCGACTCAACGTTTACCGTTCCACAGTCGCTGGCAATGAGCGTTGCGGTTTATATGAACTCTCTGCCGGCATTTGCCATGCAGGGCAAGCCAAATGGGAATTTCTTGTTTAATACGCATCCCACTTACTGGATTTGTACCACTGACTCTAAGCAGGGGGTTGCCGTTTCAGGAACCTTTGTCAGCAGCCCGACGCAATTCGCCTTTGCTGATGGCATAACCTCATTGAAATTTAAACTCGACGAAACATTAAGCTTCGTGCCTCTCTAATATTCACAATGAAGATTGAATAACTGTTATTTATAGTAAAACCAATCTGTCATTCGTGGCAGATTGGTTCATCGAAACAGAAGGAGGCCACGATGTGATGTATTCTGTGAATATCACTAACAGCAGCGGTGCGCCGCAGAACGTGGCGATCTTTGTGGCTGATGCATCTGGCGGTGGAGATTTTTCCCTGGTCTGGAAAGTCAAAACAATAGGGGCGGGGGTGACGGCGCTGTTCTGTTGGGATGCAACGGCATTTGGACTGGGATGGGGGAGAACATCGCGGCCGGTTGATATTGGCGTCCGCTATGTTTCAGGCCAGCTAACGGCACCTTTTTATCCATCCACGTCTGGGGGAAATAACATCCTCCCAGTGCAGTATCAGAATAACGATTTTGTCTCAGGGGCGGCTTATTATGATAGTGGTATAAATGCTAAGTTAGTAATAGTGACCGACACTAGTTTTACCGTCATTGACTCACTCACTATGTGCGTGGCGCTGTATATTGATGCTGTGCCGGCAATAGTGATGCAGGGCGCGCCTAATAATAACTATTATTTTGTTGCTCCCCAGCTTTCTTATTATTTAACAGTGACGGATGTGTCCTCCGGGGTTGTGCTTCCCGTTATAAATTCTCAAGATTTGAAAGATTCAGTGCAGAGGAAAATCAGTGTGACATCGCCGACCAGAATGGCGTTCTCAGCGGGCGTGACGGATCTAAGTTATTCTCTGAACGGTAATTTAATGTTCATTCGAAGTTGATAGTTATGAGACAAGATAATAAACCCTGCCGCAGTTACGCGGCAGGGTTTATTTGTCATCAGGTCGGGCTGCGTTCAGCAACGCCCTGCAGCTCAGCCAGCTGAGACTTCTGGCTGGCCTGCTCTTCACGAAATTTCAGGTTATCCCAGATGCGGAAAAACGGGTAATACATCACCAGCGAAATTCCCAGGTTCACAATCTGCAGCACCGAGCCGGAAATATGCCCGCCGGTTGCCAGATAGCCGCTGACCACAATCGGCGTGGTAAACGGTAGGGCAATACCGGCCGGTTTTGCCACCAGGCCCGTCGTCATCGCAACGTAAGAGACGACAACCAAAACAACCGGCGTGAGAATAAACGGCACGACCAGGTACGGGTTCATGACAATCGGAATGCCGAACACCATTGGTTCGCTAATATTGAACAGGCTGCCGGGCGCGGCGATTTTACCCAGCTGCTTCATCTGCGCGCTGCGGCTGCGGATGAGCATAAAGATCACCAACCCTAACAGCGCGCCCGTGCCGCCGGGGGCGATCCACAGGTCATAGAACTGCTGGGTAATGATGTGCGGGATCGGCAGACCGTTCTGAAACGCTTCCAGGTTTTCCGCCATGTTGCTCAGCCAGACCGGGCGGATAAATACCAGCACGATAGTGTCGCCGTGCAGGCCCAGCATCCACAGAATGCCGATCAGCAGCACCGAGACAATCATTCCCGGCAGCGAGCCGCCGACGTGGCTCATTGGAATACCGACCAGGTCGGTGATCATGGTGTTGATATCACCAAACGGCGTGGCTTCCACCAGCAGACGCAGCGCCAGTACTACGGCCAGTACGCAGAAGCCGGGGATCAGGGCAAGGAACGATTTTGCCACCGCTGGCGGCACGCCCTCGGGCATGCGAATCACCAGATTGCGGTCGTTAATAAAGCGGTAAATCTCCGTCGACATCAGCGCGATGATGATAGCGACAAACAGCCCCTGGCTGCCTATCTGGCCCATCGGCATCACGCCTTTCACCAGCACGGCGGCGTCACCTGCCGCAGGGGTGAACATGATGTGCTGGGGAATGGTCATGATGAACGCCACCAGCGAAACGGCCCCCGCGGTCAGCGGGTCGAGGGTGCGGTACTTTTCAGCCAGCCGGTAGGCGATACCAAAGGCGGAGATTATCGCCATGATGTCGTAAGTCGCCTTTACCGGGTAGAGCACCTTTTCCTGCCAGGTTGGGCCAAAGAGGCCGGTCATCATCTGGGCATAACCCGGCACCGGCAGGTAGGCAAAAATCAGGAAGAAAGAGCCGATAAGCATAAACGGCATGTTCAGAATGATACCGTCACGCACGGACAGCACGTGCTTTTGCCCGGCTATTTTTAACGCGGTCGGCAGCACGTATTTTTCGATAATGGATTTACTCACTGACACAGACACCCCCTGCCCGGGGCAGAGCCTGCCGACCGGGTATTATTGTTATTTGGTTTTGGTGAACAACACTTATCTGGCGAACTGCGGCAGCCACGCTTTGTTAATACTCAGGACTTCTTCAACCAGCGCGGAGGCAAGGTTTACATCGCTGACCAGCGGGTTGGCGACCAGCGCCAGCAGCGCCTTTTGCTTATCGCCATGGACGGCGGCCTCGATGGTCAGCCGTTCAAAATCTTTTACCTGCTGGGTCAGCCCGTTCATCAGCGGCGGCAGTTTGCCAAACGCCAGGGGATGGGCGCCCAGTGCGTCAATCAGGCAGTTGGTTTCAATAACGGCATCATCCGGCAAACACTGGATCGCCCCGTTGTTGGCAGTATTGACTACCATCTCAACGCCGAGGTTATTGTGCAGGGCGTTAATCAGCTGAACGGCAACTTCGGAATAGAAAGAGCCGCCGCGCTGGCTCAGCTCTTCCGGCTTGTGGTCAAGATTTTGATCTGCATAGAGGGCGAAGAGAGCGTCTTCGACCTTCATCACCTGTTCGGCCCGTGTGCCTTTGGTGTCCGCATCCTTAAGTTCATCTTCAACCATGGTGCGGGTCTGCCAGAAATAGCGGTGATAAGGGCAGGGAATGGCACGTAGCGCACGCAGCATGTCCGCGGGCCATGGAGTCGCCTTAATGTTATTCATTGAGAGCTGTTCGCCGTCGCACAGCATCTCTATAACTTCATCGGTTGCGTCATGCCCGGCGGCAAGCACCTTATGTACCCAGACCATATGGTTCAGGCCAGCAAAGCGCAGGGAAACCTCGTTATGGGGGAGTTTTAACATATCGGCTATCGTATGGTGCATGGTCACCGGCACGTTGCACAGGCCGATGATTTTCGCCCTGCTGTAGCGGGAAACGACTTCCGTGACGATGCCTGCCGGATTGGTAAAGTTGATGATCCAGGCGTCCGGAGCCAGGCGTTCTACACGGCGGGCAATGTCCAGCATCACCGGAATGGTACGCAGGGCTTTTGCAAAGCCGCCGACGCCCGTGGTTTCCTGGCCGAGCAGCTTATGGCTTAAGCCAAGGCGTTCGTCGGCAGCGCGGGCCGGTAGCTGTCCAACACGAAGCTGGGTTAAGACGAAGCTTGAGCCTGCAATGGCGCGGTCTGCATCGAAATGTACCGAGACTTTTACGGCCTCAAGTCCGTTGCGATCCAGCATGCGGCGGGCAAGGGCGGAAATAATCTCCACTTTCCGGCGGCCAGCTTCCACATCCACCAGCGCCAGTTCCGTAATCGGCAGGGAAGCGTGGCGCGCAATCAGACCTTCAATCAGTTCCGGGGTATAGCTACTGCCCCCGCCAACAACGGTAATTTTCATCGTTGCCTCCGTTAGTTTTGAATCGTGATACTCGTGTTTCCTCTAATTCACTGGCCTGAGGGAAGAGCCTCCATCATGGCGAGGGCTTTATCCAGAACGCGGTCACCGCGCATGGTGCCGTAATCCATCATATCGATAACCGCGACGGGCTTGCCGAGCGGGCCTGCAAGCTCCGTCAGCCTTTGCAGTTCAAACTGTACCTGCGGGCCAAGCAGCACGACATCCGCATGTTTTAGCTCGCTCTCAATTTCCGCGACCGGGTAAGCATCGATAGCAACGTCCAGCGCACGCTTTGCCGCTTCGTTTTTCATTTTCTGAACCAGCATGCTGGTGGACATGCCTGCGGCACAGCACAATACGATCTTTTTCATTACAACTCCTGCGGCTTTTGAAAACATATTTCATACATTAGCGGTTTTGCGCAGCATGCATGAAAATTATTTTCATGAGTGTGATCGCCGTTGGATTATCGCGCGGAGCCTGGATGTCAGGCACAGTTATGTGATCTGAATAACTAAATCAGCAAACCTTTGCGTAATAGCTGAAAAGTTCTGCGGCCCTGCTCGGTAAAAATTGAAAAATAATTTCAATGATCTATGATGATTTCATCGTCCCGCCGTCGCCAACGTAAGGAACTGACCCTCATGGATATTGTTTACCAGCTGGTAAGTGGGTTATCAGGTCTGCCTGCCCAGGAGTCCCGCCTCGCGCGGTTCTTCCTCGAGAATTTTTCTCAGGTGCCTGAATCAACAATGGAAGAGTTAGCCGCCCGGGCAGGCGTCAGCTCGGCGACGCTGCACAACTTTGCCCGCAGCATCGGCTGTCGTGACATCAATGATTTTCTCGGTCGGGTGCGCCATCAGCAGCAGGACATCAGCGGCAGTCCGCTGCCGTCGCCGTCGGGGATTCTGGGGGATGCGGCATGGGTAGAACCCGGCGCGCTGCAGCAGCTCGCGGCGAAAGCGGGCGTCAGCAGCGATATTCTGGCGCGGTTTACACACTCGACGGGGAAAGAAGGCGCAGGCGACATTCTGGCCCGCATCCGCAGCCGGCTGGGAGACTTTAGCCAGCAGGAAGCGCGGGTAGCGCAAACTATTCTGGACGACGTGGCTTTTGCCTGCTCGGCGACGATTGACCAGCTTGCCAGCGCGGCGGGCGTCAGCCCGGCAACCATCACGCGCTTTGCCCGGGCCTCGGGCTGCGACGATATCCGCGATCTGCGCATGAAGCTGGCCCAGTCCAGCCAGCCTGCACCGGCCGGGGGGCTGCCGCAGCTCTGGCGGAACAAGCTCCAGGGCGTTACCGGTTCACTTGGCACCCAGCTGGGCGAGCTGTCCCCAGCTACGCTGCAGCAGGCCGTGACAGCATTACAACGCGCCAGCGGCGTACATATTTTTAGTGCAGGTGCTGCGGATACTCCCTTTGCCAGCCTTCTGCAATACCGCCTGTTAACGCAAAGCCTTCCCGCCAGCCTCTGCCTTGACCCAGCGCTGATGAGCATTACCGCATCGATGCTGCGCGCGGGGCAGGCGCTGGTTATCGTTGCAGGAAACATTCCCGAACCAGCATTAATGGCTGCTGCTTATCAGGCCCGCCTTAATGGCGCGGCGGTTATTGTGATTGCCAGCTTGCAAAGTCCGATTATTGCGAAGAGCGACATCGTCCTTCCGTTAACGGATAGTTATTACGGCACGCTGCTTATTATTGATTTGATCTGTGAAAGAATACACTTTGATAAGGAAGATTAAGAATTCACTTAGGACGAAATTCTTAAAAAACAATGCCCATGATGTTAGTTTTTGTTTGCGGATATTAATGGGCTGCGATTTTTTGAATCACCGTAAGCCAATGTAAAAGTGTGGTTTATCATGGTTTTCCGCATTGTGGCTGCTTCCCTTCGCTATGAATCATCCACAAAGTTACCTCTGCTAATAATCTTAAGCATGCTGATATACGAAATCAGCCGTAGCATTAGGCGAATAAAGAAGAATTAATCCGCATTAACCGATTAAATTTCACTCTCCCACTTAGCTTGTGGTGCTTAATGATCGCTTAAAAATCTCCATTTGTGACAAAACAAGACGGCTACATAGTTTGTGTGCTTTTCATTTGCTATAACAGCGCCGGTTACATGCTATTACAGGGAATATTCATGCGTACATCTTTGCTTATTAAGGCAGCCTGCCTGACGGGGCCGCTGACCCTTGCCGAACTGGCGCTGGAGGCGGGGCTGAGCGAGTTTCACTTCGCGAGAATGTTCAAACAATCCACCCGGCAGGCTCCGCATCAGTACGTCATGCAGCGCCGCATGGTTCGGGCCGAAACGCTGGTGCGCCACAGCTCGCTATCCCTGACTGAAATCGCGATGGCCTGCGGGTAGCCACTTCAGCAACCGCTTTAAATCAATGCTGGGCGTCACGCCTTCGCAGCTACGCTCTGCGGGCAAGTAGCACGCAGTAACAAATTCCACCCGCCAGCAACCCCCAGAAGGCTGAACCCACTCCTGCAAGCGTGAGTCCGGACGCGGTCACCAGAAAAGTGATAACGGCGGCGTCACGCTCCCGCTCGTTGTTAAGCGCCTGATGCAGGCTTCCTGCAATGGTGCTCAGCAGGGCCAGCCCGGCAAGCGTATGGATCCAGGCCACCGGCAGGGCGGTCAGCAGCGATGATATCGAACCGCCAAAAATACCCGCCAGCAGATAGAATACCCCCGCAGCGGCGGCGGCCAGCCATCTTTTGTCAGGATCGGGATGGGCTTCTTTGCTCTGGCAAATTGCGGCGGTAATCGCCGCGATACAAATCGAGAATACGCCAAACGGGGCCAGCACAAGTGCTATCAGCGCGGTAACGACCATCAGCGGAGAGACGGGCACATCGTAGCCCGAAGCTTTTAACGTCGCCACGCCCGGTGCGTTTTGCGAAGCCATAGTGACAAGGAAAAAGGGCACGCCAATTCCCAATAGGCTGGAGAGCGAAAAGTGGGGAGCGGTGAACTCCGGTAAAACCACACCCATCGGCACGCTGTCCGTGCTGAATTCTCCTGTGACCAGGCAAATAACTAAGCCCGCGATCATCGCAACCACTACCGCATAGCGCGGGGCAAGCAGCTTTGCTACCAGCCAGCTGAGCAGCATCGTGCCGCACAGCAAAAAGTGACCCTGTAACGACGTAAAGGTATCCAGCCCGAAGCGCAGCAGTATTCCGGCCAGCATGGCGGCGGAAAGCGTTGGGGGGATGAGGCGCATCAGGCGGGCGAACAGACCGGTGGCACCGCATATCAGGATGAGCGCGGAAGAAAATATAAAGACGCCAACGGCTTCGTTAAGGGTGCTTCCGTGCAGGCTGGTAGCCAGCAAAGCGGCGCCAGGCGTAGACCACGCGGTAAGGATCGGTGCGCGATACCACAGCGTAAGAATCAGCGTGCTTATGCCCATCCCCAGGCCCAGCATGGTCAGCCAGCCGGCAATCTGCGCGCTGTCTGCGCCCGCCGCATCAGCCGCCTGCCAGATGATGGCCGCTGAACTTGCATAGCCCACCAGCACCGCCACAAAGCCGGCAAGTAAAGCAGGAAGGGGAATTGAGGGTAACCGCATGATGCTCTCCCGTGCGTTATAGCGTCCGTCGAGTATAGCGCCGTGCGTTATAGCGTACAAGCGGCTATACTCCCTCCGTGAATAAGGAGAACATAATGGATATCACCGCCCATTTGAGCGCCACCCTGAAAACGCTTCGCCAGACGCGGGGCTGGAGCCTGGCGCTCGCAGCGGAAAAGACGGGCGTGTCAAAAGCGATGCTCGGACAGATTGAGCGAAACGAATCCAGCCCAACGGTGGCGACGCTGTGGAAGATAGCCACCGGCTTTAACGTGCCGTTTTCGGTCTTTTTACAGACCAGCGAACCGCCTGAACGCGCGGTTTTCGATCCCCAGAACAGCGACATGGTGGTGGTACCGCTGTTTCCCTACGACGAACAGCTACGCTTCGACTGGTTCGCTATCTCCCTTGCACCCGGCGCGCTAAGCGAATCCTCCCCGCATGACGTTGGCGTGGTAGAGCACGTCACGGTTATCAACGGCGCACTGGATATGCAGATTCAGGGGCAGTGGCGAACGCTCGCGGCCGGTGAAGGGATCCGCTTCGCCGGGGATGAAGCACACGGTTATCGCAACAGCAGCACCGATCGCGTGCAGTTTTATTCGTTGATTCATTACCCGGCATCGCCGTCCGCGCGATGAGGGATATCGGCTAAACATCCCCTGTTTTTAAGGCGTCTTTCTGACTACAATAGCCGCCTTTCGCCATCAGACAGAAAATGAACAATATGCGCCTGCACGCAAATCATCTTGAATTACTCAGCCCCGCCCGCGACGCCGACATTGCCCGTGAAGCTATTCTGCATGGCGCAGATGCGGTTTACATCGGCGGCCCTGGTTTTGGCGCGCGCCACAACGCGGGCAACAGCCTGCGCGACCTGGCCGAACTGGTGCCGTTTGCCCATCGCTACGGCGCGAAAATCTTCGTCACGCTGAACACCATTCTCCATGATAATGAGCTGGAACCGGCGCGCCTGATGATCCACGATCTTTATCAGGTGGGCGTCGATGCGCTAATCGTGCAGGACATGGGCGTAATGGAAATGGACCTGCCGCCCATTGAAATTCACGCCAGCACGCAGTGTGACATCCGCAGCGTAGAAAAAGCCAAGTTTCTGTCTGACGTTGGCTTCTCGCAGATTGTTCTGGCCCGCGAGCTGAACCTGGACCAGATCCGCGCCATTCACCAGAACGTTGATGCGACCATCGAATTCTTTATTCACGGTGCGCTCTGCGTGGCCTATTCCGGGCAGTGCAATATTTCACACGCCCAGACGGGCCGCAGCGCAAACCGTGGCGACTGCTCGCAGGCCTGCCGCCTGCCTTACACTTTGAAAGATGATCAGGGCCGCGTGGTCGCCTTTGAAAAACATCTCCTGTCGATGAAAGATAACGACCAGAGCGCCAACCTTGCGGCGCTGGTAGAGGCGGGTGTACGCTCCTTCAAGATTGAAGGGCGTTACAAAGATATGAGCTATGTGAAAAACATTACCTCTTATTATCGTCAGCTGCTTGATGAGCTGATGGAGAGCCGTACCGACCTGGTTCGCGCCTCTTCGGGCCGCACGTCCCACTTCTTTATTCCGTCCCCGGATAAAACGTTCCACCGTGGCAGCACCGACTACTTCGTGAATGAACGTAAAATCGACATTGGCGCCTTTGACTCCCCGAAATTCATCGGCCTGCAGGTGGGTGAAGTGCTGAAGGTTGGCAAAGATCATCTGGACGTTGCCGTTAAGGATGAACTAACCAACGGCGACGGTCTGAACGTGCTGATCAAACGTGAAATCGTTGGCTTCCGCGCGAACACCGTCGAGAAAACGGGTAAAAATCAGTATCGCGTCTGGCCGAATGAAATGCCGGAGACGCTGAAAAATCTGCGCTCACACCATCCGCTGAACCGCAACCTCGACCATAACTGGCAGCAGGCGCTGCTGAAAACCTCCAGCGAAAGGCGAGTGGCGGTGGATATGGAGCTGAGCGGCTGGCAGGAGCAGCTGGTACTGACGCTGACCAGCGAAGAGGGCGTGAGTATAACGAAAACGCTTGAGGGGCAGTTTGAAGCCGCGAACAACCCGCAAAAAGCCTATGACAATCTGCGCGACGGTCTGACTAAGCTCGGGCAGACCATGTACTCCGCGCGCCAGGTCAACATCACCTTGCCTGAGCCGTACTTTGTCCCGAACAGCCTGCTAAACCAGCTTCGCCGTGATGCGGTCGATGCGCTGACTGAAGCGCGTTTAGCGCAGTATCAGCGCGGCTCCCGCAAAGCGGTTTCGGTACCTGCGCCGGTATATCCTGAAGAGCACCTGACGTTTCTTGCTAACGTCTACAACCACAAAGCGCGCGAGTTTTATCAGCGCTATGGCGTGAAGCTTATTGATGCCGCGTATGAAGCCCACGAAGAGAAGGGCGAAGTGCCGGTAATGATCACCAAACACTGCCTGCGCTTTGCGTTTAACCTCTGCCCGAAGCAGGCGAAAGGCAATATCAAGAGCTGGCGCGCTACCCCAATGCAGCTGGTCCACGGCGACGAGGTGCTGACGCTGAAGTTCGACTGCCGTCCGTGCGAGATGCACGTCATCGGCAAGATGAAAAATCATATTCTTAAGATGCCGCTCCCCGGCAGCATCGTGGCGACCATCAGCCCGGACGAACTGATGAAAACCCTGCCGGGAAAAGCCAAAGGCTAACGCATCCCTAAGCTAAAAAGTACACACGAACGCCCATTCCGATGGGCGTTCGATTACTGACAAAGAAGGAAAAAGCGTGGTTTTTCCTTCTTTGTGGTAAGCAGGCGAAAATCAATGAATTGATTTTCCTTGTTATCTATTCGGTGAGATCTTTGCGAAATTCGTTCGCTGTAGGTTTGTCATCAGTCTGAAACGCCCATTCCGATGGGCGTTTTTTTGGGCTTCGATCCTGATACATAGATAAATAATCTTTCGGTTTGGTCATCTGGTCCGATAAGTCGTGGGAAAGTAATGGCGGTAGAAAAATAACCGCAAAGCGGGACAAACAGAAACTATTGTTTGCCCATGCACGGCGGTAATTGACTGCTTTGCAACGCGATCTAAGGCTCCTTAGATCGTTCTCCCACCCTGAAACCCAGGATTAAAAGATGACAGTACTAAACCAACCAACCTGCAAATTGTTTACCGATACTGCACGTTTTACTCAGCTGTCGGGTTATTACGAAGAAGAGCGCCGCACGGTGTGGATGATGCTGCGGGCGCAGCCGCGGCCGTGCTTTAACCACGTCCTGATCGAAGAGATCATGAACCTTAGCTATCTGGTCCAGCAGTCGGGATTTGAGGTGGACTTTTGGGTTACCGGCTCGCTGGTCCAGGGGATGTACAATACCGGCGGCGACCTGGGCTTTTTCGTCGAGACCATACGGCAGGGGCGGCGTGAAGCTTTGCGGGCGTATGCTCGCGCCTGTGTCGATTGCGTTCATGCCGCCTCACGCGGTTTTGATACCGGCGCGATAAGCCTGGCGATGGTCGAAGGCAGCGCTCTGGGCGGCGGCTTTGAAGCGGCGCTTGCGCATCATTTTATTCTGGCACAGCGCGATGCGCGGCTGGGCTTCCCGGAAATTGCCTTCAATCTCTTCCCAGGGATGGGCGGCTATTCGCTGGTGGCCAGGCGCTCCGGCATGAAGCTCGCGGAAGATCTTATCTATAAAGGGGAGTCCCATACTGCGGAATGGTACGAACAGTACGGTTTAGTCGATGTATTGTTTGAACCTGACCAGGGCTACGTGGCAACCCGTACCTTTATCGATACGCTGCAGCCCAAGCTGAACGGCGTGCGAGCCATGCTCCGTGCTCGTCAGCGCGTCCTCCAGCTGCCAAGGGCAGAACTGATGGATATTACGGAAGATTGGGTAGATGCAGCGTTCTGCCTGCAGCCGAAGGATATTGCCTATATGGAAAGGCTGGTGCAGCTGCAAAATCGCCATACCTCGACCGCCCTGCGTAAAGCAAGCTAGCCTCTACAAAAGTAAGTAATACGGCTACGGGCCTGCCGTTCTTGACGCCGTTTCTTAACTGCGGCGTCTTATTATAATGAATACCGATGCGTATTATTTGATGCAGTGTTATTCATGCGCCCAATATTATTGGTCGTCACATCACTCAAATAAATAATAATAATTACATTTTTATAATTAGTTAATAGTGTTAATATTGAAGCTCAGCTCATATATAAGAGGTTTAAAATGGCTATGCCCGCTTACCTTTGGCTCAAAGATGATGGTGGTGCTGATATTAAAGGCGCAGTTGATGTCGCTGGTCGTGAACACAGTATAGAAATTTTCGACTTCATCCGGCCGGTTATCAGGGAATCAGTAAGGGCTGCATTACCTTACCCGTAAATCAGATTATCTATTATTACGCGAAGCGCTATTAAATTTGGCCCCGTTCATGGCCACTCCATCGCTTAGAGCATATGGCACAATACAGGTATATTGATGAAGCCTTTTCAATTTGTTATATTCTGGTTGGTTTTTTTATTTCATATTTCCTTTTCGTCCTGATTGGTTATCTAATTATACCCGAAGGTGTTTTGTTGGATGTTGCGATATATTATAAAGTCGATCTCACGAATGAAGCTTGGGATGATTTTATGGGTATTTTAATCTTTATCGGGGCTGCTTTTGTTAACGCGTTGTTTATATGGGGTGTGGTATGGTTTTATCAACGTGCGAAGGCGGTAGTTGGTCATGCCCCGTTAACAAAATAATCCTTGCCATTTTTTGACGCCGTTTTTTTACCTGCGGCGTATTCCTCAGGCTACCTGATTTATTTCAGGGTTGCCTTTTCGAACTTTCAGTTTATTATCGCGGCGCATCTTTTTTGCCACTATCACTTTCTGCCATATTCCCGTAGCTTCAAACGGGACGCCTATTCTCAGATTCATGGTTAAATTATCTTCGACGGCGCGCTTTTTATTATACGGTTTGCCACACAGGTCGATAATTCTAATACCTTCGTCACTCATGATAAAATTATCTTTGTGCGCGTCACCTGAGATAATTTCCAACTCATGCATCTTCTGAACTGCAGTCTTTAGTTCGTTCTTCATATCACGGGTAATAACCGGGAGTTTCGACAATTCTTTGCCCGGAATATACTCAAACAGCATTATGGAAACTTTGGCAAAGTTAATAAAGCGTCGCTCTGCCAGTAAAAAAAAGTCGTTAGGAAAATGAAACCCACAGTTTCGGGCATAGTCGATTTTTTTGATAAGATTGACGTTATAACTTGCCGTAAACAGAGATTTTATGAAGCGTTCTATCAGTTTAGTTCCCGGCGCGTAAATTTTCATGACGTACGGGCCGTGTTGAGTATTCAAAAGTGAAACGTGGGTATGCGACTCACTTTTGAATACTTTGGTAACGCTGATGGATTTTAAATTGCATGTCAATATGTCATCAAATATTTCAATGAACTTGCGATCGCCATCTTTTACGTAAGTATGAAAGCCTTTATGCCTGAGCTTCTTTATCATCGTTGCGCCCATTCTGAAGGTAAATACAGGGGAACGCCAGCGGCGCTGGCGAAGGGTAAATAACAATTTCTCCAGATATATTGACCTATAGGCTACGTATGACAAGCCTGGAATTGTTTAATAATAAATTGCCGGGCTAAGCTGCAGGGATCCTCTACCGTTCAAAGAGTCAGCGTGCCGTCCGCGCCTGATAACGTTTAAACCAGCGTTCAAAGGCGGCGGCGGGCATTGGCTTAGCAAAGAGATAACCCTGCCGTTCGTTGACGCCGTTTTTCGTCAGGAACGAATCTTCTTTTTGGCTCTCCACGCCTTCGGCAATCACCTGAAGATTCAGCGCCTGGGCCACGGCAACGATGGCACGAACCAGCGACTGCGAAACGGACTGCTTGTGAATATCCCGCACAAATGCCTGGTCGAGTTTGATCGCGTCAATCGGGAAGCGGGCGAGCTGCGAAAGGGAGGAGTAACCGGTACCGAAGTCGTCCAGGTGAACCTGCGCGCCGAGTTTGCTGAACTGCTGGATCACCGACAGCGCCAGCTCCTCGTTTTCAATCAGGCAACTCTCCGTCAGCTCTACGTCTATCGGGCAGTATTCAAAATTCAGATCCTTCAGCGCCTGCTTCAGATCGCTGAATATGGTCTGGTCAGCCAGCTGGCGGGCGGAGACGTTCACCGCCACGCGCAGGTTAATGCCTTTGTCACGCCACTTTGCGACCTGTTGCACCACGCTCAGCATTACCCAGCGGCCCAGCGGCACAATCAGGCCGGACTCCTCGGCGTAGGAAATAAAGTCGAGCGGGGGAATCAAACCGCGCTCTGGGGACTGCCAGCGTACGAGCGCCTCAAGGCTGCGGACTTCCCCACGCCAGGTCATTTTTGGCTGGTAGTGAATAACGAGCTGGTCTTTTTCCAGCGCCTTACGCAGATTGGTGTCCAGCCAGAGATACTCAAAGACGCGCTGGTTCATATCCGGCGAAAAGACGCAGAATTTACCGCGTCCGCTCTCTTTCGCCGTATACATTGCCGTATCGGCATTTCGGATCAGGCTTTCGCGATCATCACCGTGCTGCGGAGCAAGAGAAATGCCCAGCGAACAGCCGGTATAGACCTCAATCAGGCCGATGCGGAAGGGGGTTTTGAGTCGCGTAAGAATGCGCGAGGACATCGCCTCAAGCGTTGCCTGGGATGTGTCGGACGCCAGCACGATAAACTCATCGCCCCCCAGTCTTGCCAGTACCTGCCCTTCTTCAAGGCAGCTTAATATTGCCAGCGATACGGCCTGCAGAAGCTGATCGCCAAACATATGGCCGTAGGCATCGTTCACTTTCTTAAAGTTATCGAGATCCAGATAGACAACGCCTACCTGGCCCGCGCCGCGGTTTTCTATCGCGGAGCTGATCAAATCGTGAATGGCATTTCTGTTGGGCAGGCCGGTGATTGTATCCGTGTTGGCCAGCACGCGCAGACGTTCCTGAGCCCGGCGTTCTTCGGTAATGTCGGTGCCGGAACAAATCAGATAGATTTCGTTTTTGCCGCTGCCGCTGTGCACGAATTTATTGCGGAAGAGAAATAGCCGCTGGCCCTTGCGGGTTTTGATCCAGCGCTCCACTTCGTAGGAGTTACCATTGCGGAAAAAGCCGCTGATATTGCGCCTCGAGGCGGCGGCTTCGCTGCGGCTCATAAACAGCTTAAACACGTTCTGGCCGATAACCTCCTGCTCTTTCAGCCCGGTGTACTCTTCGCTGAGGCGATTAAAGCGCTGGATATTGCCCTGGCGGTCCAGAATGACGATAACTGAGTTAGCTTCGGAAACAACCTGCTCTGCGAAAGAGAGGCCCTGGGCCAGGTCGCGGGCGACGGAAGGGGTGTCGTGCCAGGCGGAGGCCGTGCCCGCCCATTCACGCTTTGAGACCTTCCGCCCTACAAGGTGGACGGGCACTTCAGCACCGAACAGTGAGATGGACATGGTGATGCTTGAGGTGATGACGGTCATGCGGCGAATATCATCTGCCTGCTCCGGTGTCAACGCCACAACCTGGCTGGTATCGGCTTGTTCATGAGCGGCAAGTTGCAGAGCATTGCTGTCCAGAAGCAATCGCCAGTATGGACTGGTTGTCCCTAAATAACGGTAAAGCAGGTTCTGCTCCATCTCGTCTTTCATGCTTTCTCCTGAACAGATGCATGGCGCGTCAGTTTAGTATTTATATTAGCAACATATAGCCAATGTCAGGCGTGCGATAGCCGTTAAAAAAATGAGAATTGCGTTAACCGTCAGAAAAATAGTACGAAGGTGCATATTTTCTGGCGTCATGTGGGCGTGAGGGTGATAAAAAGCACCGATAATAGCTTATTAATTTACAGGTGAAATTATAATTAAAGCAATGATATATTCAATGTCGGATAAAAAAACAGCGGCTTTTTGAGCATGAAATAAAGGGAGGCGAGGGCGTCAGAAAAGAAAAAGGCTGAATATTCATTCAGCCTTTGTGCGTCGTTATGAAAAACTAAACGGCGGGACGGGCGATCACGCTGCGGGTTTCCATGCGCACTTCGGCGATGGTTACGTCGATAACGTCAGTCACTTTGAAAGCCACTTCGCCTTTGATCTGGACGGTACCCTGCTCCTGGCTGCAAACCATTTCATCACGCACGGCGTGTATGAACGGGGCAGGAATAAATGCCACGGCCCCGTTGTCCACCAGGCGCACGCGCATACCGCCGCGGCTGACATCAATGATTTCGGCGGCGAAACGGGTGTCCGTGCCAGCCTTGTCCTTCAGGAAGCGGGCGTACAGCCAGTCGCCAACGTCGCGCTCGGCCATACGGTTCAGGCGGCGACGCTCGGCCATCTGGACGGTGGCTTCAGCGGCAGGGCGGTCGATGGTTTCACCTTTGATAATCGCCTTTAGCAGGCGGTGGTTAATCATGTCGCCGTATTTACGGATCGGTGAGGTCCAGGTCGCATAGGCTTCCAGGCCAAGGCCGAAGTGCGGGCCAGGCTCGGTGCTGATTTCAGCGAAGGACTGGTAGCGGCGGATGCGGCTGTCGAGGAAGCCTGTCGGCTGGGCGTCCAGCTCGCGGCGCAGCTTGCAGAAGCCGTCCAGCGTGAGTACTTCCTGCGCGTCGACGGTCAGACCGTGCCCTGCCAGCATGGTTGCCAGCTGCTCGGTGTTGGCCGGATCGAAGCCGGTATGCACATTGTAAATACCGAAGCCGAGCCTGTCGCGCAGCACAACGGCGGCGCAGACGTTCGCGGCAATCATCGCTTCTTCAACGATGCGGTTAGCGATACGGCGTGGCTCAGAGACGATATCCAGCACTTCGCCTTTCTCACCCAGCACGAAGCGGTAGTCAGGGCGGTCCTTAAAGACCAGCGCATGGTTGTGGCGCCATTCGCCGCGGCTTAAGCAGATACGCTGCAGCAGGCGAATTTGTTGGGCTATTTCGTCATTCTGCGGCTGCCATTCGCCTTTGCCTTCCAGCCAGTCGGACACTTCGTCATAAACCAGTTTGGCCTTCGACTCGATGGTGGCGGCAAAGAAGTGAATGTCGCTGGCAATAGCGCCATCCTGTTCGATCGTCATGCGGCAGGCGACGACGGGGCGGGTGACGTTGGCGCGCAGAGAGCAGAGGTCGTCTGACAGCTCACGCGGCAGCATCGGAATATTAAAACCCGGCAGGTAATTGGTGAACGCACGCACTTTGGCGATATTGTCCAGCATGCTGCCTTCGGCTATCCACGCGGTCGGATCGGCGATGGCAACGGTCAGCTGAAGCCTGCCGTCTGCCAGTTCTTGGACATACAGCGCATCGTCCATATCTTCGGTGCTGGCGCTGTCGATAGTGACAAAGTTAAGCGCGGTCAAATCTTCACGCACCAGTCCATCGTCCAGCATCTCGGTCGCCGCGCCGTCCGGCGCTTCACGCTCAAGATTATGACGGGAAAGGGTGACCCACCACGGTGCGAGATGATCGTCGCCGAAGGTAATGTACTGGGTCAGCTCGGCGTAGAAGCCGCGGTCGCCTTTCAGAGGGTGGCGTTTCATTTCCGCCACGGCCCAGTCGCCGTTCTGGAAATCATGCGTAACGTTACGGTCAGCCCGACACTGAATCGCGTCTTTTAACAGAGGATGGTCCGGTACGATGGACAGGCGGTCGTCTTTACGCTGGACGCGGCCAACGAAGCGGGTGAGAAACGGCTCGATAAGCTCTTCTGGCTCCGCGGACTCCCGGTCTTTATCCGAATGGATCACTGCGCTGACCCGGTCGCCGTGCATCACTTTTTTCATCTGCGGCGGCGGAATAAAGTAGCTTTTCTGGGAGTCGACTTCGAGGAAGCCAAAGCCTTTTTCAGTACCTTTTACCACGCCTTCAACGCGTGGAGTCTGGGAATGCAGTTGCTGTTTTAGCTGCGCGAGCAGCGGGTTATCCTGAAACATATTATTTAGTTTTCGTGGCCAAAAGAGCGGCTGACAGTTTTACGCGAATCCGCCCCTGGCAGCAAGTGATGTTTACCGTGAAATCACCCCAGGCGGCTGGGCTGGACGAGGGTGCCGAGACCGATTTTTAGGCGGTTTACCCAGCCAAACAGACCGGCGCTGACCAGCAGCCTCAGAACCTGAGAAGGGGTAAAACCATGATCGAACAAGGGCTGGATATGGGCGGCGCTGAATCTGTCCGGTGCGCGCGTCAACAGCTGCACGGCCTGAATGACAGCCCGTTCACGTGGGTGGTTATGGCTCCATGCCTGGAGCGCGCGCTCGCCGTTGCGCATAGCCTCCGGCAAACCGTTCTCTTCGCCCCACTGTTGTGCAGCCTGAGCAAAGCAGGCAGGGCTGCCGTTGATCCTCGCCGTCAGCATCATGACCAGCTTCTGTTCACCGCTCTGACCCGGGGCGGGCTGCCAGAGCAGGCGAATCAGCTGGCTTAAGCCGTTAAGGGCATGCGCATCGTGGGCCAGCAGCCAGTGCATGCCCTGTAGCGGGCCAAGCGGCTGGCTGACGCTCACTGCCTCAAGCTGCTCTGCCTGGGCGTAGCGCAGCTCGACGGGGGGTAAATCTGCAGCCCAGTCGGCACCTTCCGCGCTGAACAGCTCCACAGCCGCGTCCTGCAGCGTATCCAGACCGGGCAGCCAGCGTACGGGCAGACCCTGAAGCGCCTGCCAGACGGCGATAGCGCGTGCCTGGAAGCCAATAAACCCGATGAGCTGGTTGAAGGTCACCATGTCGTCGACGGACAGGCCTACCTCATCTAAATGGGTCCGGGACGTGCTGTCGATGAGCGTTGGCTGGCTGGCGAGCTGGCGAGCGTACTGGGTAATTTGCGTCAGACGCTGATTGCTTTCGCGGGAGGAGTCAGGCCCGGGCTGAGGAGCAAGACGAGCGGCATAGTGGTTGCACATCCGCTGCACACCGCACACCTGAGCCACGGTTAACGCGGTGCTCAACCTGTCATAGCTGCTCAGCGTGTGCAGGCGAGTCACGGTGACGTTTTCAGGCAGCAGCGTCTGGCCTGCGGTACGGGCCGCGTTAATCCACGAGTGTTCTTCGGCGAGCTGTTGAGGACTTAGCGTCAGGTCGAGTAAAAAACGATCGGCGTGGGCGGCTTCGGGAACTAACGGCAGCGCATCCGCCGGGCAGAGACTTGACTGGGTTTCATGATACCAGTGGTTTTTGCCCAAAATTTGGCGTTGTTCCATGGTCGTTCCTTGGTCAAAGAGTTAACAGGCCTGCCGGAAAGAAGGGGGCCTGGTTCGCTGCTTTATCCTGGCGTAAGCGTGGAAAGTGACAAAAGAATGATCGGTGATAACAAATATCAGTTTGCTATATGGAGAGGTGCGTGGAGGGGGATATGTAGAAAAGTATGGGGCGGACATGGGTCCACCCCATAGTCAAAACTTATTTCAGTTCCAGCTCGTTCATTGCGGCGATACTGAAGCCGCCGTCAACGTGGACCACTTCACCGGAGATACCGGCAGACAGGTCGGAGCACAGGAAGGCAGCAGAGTTACCTACGTCTTCGATGGTCACGGTACGACGAATTGGGGTAACCGCTTCGCAGTGGGCCAGCATTTTACGGAAGTCTTTGATGCCGCTTGCTGCCAGAGTACGGATTGGACCCGCAGAGATGGCGTTAACACGCACGCCTTCTGGACCCATTGCGTTCGCCATGTAGCGCACGTTAGCTTCCAGAGAAGCTTTCGCCAGGCCCATCACGTTGTAGTTAGGGATAGCACGCTCTGCGCCCAGGTAGGACAGAGTAAGCAGCGCAGAACCCGGGTTCAGCATTTCACGGCAAACTTTTGCCATGGCAACGAAGCTATAGGCGCTGATGTCGTGGGCGATTTTGAAGCCGTCACGGGTTACAGCGTTGACGTAGTCGCCGTCCAGCTGATCCGCAGGAGCGAAGCCGATGGAGTGCACGAAGCCGTCAAATTTAGGCCAGCTTTTCGCCAGTTCGGTAAACAGCGCATCGATGCTTTCATCTTCTGCCACGTCGCACGGCAGCACGATGTTTGAGCCCAGCTCAGCAGCGAAACCTTCAACACGGCCTTTCAGTTTGTCGTTTTGATAGGTGAAAGCCAGCTCGGCGCCTTCGCGGTGCATCGCCTGAGCGATACCGTAAGCGATGGAAAGTTTGCTGGCGAGGCCAGTGATCAGAATGCGTTTACCGGTAAGAAAACCCATAGCTTTGAATCCTTATAGTTTCTGCAAATTTATGACTTTAGCATCATGATGTTACTGATTGCTGGTCACAATTATTCAACACGAAACCGAAATTATATCCCACTGACGCCGGGATGTGTCACGTTATTTTTCCACGGCGGGGCGAGTGGTTAACGCCTCGCCAGAGGTCTGAACAGCTGTGCTGCGCTTATCCGGTCTATAAACTACAAACCACAAACTACGAATACGGTTGATGTTGTAGGGTGGATAAGCGCCAGCGTCATCCACCGGGTTAGCGGTCTTTCCGCCACGCATCCGCCGTCAGCGCTTCGCCGAAGTGGCTGGCGATCAGGCGTTTTGTCAGGTCGTGAAGCGGAGAGGCCAGCACGTCGGCGGTTGCGCCACGCTCAACCACTTCGCCCTGATGCATCACCAGCAGCTGGTCGCTGATGTGCTTCATCATGCCGATATGCTGGGTTACATAGACATAGGCGATACCCTGTTTTTCCTGCAGCTCAAGCATCAGGTTGATTAGCTGCGAGCGCATCGACATATCCAGCGAGGCCAGCGCCTGGTCGGCGATGATGACCTTCGGACGCAGGATTAGCGCGCGGGCCAGGCCCAGACGCTGTTTCTGCCCCGGCGCCAGCATGTGCGGATAGTAGCTGGCATGGTCCGGCAGCAGTCCGACCAGACGCAGCGTCTCGACGATTTGCTTATGCCGCGCCTCAGGCTCCATATCGGTATTCAGCCGCAGCGGAAAATCGAGGATTTGCGATATACGCTGGCGCGGGTTCAGGGATGTGCTGGGATCCTGGAAAATCATGCGGATATGCTGGCTGCGGTAAGTGTAGTCCCCGTAGTGCAGCGGATGATCGTCAATCACCAGCTCGCCGCCGGTGGGTTCAATCATGCCCACCAGCATTTTCGCCAGCGTCGATTTCCCTGAACCGTTCTCGCCAATAATCGCCAGCGTTTGTCTTTCGCGCAGGGTAAAGCTCAGCGGCTTGACCGCTTCCACGTGCTGGCGGCGGAACAGGCCAGTGCGGTAGCGAAACGTCTTACTTAAATTACGCACTTCGAGCAGCGTTTCAACCATTACTGACTCTCCATATTCAGCGGGAAGTGACAGGCGTACAGATGCGTTTTTGGCCCGTCAAGGCGCGGTGTTTCAATGCATTTACGCTGGGCGTAAGGACAACGTGGCCCTAAGCGGCAGCCGATGGGCAGATGCTCCAGCAGCGGGATAGCGCCGGGCATGGTATTCAGGCGGCTTTTGTGCGGCATTGAGCTGCCAAAGTCCGGAATGGCCCTGATCAGCGCCTGGGTATAAGGGTGGTGCGGCGTAGCAATCAGGTCTTCGCTGGTGGCGCTCTCTACCGTCTGGCCGCAGTACATGACGTTGATTTTATCCGCCCACTTGCTGAGCATCTGCAGGTCGTGGCTGATAAGCAAAATCGTCGTGTTGTTATACTGGTTAAGCCTGGTGAGCAGCTTAAAAATCTGCGATTGGGTCGTCGGCTCCATGGCGTTGGTCGGCTCATCCGCAATCAGCAGGCGCGGCTGGTTTGCAAGCGCAATGGCGATCATCACCTTCTGGCATTCGCCGTCGGTCAGCTCATAGGGATAGCTGCGCATCGCGTCTTTGTGATCTTTAATGCCCACGCGGTGCAGAAGCTCAATAGCACGACGCTTGCGCCAGCCAAAACGCTTCCACCAGCGGCCTTTATAGGTCCAGCCGGGAATGTTCTGCGTGAGCTGCAGGCCCACTTTTTCGGACGGGTCGAGACAGGACTGGGGCTCCTGGAAAATCATCGACACGTTATGGCCCACCAGACGGCGGCGCTCTCGCGCCGACAGACGAAGCAGGTCTATGTCATCGAAGCGCATACGGTCGGCCGAAATGCGCCAGTTATCTTTGGTCACGCCGCAGATTGCTTTGGCGATCAGGCTTTTCCCCGATCCCGATTCCCCCACCAGACCACGGATTTCGCCTTCATTGAGCGTCATGCTTACGCGGTCAACGGCCTTCACCCAGCCGTCGGAGGTCATAAATTCAATCGTCAGATTGCGGATATCAAGTAGCGGCATTATTGCACCCCCGCGTTAATCGCACGGCGCAGCCCATCGCCCAGCAGATTGACCAGCAGGACGCTAACCATAATCGCCGCTCCCGGCAGCATTACGGTCCAGGGCGCAACATAGATCAGCTCCAGCGCATCGCCCAGCATGGCTCCCCACTCTGGAGAGGGAAGCTGGGCACCGAGATCAAGAAAGCCCAGCGCGGCAATGTCCAGAATCGCCATCGACAGTGCACGGGTCACTTCCGTGACCAGCGTCGCAGCGGTATTGGGCATCACCGCGAACCACAAAATATTCAGCGTTGACGCCCCGTCCAGGCGAGCGGCAACGACATACTCTTTTTCCAGTTCGTCATGCACCGAGCTGTAGACCGAACGTACCATGCGTGGCAACAGCGCCAGCCAGACGGCGAACATGGCATGGATAAGATGCGGACCGGCAAAGGCCACTACAATAATGGCCAGCAGCAGCGACGGTATAGACAGCAGCGTGTCCAGAATGTGATTTAGCACCGCAGAGCGCAGCCCGTGGGTTGCACCTGCAAAGACGCCGAGCACCACGCCAAAAATTGTAGCAGCAAAAGTCACCACGAACGCACCGCCCACGGTCGGGGCCGCGCCGCTGAGCAGGCGGCTTAAAACATCGCGGCCCAGATCATCCGTCCCAAGGAAGAAGGAGACTTCCCCGTAGCGCGACCATGACGGTGGCAGCAGCTGATAGCCAAGGAACTGTTGATCCAGCCCATAGGGTGCAAACAGTCCGCCAAACACGCACAGCAAGACCAGCGCGCCGCAGCCGTACAGGCCAATCATCGCCGGGGTATCGCCGTAGAATTTGCCCCAGGTCAGGCGCAGCGTACTCGGCGGCCGTTTCTCGCGATAGACGCTATCGTAAGGCATACCATTCCTTATGTTTCAGTGGGTTTGCCATTGCACCCAAAATATCGGAAATCACGTTCACGATGATGACCAGCGAGCCAACCACCATCACTCCGGCAGAGATCGCCGCATAGTCCTGCTGGCGAATGGCGTTGATAAGCCAGCGGCCAAGTCCTGGCCAACTGAACACCACTTCAGTGATCATCGCCAGCGTCAGCATGGTCGAAAACTGGAGGCCCAGACGGGGGATCACCGGCGGAAGGGCGTTATGCAGCACGTGGCGGTGTAAAATTGTCAGGCGCGATAAACCGCGCGTAGCGGCAGCGCGAATATAGTTCTGGTCGAAAACTTCTATGGTGCTGAGACGCATCAGGCGAATGACTTCGGTCGTTGGCGCTACGGCCAGCGCTACGACAGGCAGCACCATATGGCGCAGGGCGCTTATGATCATCTCTTCGCGATAGGGCGAGTCGGAAAGCCAGGCGTCAACCAGCGCAAAGCCGGTTACGGATTTTACTTCATAGAGTAGATCAAAGCGGCCTGAAACCGGCAGCCAGCCAAGCGTCAGGGAGAAGAAGAGCGTCAGCAGCAGGGCAAACCAGAAGACCGGGATCGAAAAGCCGACCAGCGCCAGCGCGCTGATAAGCTTGTCCTGCCATCTGAAGCGGGTAATACCCGCCAGCATGCCCACTGGAATGCCAATCAGCAGCGCCAAGCCAAAAGCCAGGATGCAGAGTTCCATGGTCGCCGGGAAGACATCTCGCAGCTGTTCATTGATGGACTGTCCGTTAATGCTTGAAACGCCAAAATCCCAGTGCAGCAAGCTCTCAAACCAGAATACCCAGGCGTTCCAAAGGGAAGCCCCCTGAAGTGGCGCGTGAGGAGTGAAATAGCTCAGGCTGAAGCTGACTATTGCCAGGAACAGCAGCGTGATGAGCAACAGCAGCAAACGTCTTAGGGTGAAGATGATCATGGTTTTTTCACCTCTACGTCTTCGCGGGAGACCCCAGCAAAGGACGCGTTACCAAACGGGCTTAGCACAAGACCTTTAATATCATAACGATAGGCCTGCAGGCGCAATGAAGAGGCCAGCGGGAGCACCGGCAAATCTCTTGCCAGAATATTTTGGGCTTCGTCGTAGGCTTCGATGCGGGACGCGAGCTGCTGGGTGGCAAGTGCCTTTTGCAGCACGGTATCAAACTCAGGGTTACACCAGCGAGCATAGTTGGTCTGTGAGCGGATAGCGGCACAGCTCAGCATCGGACGGAAAAAGCTGTCCGGATCGTTGCTGTCCGTTGCCCAGCCGGCGAGGGTCAGATCGTGGTTCATGTCCATCAGGCGCGCTTCCTGGAAACGCCCCTCGACGGGCACGATCACCACCTTTACGCCAATCTGCGCCATGTCCGCCTGAATGAGTTCAGCGGTTTTCAGCGGGCTTGGATTCCAGGCCTGGGAGCTGGTCGGCACCCACAGGCGCAGTTCAAGATTGCTGATCCCCAGCGCTTTCAGGCGCTGACGCGCCTTTTCAGGATTGTATTCGGTAATTTTCGCGTCGCTGTCGTAGGCCCATGAGGCGCGGGGCAGAATAGACGCGGCGGTTTCAGCCGTACCGTAATAAATGGACTGCATCAGACGCTGGTTATTAATAGCCAGCGCGAGAGCATGGCGAACTTCCGGGTTGTTCAGCGGTGCTTTATTCGTGTTGAAAGCAAGATAGGCAATATTCATGCCCGGACGCAGCGTCAGGCGCAGGCGCGGGTCGTCACGCAGAATCGTTAGCTGACTGGCGGCAGGATAGGCCAGCACATCGCATTCGCCGGTCAGCAGTTTGGACAGGCGCCCGGTGCCGCCGGAGCCTAAATCAAGCACCACCTGCGGCATCAGCGGCACGCCGCGCCAGAACTTAGGGTTACGGGCCAGGCGAACGTACTGCCCGGCACGGTATTCGCTAAGCTGGAACGGACCGGTGCCGACCGGTTGGCGGTCCATCAGCTCCTGACGATCGATTTTTTCGAGCTGTGCCGCATATTCTGCCGACATTACCGAGGCGTAGTGGGTCGCCATATGCCACAGGAACGAGGCGTCTGGCTTCTCGAGCTTAAACTCAACGGTGTTGTTATCCAGCTTGTGGACGCTTTTCACCGAATCCGGGAACTGGAGGCTATCGAAATAAGGATAATTCCCGCCGTTGATGTTGTGCCACGGATGCTTGCGGTTAAAGATACGCTGGAAGCTGAACACCACATCATCGGCGTTCAGGGCACGGGTGGGTTTAAACCACGGCGTAGTCTGGAACTGCACGTTCGGGCGCAGGTGGAAACGGTAGGTCGCGCCGTTATCCAGCACTTCCCAGCTTTGCGCCAGCTCCGGCACCAGTCGGTAAGTGTAAGGATCAACGTCCAGCAGGCGGTCGAACAGCTGTGCGGCAAGCGTGTCGACGGTCAGGCCGCCGCTTGTCATCTGCGGATTAAAGGTGTTGACCTGGCCATTAACGCAATAGACAAACCCACTCTTGCGAATGTCGTCGGGCTTCTGGTCAGGCGTCGCTGCGAGCGCCACGCCGCTGAGGCAGCTCAGAACCAGTAAGAGAGAGGGGATTATTCCACGCATAAGTTTTTGAGTTTTCAAAGGTGATAGCCAAAGTGTATCGCACTCTGCGGAGCTTCCCAAAATATGTCAGGTCGTTTTGCTTTTTTTATAAACAAAGCCCGGTAAAAAGACCGGGTTTTGCTGTTTTTTGCAGCGAAGCGGGCGTTCTGTACTGGTCAGAAGCTGTTGTGAAAAATTAAAAGGCGTAGCTGGCCGTCAGCGTGCCGTTAAATCCGGTGCTGCTATTATCCGCCGCCAGCACATTTGCCCCCGCGGCCAGCGTCAGATTTCCCGTGGTCGCGCTGAGATTAATGCCCGTTTTGTAGAGATTTTTGCTGTTATACGCTGAAACCTGATCCACATTGATGCCGTACAGCGAAGCGTGGGAGGTTATCTGCGCGTCATCCAGCAGTCGTTCGTAACCGAAGTTAATGCCCGGCGTCAGCGCCCAGCTACCCGGCGTGAACGGCTTCAGGTGGATATCCAGATTGCCGACCAGGCTGGTTTGCGTCTCGTTTGTGCCGTCCACGTCCAGCGCCACTTCGCTGTTTGTTTCCTGCACGCCCTTGAGATGCAGATGCGTGAGCTGTACGCCAAAACTCGGGTCAAACGTCACGATGCCGGGAACAAACCAGCCAAGGCCTGCCCGCGCGCTGTAAAACTGTCCGCTGCTGTCGCCACGCGCGGCGTCAAAACCGCCGCCGGGACGGCGCTCGCTGCCGTAATCTACGTAGCCCGCCGTGCCCTGTAAGGTACCGTACGGCCCGTCCTGCAAAGAGCGGAGGGCATAACGTCCGCCAAGGGTGACGAACGTCGAATTTGTTTTTACCTCGTCGGCATTGCTGCTTATCGTCCCGTAGCTATAACCGATGCCGCCGTTAACAGAGATCTGCTCGTTTGCCCGCCAGGTGCTGCCCACGATGGCCCCGGCGGAATGTTCGTTGCTGCTGCTCCGGGCGCTGTTGCCATCGGTACCCAGGTAGCTGTCCATTCCGGTCATCCAGACGGAGGCCGAGCCAACGGTTAATGTGTTGCCCGCAATCCACGGCGATAATTTGTCGTTAATCTGCGAAGGCGCGCGCAAAAGATAGCTCGCCGCGTCGGCATAAACCTGCCCGCCGATGCGTTTTTCCATGCCGCCAAGCGAACCGCCGTCAATCGCCGATTGCAGGTAGTAGTTGTAAGCGGTGTAGCGTCCGGAGAGCGGGGAGTCCTGTAGAGCGTTCAGAAACGCTGCGCCCGCCGCGGCGTTGCCCGTGAAATTCTGCTGGCGGGGCAGCTGCGCGTAGTGAACCATCTTCGCCCGCAGAACGTAAATGGTTGCCTGATCCAGGCCCAGACCCTCTTTAAGATAATTATCGACGGTGCCATAGCTGATCAGGATCTGATCGAACCCTGCCTGCAGCCAGCTGGCCTGTACGCCCATCAGCGTGCGGTAGGTTTCGGCCATTGAGGGAGGAAGTGCAGCGACGGTCGCGTTAATTCTGGCGGCGGTGTACTCGTTGGTCGCCAGATAGTTCTGCATGATGTCGGCGGAGCCAACGCCCGCGATGGATTGTAGAATGGCTGCCGTCCAGCCCGTGCGGTCTTTGCCCGCCGTGCAGTGGAACAGCGCCACGCCGTCCGCCTCGGCAAGTTCACGGAATACCTCGTTCAGCCCCTGGCGGGCGTAGCTGCTGGTAACGAAACTCCGCTCGCCGTCCTCCATCATGGTGTTGACGCCAGCGGGAGTCAGGCCAGCGAGCGAGCTGGTAATGCTGCTGGTGCTGCCAGAGTTGCCAATCAGGTCGACGTTAACGTATCTGGCACCGGAGGGTAACGTATCCGACGTGGTAGCAATCTCTGCTGGCGTCCGTAAATCCACAACGCTGGTGATATTCAGCGTGTCCAGCACGGCCAGGTCAGACGGAGTCGGCGTGACTGCATTGGATCTGTAAAACACACCCTGACGCATAACGCCGTCGTTGGCGGTGGCGTAAGCCGTTGTGGTCCCGGCCACATCACGAAAGTTATCCATGCCCTGTAGATGAGGGGTATTTAACGCAGTATCGGCGGCCTGAGCACCGCAGCACAGCAGATAAACGATTGTTGCAGCGTAGGTTTTCTTGAGTTTCAAAAAGTAATCCTTATCAAAGTTAGGCAAGCGGCGCCGATTGTAGGATTGCTTTGTTAAGGAAATGTTGCAGTGTGGCGAGGGGGATGCTAAGCAGGCTAATTAAGCGCACAGAAAATATTTCAAAAGCGCATAAAAGAAGCGAGTTAAGGGCAGTTAATTGAAAAGCAAAGAATATAACGACTGGCTGACAGCATATGCCAGCCATAAATTTTTATTATTGCTCCAGCGACGGCGTGACATCGTGCTTCCTGAGCAGGGCGCGCAGCTGGTGGTAGGTTAGACCCAGTAAATCTGCGGCCCTGCGCTGATTGTATTTCGCCTGGAGCAGGCTGCGCTCGAGCAGCATTTTTTCCTGTTCGTTCTGCCAGCCGCGCAGGTCCAGCGGCAGCTGAGGAAGAGTGTCAGCGCTGGTTTCAGCTACGTGGACAGACGCCGCCTTTCGGGCAAAGGGGTCGAGAATAATCTCGTCAACTTCTTCTTCACTGCTCCCGTGGCGATAAACAGATCGTTCAACCACGTTCTTTAACTCGCGAATATTGCCCGGCCAGCCGTAATTCAGCAGCGTCTGCTGCGCCTCTTCGCTGAAGCCGGGGAAGAGCGGGAGCTGCAGCTCGCGGCACATCTGAATGGCAAAGTGCTCGGCCATCAGCATGATATCGGGTTTGCGTTCGCGCAGCGGGGGAAGGGTAACGACGTCAAACGCCAGCCGGTCCAGCAAATCCGCGCGGAATTTACCTTCTTCGGCAAGCTGTGGCAGATCGGCGTTAGTGGCGCACACCAGCCGCACGTTTACCTGCAGCGGCTGGCTGCCGCCTACGCGTTCCAGCTCACCGTATTCCACCACGCGCAGCAGCTTCTCCTGCACCATCATCGGCGCGGTTGCCAGCTCATCCAGGAACAGCGTGCCTCCGTCGGCGCGCTCAAAGCGGCCCGGATGGCGCTTTTGCGCTCCGGTAAAGGCTCCGGCCTCGTGGCCGAACAGCTCGGAATCCAGCAGGTTGTCGTTCAGCGCCGCGCAGTTCAGCGAGATAAACGGCCCCTGCCAGCGGCGGGACAGGAAGTGGAGGCGGTTGGCGATCAGTTCTTTACCGGTGCCACGCTCGCCGATGACCAGCACGGGCTTCTCCAGCGGTGCCAGGCGCGAAACCTGCTCGAGCACCTCGAGGAAGCTGTTTGCCTCTCCGATCAGATTATCTTTATGTTCTGCCATGGTGAAATTGACCAACTGTTAGCGAATAAAACCACTATAGCCGCTGCGTCAGCGGAGTCAAATTTTATCATTCCATTTAAAATCAATAGGATAAAAAGTTGGCACGGAGATTGTATTAATCCTATCGAGCAAGGTGCCAGGCACCGAAAATAATGACTTAAGAGGATTGAATTATGGGTATTTTTTCTCGTTTCGCCGACATCGTGAATGCCAACATCAACTCACTGCTGGAAAAAGCAGAAGATCCGCAGAAGCTGGTACGCCTGATGATTCAGGAAATGGAAGACACGCTCGTTGAAGTGCGTTCCACCTCGGCCCGCGCGCTGGCAGAAAAGAAACAGCTGTCCCGCCGCGTAGAGCAGGCAACGGCCCAGCAGGCCGAATGGCAGGAAAAAGCCGAGCTGGCGCTGCGTAAGGATAAAGAAGATCTGGCCCGTGCGGCGCTGATCGAAAAACAGAAATTAACCGACCTGATTGCCACCCTGGAAGATGAAGTGGTTCACGTCGATGAAACCCTGGCGCGTATGAAAAAAGAGATTGGCGAGCTGGAGAACAAACTCAGCGAAACCCGCGCCCGCCAGCAGGCATTAACGCTGCGCCACCAGGCTGCGTCCTCTTCCCGTGATGTTCGCCGCCAGCTCGACAGCGGCAAGCTGGATGAAGCGATGGCCCGTTTCGAGTCTTTCGAACGTCGCATCGATCAGATGGAATCGGAAGCGGAAAGCCACAGCTTCGGCAAGCAGAAAAATCTCGACACCCAGTTTGCCGAACTGAAGGCCGACGATGCTATCAGCGAGCAAATTGCGGCGCTGAAGGCGAAAATGAACGGTCAGGATCGCGGTTAACTATTAATGCTGCGGCTGCGCATGACGCGCCGCAGCTCGTTCGACTTGTAAGGAGTACACATGAGCGCGCTTTTTCTGGCCATACCGTTAACGATATTCGTGCTGTTTGTCGCCCCCATCTGGCTGTGGCTGCACTACAGCAACCGCTCAGCGGGCGGCGAGCTGTCGCAGGGCGAACAGCAGCGGCTGGCGCAGCTTACCGACGAGGCGAAACGCATGCGTGAACGTATCGTTGCGCTGGAGCAAATCCTCGACGCTGAGCACCCGAACTGGAGAGACAAATAATGGTGAATTCATTTTCCGGTCGTAAATTGTGGCGTATCCCTGAGAAGGGGATGCTGAAAGGTGTTTGCGCAGGTATTGCGCAGTACCTGGACGTCCCGGTCAAACTCGTACGCCTGATCGCTGTGTTATCAATGATTTTTGGCCTGTTCTTCTTCGTCATGGTGGCCTACATCGCCCTGACGTTTATTCTTGACCCGATGCCCTACGGTGCGGATCAGGTAAAGCCGCAGCCGACCAGCCGCGATCTGCTTGATGAAGTGGATGCGGAGCTGGCGGCGGGCGAGCAGCGTTTGCGTTCGATGGAGCGGTATATCACCTCTGATACCTTCACGTTACGCAGCCGTTTTCGCCAGCTTTAATCTGTTTGTAGGGCGGATGAGCTAGCGCCATCCGCCACGCCGTTGCGGTGGCTGACACGTTGTTTATCCACCCTATGAATTTTCCTCCCTACGGAGAAAGAACCCATGACTACATTTCGTTCCGCCAGCCAGAAAGCCAAACCCGGCCTGAAAATCGCCGGCAAACTGGTTCTGCTGGTCGCTCTGCGCTATGGCCCGGCGGGTGTAGCGGGGTGGGCTGTCAAATCCGTTGCGCGCCGCCCGCTGAAAATGCTGCTGGCGATGACCATCGAGCCGATGCTTGCACGCATGCTGCGTAAAGTTTCTGCTCGCTATAACGGGGGAGTGACAAAGTAGTATTCCCCCGCTTTCTTTATTTCCTGCCTATTGATTCGCTATATTCGAACCTTATTTATTACAATCAGTGAAGATACTTACCCGTTCGTTAAAAAATGGGTGCAACCAGGACGCATATGAACAGAATCAAGAATGAACTCAATGCGCTAGTGAACCGTGGCGTTGACCGGCATCTGCGCCTTGCGGTTACCGGACTTAGCCGTAGCGGAAAAACCGCATTTATCACGGCTATGGTTAACCAGCTTCTGAGTGTCAATAACGGCGCACGCTTGCCAATGCTTGCCGCCGCGCGGGAAGAGCGACTGCTGGGGGTGAAACGCGTGCCGCAGCGCGACTTAGGCATACAGCGTTTTACCTATGATGAAGGTATGGCGCAGCTGTACGGCACCCCGCCGAACTGGCCCACGCCAACCCGTGGCGTAAGCGAAATGCGGCTTGCGCTGCGCTATCGCTCGAACGATTCGCTGCTGCGCCACTTTAAAGACACTTCAACGCTGTATCTGGAAATCGTCGACTATCCGGGCGAATGGCTGCTGGATTTGCCGATGCTGGCACAGGACTACCTGAGCTGGTCGCGGCAGATGACCGGCCTACTGCAGGGCGATCGTGCGGAGTGGTCTGCCGAATGGCGCAGGCTTTGCGAAGGCCTGGATCCGCTGGCGCCCGCCGATGAAAACCGGCTGGGCGAAATTTCCCAGGCGTGGACGGACTACCTGCTGCGCTGCAAGCGCGAAGGCCTGCACTTCATCCAGCCGGGCCGTTTTGTGCTACCGGGTGATATGGCCGGTGCACCAGCGCTGCAGTTTTTCCCGTGGCCGGACGTTGACGGCTTCGGCGAGTCCAGGCTCGCTCAGGCCGACAAATCTACCAACCTCGGCATGCTTCGTTCCCGTTTCGAGTATTACTGCGAAAAGGTAGTTAAAGGCTTCTATAAAAATTACTTCCTTCGCTTTGACCGCCAGATAGTGCTGGTGGACTGTCTGCAACCGCTGAATAGCGGCCCGCAGGCGTTTAATGATATGCGTCTTGCGCTGACGCAGCTGATGCAAAGTTTTCAGTACGGCCAGCGTACGCTGTTCCGCAGGCTGTTCTCGCCGGTCATCGATAAACTTCTGTTCGCTGCGACAAAAGCAGACCACGTTACCGTTGACCAGCACGCCAACATGGTTTCGCTGTTGCAGCAGCTGGTGCAGGACGCCTGGCAAAATGCCGCGTTCGAGGGTATCGATCGGGAATGCATGGGCATTGCCTCGGTACAGGCCACGCAGAGCGGGCTGGTGGACGTTCAGGGAGAGCAAATCCCTGCGCTGCGCGGTAATCGTCTGGACGATGGTTCGCCGCTTACGGTCTATCCCGGCGAAGTGCCTTCACGCCTGCCGGGCAGCGCCTTCTGGGATAAGCAGGGCTTTAAGTTTGAACAGTTTCGCCCGCAGGTTATGGATGTCGACCGGCCTCTGCCGCACATTCGCCTCGACGCGGCACTGGAATTTCTGATTGGAGATAAATTGCGATGAGCGAACCATTAAAGCCGCGTATCGATTTTGCACAGCCGCTGGAAGTGGAAAAAGATCCCGTATACAAAAGTGCCCACGCCTTTAGCGAGCCGGAGGCCGAGAAGTTTACACCCGCGCTGGCGACCCTCGACGAAGTGGAAGAGGAGAGCCAGGCCGAGGCTGTTGTCGAAGCCGCGCTGCGCCCGAAACGCAGCATCTGGCGACGCATGGTGATGGCAGGGCTGGGGCTGTTTGGCATCAGCGTGGTGGCGCAGGGCGTGCAGTGGACGCATAACGCCTTTGTAACCCAGGACTGGATCGCGCTGGGGGGCGGCGTCGCGGGTGGGTTGATCATCGCCGCAGGCGTGGGTTCTGTCGCCACCGAGTGGCGTCGTCTGTGGCGTCTGCGCCAGCGGGCGGAAGAGCGGGACGAGGCTCGCGATCTGATGAACAGCCACGGCACGGGAAAAGGGCGCGCCTTCTGCGAAAAGCTGGCACGCCAGGCCGGGCTGGACCAGGGGCACCCCGCGCTACAGCGCTGGTACGCCTCGATTCATGAAACCCATAACGATCGTGAAGTCGTCGCGCTTTACGCCCAGCTGGTGCAGCCGGTGCTGGATAACCAGGCGCGTCGAGAAATCAGCCGCTCCGCAGCCGAGTCCACGCTGATGATTGCCGTCAGCCCGCTGGCGCTGGTGGATATGGCGTTTATCGCCTGGCGTAACCTGCGCCTGATTAACCGCATTGCCGCGCTGTACGGCATTGAGCTCGGTTATTACAGCCGTATCCGCCTGTTCCGCCTGGTATTGCTGAATATCGCTTTTGCTGGTGCCAGCGAGCTGGTGCGGGAAGTAGGGATGGACTGGGTTGGGCAGGATATCGCAGCACGTCTGTCCACCCGCGCTGCGCAGGGCATTGGCGCGGGCCTGCTGACCGCACGGCTTGGGATCAAGGCGATGGAGCTTTGCCGCCCGCTGCCGTGGATAGGCGAGGATAAACCGCGCCTCGGCGACTTCCGCCGCCAGCTGCTCGTGCAGCTGAAAGAGACAATGTCCAAAAAACCGGGCAATCCACCTGTCTGACGTCAGTTGACGCTGCGCTTATCCACTCTGCGGTAAAGTTTGGTAGGAAGGATAAGCGTCAGCGCCATCCACTGTGTTTATCTGTCAACTTTTCTTAACACATCTCTTCTGACCGGCAGGCATCTGGAGTATTATCACTGTATCTGATGATTCTGTTTACTGCGATAAAAGGTCACCCCCATGCGTCTGGAAGTTTTTTGTGAAGACCGCCTTGGTCTTACCCGCGAATTACTCGATTTGTTAGTCCTGCGTGGTATTGATTTACGGGGCATTGAAATTGACCCGGTGGGGATCATTTACCTCAATTTTTCCACCCTTGAATTCGACTCATTTAGTAGCCTGATGGGTGAGATTCGCCGTATTCCCGGCGTTAAAGACGTGCGCACGGTACCGTGGATGCCGTCCGAACGCGAACACCGCGCGTTAAGCGCGCTGCTGGAAGCGCTTCCGGAACCCGTATTGTCGCTGGACATGAGAAGCAAGGTCGAACTGGCGAACCCGGCAAGCTGTGCACTGTTCGGGCAGGGCGAAGAAAAACTGCGTAATCACAATGCGGCAAACCTGATCAACGGCTTTAACTTTATGCGCTGGCTGGAAGGCGGGCCTGCGGACTCGCATACCGAACATGTGGTGATCAACGGGCAAAACTTCCTGATGGAGATTACCCCGGTGCATCTGGACGGCGAGGACGGCAAATCTATGCTGGTTGGCGCTGTGGTCATGCTGCGCTCCACGGTACGTATGGGCCGCCAGCTGCAGAACATCTCCCAGGCGGATATTAGCGCGTTCAGCCAGATTGTTGCCGTCAGCCCGAAAATGCGTCACGTAGTGGAGCAGGCGCACAAGCTCGCGCTGCTCAACGCGCCGTTGCTGATCGTTGGGGATACCGGAACGGGCAAAGATTTACTGGCCCACGCCTGCCACCTTGGCAGCCCGCGCGCCCAGAAGCCTTACCTGGCGCTGAACTGCGGTTCAATGCCGGATGACGTCGTCGAAAGCGAGCTGTTCGGCCATGCGCCCGGCGCTTATGCCAACGCCGTGGAGGGTAAAAAAGGCTTCTTTGAGCAGGCGAACGGCGGTTCTGTACTGCTGGATGAAATTGGTGAAATGTCGCCGCGCATGCAAACTAAGCTGCTGCGCTTCCTCAACGACGGCACCTTCCGCCGGGTGGGCGAGGAGCATGAGGTTCATGTTGACGTGCGCGTGATTTGTGCGACGCAAAAGAATCTGGTTGAGTTGGTGCAGAAAGGCGAATTCCGTGAAGATCTTTATTATCGCCTTAACGTACTGACGCTGAACCTGCCGCCTCTGCGCGACCGTCCTCAGGACATCATGCCGCTGACGGAGCTGTTTGTTGCGCGCTTCGCCGACGAGCAGGGCGTGCCGCGTCCTAAACTTGCAAACGATCTCAGCAACGTATTAACGCGTTACGGCTGGCCGGGCAACGTGCGCCAGCTGAAAAATGCAGTCTACCGCGCGCTGACGCAGCTGGAAGGATACGAATTACGCCCGCAGGACATCCTGCTACCTGATTTCGATACGGCGAGCCTGGCGGTGGGGGAAGAGGCGATGGAAGGGACGCTGGATGATATTTCGCGTCGTTTCGAACGTTCCGTGCTGACCCAGCTTTACCGGACCTATCCAAGCACCCGTAAACTGGCTAAACGGCTCGGCGTGTCGCACACGGCGATTGCCAACAAGCTGCGTGAATATGGCCTGAGCCAGCGTAAAACCGAAGAGTAAATCACATAATGCCCCCCAGACAGGGGGGCATTCAGACTGATGACAAACCTAAACCGAATGGAATTCGAAAAGATCTCACCGAATAAATAACAAGGAAAATCAATTCATTGATTTTCGACTGCTAACCACAAAGAAGGAAAAACCACGCTTTTTCCTTCTTTGTCAACAATCTAGATGCCCCCTTTTTAGAGGGGGCATTCACACCTTAGGCCTTCAGGGCTTCCAGCGCAGCAGCGTAGTCAGGTTCGTTAGTGATTTCATTCACTAATTCGCTGAACACCACTTCATCATTTTCATTAATAACCACTACTGCACGTGCGGTCAGGCCTTTCAGCGCGCCTTCAGAGATAGCCACGCCGTAATCCTGCTGGAACTCAGGGTTGCGCAGGGTGGACAGGGTGACGACGTTGCTCAGGCCTTCCGCGCCGCAGAAGCGGGACTGGGCGAACGGCAGGTCGGCGGAGACGCACAGGACAACGGTGTTCTCCAGTTCTGTCGCCAGCTGGTTGAATTTACGCACGGACGCGGCACAAACGCCGGTATCGATGCTTGGGAAAATGTTCAGCACTTTACGTTTGCCCGCGAACTGGCTCAGCGTAACATCGGTAAGGTCTTTAGCGACCAGAGAAAAAGATGCTGCTTTGCTGCCAGCCTGAGGGATCTGACCTGCAACCGCAACCGGGTTGCCCTGGAAATGAACGAGTTGTGACATGTTTAATCTTCCTGTTTACATATAATTAACGCCGCAAACAGTGTATTCCAGGATTCATCGGATGAATATAAAAAACTGATACTGCACACAAAAGTGTTCGCTCCTATACTGAGCAAAACGCCGTTAACAAGGGTAATGATGAGAAAAGTTAAGGTTTATCAGGAAGCATGGCCGCTGCATACGCCATTCGTCATTTCGCGCGGTACCCGCAGCGAAGCTGTCGTTGTCGTGGTAGAGATAGAGGAAAATGGCGTAAAAGGTGTCGGAGAATGCACGCCTTATCCCCGTTACGGTGAAAGTGATGCTTCGGTGCTGGCGCAAATCACTACCATACTTCCGCAGCTTGAACTGGGCATGTCTCGAGATGAGTTGCAAACGGCCCTGCCTGCCGGGGCTGCACGTAACGCCGTGGATAGCGCTTTGTGGGATCTGGAAGCTCGGATTAAAAAAACAACCGTTGCTCACCTTGCAGAAGTGGCGCTACCGGATCTGTTGACTACTGCGCAGACGGTAGGCATTGCCCCGCCCGAACAGATGGCAGCCGCAGCTGCGCTGCTATGGCAGAAGGGCGCGCGGTTGTTGAAAATCAAACTCGACGACAGGCTAATTACCGAACGCATGGTTGCTATTCGTGCGGCGGTACCGGAGGCGGTGCTGATCGTGGACGCGAACGAAGCGTGGAAAAGCGAGGGGTTAGCCGCGCGCTGCCAGCTGCTGGCCGACCTGAACGTGGCGATGCTCGAACAGCCGTTGCCTGCCGGTGAAGACGGCACGCTGGCGAACTTTATTCATCCGTTACCGATCTGCGCTGACGAAAGCTGCCACACCCGCGAAAGCCTGGCGGCGCTAAAAGGGCGTTATGAAATGGTCAACGTCAAGCTGGATAAAACCGGGGGGCTGACCGAGGCGCTGGCATTGACGCGCGCCGCGCGCGAGCAGGGCTTTGATGTGATGCTGGGATGCATGCTCTGTACCTCCCGCGCCATCGCCGCTGCGTTACCGCTGGCGGCGAAGGTGCGCTTTGCCGATCTGGACGGGCCGACCTGGCTTGCGGTGGACGTCGAGCCCGCGCTGCATTTTGAAACAGGAAAACTTTTCCCGTAAAACGCTTAGTGATGCCAATGCAGCAGGCCCATCATGGCGTCCAGATAGCGCTCGCTGGCCTCATCCGCTGAAACAGGCGGGAACTCAGCGGTAATGCACGGCAGGTTAAGATCGGCACACCAGCTGCCGAATGAGCCTGGCGTTTCGTAGCCCACGCTGGTTACCAGCGGCAATTCAAAAGCGTCCGCCAGCCAGCTTCCCAAGGGCGAGCCGTGAGGATCTTCGATGCAGCCCAGCGGGTCGTGAAATGAAACAACCCACGCGGGTTTGAGCGAATGGATTAGCTGACAAAGGGCGGCAGTCTCTGGTTCTGAGCCAGGTGTCGCCCCGGTGGACAGCACTACGTCTCGTTCCTCCGCGCTGCTGTTCCAGCGGTATACCGTTTCCCCTGGCTTCCAGTTGGCCGAAGGGAAATTGCGGTTGAGATCGACGCCGTTGGCGTTGGCGCGCAGGCCAAGCTGACAGCCATCCGGGTTGACGGCGAGCACCACGTGATGGCCGCGATACCTGGATTCAAGCGTGCGTAGCGCGCAGGAAAGGGTGACCATTGCGGCATTTTCATCACCGTGCGTACCGGCAATAATCAGCCCGCTGCGAGTTTCAGAAGGGCTGGCCGGAAACCAGAGCAGGGGGGCGCCGAATACGGATTTACCATAGCGTTCGCTACCTTTAGGCAGATGACCCCGTTGCGGGCGAGGGCGGTGACCTGGCATAGCTGTCCTTAATATCGGGAGATAATGATTCATCAGTAATAGCAGTGTTTAATCACAATCTCATCTAAAACAAGCGGCTGTCAGACGGAAGCGGAGATTATTTAACCTCTTCCCCATAAAGATCGTTGGCGACTTCGCCTTTAAAAGGCTGTAGGCCGTCACAGGCATAGACATGGCTCCCCAGCGCCAGGCTGTACTCCATACCTTTAAGATTGTTTATCGCGCCGCCCCACACGATATTCGGTCGGCCAGTTGAGTCTTCTATAAAGGTCTGGGACAGGCTGTCGAACTTCACCGGTAAATATTTATCGTACTGCTTGTTGGCGGCGTTCTCGGTGGTTGAAGCAAAGAGATCCAGCTCGCCAGATTTATTATTTTTCAGCGCGATAATTGTATGTCCGGCATTTTTACCTTTCATTGCTGCAGACTGGATTTCTATACTTTTCCCGCAAAGCTGATGCTCTGTGGCTTTGAGATCACCAAGCATAGCTGGCGCAGGTTCTGCAGCACAGGCCGTGTTGAGACAGCCGGCAATTAACGCCAGCAAAAGAGAAGTGCGTAACATCTAAAGTCCTTGTAATCAATATTGATAATAAGGTGACAAAGGTGACAATAGTAGGAGGGATTTCTTATGCAGGAACCGTCTGAAAGTGCTATTTCGGGTAAAAAACCATTTTTCGGAATCTAGCGTCTGAGTATTTTTGTTAAAAACGTTGTCTGTCAGGGCTAAATCACGATGCACGGTTGCATAAAAGCAAGTAGTTTGCTTTTCTTATTGGCAAAACAAGCAATTGCGCCACGTAAGCGACCTTACTATCTCTGAAGGGTAACGGATGAAAACAACTTTTCGCATTACCTGCTGTGCGCTGGCCGTAGCGTGCACGTTCTCTACCGCCTGGGCTGCCGATGTGCCTGCCGGGGCTAAACTTGCGCCGAAGCAGGAGCTGGTTCGCCATATTAAAGATGAACCCGCCTCTCTTGATCCGATGAAAGCCGTTGGGCTGCCCGAAATTCAGGTCATCCGCGATCTGTTTGAAGGCCTGGTAAATCAAAATGAAAAAGGGGAACTGGTACCGGGCGTTGCCACCAAATGGCAAAGCAATGATAACCGCACCTGGACTTTTACTCTGCGTGACGATGCCCGCTGGTCTGACGGCAGTCCGGTGACCGCCCAGGATTTCGTCTATAACTGGCAGCGCCTTGTTGATCCTAAAAACACCTCCCCCTTTGCATGGTTCGCTGCCCTCGCGGGCATGACTAATGCGCAGGCGATTATCGACGGCAAAATGCCGGTAGATAAGCTGGGCGTAACCGCTGTTGATGCCAGAACATTACGCGTTCAGCTCGATAAGCCTGTACCTTACCTGCCTAATCTGACGGCTAACTTCTCGCTCTTCCCGGTGCCAAAAGCTACGGTAGAGAAATTAGGTCAGGACTGGACGAAGCCGGGCAACCTGGTCGGTAACGGTGCGTATTCGCTCAGCCAGCGCGTGGTGAATGAAAAGCTGGTCGTGGTGCCTAATACCCACTACTGGGATAACGCCAAAACCGTGCTAACGAAGGTGACCTTCTTGCCGATTAACCAGGAAACGGCTGCCACTAAGCGATACCTTGCCGGGGACATCGACATCACCGAATCTTTCCCGAAGGTGATGTACCAGAAGCTGATGAAAGATATTCCCGGTCAGGTATACACCCCGCCGCAGCTTGGCACCTATTATTATGCGTTCAACACCCTGAAAGGCCCGACGGCGGATCAGCGTGTGCGGCTTGCGCTGAGCATGACCATCGACCGGCGCATCATGGCGGACAAGGTGCTGGGCACCGGCGAGAAACCAGCCTGGCGCTTCACCCCGGACGTCACGGCAGGTTTTAAGCCGGAACAATCTCCGATAGAACAGATGAGCCAGCAGGAAGCAAACGCGCAGGCGAAGACCCTGCTTCAGGCGGCGGGCTACGGTCCGAATAAGCCGCTGCAGTTAACCCTGCTGTATAACACTTCTGAGAACCATCAGAAAATTGCCATTGCGGTGGCGTCAATGTGGAAGAAAAATCTTGGCGTGGACGTCAAGCTGCAAAACCAGGAGTGGAAGACCTACATTGACAGCCGTAATACCGGCAATTTCGACGTGATTCGCGCGTCGTGGGTCGGGGACTACAACGAACCGTCGACGTTCCTCTCTCTTCTTACCTCCACCCACAGCGGCAATATTTCACGTTTTAATTCCCCGGCGTACGACAAATTGCTGGCTCAGGCCAGCCAGGAAGTCACCGATGAGGCGCGAAATAAAGATTATAACCAGGCTGAAAGGATCATCCAGGAGCAGGCGCCGATTGCGCCGATTTATCAGTACACCAACGGGCGTCTGATTAAACCGTGGCTTAAGGGTTATCCGATCAACAACCCGGAAGATGTGGCCTACAGCCGTACCATGTATCTTCTGGCGCACTGACAAAATCCCGGCCCGCCCGCAGGTGCTATTATTGACACAGGCGAGTAGACAAACTTTCGGAGGTGGCAAATGGCATCCGGGTGGGCAAATGATGATGCAGTGCAGGAACAAATCGACAGTACTTTAGACGACGCTATCGCCCGCGCGCGCAGCGAATTACCAAAAGGTGAAAGCCTGGAATATTGCGAAGAGTGCGGGTCCGCCATCCCACTGGCAAGGCGTAAGGCGATTCCCGGCGTGAGGCTGTGTGTGAAATGCCAGCAGGAAGAAGATGCCAGGAAGGCGACCTTCTCTGGTTACAACCGCCGGGGTTCGAAAGACAGTCAGCTGCGCTAACTTTTCTATCCAGAAACCCTCTCTTTCCCTGTTAATTCAGTGTGATTGCAATCAGGTCTGTTGAATAACTAACGAAGATGGCTAGACTGGCAGCAGAGTTTTTGGCTGGAGAGAAAGCAGTGGATGTAATTAAAGGAGCCGATATACAGGTACCAGACGCCGTGTTTGCCTGGCAGTTGGATGGCTGCGGCGGCGTTAAACCTGTCGAAAATGATACCCTCATTGACAGCGAGCATCCTTGCTGGCTGCACCTGAATTATACCAATCGCGACAGCGCAGAATGGCTGGAAAAAACGCCGTTGCTGCCTAACTACGTGCGTGATGCGCTGTCAGGCGAAAGTCTGCGTCCGCGGGTATCGCGGGTGGGTGAGGGAACGCTCATCACCTTGCGCTGCATCAATGGCAGCACCGATGAGCGTCCGGACCAACTAGTGGCCATGCGGCTGTACATGGACGAACGGCTTATCGTTTCTACCCGGCAGAGGCAGGTACTGGCGCTGGACGACGTGGTAAACGATCTGAACGAAGGCACCGGGCCAACGGACTGTGGCAGCTGGCTGGTGGACGTCTGCGATGCCCTGACCGACCACGCAAGTGAATTTATTGAACAGCTGCACGACAAAATCATCGACCTTGAAGATAACCTGCTCGATCAGCAAATCCCGCCGCGCGGTTTCCTTGCGCTGCTGCGCAAACAACTGATTGTTATGCGTCGCTATATGGCGCCGCAGCGTGACGTCTACGCGCGCCTTTCCAGCGAGCGTCTGCCCTGGATGACCGACGACCATCGCCGTCGTATGCAGGACATCTCGGACCGTCTTGGACGCGGGCTCGATGAAATCGACTCCTGCATTGCCCGCACAGCCATAATGACCGACGAAATCTCGACGGTGATGCAGGAGGCCATGGGCCGCCGTACCTACACCATGTCGCTGATGGCGATGGTTTTTTTGCCCAGCACCTTCCTCACGGGCCTGTTTGGCGTCAACCTTGGCGGCATTCCCGGTGGCGAATGGCACTTTGGCTTCAGCCTGTTCTGTATGATGTTGGTGGTTGTGATAGGGGGTGTTGCCTGGTGGTTACATCGCAGTAAATGGTTGTAAAATTTCAGATTATCTGCTCAAGGCAGGGCAGGAAATGCCGTCTAAATTGAGCGAAGTCAATAAATCACCGGGCGGGGAGGTGCAAACTCTCTCTTGCAGGTGAATGCAACGTCAAGCGATGGGCGTTGCGCTCCATATTGTCTTACTTCCTTTTTTTGAATTACTGCATAGCACAATTGATTCGTACCACGCCGGCTTTGATAGTCGGCTTTTTTTTGTCTGCGATTTATTGACTATGCTTAAGGAGAGTAACCACAGGAGGCAAAGATGAACGAACATCGCGGCATGTTTATGAGTGACCCGGTTCCATCCGACCCGGTACCGATTCCCGATCCCATCCCGAAACCGCAGCCAATACCCGATCCGCCAATTGATCCCGATCCGAAACCGATAATCGACCCGCCACCGCATATGTGAAGCGTTCCCTCTCCAGAACGGAGAGGGATGAAGCATTTATTTGATTTCCAGCACGTCCAGACGCTGCAGCGGGGCATCGCTGTCATCTTCTTCAGGCTGCCAGCCAGCAGGCTGCATCGGGAGTTCTTCACGGTCAAAGGCCAGGTCGCCCCCGTCCACGACTTCAGCGCCGTGCTGCAGGCCTTTAAAGTCGAACAGTTCGGTATCACACAGGTGTGAAGGCACAACGTTCTGCATAGCGCTGAACATTGTCTCAATACGGCCCGGATAGCGTTTATCCCAGTCGCGCAGCATATCGCCAATGACCTGACGCTGCAGGTTCGGCTGCGAGCCGCACAGATTACAAGGAATAATTGGGTATTCGCGAGCAGTGGCAAAACGTTCAATATCCTTCTCACGGCAGTAGGCCAGCGGACGAATAACAATGTGCTTACCGTCGTCGCTCATCAGCTTCGGCGGCATGCCTTTCATTTTTCCGCCGTAGAACATGTTCAGGAACAGCGTCTGCAGGATATCGTCACGGTGGTGGCCAAGTGCGATTTTGGTCGCGCCAAGTTCGGTTGCCGTGCGATACAAAATGCCGCGGCGCAGGCGTGAACACAGCGAGCAGGTTGTTTTCCCTTCCGGGATCTTCTCTTTTACGATGCCGTAAGTATTTTCTTCGACAATCTTGTATTCGACCCCGATGCTCTCAAGGTAGGCGGGCAGGACATGCTCCGGGAAGCCAGGCTGTTTCTGGTCAAGGTTAACCGCGATCAGGCTGAAATTAATCGGCGCACTCTGCTGCAGATTGCGCAGGATTTCCAGCATCGTGTAGCTGTCTTTACCGCCGGAAAGGCAGACCATGATACGGTCGCCTTCTTCAATCATGTTGTAATCCGCGATCGCTTCACCCACGTTACGGCGAAGACGTTTCTGAAGTTTATTGAGGTTGTACTGCTCTTTCTTTTTAACTTGTTGATTATCTTGCATTATTTACTGTCTCTAAAACCAAAAGGGGCATATAAGGGGCAAAGTTTTTTAAAGCGCCAGCCTGGAATTTAGCATCAGCACCTGATCGCCGTTCAGCTCTTCGATCCATGCGCCATAAACCTCATAGACCATTTGTGCATTTTCATGCCCCATCTGATTCGCGATAAATGACGGGTTTGCACCGGCTGACAGAAGCCAGCAGGCAAAAGTATGCCGCGTATGGTACGGATTCCGGCGGCGAATGTCAGCACGTTTTACAGCTGCGTTCCATCGGTCACCGATGCTGGAAACGCTGTAGTAGGCTTTTTGCTCACCTTTACGCATGCGAGGCATGAACACAAAGCGTAGGCGCTGGATTTCAGTTTTACCGTATTCGCGATGATAGAACACGATTCTTGATTTTGGCTGGAGAGCCGTTAATTCCCGCTGGGCTTTCAGCGCTTCCAATGCTGGCGCCAGCAACTTTAGCGTTCTGATCCCTGCGTCGGTTTTCGGCGGCCCGAATGTACCGAGGATTGTCAGGTTGCGGTTCACATGGACAGTACCCTGATTATGTCCGATAGTGTTTTTTGCATGAATACATCAACTCACTGATAATAATGAAAAAAATGCATGAAAGAACATGAAAAAATTTTCGACACCCCCATTAGTACACAACTTGAATTTGTCAATGAAAAGCATGATTACATGCTAACATATTGAAATAGTCCATTATATGACTATGCTTGCTAAGTGATGCCTGTAAAATTCTGTGTAGCACTAAAATGGTGAGGTATTAAAATGGGCAGAGAAAAACGGTTAGATGGTGAGGGTACACGCTACGTTTTTTCTGCTGAAGTCGAAAAGCTTTTGAGCACCGACGAGCAAAGGGATATCCGAAGGGCTTTAGCAGGGCGCAATTTATTTGCCAGGCAATTGAAGAGAAATTACAACGTGATAGCTAATGGGTCGTAAATTAAACCTCCTGACCTGGAAAAAGTTAACCAAGCTCGACATGGAACGATATAATGGCAAAGCTTCCGGATTTAGCGATCTATAATTATATTAACGAACGATAATTTATAGGAAGTGGGTATGTTGAAAATGATAAAAATTATACTGTTCGTTCTTTTTGCCTCGTTCGCACAGCAGGGGTTTGCCACAACTTATGTTTGTTATAATCCATCCGGGGCAACATATTTAACGGTAAACTCCGGTGTGACTCAGGTTACTACAACGGATAACGTTGTTGGTTTTATTAAAGATCCGGCATATAGCTGGTCTTCATTAGGAACGTACGTACTGCATTGCGGATGTAGCGCAGGTTCTGAACATGCGTATTTTTGGGTTTTTACCGCCAGAATGTTGATCCCAGATAGTGGTGATGGCTGGTATTCCGTGAATGATTATCTTGATATTAAACAACGAATTTCAGTATCTGGCCAGCTGAAAGATGTACCTTTCACTAATCTTAATGGGGGAGTGGCATCGGATGATAATCACGTCTGCGGGTATGATCAAACCATGGCAAACACAGCTACAGGCAATAGTGGGAATTTCGCGTTAAGGATAAAAAAACCGTTTATTGGAACGGTTAACCTGGGTGTGATCCCAGTATCTGAACTCTATAGTTGTCTTTCCAATGATGGGCTATGCCCAACGTCAGGAGTTGCACCTGTACAGTATAAAATAACCGGCACTGTTGTTGTACCTCAAAACTGTAGCATCAATGCAGGCACTCAGGTTGTCGTTGATATGGGCAAATTCTATTCCGGTGATTTCAGCACCATCGGTCAAAAACCAGAACGTTACACTCCTAAAACCTTTACGATTCCAATAAAGTGCAATGATATTAGTGCATCAGCCAACCTGACGTTGCGTATTCAGGGGACTGCCTCAGCAGGAGTACCCAGTGCGCTTCAATCCGATAACAGTGATGTAGGCGTTGTGATAACAGATGACAGCGGTACCCCGTTGATTCCTAACGATACCGGTAGCGTTATTCCGTTTACTCTGAATGACGGCTATGAAAGTAATATTACCCTCCATGCTTATCCAGTGGGCACAACGGGTAATACACCAGCGCTCGGACAATTTACTACTCTGGCTTATCTCCGAGTGGATTTCTCCTGATTTTCTGAGACAGATAGTTGTGTTTTTTCGAGCCTCGGCATTTGCCGGGGCTTTTTCATATTTACTCCTGAATACAGGCTCACCCCTCAAAGGAAGTCATTATGTTGCGAGCACTATAATCGCCAGGCGCTGGTGAATGGTGTCCGTTCACCGCATCAAACCCGATATGGGGATTCCCATATCGCTCGTTTTTGGGGGCAAATTTGGGGGCAAAAATGGGACACGCCGGTTCCAGAAGGGGCAAAAAAGGGGCTTTTTCAGAGGTTGTTGGCGGGTATTAGCGGAGCTGTAATAGCATCGCAACTATATGAAAAAAGTACAAAAACAAGTAAAAACAAGCCATTGAAAAAATTAGTGCTTTATCTTGAGGTTGTACTGCTCTTTTTGACTGGTCATGGAGTTTTCGGGCTATAAACCAATACGCGTAACGCGCAATGCTGGCGTGTATGGTACGGATTGGCGAGCCGAATGCCAGCATGATTTGCACGCATGCCGCATTACCGGGTACTCAAAAAGGGGAGCCGGACGTTTTGTGTATGGTTGTGTTTATCAGAGACGCAGTTAGCGGGAGGGAGGGGGCGGCGAGACACTGACCTCTTACATGCTGATTATGAGCGGAAATCCATATCCTGAAACCAGCATCTCACCATAATAAAAAGAGCGCCAACGGACATTGGCGCCTGGGCTTAGTTGCCCTAATAAGAAACTGTCACCTGTAAAGTAACGGGGTGATCATAATTAATTGTGTGGAATTAATCATCGGAAAAGTGATTTATAAATAAATTTTGTTGGTAAATTTTTTACATTTTTGATTAGTGCATAATTGGTAAGGTTAAATTGACTTGTGTATTATTCGCCGCCTGACTTTCCAGTCAGGAAAGCCCGAGCGCACGAATTTTTCTCACGCATTGTTGAGAACGACCTCAGGAAGGGTTATTACCACCACTAGCTCATCGGAATAGCGACAACAGGATGTTGTAGTACGGGGTTCGAGGCTCCGGTGGCGGACCAATTTTTTAGGTTCAATCCTCTCTTATCCACGCTGAACGCTCCAGAGGCAACCTGCCACAATTCGCAAGCAATTAAGCCTACATAAATTCGCACTTAACCATGGCTGTAATGCGATGATTTGAATTAAGTTACTTAAAAATCAATAAGAATATATCCGTGCATTCTTCATGGAGGATGTTTATACATAGTGAACCTGTCACGGAAAAGACAGGAAGACTTCTGGTACTGCTGTGTGTTTACGGGGCCTGATCGATGTCGACAGGCTCCCGGATTTTTCTCTTCTTTTACGCCCTTCACAACCCCTGAAACTACTAACGTAAAGAGACACATTAGCGGCCCCGCCAGGTTGTGCTAGTTTTTTTATGGGTAATCATAAGAGAGTGGGTTAATGAGCCAGGATGAAGAGCGGGTACAGTTAATTGGTTGTGCAATCGGGGCTGCGGTAGTGAATCTCATTGCGGAGGGGCAGGAAATTAACCGCGATAATATCGTTAATGAACTTCAGCGGCAGGGTAAAACGTTTGGCGATGGGGTGGGCAGTATTATCAGCCACGAAGCGGTCGAGATTGTTATGCGAGGAATCTGAGGATTAAATTAATGAGGCCTGCGTGTGAAGGCCTTATTCGCTATTCAGGCTCAGCCGTCGCCGTTTTCGTTACGAACGTCGTGATCGCTTTTACGGTTATTCGGACCTCGCGGATCGCTTCTCTTGTTTTCATTAACGATATAATAGTTTAGTTACATTTCAGGATGGCAGGAAATGTGATCTGGTGCAGAGAAATGACCCCATCACGCGATTCTGCTAGACTACGCGCCAGCCGCTGCGTGCCAGCCCATCTAGTGAGAGTAATACTGTGACATCTTTTTCTACCCTGAACGTCCTGCCTGCGGAACAAATCACCAACCTTAATGAGCTGGGCTATCTCTCCATGACGCCGGTTCAGGCGGCCGCACTGCCCGCTATCCTCGCAGGGAAAGATGTCCGTGCGCAGGCGAAAACCGGCAGCGGCAAAACCGCCGCCTTCGGCCTCGGTCTGCTACAGCACATTGATGCCAGCCAGTTCATCACCCAGTCACTGGTGCTGTGCCCAACGCGCGAACTGGCGGACCAGGTTGCCAAAGAGCTGCGCCGCCTGGCACGTTACATGCCGAATATTAAAATCCTGACGCTGTGCGGCGGCCAGCCGTTTGGCGTCCAGCGTGACTCGCTGATTCACGCCCCGCACGTTATTGTGGCCACGCCAGGCCGCCTGCTGGACCATCTGAAGAAAGAGACGGTCAGGCTGGATGCGCTGCAAACGCTGGTGCTGGACGAGGCGGACCGCATGCTGGATATGGGCTTTGCGGACGCCATTGATGAAGTTATCAGCCATGCGCCCGCGAAGCGCCAGACGCTGCTGTTTTCCGCCACCTGGCCAACCGCTATCGCTGCAATCAGCTCCCGAGTGCAGCGTGAGCCGATGACCATTGAAATCGATTCAGTCGATGAGCTGCCGTCCGTTGAACAACAGTTCTTCGAAATCTCCCGCAGCGGCAAAATTGGCCTGCTGCAAAAGCTGCTCAGCAAGCATCAGCCCGCATCCTGCGTTGTTTTCTGTAATACCAAAAAAGACTGCCAGGCGGTCTGCGATGCGCTGAGCGAAAGCAACCAGAGTGTGCTGGCGCTGCACGGTGATATGGAACAGCGTGACCGCGACCAGACGCTGGTGCGCTTTGCAAACGGCAGCAGCCGCGTACTGGTGGCGACAGACGTTGCTGCGCGCGGGCTGGACATTAAGGCTCTGGAAATGGTCATCAACTACGAGCTGTCCTGGGATCCGGAAGTGCACGTCCACCGTATTGGGCGTACCGCGCGTGCCGGGCAGAGCGGTCTTGCCATCAGCTTCTGTGCCCCTGAAGAAGCCCAGCGGGCAAGCGTTCTGGCAGATATGCTGCATTTGTCCCTGAACTGGCAGCAGCCACCTGGCGGCATCACCATTAAGCCTCTTGAGGCTGAAATGGCGACGTTGTGCATTGACGGCGGCAAGAAAGCGAAAATGCGTCCCGGCGATATTCTTGGTGCGCTGACGGGGGACATGGGGCTGGCTGGAGCCGATATCGGCAAGATAGACGTGCACCCGATTCACGTTTACGTAGCCGTTCGGCAGTCAGTTGCCCGCCACGCCTGGAAGCAGCTGCAACAGGGCAAAATTAAAGGTAAGTCGGTTAAGGTTCGTTTGTTCAAGTAGAGTCGATATTAGCGCCTCTCCCTTGGCAAAAGGGGGTAAATTACGCCGACTCTGCCAACACAAACATCCCGTGGAAAGGGATCTCCATATAATAATTGTCCCCCGACGTCATCCACCGTATCGGCGATGGATGACCCTGCGCGGGGCGGTTTATTCGCTCGGTGCTTTTTCGGCTTTCCCTGCCATCTGGGCAAGGAAGTCGTATCTCTTCTGTAAGTCTTCTGCCGCATCCTTCCACAGCTGCTCGGCCACGTCCGGCTGCTGGGCGTTCAGGCGGCGGAAGCGCTGCTCTTTCATCAGCGTATCGGCCAGCGCGTCCGACGGCGGGCGGGAATCCAGCGCCAGCGGCAGTTTGCCTTCGTCCGCGCGGCGTGGATCGAAGCGGTAGAGCGGCCAGAAGCCTGTTGCGGTTAGCTGGCGCATCTGGTCATGGCTTAGCGCCAGATCGTAACCATGCTCCTCGCACGGGCTGTAGGCGATAATCAGCGACGGGCCCGGATAGGCCTCCGCTTCCTGAATCGCCTTCACCGTCTGGTTCAGCTGCGCGCCAAGCGAGATTTGCGCAACATACACATGCCCGTACATCATCATGCTGACCCCGAGATCCTTCCGCGCCTTGCGCTTGCCGTGCTCACCAAACTTGGTGACCGCACCGAGCGGCGTTGCTTTTGACGCCTGGCCGCCTGTGTTGGAGTAACACTGGGTATCCAGCACCAGAATATTGATGTTTTCAGTCAGGCTCAGCACGTGATCAAGGCCGCCGAAGCCGATGTCATACGCCCAGCCATCCCCACCAATCAGCCAGATAGATTTATCGACCAGCGCGTCGGCATCGGTCAGAAGCTGACGGACATCTGCATCGTCAACGTTGGCCAGATACTGGCGCAGAGCGACAACCTGCTCGCGGCGAACTTCTGGCGTAGCCTCAGCGTGAAGCTGCTCGTTGAGCTCCGCTGGCAGCCGGTCGGCAAATTTTTCCAGCAGGCGCATGACGCGGGCACGGTGTTGATCGACCGTTAACCGGAAGCCGAGGCCAAATTCGGCGTTGTCCTCAAACAGCGAGTTCGCCCAGGCCGGGCCGCGCCCGTTGGCGTCGGTGGTGTACGGTGTGGAGGGAAGGTTGCCGCCATAAATCGATGAGCAGCCGGTGGCGTTGGCAATTAACATACGGTCGCCGTAAAGCTGGGTCAGCAGCTTGATATACGGGGTTTCCCCGCAGCCGGAGCAGGCACCGGAGTACTCAAATAATGGCTGCAGCAGCTGCGAAGTACGGATGTCGATACGCTCCAGGCTGGTACGCTCCATTTCCGGCATGCTGAGGAAGAAATCGTAGTTCTCTTTCTCTTCTTCAACGTGCTCAAGGCGCGACATCATGTTGATGGCCTTGATTTCCGGATTCTGGCGGTCTTTCGCCGGGCAGACTTCCACGCACAGGTTACAGCCGGTGCAGTCCTCAGGCGCGACCTGAAGCACGTATTTCTGGCCTTTCATATCGCGGGACTTCACGTCCAGCGATTGCAGGGCGGCAGGAGCGTGTTCCATAACGTCCGGCTGAACCACCTTCGCGCGAATTGCCGAGTGCGGGCAGGCCGCAACGCAGTGGTTACACTGGGTGCAGATGTCCGGCTTCCAGATGGGGATCTCTTCGGCAATATTGCGTTTTTCCCACTGGGTGGTACCCATCGGCCAGGTCCCGTCCGGCGGCAGGGCGGAAACAGGCAGGGCGTCGCCCAGACCTGCCAGCATGGCCGCCGTAACAGTTTTGACGAAATCCGGTGCCGCATCGGAAACCACCGGCGGGCGCATCGGGCTGGTTTCGTTCACTTCCTGGAGCTGAACCTCCGCCAGGGATTCGCGGGCCAGTGCCAGCGCCTGCCAGTTGCGTTCGACCAGCTCCTGACCTTTGCTGCTGTAGCTTTTGGCAATCGCGCCCTGCAACTCGGCCAGCGCGCTGTCGCCGGGCAGGATGTTAGTCAGATGGAAGAACGCCATCTGCATGACGGTGTTGATACGTGCGCCAAGCTGGCATTCACGGGCAATTTTCGCTGCGTTAACCACGAAGAACCGCGCTTTCTTCTGATTTAGCACCGCCTGCACTTCCTGAGGCAGGCGGTGCCAGACCTCATCCGCGCCGTACGGCGTATTAAGAAGGAAGATACCGCCGGGTTTCAGGCGTTCTGCCATCTGGTACTTGTCGATAAACTGCAGCTGGTGGCAGCCGACAAAGTCGGCCCGATCGATCAGATAGGTGGCGTTAATAGGCTGCTCGCTGACGCGAAGGTGGGAAACAGTCAGACCGCCCGCCTTTTTCGAGTCATAAACGAAATAGCCCTGAGTGAAAAACGGCGTCGAGTTACCGATGATTTTAATGTTGTTCTTGGTTGCTGAGACGCTGCCGTCACTCCCCAGGCCGTAAAACAGCGCTTCCAGCTTCGAACGGGACGGCAGGGTGTTTTCCGGCAGCGGGAGGGAGAGGTTGGTCACGTCGTCGTAAATGCCAACGGTAAAGCGAGGGCGAGGCTTTGCCTGTTTCAGCTCATTAAATACCGCCAGCACGCAGTCCGGGCCAAACTCTTTGGATGAGAGGCCATAGCGCCCGCCAATCACGCGCGGCAGCGTTTCGCGGTCGCCACGGTTAAAGGCTTCAGCAAGGGAAGTCATCACGTCCAGATACAGCGGCTCCGCCAGCGCGCCGGGCTCTTTGGTTCTGTCGAGCACCGCAACGTGACGGGCGGTTTCCGGCAGTACTTCCAGCAGATGGTCCGCAGAGAAAGGACGGAACAGGCGAACTTTAAGGACGCCAACTTTCTCGCCGCCCTGTAAAAGCTCATCAACTACTTCTTCGCAGGTGCCGATTGCGGAACCCATCAGGATAATTACGCGTTCGGCCTGCGGATGGCCGTAATATTCAAACGGGCGATACTGGCGTCCGGTTGCGGCGGCGAAGCTGTCCATCGCCTGCTCTACGTGTTCGTAAACCGCGTTGTACCACGGGTTCGTCGCCTCGCGGGACTGGAAATAGGTGTCCGGGTTTGCAGAGATGCCGCGAATAACCGGGTGATCCGGGTTCAGCGCCCGGGCGCGGTGTTCGTCGATCTCTTTTTGCGGCAGAAGATCCAGAATTGTGCTGTCCGCCAGCGGAGCAATCTTGTTGATCTCGTGCGAGGTGCGGAAGCCGTCGAAGAAGTGAATAAACGGCACGCGGCTTTTCAGCGTCGCAATATGTGAAATCAGCGCGAAGTCCTGTGCTTCCTGGACGCTGCTTGCGCAAAGCATGGCGCAACCAGTCTGGCGAATGGCCATGACATCAGAGTGGTCGCCAAAAATTGACAGCGCGTGGGTCGCCACCGTACGGGCGGCAACGTGCAGTACAAACGGCGTTAACTGCCCGGCCAGCTTGTACAGCGTGGGGATCATCAGCAGTAAACCCTGCGATGACGTAAAGGAAGTGGAGAGGGCGCCAGTTTGCAGCGCGCCGTGCACGGTAGCGATAGCCCCGGCCTCGGACTGCATCTCTACCACGCGGGGAGTGTCACCCCAGACGTTTTTACGGTCATCCCCGGACCAGGCATCCGCCAGCTCGGCCATTGTCGAACTAGGGGTGATCGGGTAAATGGCAATAACCTCACTGGCACGAAACGCCACGGAGGCGACCGCACCATTGCCGTCGATAGTGATCATATGGTTGCTCTCATTGCGCAAAGATAAAAGACCCGCATAACCTCGGCGAGCCGAAGAATAATGCTTTAAGTCTAGCAAAGGGCGGGAAGCGCGATTTTCGCTTTTGTGTGATGGTCATTGGCGGAATGAATAATCCCTACCAGGAATTATCTGGAGTTTTATCCTAAAAGGTGATCGGTATTACAAATGTAGACACTTTTTGTTGCGTGACGCCCTCGACCCAGGCAGGGCTGGCACTTATGATTCATAGGTTTTGCAACGTTCAGGGGAGAAGAGGAATGCGCGCTGCGTTTTTAGCCGGCTGTGCCGCACTGGTGTTATCCACATCGCTGTTAACGGCATGTAGTAGTGAACCACCGCAACAGGCGACGGCTGCCCACGTTCCTCCGGGAATGAGAGCGGCGATGTCAGGTCAAAGTGAGGCGAATTGCGCAATGATTGGCGGGACGCTGAGCGTTGCTCGTCAGCTGGACGGATCGTCTGTCGGCATGTGCGCGATGCCCAACGGCAAACGCTGTAGTGAGAACGCGCTTGCCGCCGGAACCTGTGGGTCTTACTAGCCTTAGTTGACCAGATCGGCCAGCTTATACACTAAGGTGTGCTGGCTGGTTTTCAGCGTCAGCTGCTGTTTCGCTAAATCTACCTTCGCGCCGCTGGTCAGCATGTCGTTAAGCATGTGGTCCAGCTGGTTGAGCTGCGGCTCCACGCACATCATCATGGTCATACCCAGGCCTTTTGAAGACAAAATATTGTCCTCAAGCGTTGCCTGCCCCATAAAGCGGTTACACATCGCGCCGTAGATATGCATATTTTCACCGAAGCTCAGCTCCGGCATACGCTTGATGCCGGTCAGCGGCTTGCCGTCCACGCTTTGCAACACGTAGCGGTGATGCTGAAGATCCTGGGCGGTGACCGTTCCTTTATCACCGGACTGCGCACAGCCCGCCAGCACCATCGTGGCCAGCAGCAGTGAAGCTAATTTTTTCATTTCCTCTCCCTAAGGTATTGATTCCGTCAATGAGTTGGCGCCACTGTGGCAAAAAGCGGGCCGGGTTGCAGTAAGGATAATCTTATTTTTTAACTAATTCTCCTGGGGGATGAGGGCAAGCCTCACCAGACACAGCGCTATCGCTTAACTTTTACTCTCACCCAGCCCTCTCCCTCAATCTGCCTCTTAGTCACAACTCATCCCGGTTATACGTCAGGGGGATCTGTTAACCGGCTGGTTTTCCGTTCACCCGACCGTCTGGCTATCTCTGCTACCGTTGCGAACGGTGAACGTGTCATGGGGAATACGCCATCCCCCTGACGACCCCGGCGCCCGGCAAATAAATCGCCGCTGAAGCGGTAAACTCCGGTTTTTACCCAACATGCAGGGTCGTTCGCGATTCGTTCCAGACGATCGCTCTCTCACGTTGTTCCCGACAACGTGACCCTGCCTGAAGGGCAAAAACCGGAGCGATTTAAGCCGGGAACAGGGTGTCGCTTTAAGCCAGAAATAACATCAGAAATAGCATCGCTTTGAAATCTACAGCGACACTGGAGATGGGACATTCTTGGAAGTTAAAGCGAGGGTGTTGGGTCCGGCTTAAATCGCCTCCTTTTTTGGCTTCATGGCCGGGTCCAGCCGTCGGGAACGGCTGGAGGTTGTGATCGTCGGGAACGAATCGCAACCGACCAGGACAGGGAGCCAAAAATGGAGGTTTACCGCCGCAGGTGGCGATTTGTTGCCGGGAGTCGGGAGCCCAGAGGGTGTGACGGCGAACACCCTCTGGACGTTCACCGGTTCGGCAGCAACATATGCCACCTGACGTAAAGTGAACGGAACCTTCTCGATCTCGCCAGTAACTGTTTCAAAGACCTATATAAGAGACAGCTACCTCGAGGGAGAGAGGAATAAAAAATCGGTCAGTTTACCTGGTTAACGCAAGGTTCACCGTTCACAAGCTGACGCAGGTTCTCCAGCGTGGTCTCGGAGATGCTTGTTAACGCCTCGGCGGTCAGGAAGGCCTGATGCCCGGTGAACAGCACGTTGTGGCAGGCGGACAGGCGGCGAAAAACGTCATCCTGGATCACGTCATTGGACTTATCTTCAAAGAACAGGTCGCGCTCGTTCTCGTACACGTCCATGCCCAGCGCGCCAATCTTCTGGGTTTTCAGCGCTTCAATCGCCGCCTGGGAGTCAATCAGGCCGCCGCGGCTGGTATTAATCACCATCACGCCGTCCTTCATCTGGTCGAACGCGCTGCGGTTCAGCAGATGGTAGTTTTCCGGCGTCAGCGGGCAGTGCAGTGAGATAACCTCCGACTGGGCGAAAAGCGTCGGCAGGTCGACATACTCCACGCCCATCTCCAGCGCCGCCGCGCTTGGGTACGGGTCGAAGGCCAGCAGGCGCATGCCGAAGCCTTTGAGGATGCGCAGCGTCGCCACGCCGATTTTCCCGGTGCCGATGACGCCCGCCGTTTTGCCATACATGGTGAAGCCGGTCAACCCTTCGAGGGAGAAGTTGGCGTCACGGGTACGCTGATAGGCACGGTGAATACGACGGTTCAGACACATCATCATGCCTATAGCGTGCTCGGCCACGGCCTCAGGGGAATATGCAGGAACGCGAACCACCGGCAGACCCAGCTCTTTGGCCGCGTCCAGATCCACGTTATTGAAGCCCGCGCAGCGCAGGGCGATAAACCTTACCCCCTGCTTCTTCAGCTCTTCAAGCACGGGGCGGCTGCCGTCGTCATTGACAAAGATGCAGACGCCGTCGCAGCCGTGGGCCGTTTTGGCGGTTTTCTCAGTTAGCAGGAAGTCATAAAATTCAAGGTCGAAGCCATACTCCTGGTTAACATTCTGCAGATACTTCTTGTCATACTGTTTTGTGCTATACACGGCCAGTTTCATAAGACTTTTCTCCAGATGATTTTAAAGCTAAATTATCATGCTTAAAATTTTCTTACAATTCTTAAAAAAGAGTTTTTGAAGGCCTTTCGCCTCCTTCGAATGCCGCTCATCTAAGCTTAGTCGATGGCGCAGCCTTCACGCCCAATGCGAATCATGCCAGAATGGTGGCATCATCCGGCATAAATTGCCGCTGAATCAGGATATTAACCGCCCATGAAGGGTAAATATAAAGCCATAATTGCGCTGATATTGATACTCATTTTGCTGCCGCTGGCGCTGCTGCAGACCGTCGCCAGCTGGCTGCCGACCCTGGCAGGTGTCTGGCTCCCGCAGGGAACGCGCATCGCGCTGGAAAAAAGCCCCCGGCTGAGCCGCGGCGCAGTTATTATTCCCGATCTTCGTTACCTTGCCGAAGACTGCGAACTGGCGAGCCTAAAAGATGCCACCCTAAGCCATCCTTCCCGCTGGCGGCTGCACGTCAATGAACTGAATATTAATCCTGACTGTATCAGTAAAATCCCCGGGGACAATTCTGACCCGGCAGCGCCGCGTACGCTCGCCGAGTGGCAGTCATTGCTGCCCCGGACGCTGCTGACCATTGATAAAGTGAATGTGGCGCCCTGGCAGCAGTTCGCAGGCGGCTTACGCGTTTCGCTGACGCCCACGCAACAGGAGGTGCATTACTCTGGCCCGCTGCTCACCGTGGACGCAAAGTTAAAAGGGCAATCCCTGGAGCTGGAGCAGTTCAAAGTGCGTGCCTTTGAGGGGATGCAACCTGTAGAGCTGGTGGGCAAATTCACCCTGCCGCTTGTGCCGAATGGCTTACCGGAGCAGGGCTATGTGACCTCCACGCTGCGCATCCCGCAGGAGCCCGAGCTAATTCATGCCGTGCTCGACTGGCACGAGGAGCAAGGATCGCTGACCCTGCGTAAGTCACACGACAGCGAACCGCTGGCCAGATTACCCTGGACCATCAGCAGCAGCATGTTTGAGATCAACGGCGGCCAGTGGCAGTGGCCCTATGAGGGCGTTCCGCTGCGCGGCGGCATCGCGCTGCGGATCGATGACTGGCAGCAAGGGCTGGGCGGTGCCACCTTCAGCGGGCGCATGAACGTGGTCACGCAGGGCCTGGCAGGCAAAGCGAATGCGGTACTGAACATCGGCCCGGGCAAACTCAGCCTGACTAACAGTGCGCTGCCGTTGCAGCTGACCGGCGAGGCGAAACAGGATGCGATGGTCTTCTACGCCGTGCTGCCAGGTGAGCTAAGCGGCGCGCTGACCCACCCGCAGTTGCTGTTCAGGCCAGGTGCGCTGCTGCGTTCACGTGGCCGGGTCATCGACTCGCTGGATATTGACGAAATTCGCTGGCCGCTGGCCGGGGTGCGACTCACCGCGCAGGGCGTGGACGGGCGATTGCAGGCGATTATCCGCGCGCATGAAAATGAAATGGGCAGCGTCGTACTCCACCTGGACGGTAAAGCGGACAATTTCCTGCCGGACGCAGGGCTGTGGCAATGGCACTACTGGGGCAGCGGGGGCTTTAAGCCCATGAACGCCCGCTGGGACGTGAGCGGCAAAGGGGAGTGGCGCAACAGCAATATTGAACTGACTTCGCTGTCGACCGGGTTCGACAAGCTGCAATACGGCACCATGCAGATGAACACTCCGCGTCTGGTGCTTGAGAAACCCGTTCGCTGGGCGCGTGATAAAGCCCATCCATCGTTCACCGGGGCGCTTTCCCTTGATGCCGGAAGCACAACGTTCACCGGTGGCAGCACGCTCCCCGCATCCACGCTGAAATTTAGCGTGGACGGCGAGGATCCCACTTCGTTCCAGTTTAAAGGCGATCTTCACGCGGGGGCTATTGGCCCTGTACGGGTTATTGGCCGCTGGGACGGCGAGCGCCTGCGCGGTAACGCATGGTGGCCCGAGCAGGCGCTGATGGTTTTTCAGCCGCTTGTTCCGCCGGACTGGAAACTGGAACTGAAGGAGGGCAGCCTTTATGCCCAGGTCGCGTTCTCGGCGGCCAGCGGGCAGGGCTTTGAGGCCGGGGGCCACGGCGTGGTGAAAAAGGGCAGCGTCTGGCTGCCGGACAACCAAATCAACGGCGTTGATTTTGTCATGCCGTTCCGCTTCAGCGACGCAACCTGGCATCTGGGTACCCGTGGTCCGGTGACGCTGCGCATTGGTGAGGTTAAAAACCAGGTCATCGCGCAGAATATTACTGCCGATCTCGAAGGCTGGTATCCGTGGAGCGAGGACAGGCCGCTGGCGCTAAGCGACGTCAGCGTTGACATTCTTGGCGGCAAAATCCTTATGCAGCAGCTGCGCATGCCACAGCGCGATGCGGCGCTGCTGCGCTTACAAAATATCTCGTCAAGCCAGCTGGTGTCCGCCGTCAATCCTAAGCAGTTCACCCTGTCTGGGCCAATAAGCGGCGCGCTGCCGCTGTGGCTGAACCATCCGCAGTGGATAATCAAAGACGGCTGGCTGACCAATCCCGGCGCGCTGACCTTCCGCATGGACAAAGACATGGCGGACGCCATCGTTGCCAACAATATGGCGGCGGGAGCGGCAATAAACTGGCTGAGGTATATGGAGATTTCGCGCTCGTGGACCAGAATCAACTTAGACAACCTGGGCGAGGTGACGATGAGCGCAAGCGTTACCGGTATCAGCCACGTTGAGGACAAGAAAAATACCGTGCATCTCAACTATACCCATCAGGAAAATCTTTTTACGCTCTGGCGCAGCCTGCGCTTCGGCGACAATTTACAAACCTGGCTGGAAGAGAACGCCGCGATCCCGCGGGCGCGCTGCCAGAAACCCGGTGAAGCATGTGAGGATACACAATGAGATTTTACACTGCCGCAGGGCTGGCTGCCGGGGCAACACTGCTTGTGGGATGTACGCCGCGCATTGAAGTGGCGGCGCCGAAAGAGCCTATCACCATCAACATGAACGTGAAGATCGAGCATGAGATCCACATCAAAGTCGATAAAGACGTGGAAACCCTGCTGAAAAGCCGCAGCGATCTGTTTTGATGAGGGCTAAGACATGAAAACGACACTTAAAGCCGCGCTGATGTGCACGATGCTGTTCAGCCAGCCGCTGCTGGCGGTAACGCTGAATGAAGCGCGGCAGCAGGGGCTGGTCGGCGAAACGCTGAGCGGCTATATCGCACCGATCAAACAGGATAAAGAGACGCTGGCGCTGGTGAACAGCATCAACGAGGCGAGGGCGGCGCACTACCAGCAGCTGGCCGACAGCAATAATATTTCCGTTGATGAAGTGGCGAAGCTGGCCGGGCAGAAGCTGGTGACGCGTGCAGCTCCAGGCGAATATGTGCGTGGCATCAACGGGCAATGGATGAAAAAGTAGCGCCTATTGCCACCTCTTACGGTATTCACCCGGCGACACGCCAAAGCGCAGCTTAAAGGCGGTGGAAAAGTGGCTGTGATCGGTAAAGCCCCAGCTGTAGCCGATCCCCGCAAGTTTTTCGCTGGCGCAGGCGGTGCGTAAGGCCTGGGCGCACAAGTCCAGGCGGCGATTCCTGATGTACTGCGCAACCACCAGGCCTTTATCCGCGAACATGCGGTAGAGGCTGCGCACCGACATTCCCGCCTCGCCGGCAATCCACCCCGGGCGTAAAGCCTCCGACTGAATATTGTTATCGATCAGCGCCATGACCCGCGCGAGCTGCCTTTCTTTTTTAGAGACAGTGGCATCCCGTATCTGCAGCACCGGCCGCAGCAGGCAGATTATCGCTTCCAGCGCGGCCTCACTTTCGCAGGCGTTAAGATCCGGACTCTGCATGCTTTCATGCAGCAGACGCTGGCTCAGCTGAACCACGGGCATCTCACCATTCAGGCGCCTTGCGCAGGGGATATCGCCGCTGCGCAGGTTCTGTTCAACCAGATGGCGCGGCACCAGCAGCGAAACCTGCCTGGCGCGCTGTGAATAGATGAAACTGCTGGGGCGGGAGGCGTCGATGAGCGTAATATCCCCCCGGCGCATCACGGCCTGGCTGCCGCCTTGTTCCATCACCGCTTCCCCCTCCAGCTGGAAAACCGTATAGAACCAGGCGTCGTTGCTGCGGCTGACCTCATGCTGGGTACGGAACAGCCGTGCATGGGCGATATCTACCACGCTCAGCTTCATGTCATTGGCATGGTGTTCCTCAAGCGTACCGCGGAAACCCTCATCCAGCAGCTGCCCGGCAAAATGCCCGCAGGCCCGGTTGATGTGCCCCAGCCAGCTCTCAAAACGTTCTTTATTTTCCGGTACCGCCATTGATCCCCCCACGGCCTGCCAATGTGTTTATCAATACTTACAGGATGCGCGATGCGGTTGAAGCCTTTCGCGTCTGGTATAGGAATTCACTATAGATAAGCGCGGCGCCAAAATGACGGGCAATGTCGCCAAATGCGGAGGCTGTCACAGGGAGCAAAGTCATTGGCAGGAACGTGAAAGGCAATTATGGCGTCTGTGACTAGACTGGAAGCCATAAGCTTTAAGCCATGATAAGGAGAAAATATGTCCGCTCAAACAGTTGCCACTCTGGGATCCGTACAGCGTTTTCTGACGAGAAACCACGGGCTTTATATTGACGGAAGCTGGCAGGAGTCGACAAGCGACGCGCGGCTAAAGGTTTTTAACCCAGCTGATGGCCTGCAAATCGCCACCAGCGCGGACGCCAGCGAGCGGGACGTAGATAAAGCCGTAACGTCGGCCTGGCGAGCTTTTACCAGCGGCGTGTGGGCCAATATGCTGCCTGCCGGGCGTGAAAAAATCCTCCTGCGCTTTGCGGATCTGCTCGAAGAAAACGCCGAAGAAATGGCGCAACTGGAAACGCTGGAACAGGGGAAATCCATCAATATTTCCCGTGCTTTCGAGGTGGGCTGTGCGCTGAACTGGATGCGCTACACCGCCGGGTTGACGACTAAAATCAGTGGCCGCACGCTGGATGTTTCCATCCCGATGCCTGAAGGGGCGCGCTACCAGGCGTGGACCCGTAAAGAGCCGGTCGGCGTTGTGGCGGGCATTGTGCCCTGGAACTTCCCGCTGCTGATCGGCATGTGGAAAGTTATGCCCGCGTTGGCCGCAGGCTGCTCCATCGTGGTGAAACCCTCCGAAACCACGCCGCTGACTTTGTTACGCATGGCAGAGCTGGCCAGCGAAGCGGGCGTTCCTGATGGGGTATTCAACGTAGTAACGGGCTCGGGAGCGGGTTGTGGACGGGCGCTGACGGAGCATCCCCTGATTGCTAAGGTCAGTTTTACCGGCTCGACCGCGACGGGCAAAGGCATCGCGCGGGCAGCGGCAGACCGCTTAACTCGCGTCACGCTGGAGCTGGGCGGTAAGAACCCGGCCATTGTGCTGAAGGATGCCGATCCGGCAATGGTTATTGAAGGGCTGATGGCGGGCAGCTTCCTCAACCAGGGGCAGGTCTGCGCCGCCAGCTCGCGCATCTATATTGAATCTCCGCTGTTCGATTCGCTGGTCGGCGACTTTGAGCTGGCGGTAAAATCTCTTTCCGTAGGTGCGGGCATGGATACGGCCACGCACATCAATCCGCTGGTCTCGAAAGGGCATCAGCAAAAAGTGGCCGATTACCTGATTGACGCCCAGCAGCATAATGCGGAGCTGATAACCGGCAACGCTGGCCCGAAAAACGGGGGATATTACGTTCCGCCGACGCTGGTGGTTAACCCGTCCGCCGAACTGCGGCTGAACCAGGAAGAGGTGTTTGGCCCGGTGGTAAATCTGGTGCGCGTCAGCGATGCGGAAGAGGCGTTGCGGCTGGCGAACGACACTGAATACGGCCTGACGGCGAGTCTGTGGACCAGCAACCTGCAGGCGGCGATGAGCTACACTTCGCGCATTCAGGCAGGCACCGTCTGGGTTAACAGCCATACGCTGATCGACGCCAACATGCCGTTTGGCGGCATGAAACAGTCAGGTACGGGCAGAGATTTCGGCCCGGACTGGCTGGAAGCCTACACGGAAACAAAATCTATCTGCGTGCGTTATTAATCGGCATCTGGCACCTGCCTGGTCGACCCGCGTCGATTTGGCAGGTATATTTCGCTGGGATAACCGCGCACGTTCGCGCATACGAATAAGGGAACTCCATGGCAAAGCACCCCATTGGCAAGCATCTGCGCGCCCCGGTAACATTTAACGAGAAAAACGTCCTCATCTACGTAGTCCGTGGCTCACAAATTGAGCATATGCCGCCGGACGAGGACGAAGATTATCCGGGCGATATGCAGATGCTGATGCCGGTATTAACAAAAGATTTTGACGCGGAATTAAACAGTACGCTGGAGGAGTGCGGCGCTGGAGACGTGATCGTCTTTATGTGCACTACGGATCTTATATTTGAATATGGCTATTCGAAAATAAAAGCGATGCGCAGCGCCTGAAAATAACCCCGAGCGTTCGGGGTTATTATTTCGAATTAGTTACCGTAGAAAATTTCGCCTTTAACGGCACGCACAATTTTCCCTTCCGCATCGGTAATCAGCACGTAGTTGCCGCCCATATAGGTCCAGTGGCTGCCTGCTTCAGGCGCAGGAAGGTGGCGGATCTGCCAGGCGTCTATCTGATAAGGTTTAGTGCGATACAGGTCCGGCACAACGTCGCCAATAGCAAAGTGCTTATAGTCAGCAAAAAACTCTTTTAGCTCAAAAGAAGAAGGGTCGTTAGTTTTGGGAGTGGCTGCGGTTTTTGGCGTGGCGGCTTTTGCCGGTTCACCGTAGGCCTGTGCTGAAAAAGCAACGGGCAGCGTCATCAGAAGGACGGACAGCATTACAACTTTCGACTTACGCATAACTTTCACCTGTTAAAATTTTTGTGCTGATATGACCGTATCATCCCCTAAACAACTCTGTCGAATGATGAACAAACGTAACACAATGATAATGACCGACAAGGTGCCAGGCGGCAAGCAGCAATATTAAGCGTATTCACGCCTTTCGTTTAGGCAAGGTTGAGGTCAGACGGGCTATTTTGAGAGTCATCTGAAGTCTGCGCTTAATAAAACAGCAGGCTCAGCGAACAAAAATAAAATCTATCCATGCATCTTGAACCGTCACCAGAGTGGCGGTTTTTTTTCGTCGCCATAAAAAAGCCCCCCGAGATTTGCATCTGCGAGGGGCCGTGTTGGTGGGGGAGCATCACCGTTCATTAGTCATCCCATTTATGGCTCAGATAAGCGGCCAGAAAACCGGAAAAGACAATAATTCCCAGTACGGCCATAAATACGTTCATATTTCCCAGCATATTTATTCCTCTTTGCTGCGCATTTCGATAGAAATACCTCTCGTTAATTAAATGACTCAGTTGAGTGCCACAATATTAGTGGACACAAGTTAAACAAGAGCTAACCGGCTGTAAACTATTCGCCGGTTGAAGTAAATATTTTTCGCCAGGCCGCGGGGCTGGTGGCAAGCTGTTTACGAAAGTGATGGCGTAACGTCGCCGCGCTGCCAAATCCCGTCAGCTCTGCAATTTTCTCAACGGAAGCACTGCTGTTTTCTAATAAATCACGGCAGCGGGCTAAACGAGCGGCAAGGAGCCATTTTGCCGGTGTGGTGCCGGTAGCCGCTTCGAAACGACGCAAAAAGGTACGCGGGCTCATGCCGACAAATTTTGCCATGCTGGCAACGCTGTGCAGCCGGGCCAGGTTAGCATGCAGATAATCAAAGAGTGGACCCAGGCGATGGCTCTCATAGGCAACGGGAACCGCCTGCTCAATAAACTGTGCCTGACCACCGTCGCGGTGGGGAGGGACCACCAGACGACGAGCGACACTGTTTGCCGCCGCGCTGCCATAATCCCGACGAACCAGGTGTAAACACAGGTCGATTCCCGCTGCGCTACCGGCAGAAGTAAGTACGCTGCCGTTATCAATATAAAGTACGTCTGGCGTTACCTGGATGTTCGGATAGCGCTGCTGGAGCAGATCGGTATAGCGCCAGTGGGTCGTGGCCCGCTGGTTGTCCAGCAGGCCCGCGGCGGCCAGAACAAACACGCCAGAGCAGATAGTCAAAAGCCTGGCACCGCGATTATGCGCCGCAATCAGAGCCGCACACAGATCTGGTGGAACGGGCGCGTCGGCCCCACGCCAGCCGGGTATTATGATTGTTCCGGCTTGTTCCAGCAGATCAAGGCCTCCATCTACCGCAAAGCGTATGCCTCCGGTCGCCCTTAATTCACCCTGTTCGATACCCGCGACGGCAAAACGATACCAGTCGTCGCCCATTTCCGGGCGAGCCAGCCCGAAAATCTCCACCGCAACCCCAAACTCAAAAGTACAGAGGCCGTCATAGGCCAGGGCAACAACCAGCGTATTATTCATGAAATGTTCCGAAGTGAATTTGGCATGATGTTCACGCTATATGGCATTCCTGCCACCTGTCAACAAGGCAGCCGAGCACTATAGTGTTGGCACACCTACTGAGGAGCAGCCCATGAGCTACGTAACTGAATATACACCCGCCGCACCAGAAATCGCCGCCGCCCATTTTTTGCAGCGTCTGACTCTGGAAACCGACTGTGACGATGTGCACAGCTCAATGACAGAAGGGGATATGGATTTCGTGCTTTTGCATGTCGTGGGCACGCCAGAGGCATTTAACCGCCGCCATATCCCCGGCGCGCTGCATCTGCGGCACCGGGATATGACCGTGGAGCGCATGGCCGAGTGGCCGGCCGATACGCTGTTCGTGGTCTACTGTGCCGGACCACACTGTAACGGGGCCGACCGGGCAGCCCTGAAGCTGGCGCGCATGGGACGCCCGGTCAAAATCATGATCGGCGGCATCACCGGTTGGGCCGACGAGGGCTTTGAATTTGCGTGATTAAAACGCGGCGCGCAGAACCATGTCACCGCCAAGCAATAGTAAGCAGATAAGGAAGCCGCGTTTGAAGGTCAACGGGCTGATACGTTTGCGGATGCGCTGCCCGGCGAACAGGCCAACCAAAGCCGCCACTACGGCTATTGCAGAGGTTGCCGGGGAGATGGAGTGAAGCGCGCCGTGCCACCACAATCCTCCCGCCAGCGCCAGCGTTGAAAATGTGAAGGAAAGCCCCAGCGCCTGGACTAACTCATCCCGTTCAAGGCCGAGAGACTGAATATAGGGCACCGCCGGAATAACAAATACGCCCGTGCCGCCCGTCAGAAGCCCGGTCAGGAGCCCGATCAGCGGGCCGAGCCATTTTTCATGGCGGGGAGAAACGCGCAGCGGACGTGCGAATAAAGTCCACAGGGCATAAGACACCAGGGCGATGCCCAGGGCGCAGGTGGTGAGTTTATTGCTCCCAGAGGCCAGCCAGACGCTACCGCCGAGCGTGGCGCAGACAATCATCAGCATCATCGGCCACAGCCGGAAAAGCAGCCGCTTAAGATCTCCTCCTTCGCAGAGCTGGAACAGGTTGGTCAGAAAAGAGGGGAGCAACAGCATTCCCGCCGCCGCTACGGGAGAGATTAAAGAGCCAAGAATCCCCATAGCCACCGTTGGCAGACCCATACCGGTTACCCCTTTTACCATTCCGGCGAGGACAAATGTTGCCACAATGGCATAGCTGATCGATTCAGTCATGATCGTGCACCCCGCGGCTGTCTGTTGGTGCCTGAGCACGTTCGTCCATGCCGTAGTCACGCAGTACGTACGCGATGCGCAGATGATAATTTTCAAAAATTGAAGTTCTGCCTGCGGTCTGCGCCTCGCGGTGAAAAGCGATATTACGCCACTGTTTTACAGCCTCTTCATCGCGCCAGAACGAAAGCGACAGCAGTTTCCCCGGCGTTGCCAGGCTTGCGAATCGCTCAACCGAAATAAATCCTTCTATTTCATCAAGCATGGGTTTAAGTTCAGAGGCCAGATTCAGATACTCTGCCTGTTTATCGGCGGCAGGTTGTGCTTCAAAAATTACGGCAATCATCGGTGTCGCTCCTTTTGTCAGGGAGGGCCACCTTATCTCCCTGACCAACCGGATGCTTCGTTGACCATCGAAATATGGAAAGCAATTATTTAGAAACGCGACTTGCCGCCGTTGCGGCGGCCATTGCCGATAAAACCCGGTCAAGAATTCTGTGTGCGCTGATGGACGGCCGAGCCTGGACCGCCACTGAACTGAGCGTGATGGCGGAGGTTGCGCCCTCTACCGGCAGCAGCCATCTGGCAAAACTTCTGGACCTGTCACTGATTGCCTGTGTGCAGCAGGGGCGTCACCGCTATTACCGTCTGTACAGCCATCAAATAGCCGAAGCGCTGGAAGGGCTTATGGGCCTGGTCAGCGTGGACCGCAGCGTGCTGCGCAGCAAAACGCCGCACGATCTGCGCTACGCCAGAACCTGCTACGACCATATGGCCGGAGAAGTCGCCGTTGTGCTCCACGATCGGCTGTTCAGCCTGGGCTGGCTGGAAGGTGAGGAATACGCGTTAACAGCCGAAGGTTATGCCCAATGCGAAAGACTGGGCATCAAGACGAGAACGGGTAGCTCGCGTCGGCGTCTGGCCTGCGGATGCCTGGACTGGAGCGAGCGAAGGGTGCACCTTGGGGGCGTACTCGGCACTACGCTGTTACAGACCTGTGAAGCGAAAGAGTGGATAAAACGGGATTTAATCAGTCGGGAACTGCATTTTACCGCTGCAGGAAAACGCGGGTTGAAAAAGGTGTTTGGCATTAGCGTAGCCTAAGAAAAGCCCTCAGTAACAGGTGTACCGAGGGTTGCAGAGTGCAAGACTACCAATGCGAATAAACACTTAGGCTAACTTCAGAGGAATAGCCTTGAAGTTAACGCAATGTTAATTATATGTCTATATGTTTGTAAAAATAAGCGGGTTGCAGTATCACTCTCTATACCGACTATGGCATGTTGCCGTTGCGTAGGTCGGATAAGCGCAGCGTCATCCGACACAACCAGCGTTAAAGGTGGATGGCGTTCAAGCTTATCCACCTTATAAACGCTGATTGTTCCTCTTTATCATCCGCCCGGGTAAAGCAGTTTTCAGTTACTTCGCATCAGGCAGCGCGTAGGCAATAATGTAATCGCCGCGGTCAGGGGACTGACGCGCCCCGCCTGCGTTGATCACAATGTACTGCTTACCGGTTTTCGGTGACACATAAGTCATCGGGCCGGATTGGCTTCCCACTGGGAGACGAGATTTCCAGATCTCTTTACCGTTGGCGGTATCAAACGCACGCAGATAGAAGTCCTGGGTGCCAGCAAAGAACAGCAGGCCGGACTGTGTGGAGAGCGATGCTCCCAGCGTCGGCATACCAATTGGGATGGGCATATGCATGCGAATGCCCAGCGGGCCGGTGTCCTGCACGGTGCCCACCGGTACCTGCCAGACGATTTTTCCGGACTTCAGATCAACCGCTGACATCGTACCGAACGGGGGCTTCTGGCAGGGAATGCCCAGCGGCGACAGGAAACGTTCGCGCATTGCGCCGTATGGCGTCCCGTCCATCGGTACGATACCCATCTCGATGCCGCTGGCGTCTTTCGCCACGTTCGCGCGCGGCACCATATAGTTCGCAAGACCCAAACGCATATCGTTGACGAACATCAGGCTGTTGTTCGGATCCACCGAGACGCTTCCCCAGTTCATGCCGCCCAGCGAGCCTGGGTACTGCAGAGAGCGGTCCAGACCCGGTGGGGTGAAGACGCCCTGATGACGCATCCCCTTAAACTCGATGCGACAGATCAGCAGGTCTATTGGCGTGGCGCCCCACATATCCGATTCGGTCAGCGTTTCGTTGCCGATCATCGGCATGCCGACAGAATACGGCTGGGTTTTCGAATAGCGCTCGCCTTCCACGTTACCCTGCGGAACAGGGCGCTCTTCCACCTTCGCGACAGGCTCCCCGGTCTCGCGGTTGAGCATGAAAATCATGCCCTGCTTGGAGGTCTGCACGATAACCGGCGTAGTGCCGCCTTTGCCGTTCGGCAGGTCGTACAGCAGCGGCTGAGACGGCAGGTCGAAGTCCCACAGATCGTGGTGTGTAGTCTGGAAATGCCAGCGAACTTTCCCGCTGGTGGCATCCACCGCCACAAGGGAAGAGCTGTATTTATCATCTTCGGGGGTACGCGTGCCGCCAAAGAAGTCAGGCGTGGCGTTACCGGTAGGCAGATAGACCAGGTTCAGCTTCGCATCGTAGGACATAGCGGACCAGACGTTCGGCGTGCCGCGAGTATAGGTCTGGCCTTCAGGCGGTACGCCGGTAATGTTCGGATTACCCGGATCCCAGGCCCATGCCAGTTTACCGGTGTGAACGTCATAAGCACGTACCACGCCCGGAGGCTCGCCGGTAGAGAAGTTATCCGCTACGCGGCCGCCAACGATAACCACGTTCCCCGCGACGAGCGGCGTAGAGGTTTGCTGGTAATAGCCCGGTTTTACTTCGCCCATGCCGACTTTCAGATCCACGGTGCCGTGGTCGCCAAAGTCTTCGCACAGCTTGCCGTTATCGGCGTTGATCGCCAGCAGGCGAGCATCGGTAGTTGGCAGGAACAGGCGACGAGGACAGGCGGCTGGCTGTGCTGGCTCTGCAAGCGTGGCGGCGGCCTTTTGCGTGGTCTCTTCGAAATAACCTAAGCCACGGCAGCGCTGCCAGTTTGGTGCGGTCGCCTTGCTGTCAAAGCGCCAATTTTCTTTGCCGGAGTCCACGTCCAGCGCCAGCACCTTGCTGTACGGCGTACAGACGAACAGCGTGTCGCCTACCTGCAGCGGGGTGTTCTGGTCTTCCGCGCCAGAGCCGTTGCTCTGCGGAATGTCGCCCGTGTGCGCGGTCCACGCCACTTTCAGCTCAGAAACGTTGCCTTTGTTAATTTGGTCGAGCGCCGCAAAGCGGTCGCCGTGGGTGGTGTTACCCCAGTGCTTCCAGTCCTTTTGGGCTTCGGCAGGGGTGACCGGTTTCACCGGTACATCTTCTTTTGCCGCAACCTGAACCTGAGGCACAAACATCCAGCCAGCGCTCACCAGCATACAAACGGCAAGCACGGCGGCAATCCCGTAGGCGGGCGCTTTTTTTACCGTAGCCGCACCGTTAGCGGCACGCAGGATTGGCCAGGCGATAGCCGCCAGAAAAGCCAGCACGGCGAAGGTGAACAGACGTGAAAAGAGCGGCCAGAAATCCATACCGGCATCGCTGATGGCCCAGAAAATCGTGCAGATAAAGGCCAGCGCGTACAGCACCAGCCCTGAAGTTTTTTTGCGGAAAATTAAAACGGCGGAAACGAGCATCACGATGCCCATCAGCAGGAAATACCAGCTGCCGCCCAGCGAGACTAAATAAGCCCCGCCAATGCCGATGGCGAGGCCAATGAGGGCCATCAGTCCGCCAAGTAACCACAGCAGCCCTGATGCCAGGCCGCGCGGAGGGGAATTGCTTACCATATTGTTCTCCTGTCAGAACAGTGTCCTTGTACTGCACGTGCGAAAGCGACTCCGTAGCCGGAGATCGCAAAAGTGTACCGATTGGGGTAAACATGAACGCATCTGTTCGCGGTGGGTGCCATTTCAGGCAATAATTACGAACCAAATGGTGAATGTTGCGGCTATCATAATCCTCAGTGAGGATATTGCAAAGTTGTTAACGAGAAATTTCGCATTTATTGCGAACAGGAAATGATGCGGTGGATGACGCTGCCGCTTATCTCCCTATAAATTCATTTTGCAGGGAGGAAAAGCGGCCTCCGACAATCAGGCGATACGGCTGGTTTTTACCTGCCCGGTAAGGCTAACTTTTACCGGCACAGACTTAGACGTCGGCGTGCCCGTACCGTCACCGATGCTGTCCAGAGGAACCAGCGGGTTCGTCTCGGGGTAGTAAGCCGCAAGATTTCCACGCGGGATGGCGTACGGCACGATCTTGAAGCCGCTGACCTTACGGAGGATGCCATCGTTCCAGACCGTTTCAATATCCACCAGATCCCCATCCTGCAGGCCAAGGGCTGCCAGATCTTCCGGGTTAATGAACAGCACTTCGCGCTGGCCGTAAACCCCGCGATAGCGGTCGTCCAGCCCGTAGATTGTGGTGTTGTACTGGTCATGTGAACGTAATGTTTGCAGCACAAACGGGGCGTCCAGCTCGCCAGACAGAGAATCAGGCAGCGGGGCGGCGCTGAATTCTGCTTTACCGCTTGGCGTAGCGAAACGCAGCTCTGCCGCCGCGTTCCCCAGATAGAAACCTCCGGGAATATCGCACTGCTGATTGAAGTTCGCAAAGCCGGGAAGGGTAGCGGCAATGTGGTCGCGGATCAGGTTGTAATCGGCGGACAGGGCCAGCCAGTCGAGTTTATCCTTACCCAACACCGCATCCGCAATCCCCGCCACAATGGCCGTTTCCGAACGCTGAGTGACGGCAATCGGATTACCGATACCTTCTGAGGCATGAACCATGCTGAAAGAGTCCTCAACGGTGACAAATTGACGCCCCGTCGCCTGCACGTCAGCCTCGGTACGCCCGAGGGTTGGCAGAATCAGACCGTCTTTGCCCGGAACCAGATGGCTGCGGTTGAGTTTGGTGCTGATGTGCACCGTCAGGCCGCAGCGGCGCAGCGCCTCTTCGGTACGCGGGCTGTCCGGCGCGGCGGCGGCCAGGTTGCCACCCAGCGCTATCAGTACCTTAACTTCGTCACGCAGCATGGCCGCCAGCGCCTGAACGGTATTGTGGCCCGCAGCGCGAGGAGGCTCGAAGTCAAAATGTTCGGCCAGACTATCCAGCAGGACGGCAGAGGGCTTCTCATCGATACCCATGGTGCGGTTTCCCTGGACGTTACTGTGGCCGCGAACCGGACAAAGACCCGCGCCCGGTTTACCAAGATGCCCGCCCAGCAGCTGCAGGTTAACGATCTCGCGGACCGTATTCAGCGAATGTTTATGCTGGGTGATGCCCATCGCCCAGGTGCAAATCACCCGGTCGGCCTGCTGCCAGATAGCGGCGGCGTCGCGCAGCTGCTGTTCGCTTAATCCAGACTGACGGACGATATGCTGCCAGCTGGTGCCGTCGATTTCCGCAAACCAGGCCTCCGCACCGTGGGTGTGCTCAGCGAGGAACTGCTCGTCGAAAACGTCGCGCTGGCCGCCGCTGCGCCAGCTTTCCAGCAGCGCTTTCGCCATCCCGCGCACGGCGGCCATATCGCCGCCGAGATTCGGCTGGTAGTAGCTGGTGCTGATGGACCCGGCCATTGGCGTCACAACTTCGAGCGGCTTCTGCGGATCGGCAAAACGCTCAAGCCCGCGTTCGCGCAGCGTATTAAAGGTGACAATCTGTGCGCCGTTTTCCGCCGCATGGCGCAGGCTGTGCAGCATGCGCGGGTGATTTGTCCCCGGATTCTGGCCGAAGACGAAAATGGCGTTCGCCTTCTCAAAATCATTCAGGTGGAGGGTTCCCTTGCCGACGCCGATACTGCGCTTCAGGCCGCTACCGCTGGCCTCGTGGCACATATTCGAGCAGTCCGGGAAGTTGTTGGTGCCGACCATGCGGCCAAACAGCTGATAAAGATAAGAGGCTTCGTTGCTGGCGCGGCCTGAGGTGTACAGCTCCATCTGGTCAGGGTTGTCCATCTGGCAGATATGCGTAGCAATCAGCGTAAAGGCGTCGTCCCAGCTGACAGGCTCGTAATGGTCAGTCTGCGCGTTGTAGCGCAAAGGTTCGGTCAGTCGGCCCTGATATTCCAGAAAGTAGTCGCTTTGTTGGTACAGCTTGCTGACGCTGTGCGCTGCAAAAAATTGCGCGTCGATAAAGCGGCGCGTAGCTTCCCAGGTCACGGCTTTAGCACCGTTTTCGCAGAAGCTGAAGGTGCTTTTGTTATCGTCTCCCCAGGCACAGCCGGGGCAGTCAAAGCCTTTGGCTTTGTTCATACGCATCAGGTTGCGCAAATTTTTCAGGGCGTGCCTGCTGTCGAGAACGAAGCGGGTAGTGGCTTCCAGGGATCCCCAGCCGCCGGCTGCGGCAGAATAGGGCTTTATGGCAGGTTTAAATTTCATCGGTGTCTGTCTTGTTGCGCAAATAATTACAGCAAGTTTACTCCTGTTTAACAAAATAGCGCGGTCAAAAAGCGCCGTGCCGGGCGTTTGTTAAGATCACTATACTTGCTACCATGGCACGGCCTCGTCACCTGCACCTATAAAGGGCCCTGAAATGAAACACATTTTACCTCTTTCTCTGCTCGCTATTTTTCTTGCCGGCACCCCAGCCTGGGCCGCGTCCTCGTCCCTGGATGCGCAGCTTGCGGCGCTGGAAAAAAGTGCCGATGGCCGTCTTGGCGTCACGCTTATTGATACCGCCACGGGCAAGCGCTACAGCTATCGTGGAAATGAACGCTTTCCGATGACCAGCACCTTTAAAGTGCTGGCCGCAGCGGCAGTGCTCAGGAAAAGCGAACGGCAGCCGGATCTGCTGGATAAAAATGTTACCTGGCAGCAAAGCGACCTGGTGAGCTGGTCCCCCGTGACGGAGAAGCACGTCGGGAAGGGCATGAAAATGACGGATATCGCAGCAGCGGCAATTGAATGGAGCGATAACACTGCCGGGAATATCCTGCTTAAAGAAATTGGTGGGCCGTCAGGCATTGCCCAGCTTGCCGCAACTTTAGGGGACGGTAAAACCCACCTCGTCCGCTGGGAGCCGGAGCTGAACACCGCCATTCCAGGCGACGAGCGTGATACCACCACGCCGGAGGCAATGGCCGCCAACCTGCAAAAGCTGGTGCTGGGCAATGCCCTTAAAGCAGAGCAAAAACAGCTGCTGCAGAACTGGATGAAACAGAACCAGACGGGCGCGAAAAGTATCCGCGCGGGCACGCCGGAAGGCTGGGTGGTGGGGGATAAAACCGGCGCCGGGGATTACGGCACCACCAACGACGTGGCGGTGATCTGGCCGCCGCAAAAAGCTCCGCAGGTGCTGACCGTCTATTTCACCCAGCATAAGCAGGATGCCGAAGCGCGCCGCGACGTGCTGGCAAAGGCGGCGGAAATCGTTCTGCAGGGGAAATAAGCGGCATTTGTAGATAATTTGTTACGCAGCCCACACTTCTGAGCCATGTCCGTAATGCTTTGCTTTTGCAGGCCGATATCGACTTCACGATACCTTACCTACAAGAGACTCCAGGGACATGGCTACAAAAACAATCTCCTCGCAGGATTCAGTCTACTTCTGGCATCACATCCGCCTCGTTCCGCTGTTCAGCGCCATTCTCGGCGGCATTTTAGTGCTGTTTGCGCTGTGTATCGCGCTGGCGAGCTACTTTCTGATCCAGAGCAATAATGCCCTTCAGGACGTCACCGAGGAGATTCAGGTCAGAACGGGGATCTCGAATAGCTCAAACCACCTGCGCACGGCGCGCCTGAATATCATTCACGCTGGTTCCGCCGTCCGCGTGGGCGAAATGGAAGACAACAAGCGCAATATCGCCGAAGCCGAAAAACGCATTAAACAGGCTCAGGATGGCTTCAGCGCCTACATGAATCGACGCGTAAAAACGCCCGCAGATGAAGCGCTGGATGCGGATTTAAACGGGCGCTTTACCGCCTACGTCGCTCAGGGACTTCAGCCGATGATCAAATATGCCAAAAACGGCATGTTTGAGGCGATCATCAAGCATGAAACGGAAACGGCCCGCCAGCTGGATGCGGACTATAACTCCGTGCTGCTGAAAGCGATTGCCATCCGTACCGAAAGGGCAAACGCGCTGGGCCAGCAGGCGCATGCACGCACGCGGCTGAGCATGATTGTTATGGCGGGAGCCTTCGGGGTTGCGCTGTTTATGACCATTTTCACCTTCGTGATGCTGCGTCGGGTGGTCATTGGGCCATTACAGCAGGCCGCCGTGCGCATCGAAAGCATCGCCGCAGGTGATTTAACCCTGCCGCCGCAGCCGAGCGGGCGCAGCGAAATCGGCAGGCTCAGCCAGCACCTACAGGATATGCAGGCGTCGCTGGTAAAAACGGTGGGAACCGTGCGCGAAGGGGCCGAGGCGATTTATCAGGGCACCAGTGAGATCAGCGCCGGCAACACCGATCTCTCTTCGCGTACCGAAGAGCAGGCGGCAGCCCTGGAGCAGACGGCGGCCAGCATGGAGCAGCTGACCGCGACGGTGAAGCAAAACGCCGATAACGCCCATCACGCCAGCAGGCTGGCGGAAGATGCCTCCCATAAGGCAAGCGACGGAGGACGTATGGTTTCCGGCGTGGTGACGACCATGAACAATATCTCCAGCAGCTCGAAGAAGATCTCCGAGATCACTGCGGTCATCAACAGCATTGCTTTCCAGACCAATATACTTGCACTTAACGCGGCGGTTGAGGCAGCGCGAGCCGGGGAGCAGGGCAGAGGCTTTGCGGTTGTCGCCAGCGAAGTGCGCACACTTGCCCAACGCAGCGCGCAGGCCGCAAAAGAGATCGAAGGGCTTATCGGCGAGTCGGTAACGTTAATCGATGCCGGTTCCCGCCAGGTTATGCAGGCGGGCGACACCATGAACGGCCTGGTGGAGGCGGTGCGCCGCGTTACCGACATCATGCTGGAAATTGCCGCCGCGTCCGACGAGCAGAGCCGGGGAATTGTGCAGGTGGGCCAGGCTATCAACGAAATGGATAACGTCACCCAGCAGAACGCCTCGCTGGTGGAAGAAGCTTCGGCGGCGGCTGTTTCGCTGGAAGAGCAGGCCGCCCGCCTGACCGCCGCGGTAGGGATTTTTCGCCTCAACGCTCAGTCGCCCCAAAAAATGGCAAAACCAGAGGGTAAAATCACGAAGCTAAAAGCCGTGAAGGCGGTGGAAAACGATGACAACTGGGCTACGTTTTAAACGTCTTTTCTGATTAATAAAGAAAAAGCGCCGGATGCCGATGACTCTATTACCGTCGGCGTCCGGTTGCCGCCCAAACCACAGGAACACGCCGCGTGAGCATGATTCAGAATCTGATTAAAAAGGCCTTCGGGACGGTAAACGTCAACGAGGCGGCCAGCTTTTTAGCCAGCGCATGCAACCGGATGAAAAACAGCAGCAGAGCCGAAATCCTCCACGAAATCGAGCAGGCGCTGACTGGCGTTAATCTGCAGCGCGTGCCGGGGCAGGATCCGACCATGGCCGCCCGCTTGAAGGCGGCTGAGGCGGAGGTAGTACATCTGCGGGCCGAGCTGGCGAGCGTGCGGCAAAAAGTCCCGCCCCAGACGGAGGTACAGCGGCTAAGCGCCCGCCTTCACCTGCTGCAAAAGAGCCTGGACGGCGAGCGTGAGCACCATTACCGGGAGCTGGCATTGCTGCGCGAAACGATGCAGCGCCAGCTGGACGATTTGCACTGCACAATGCAGCGGGATACAAAGAGCCAGAGAGAGCTTCGCGAAGAGCTGGTGAAAAATGGTGATGCGCTAGTGGACGCGGTTCAGGCGTGTCAGACTTATATCAACGTGCTGAAAACAGATCTCAGCGAAGCCCGCGCCCTGGCCGAAGGGTACAACAGCGAAATCCGCGCGCAGATACAGATTAATCTAACTCTTCAGTCCTCTCTGGACGAACTGCTGAAAACAACGCAAAATCAGGCCTTCGCAAAAGAAAGCGCGCCGGGCGAACGTCAACAGAGCATCGGGTCGAAAAACTTTACGCGTTGGATTGCAGAAAAATAACTTACTCCCGCAGGATAATAAGCAATGAGTTACCGTTTTACCCTCACCGCCCTGGCGGTTTTTTCACTTTTGGGCTGTGCGAAACCCGTAACCGGCGAACCCGCGGCTGACTTCACCACCGGCCCGACGCTCGTCACCGTGGAACATGCATGGACCCGCGTTGACGATGGCACAACGGTGGTGGTTACCGTTGACGGTAAGGATGCCGCCGCGCTGAAAGTCGGCGAAAGCGTGGCGCTTCGTCTGCCCGAAGGGACCTACCAGATTGGCGGCTACGCAAGATCGCTGATTGGCAAAGTCAGCGTTGATTCTGTCAAGCTCACCACCAGCGTGAAGGGCGAGAAGGCCGTGGAGTATGCGGTCACCAAAAACAAAGCGGGCTTTAAAGAAGTCTCCCCGGACGAAATTAATAAGCCTGAGGACAAGCCGGAAGCCTGACCATTGCGGCGTGACCGCTTCGGGCGCGCCGCTGTAAAGTCATCACTCTTCCTTTCAGCACCATCTGATACCCAGCCCGACCGTGCCGATATATGATGCATACTGGTTTTTTGACACGGAGGGGTTATGTTGACGACAACTTTCCCGGCCTTACAGGCAACAACCATCGGGGCGATTAACACCCTGGGGCAGTGGCTGGCCCGCAATGATTTTGTTGAATCTCCCCAGGCGGATGACGCCGATCTCATCGTGCTGGCGGGTAACGCCGTGATCCCCACCATCGATGCCGCATGCCAGCTTGCCGCGGCCAGCGAACTGCCTTTGCTGATTACAGGTGGGATTGGCCATTCAACCACGTTTCTTTACGGCGCTATTGCCGTCCATCCACGCTATAACACCATACCGACCACCGGACGTGCGGAGGCGGCGATCATCAAAGACATCGCCACGGAGTTCTGGAAAATCCCCGCCGAGCGTATCGTTACCGAAGAGAAATCTACCAACTGCGGCGAGAACGCGAGCTTCACGAAAGAACGCCTTGCAGAGCAGGGAATGGCGCCCGCGCGAATCATCGTGATTCAGGATCCCACCATGCAGCGCCGCACCCTGGCAACGTTTGAACGCGCCTGGCAGGGGGAAAGCCAGCAGCCAGATTGGCGAAGCTGGCCGGGCATCGTGCCTTTGATGGTTGCCGACGAGCGCAGCAGCCAGTTTTCCCCTCCGCAGAAAGGGCTATGGCCCGTTGCCCGCTACATCTCGTTAATTCTGGGGGAAATCCCGCGAATTCGTGACGACCTGCAGGGATACGGACCGCAGGGCCGCGATTATATCGTCCAGGTTGAGATCCCCGTGCAGGTCATGAATGCCTGGCAGCTGCTGCAAAACGACAGCGCGCTGGCGCGCTTAATCGGCGAGCGGGGCCTGTAATTATTTTCTCCCCCGCACAGGCTGTCTCTTATATAGATCTTTGAGTCAGTTACTGGCGAGATCGAGAAGATTCCGTTCACTTTGCGTCAGGTGGCATATGTTGCTGCCGAACCGGTGAACGTCCAGAGGGTGTTCGCCGTCACACCCTCTGGGCTCCCGACTCCCGGCAATAAATCGCCACCTGCGGCGGTAAACCTCCATTTTTGGCTCCCTGTCCGGGTCGGTTGCGATTCGTTCCCGACGATCACAACCTCCAGCCGTTCCCGACGGCTGGACCCGGCCATGAAGCCAAAAATGGAGGCGATTTAAGCCGGACCCAACACCCTCGCGTCAACTTTCATGAATGTCCCACCTCCGATGTCGCTGTAGGTTTTAAAGCGATGCTATTTCTGATGCGATAGTTAACTCAAAGCGACACCCTGTTCCCGGCTTAAATCGCTCCGGTTTTTGCCCTTCAGGCAGGGTCACGTTGTCGGGAACAACGTGAGAGAGCGATCGTCGGGAACGAATCGCGAACGACCCTGCATGTTGGGTAAAAACCGGAGTTTACCGCTTCAGCGGCGATTTATTTGCCGGGCGCCGGGGTTGTCAGGGGGATGGCGTATTCCCCATGACACGTTCACGGTTCGCAACGGTAGCAGAGATAACCAGACGGTCGGGTGAACGGAAAACCAGCCGGTTAACAGATCAATCCTGACGTATGACCGGAGTGAGTTGTGACTAAGAGACAGCGCACTGGGGGAGACCGCCTTTAGCCGTCATAATTATGTCATCAGACTGTTTTATAACTCCGTGACACCAAAACCACGGATCCGTAAAACAATGAAATTAAAACCCCTTGCGCTGCTGGCTCTTTCTCTTTTCCCTCTGTTAAGCCAGGCCGCTGAGCCTCTGGTTAATCGTTACGTTGTCACTTTTCCGCAGGGTGACCGCGTCGCCTATACCGGCACGTACGCCAGCCAGTTTCCCGACGGCCTGCCGGTAGGCGTAGGCTCCGGACTACAGTTTCTGCGTAAAGAAGGTAACGACCTAATTTTCGCCACGGTGACCGATCGCGGCCCAAATGCCGACTCGCCGAAGGCGGGCAAAAAAGATTCTAAAATTTTTGCCAGTCCGAAGTTTACGCCGCTGCTGATGACCATCCGCGTAGTCGATGGCAAAGCGCTGGCGACCGACGCCCATCCACTGCACGACGACCAGGGGCCAGTCAGCGGCCTGCCGCTGCCGGAAGGGCTGATAGGCGCAACCAATGAAGTTGCTCTCGATGATAAATTGATGCGGCTGGCGAGTGACAAACGCGGGCTGGACACCGAAGGCATCACGCCGGACGGCAAGGGCGGCTACTGGCTGTGCGATGAATACGGCCCGTTTATCGTCAATATTGACGCCAGCGGTAAAATCCTTAAAAAGTACGGCCCGCAGGCGGAACAGGGCGAGAAGGGCGTGGCCGGGGGCCTGCCGAACATCATCAAATGGCGTCAGGCCAACCGAGGGTTTGAAGGGATAACGCGGATGCCGGACGGACGCATTATCGCCGCCGTGCAAAGTACGCTGGATATCGACGGAAAAAGTAAAAACAGCGCGCTGTTTACCCGCCTGGTCAGCATCGACCCGGCTACCGGCAAAACGGCGATGTACGGCTACCCAATCGATGCCGACGTCTACAAGAAGGCCAAAGATGCCAAAATTGGCGATATCGTGGCGCTGGACGACAACCGCATTCTGCTGCTTGAGCAGGGCGGTGATAAAAACAAAGTCATGCGCAATCTGGTCTACGTTGTCGATCTTTCCCAGGCTACGGACCTGAGCGGGTTCGATAAAGAGCAGGCACCAGAGTTTAACGATGCGCAGCAGCTTAAGTCGCGCGGCATCAGGCTGGCGGAAAAGAAAGAGGCGCTGGATCTGCGCAAGCTTGGCTGGCAGCAGGAAAAAGCGGAGGGTATGACGCTTATTGATAGCCAGACCATCGCGGTGATTAACGACAATGACTTCGGCCTGCAGCCGGTGCTGGAGAACCCGGACGATTACCAGGTTGACGGCAAAGGCCACCTGATCCGCGACGGCAAGGAAGTGTCTGTCAAAATCGGCCTGAAGCCGCTGGAGAAGCCGCAGTCGCTCAATGAGCTTTGGGTAATTAAGCTGCCGGAAAGTCTGAAGTAACCTTATTCCCATTCGCCCTCTTCCAGTCCGGCAGAGGGCGCACAACCCCAGCTTTATCTCCTGTCGCTGCTGCCAAAATAAGCAAAAAACGCTCAAAATGAATAACAAGATAGACTTTTGTTATTTGCCGCCCGCGCCTGCCTGTGATGATATTAATATTCAAAATAATAATCACACTATCCATTTGGCAAACTAATAAAGGCAACGCTATGACTACAGGGAAAACGCTTCTCGGGTTGTTAATCGCCGCTCTTTCCACCGCCGGTGCCGCGTATGCCGCGCCTGCCAGCACGCTGGTTTACTGCTCCGAAGCCTCGCCGGAATCTTTTAACCCGCAGATCGCCAGCTCCGGCCCGACCTTTGTCGCCAGCTCGCAGACGCTGTATAACCGCCTGATTACCTTCCGTCCGAGCGATAATATGCCCGTGCCGTCGCTGGCCACTGAGTGGAAAATCAGCCCGGACGGCAGAACCTACACCTTCACGCTGCGCAAAGGCGTGAAGTTCACCAGCAACAAATACTTTAAGCCGACGCGTGACTTCAACGCCGATGACGTTATTTTCTCGGTGATGCGCCAGAAAGATGCGAATCATCCGTATCACAAGGTTTCGCAGTCGAACTACGAATACTTCAACGACGTCGGGCTGGAAAAGCTCATCATCGACGTGAAAAAAATCGACGACTATCACGTGCAGTTTACGCTGAGCGAGCCGAATGCGGCGTTCCTTGCAGACTGGGGCATGGACTTTGCGTCTATTCTGTCCTCAGAATATGCCGATGCGATGATGAAAAAGGGCACCCCTGAACTGGTGGATACCCAGCCCATCGGCACCGGGCCGTACGCGCTGCAGGAATATAAGGTGGACTCCCTGATCCGCTACGTGGCGAACCCGAACTACTGGGACGGCGAAGTGCCGACTAAACACCTGATCTTCTCGATTACGCCTAACGTGCAGACTCGCCTGGCGAAGCTGCAAAAAAATGAGTGTCAGATTATCCCCGCGCCAAGCCCGGTCCAGTTCGACGCCATCAAGGCTAATAAAGACCTTGCGCTGCGCTCCATTGACGGCCTGAACGTGGGCTACCTGGCGTTCAACACAACTAAAAAACCGTTTGATAACGTGCTGGTTCGCCAGGCGCTTAACTATGCCGTGGATAAAAAAGCGATCGTTAACGCCGTGTTCATGGGCTCGGGCTCCGTCGCGAATTCACCAATTCCGCCGACCATGATGGGCTACAACAAAGATCTCAAGGATTACAGCTACGATCCTGAAAAAGCGAAGGCGCTGCTGAAGCAGGCCGGGCTTGAGAAGGGGTTTGAAACCGATCTGTGGTCAATGCCGGTGCAGCGCCCGTATAACCCGAACTCCCGCCGCATCGCGGAAATGATTCAGGCGGACTGGGCGAAGGTGGGCGTAAACGCCAAAATCGTCACCTTTGAGTGGGGCGAATACCTCTCCGGCATGCGCAAAGGGGAAGACGCTTCGGCGCTGTTCGGCTGGATGTCCGACAACGGCGACCCGGATAACTTCGCCGATACGCTGTTAGGCTGCGGCAGCATCGAAAGCGGCTCGAACGTCGCCCGCTGGTGCGATAAGGGCTACGACGCGCTGATCCAGAAGGCGAAGCTGACCAGCGACCCGGCTGCCCGTGCGAAGCTCTACGAGCAGGCGCAGGAGATTTTCTATCAGCAGGCGCCGTGGATCCCGCTGGCCAACGGCAAAACATTTTATGCCACGCGCAGCAACGTGAGTGGGTATAGTGTCAGCCTGAACGGCAGTGATTTTTCGAAGGTAAAGATTAACTAACCGGTGGATAAGCTAAAGCGTCATCCACCGACAAGAGGAGAAACCATGGCACATCTGGACGACGTTATCGCACGCGTAGACGCGCAAATTGCTGAGTGCAGCATTGAGCATATGAACGAACTGCTGATTGAGCTGAGCGACGATGCGGAATTAAGCCGTGAAGATCGCTATACCCAGCAGCAGCGTCTGCGCACCGCCATAGCGCACAAAGGGCATCATACCCGCGAAGAGGCGGAGCATCGCCGCGAAGAGTTAACCAAAGGCGGCACGATTATTTAGCAGGTTTCTACGATGGATGACGCTTACGCTATTTTTATTCAGTAAGGCGGATAAGTATCAGCGTCATCCATCGCTTGCACCACGTAAACGTTAATTAATCGAAATTCCGCTCTAGAATAGTGCAAATATATAATAAGAAAATCTTATGTTGAATCTATCCCACTGTAATAAATGCAAAATAAATAACTGGCACGCTTAATGCTTTAATACTCTCATCTTGTATACCAGATGGGATGCCAGCTTATGTCAGTTTCAACCCTATCCGAATGGGTCGCGTTTTATCGCCAGCAGCCGCAGCAGCTGGTGGCGGCTTATCAGAGCCTGGATGCTAATTTATCCCGCGAAGACAGCGCGTGGATATATATCGCCACGCATGACGAAATATATTCTCAGTTAACCTCGATATTCCAGCTGATTAATTCTGGCGAAAAGCAAGTTAATGACTTCCCGCTTTTAGGCGTGCCTTTTGCCGTAAAAGATAATATCGATGTCGCTGGCATGCCCACCAGCGCGGGCTGTCCGGCCTTTACTTATCTGCCGGAACAGGACGCAACGGTCGTCGCCCGGCTGAAAGCGGCGGGGGCAGTTGCCGTCGGCAAAACGAATCTCGATCAGTTTGCCACGGGCCTGGTCGGCACGCGCTCGCCGTTTGGCGCGGTGCAGAACGCTTTTGATCCTGAGTATGTCAGCGGCGGCTCCAGCTCCGGTTCCGCATCCGCGGTCGCTCGCGGGCTGGTTTGCTTTGCGCTGGGGACTGATACCGCCGGGTCGGGCCGCGTGCCGGCGGGGTTCAATAACATCGTGGGCCTAAAACCGACCAAAGGCTGGCTTTCTGCCCACGGCGTGGTTCCCGCCTGCCGCCTGAACGACTGCGTGTCCGTCTTTGCCCTAACGGTTGCCGATGCGCAAACCGTGGCGGCGGTAGCAGGCGGATACGATCCGCAGGATCCCTATTCCCGTGCAAATCCGAAAGCGGCCCCGGCTCGTTTCAGCGATAAACCCCGCTTTGCCATCCCTGACAAGCTGGAATTTTTCGGCGACAGGCAAAGCGAAGCAGCGTTTGCTAAATCGCTGGCACGGTTGCGGGAGCAGGGCGCAGAGCTGGTTGCCATCGACTTCGGCGATTTCAACGCGCTGGCGGAGCAGCTCTATAACGACGCCTGGGTGGCCGAACGCACCGTAGCGGTGGGGGAAATATTCAAAAATCAGCCGGAAGAGATGGATCCGACCGTGCGCGGCATCGTCGCTAACGGCCTGAACTTCAGCGCCTGCGACGCCTGGCAGGCGGAATATACCCGCGCCGAACTCTCCCGGAAAATTAACGCCCGGCTGGCTGAATTTGATGCGCTGGTCGTGCCAACCTCGCCAACAATTCATACCATCGCGGAAATGGCGCAGGAGCCGGTGCGTTACAACTCGCAGTTTGGCACCTACACCAACTTTACCAACCTTGCCGATCTCTGCGCGCTGGCGCTGCCGGGGGATTTTCGGGATGACGGCCTGCCTGCCGGGATCACGCTGATTGCCCCAGCATGGCACGACCAAGCGCTGAGCCACTTCGGCACCGCATGGCAGTCCGCGATAAATCTACCTTTAGGCGCCACGAACATAGCCTTGCCGGATGCGGCGGCGGAAAAACCGTCGGCGGATCACGTCCGTGTGGCGGTGGTTGGCGCGCACCTGCGCGGCATGCCGCTTAACCATCAGCTCACCACTCGCAATGCGGTTTTCATCAAAGAAGCCCGTACCGCCGACAACTACCGCCTTTACGCCTTAGCCAATACCCAGCCCGCGAAGCCAGGCCTGGCCCGCAGCCAGCAGGGACAGCCGATTGCGCTTGAACTGTGGGACGTCCCGCTGGCGCGCTTTGGCGAGTTTGTAGCGGAAATTCCCGCGCCGCTCGGCATTGGCACCCTGACGCTTGAGGACGGCACCACCGTGAAAGGGTTTATTTGCGAATCGTCAGCCCTTGCTGACGCCACGGATATCACCGCGTGGGGCGGCTGGAAAGCCTGGCTTGCCCGTCACCACAGCGCCTGAGGAGGAAATATGTTCAGCACAGTCTTGATTGCCAACCGTGGCGAAATAGCCGTTCGCGCTATCAGAACGCTTAAGAAAATGGGGATGACCAGCGTAGCGGTCTATTCCGACCCGGATGCAAATGCGCAGCACGTAATGGATGCTGACGTTGCCATCGCTCTCGGTGGTGAAAAGGCGGCGGAGAGCTACCTGGATATCGATAAAATTCTCGCAGCGGCAAAACAGAGCGGCGCGCAGGCCATCTTTCCCGGCTACGGCTTCCTGTCTGAACGAGCCGAGTTCGCACAGGCCTGCGAAGAGGCCGGGATTGTCTTTATCGGCCCGACGGCGGCGCAGATCCGTGATTTTGGCCTGAAGCACTGCGCCCGGGATCTGGCTTTCAAAGCGGACGTGCCGATGACGCCGGGCACTGGCCTGTTGCTCACCCTGCAGGAAGCACAGCTGGCAGCGGCAGAAATTGGCTATCCGGTGATGCTGAAAACCACCGCTGGCGGGGGCGGCATTGGCCTTACCCGCTGCGACGATGAAGCAGGGTTAACGGAAGCCTGGGCGAGCGTCAAACGGATGGGACAACAGTTTTTCAGCGATGATGGCGTCTTTATCGAGCGCTTTGTTGATCGGGCGCGTCATCTGGAAGTGCAGATCTTTGGTGATGGCAAAGGCAAAGTGGTGGCGCTTGGCGAACGCGACTGCTCGCTGCAGCGCCGCAACCAAAAAGTGGTAGAAGAAACCCCCGCGCCAAATCTGCCGCAGGCTACACGCGAGGCAATTCATGCCGCCGCAGTTGCCCTGGGTGAGTCCGTTAACTACCGCAGCGCGGGCACCGTGGAGTTTATCTATGATGCGGCTCGCGATGCGTTCTATTTTCTTGAGGTTAATACCCGTCTGCAGGTGGAGCACCCGGTTACCGAAATGGTCACCGGCCTGGATCTGATTGAGTGCATGGTTAACGTTGCGGCTGGCGTTACGCTTGACTGGCAACGTCTTACGAAGCCGCCAAAGGGCGCTGCGATTGAAGTGCGGATCTACGCCGAGGACGCACTGAAAAACTTCCAGCCAGCCCCGGGCGTGCTGACGGACGTTTGCTTTCCTGAGGATGTTCGCGTGGACGGCTGGGTGAGCACCGGCAGCGAAGTCAGCGCCTTCTATGACCCGATGATCGCCAAAGTGATCGTCCACGGTGACGATCGCCAGCATGCATTAAGTAAACTGAACGAAGCGCTGGCGACGACCCGTCTGCACGGCATCGCCACCAACCTGGACTACCTGCGCCAGATTGTTCAGCTGGCAGAATTCAAGGCCGGCGTGATGTGGACGCGCCTGCTGGATACGGTTGTTTACGAAGCCCATGCGATAGAAGTGCTGGAACCGGGGACCTGGAGCAGCGTGCAGGACAGCCCTGGCCGCCTCGGCTACTGGGACATTGGCGTGCCGCCGTCCGGCCCGATGGACGACTTTGCCTTCCGTCTGGCAAACCGCATCGTCGGTAACCATCCTGCTGCCGCCGGGCTGGAGTTCACCCTGCAGGGCCCGACGCTGCGCTTCCACAGCGACGCAACTATTGCCCTGACCGGCGCAGACTGCCCGGCGACGGTTGACGATGAACCTGTCCCGTACTGGCAGCCGGTGATTATCAAAGCCGGACAAACACTCAGGCTTGGTCGCGCCACCTCCGGCTGCCGTACCTATCTGGCCGTTCGCAACGGGCTGGACGTGCCGGTTTACCTCGGCAGCCGCTCGACCTTTGCGCTCGGGCAGTTTGGCGGCCACGCCGGGCGCACTTTACGCGTCGCGGACGTGCTGGCTATTTCGCAGCCGAACCTGCCGGCCTGCACCACGCCTGCGCCTATCTCTCTGCCGCAAACGCCGGAACCGGCGGTCATTCCGCAATATGGTGAAGTATGGGAAATAGGCGTGCTCTACGGCCCGCACGGCGCGCCGGACTTCTTCACCCCTGAATCGATGCAGACGTTCTTTGACGCGGAATGGCAGGTTCATTACAACTCCAACCGCCTCGGCGTGAGGCTTGTCGGGCCTAAGCCAGAATGGACGCGGGCCGACGGCGGCGAGGCCGGGCTGCACCCTTCCAATGTCCATGACTGCGAATACGCCATCGGCGCGGTGAACTTCACCGGCGACTTCCCGGTGATCCTGACGCGGGATGGGCCAAGCCTCGGGGGATTTGTCTGTCCGGTCACCATTGCTAAAGCGGAGCTGTGGAAGGTCGGGCAGGTGAAGCCGGGCGACCGTATTCGCTTCCACGCCATCACTTTTGAACACGCGCAGTCGCTCGAAATCGCGCAGGAGGTGGCGGTCACTAATCTGCTTCACGTTGCCACGCTGCCGGACCTGCATCCGGGAATTTTGCCCGATACCACATCCAGCGCGGCGATCCTGGCTGAACTGCCCGCGCAGAGCGGCTTCCCCGCCGTGGTTTACCGCCAGGCTGGTGATAATTACGTGCTGATTGAGTACGGCGATCAGGTACTGGATCTGGCCCTGCGCCTGCGCATCTACCTGCTCATGAAGGCGATTAAGCAGGCCAACGCGAACGGCGTTGAGGAGCTTTCGCCCGGCGTGCGGTCGCTGCAGGTGCGCTATGACAGCCAGCATATCTCCCAGACGCAGCTTTTAACGCTGCTGCTGGGACTGGAGAAACAGCTCGGCGACGTCACAAAACTCAAAATTCCGTCTCGGGTTGTGCATTTGCCTATGGCCTTCGAAGACAGCGCCACGCTGGCAGCCGTTGAGCGCTACAAAGAAACCGTTCGCCCAGATGCGCCGTGGCTGCCCAACAACGTCGATTTTATCCAGCGCACTAACGGACTCGCGAACCGTGACGAAGTGAAGCAGATCATCTTCGACGCCAGCTATCTGGTGCTGGGCCTGGGCGATGTTTATCTCGGCGCGCCTTGTGCCGTCCCCCTCGACCCACGGCACCGCTTACTTAGCTCCAAGTACAACCCGGCCCGCACCTGGACCGCAGAAGGCACGGTCGGGATCGGCGGGATGTACATGTGCATCTACGGGATGGATTCTCCGGGGGGCTATCAGCTTGTCGGTCGCACGGTGCCAATCTGGAACAAATTCCTCAAAAACGAGCAGTTTGGCGATGAGCCGTGGCTGCTGAAATTCTTCGATCAGGTGCGCTTCTATCCGGTAAGCGAAGACGAACTGACGGCATTCCGTTCGGCCTTCCGGGAGGGGCGTGCGCAGGTTCGCGTCGAAGAGGTCGAGTTTGATTTTGCGCAGTACAGCCAGTTCCTGGACGACAACGCCGACGACATCGCTGACTTCCGCCGTCGTCAGCAGCTTGCCTTTAACAGCGAGGTTGCCCACTGGAAAGAGCAGGAAAGTGCCACCGTGGAAAGCGCAATGCAGGCGGAGCAGGAAGTTGACGAGGATCTGAAGGGCAGGCTTATCAGCGCGGATTTGAACGGCAACATCTGGAAGATCTTAGTCGAGCCGGGTCAGGCAGTGAAGCAGGGCGATCCGCTGATTGTCGTGGAGGCCATGAAGATGGAGCTGATGGTCGCCGCCCCGTGCGACGGCACCGTGCTGCGCATTGGCTGCCAGCAGGGCCGCCCTGTGGGGCCAGGGGACGCACTGCTCTGGCTTGAAGCTTAACGGTGGATGACGCTGCGCTTATCCACCCTACGGCCAGGATTTATAGGGCGGAAAAGCGCAGCGGCTTGAGCGCGGGGAAATTATGCAAATTAGTAAAAAACCAGAAGGTATCGCAGAACGCATCTACCGTCAGCTCAAGCAGGAGATCTTCGATTTCCAGCTGCTGCCGGGCGACCGCTTCAGCGAAAACGACGTTGCCCGGCGGCTGGAAGCCAGCCGTACCCCGGTGCGCCAGGCGCTGTATGCCCTGGAACAGGAAGGTTACGTCGGGGTGCAGCCCCGCAGCGGCTGGCAGATCAAAACGGTGGATTTTGACTTTCTGGAATCGCTCTACGACCTGCGAATTGTGCTGGAGCTTGAAGCGGTGAAGCGGCTGTGTGCGCTACCGCCGGAGGTGAAGCCGCTGCAGACGCTGAAGCACTTCTGGATTGACTCTCCGCAGCTGGCGGACGGCGGCGAGGTTGCCAGCCACGACGAGGCGTTTCACATGACGCTGGTAGAAGCAGCGGGAAACCCTGAAATGGCCCGGGTTCACCGGGACATCACCGAAAAAATTCGTATCGTGAGGCGGCTGGATTTTACCCAACGGCCACGCGTCAGCGCGACGTACCACGAGCACGGGCAGATTTTGCTCGCCATTTTAGACCGTCATTTTCAGGAGGCGCAGAGCCGTTTACACGACCACATTGCCGCAAGTCAGAAAGAGGTTCGTCAGATTACTCTCCATATGCTTCAGCAGGCGAAGCGTGGGGTTTTTCCTTAATACTTTTGGAGTGACAACTATGCACCGTCGTACCTTTGTTAAAGCTTTTGCGCTCTCTGCCTCCGTTATCAGCATGGGGCTGGCGTTCAGCGCGCAGGCCGCCGACACCATCAAAGTCGGCATTATGCACTCGCTGTCCGGCACCATGGCCATCTCTGAAACGCCGCTGAAGGACGTGGCGCTGATGACCATCGCCGACATTAACTCGAAGGGCGGCGTGCTGGGTAAACAGCTTGAACCGGTAGTGGTGGACCCGGCGTCTAACTGGCCGCTGTTTGCAGAAAAAGCTCGCCAGCTGCTGAGCCAGGATAAGGCGGCGGTGGTCTTCGGCTGCTGGACGTCGGTGTCGCGCAAATCCGTGCTGCCGGTGTTTGAGGAGCTGAATGGGCTGCTGTTCTACCCGGTGCAGTACGAAGGGGAAGAGATGTCGCCAAACGTCTTCTACACCGGTGCGGCGCCTAATCAGCAGGCTATTCCGGCTGTGGAGTATCTGATGAGCGAAGACGGCGGGGAGGCGAAACGCTTCTTCCTGCTGGGGACGGACTACGTTTATCCACGTACCACCAACAAAATTCTGCGCGCGTTCCTGCACTCGAAAGGCGTGCAGGACAAGGATATTGAAGAGGTCTACACGCCGTTTGGCTACAGCGACTATCAGACCATCGTTTCCAATATCAAAAAATTCTCCGCCGGTGGCAAAACCGCAGTGATCTCCACCATTAACGGCGACTCCAACGTGCCGTTCTACAAAGAGCTGGCCAACCAGGGCCTGAAGGCAACGGACGTGCCCGTCGTGGCGTTCTCCGTAGGGGAAGAAGAGCTGCGCGGCATCGACACCAAACCGCTGGTCGGCAACCTTGCTGCGTGGAACTACTTCGAGTCCGTGGATAACCCAACCAACAAGCAGTTTGTTGCCGAGTGGAAGGCATACGCCAAAGCCCACAAGCTGCCGAACGCCGATACCGTAGTGACCAACGACCCGATGGAAGCAACCTACGTCGGTATCCATATGTGGGCGCAGGCGGTAGAAAAAGCGGGCACGACGGACGTGGATAAAGTCCGCGAGGCGATGGCAGGCCAGACCTTTAAGGCACCTTCCGGCTTCACGCTGACCATGGATGCTACCAACCATCATCTGCACAAACCGGTAATGATCGGCGAAATCGAAAATAACGGCCAGTTCAACGTGGTGTGGCAAACCGACGGCCCGGTTCGCGCCCAGCCGTGGAGCCCGTTTATCACCGGCAACGACAAGAAATCTGACGCGCCCGTGAAAACGGCGAGCAACTGAGTCAGACCCGCGGGGAAGGCGCTGCGCCATGTAGTGTGGCTAAGCGCAGCGTCATCCACCAAAAAAACAGGAGACGACCATGAAACTAGTTCGCTGGCTGCTTATCGTGGCCTGGCTGCTGCCGTGTCTCGCCCGCGCGGGGGATGCCGAAGATTTTGCGGCGGCTAACCGCAGCCAGCAGGCTAAGCTGCTGCAAAGCTGGGCCACAGCACCTGACACCGCTCGTCTGCCGCTGCTAAGCGCAATCACGCAGGAGAGTCTGGTCATTGACGAGCAGCATCACGCGTTTGCGCAGGGCGATGCCACGCTGAAGCCATTGGGTAACGTCCAGTCTCCGAACGGTGAGGTAAAAAAACTCCGCCTCACCAACCGCCTTCGCGTTCTGGCGGGCAGCGCGCTGGCCAGTCATCGCCTGGTAAGTGACAACGTAACGACAAGGTTAGGGGCGGCAAAGGCGCTTCAGCGCGATGCCGACCCCGATCTTCTTCCTCTGCTGGAACAAAAGCTTAAAGTTGAAGAGGACAGCGATGTTCGTGCTGCTCTTGAGGGCGCGGTAGCCCGTCTCCAGCTGGCAAGCCCGGATGCAAAGACAAGGCTTAGTGCCGTTGAGCTGCTGGGGCATTCCGCTGACCCGGATACCCAGGCGTTGCTCAAACCGCTAACGAACACACAGGCTGAGCCTGACGTACAGGTGCGAGAGGCGGCGGAAGAAGGGCTGCAAAAAATCCAGCACCGGCTGATGCTGGGTGACATTCTGGGCCAGGCGTTTATGGGCCTTTCACTCGGTTCAATTCTGCTGCTGGCGGCGCTGGGCCTGGCGATTACCTACGGCCTGCTGGGCGTTATCAATATGGCCCACGGCGAAATGCTGATGCTGGGCGCCTATTCCGCATGGCTGGTACAAACTGCTTTCCAGCACTACGCACCCGCCTGGCTGACCTTCTACCCGGTAGTGGCGCTGCCGGTCGCTTTTGCGATTACCGGCGGCATCGGCATGGCGCTTGAGCGCACGGTTATTCGCCATTTATATGGCCGCCCGCTGGAAACGCTGCTGGCGACGTGGGGCATCAGCCTGATGCTGATCCAGATTGTGCGCATGGTGTTCGGTGCGCAGAACATGGAGGTGGCTAATCCCGCGTGGCTTTCCGGCGGCGTACAGGTATTGCCGAATCTTATCCTGCCGTGGAACCGGCTGGTGGTGCTGGGCTTTGTCATGCTGGTGCTGCTGTTCACCTGGCTGCTGCTCAATAAAACCCGGCTGGGCATGAACGTGCGGGCCGTGACGCAAAACCGCGCCATGGCGGCCTGCTGCGGCGTGCCTACCGGGCGCGTCGATATGCTGGCGTTTGGCCTCGGCTCCGGGATTGCCGGGCTGGGCGGCGTGGCGCTTTCGCAGCTTGGCAACGTTGGGCCGGAGCTTGGCCAGGGCTATATCATCGACTCTTTCCTGGTGGTGGTGCTCGGCGGCGTTGGGCAGCTTGCCGGCAGCGTTGCCGCGGCGTTTGGGCTGGGCATCTTCAATAAAATCCTTGAGCCGCAGATTGGTGCGGTGCTGGGGAAAATCCTCATCCTCGTGCTGATTATTCTGTTTATCCAGAAGCGTCCGCAGGGCTTGTTCGCGCTGAAAGGGAGGGTAACTGACTAATGAGCCTGCCGCTGACTTTAACCGTGACCCGCCGCGCGCCTCGTTTTAGCGTGGTGCTGGGAACGCTGCTGGTGGCGCTACTGCTGACGCTGCCATTTTTAACGCTGCTGCCCGCCGGGCATCCGCTGGGCTTATCGACATACACGTTAACGCTGGTGGGCAAAATACTCTGCTACGCCACGGTGGCCGTGGCGCTGGATCTGGTCTGGGGCTACGCCGGGCTGCTTTCTCTCGGGCACGGCATTTTCTTCGCCCTGGGCGGCTACGCGATGGGGATGTACCTGATGCGGCAGGCTGCAGGCGACGGGCTGCCCGCGTTTATGTCGTTTCTCTCCTTGAGCGAACTGCCGTGGTTCTGGTGGGGAACGCAGCACTTCGCCTGGGCAATGGCGCTGGTCGTGCTGGCGCCGGGGCTGCTGGCGCTGGTATTCGGCTTCTTTGCCTTCCGCTCGAAAATCAAAGGCGTGTATTTCTCAATCATGACCCAGGCGCTGACCTACGCGGGGATGCTGCTGTTCTTTCGTAACGAAACCGGCTTCGGCGGCAACAACGGCTTTACCGGTTTTACCACGCTGCTGGGGATGCCGATCACCGCGACCAGCACGCGCATCGGGCTGTTCATCGCCACGGTGATCCTGCTGATCGCCTCGTTGGGCATTGGTTTTGCCCTTGCACGCAGCAAGTTTGGCCGCGTGTTGACCGCCGTGCGCGACGCGGAAAACCGGCTGGTGTTCTGCGGGTACGACCCGCGAGGTTTCAAACTGCTTGTCTGGACGTTATCCGCCGTGCTTTGTGGCCTGGCTGGCGCGCTGTACGTGCCGCAGGTGGGGATCATCAACCCTGGCGAAATGTCGCCGACTAATTCCATCGAGGCGGCAATCTGGGTGGCGCTGGGCGGGCGCGGCACGCTGATTGGCCCCATTCTCGGTGCGGGGCTGGTCAACGGCGCGAAAAGCTACTTCACCATGGCGGTGCCGGAATACTGGCAGTTGTTCCTGGGGCTGATTTTTATCGTCGTCACGCTGTTCCTGCCGCACGGCGTCATCGGATTACTGCGCAAGAGGGATAAATAATGCAGCCAGGCGAACCGCTGTTTACCCGTCAGCACCTGACGGACCGCTACCGCGACCAGACGGATCCGATCCTGATGCTGGAAAACATCAACGTGAATTTTGATGGTTTCCAGGCGCTGACGAACCTGTCGCTGAACATTGGCGTGGGCGAGTTGCGCTGCGTGATTGGCCCGAACGGCGCGGGGAAAACAACGCTGATGGACGTCATCACCGGTAAAACGAAGCCACAGACAGGTAAGGCATTTTACGACCAGTCTACGGATTTAATGCGCCTGGAGCCTGCCGATATTGCCAGGTGCGGAATAGGGCGCAAGTTTCAGAAGCCAACGGTTTTTGAAGCGCTAACGGTGTTCGAAAATCTGGAGATTGCGCAGAAAGCGGATAAATCCGTCTGGGCGAGCCTGAAGGCAAAACTCGGTTCGGAGCAGCGCGACCGCATTGACGAAATGCTCACCACGCTGCGCCTCAGCGCCGAACGTAACCGCCAGGCGGGGCTGCTGTCCCACGGGCAGAAACAGTTTCTGGAAATCGGCATGCTGCTGGTGCAGGAACCTCATCTACTGCTGCTGGACGAACCCGCAGCGGGGATGACCGACGCGGAAACGGAATACACCGCAGAATTATTCAAAAACCTCGCGGGCAAGCATTCCCTGATGGTGGTGGAGCATGACATGGGCTTCGTTGAAACCATCGCCGACCACGTAACGGTATTACACCAGGGCCAGGTGCTGGCGGAGGGATCGCTGCGCGAAGTGCAGGCCAACGAGCGGGTGATAGAAGTTTATCTGGGGCGATAATAATTTATGGCGGATGGTGCTGGTTTCGTTGCAGGGCGGAGAAGCGCAGCGTCATCCGCCGAAAGGGGTAATCAATGTTAATAGTCGATGATCTAAACCAGTTTTACGGCGGCAGCCACATCCTGCGCGGCGTATCGTTTGAAGCAAAAATCGGCGAAGTTACCTGCCTGCTGGGACGTAACGGCGTGGGGAAAAGCACGCTGCTTAAATGCCTGATGGGGCTGATCCCGGCAAAGTCCGGCAGCGTAAGCTGGCAGCAGAACAACATCACTTCCCGTAAGCCGCATCAGCGGGTCCAGGCGGGCATTGCCTACGTGCCGCAGGGAAGAGAAATCTTTCCGCGTCTGACGGTAGAGGAAAACCTGCTGATGGGGCTTTCCCGGTTTGCCGGCCGGGACGCTAAGCAGGTGCCTGAAGAAATTTATCAACTTTTCCCTGTTTTAAAAGAGATGAAGCTGCGCCGCGGTGGCGATCTCTCTGGTGGGCAACAGCAGCAGCTGGCGATTGGCCGTGCGCTGGCATGCAGGCCACAGCTGTTAATGCTTGATGAGCCTACCGAGGGCATTCAGCCGTCGGTGATCAAAGAGATAGGCCTGGTCATCAGCCAGCTTGCCGCAAGGGGCGATATGGCCATTCTGCTGGTGGAGCAGTTCTACGATTTTGCCGCCGGGCTGGCGGACAGCTATCTGGTGATGTCACGCGGTTCGATTGTGCAGCGGGGAGCGGGAAGGGATATGGAAACGGAGGGCGTTCGCGGGCTGGTGGCGATTTAATTAAGTGGTCTCCCGGAATAACTTCTTTTTGGCTCTATGGTTAAGGCCACTTTATCACTATAGTCAGGGTCACTGCTCACCGTTCCCGGAGGTTTGTCTTGGCTGGATCTATCAATGAATATCTGCAACCGATTGGCGACCCGATGCCCGACTGGCAGGCGCGTCCGCTTCCCCAGCGCGTGGTGCTGGAGGGAAAATACTGCCGTCTTGAACCTCTGGATCCCGAAGCTCACACAAAGTCGTTGCTCAAGGCCTGGGGCAAGGCGCAGGACGGTCGCGACTGGACCTATCTGGGCACAGGACCGTTTGCCAGTGAAGCGGAGTTTGCGGGGCACATTGACGCTATCGCCGCAAGCAATGATCCGCTGCACTACGCGATTATCGACAACCTGAGCGGATACGCGCTAGGCACCGTTGCGCTGATGCGTATCGACCCGACAAACGGCGTGATGGAAGTGGGTTTTGTGACCTTTTCACCGGAGCTAAAGCGCACCGTGCAGGCCACGGAAGCACACTATCTGCTGATGAAATATGCTTTTGACGAGCTGGGCTATCGCCGCTATGAGTGGAAGTGCGACAGCCTGAACGCCCCGTCGCGCAGCGCCGCCCTGCGACTTGGCTTTCACTTTGAAGGCGTGTTCCGCCAGCTGCTGATCTATAAAGGCAGAACGCGCGACACGGCCTGGTTTTCCATTATCGACGGCGAATGGCCGCTGGTTAAGGAAGCATTTGAGGCCTGGCTGTCTGACGCCAATCTGCCAGCGGGCAAGCAGCAGCGCACGCTTTCCAGCCTGCGTGAAGAGCTGGCCGCGCAGACCCCACGGAATTTGCTTTAAAACATGGAGGGAATGGTCGGTGACTTCACGGCCATTCCCCGCACAATCATGAAATAAGCCAGCACAATCGCCGCCATCAGCACGACGAAAAGTATCGACGGCGCAAACCACGTCAGCAGCAGGCCGGTGATCATCGGATTACAGGCTCCCCCCAGCCATCCCAGCTGTTGTGCCGCGAAGTAGCTCGCCTTCAGGCCCGGCGGGGCAATGTTATCTACCAGCATATATTCCCCCGGCGCGTAAATAAGCTCCCCGACGGTGAACACGGCGGCGGAAATCCCCCACAACAGCAGGTTATTTCCCGACAGCATAAAACCGGCCAGCCCGGCCATGAAAAACAGCGTGCCGTAGAACATCAATTTCCTGATGTTATCCGGGCGGATGCGCTTCCCTATCAGGTATTGAAAAACAACGACGACAAATGCGTTCACCGGCAGCACCACGCCGACGACTTTTTCCGCGAGGCTTGAGTCGGAAATGGCGATGGCGTACTGCGACAGGCAGGCGGCAAAAGATCCGTATACCAGCGAGCCAAGGAATGCCGACAGGGTGAAATACATCAACGCCCGGTCTTGCAACATTGTTCGTGGTGAAAGCACCGTTGTGCCTGGCTGCGCGTTTTCGTTAACCGGGGCACTGTGCACATAGCGGCTGATAAGAATGAACGGGATCACCGCCGTCAGGCCGGAGAGCCAGAACGGCAGGTTTGTGCTGTATAGCACCGCGAGCGTGCCAATCGGCGGCCCAACCGTCCAGCCGATGTTGGCGAAGGTATAGTTGAGCGAGAAAATTTTCGGCTTCTGGTGGATTTCCAGCGTGTCGGAAAAATAGCCTTTCAGCACCGTAGCGAAAACGGAATAGGCGCAGTTAATCAGCGAATAAAACACTACGACCAGCACGGCATTATTGACCAGCGGAATGGCGATAAAGCCGCCGAGGAAGAGAATAATCGACAGCAGCATAGAGATTTTTTTATCGAATTTATCCGCAAGAATGCCGAACCACAGGCTGAAGACAACGCCTGCCGTCAGGGCCAGCGTCAGAGCAAAGCCGATCTCTTTTAGCGGCATGGCGTACTGGCGGGACAGATAAATCGTCATAAACGGCAGCGTCAGGCCGCGTCCCACGGTGAGCAGCAGGGAGGCGATAAGTAACACGCTTGTTGATAATGCCTTACCGGAAAACCACTTCTTATAGATCGTCATTTTATCGTTATCATGGGGATCGTGCTGTCAGATCGTCAGATTTATCATGAAGAAACAGGCGTGTACAGGTACTGATTCTGGCAGGTGCACGCCATAACAAATCTGTATGGCAGTCATTAATTACGATCTGTATCTGTTCAGCGCGCCGTTTTAGGCTTAGGTTTTAACAAAATTGTTACTTACAGGGGCAGGGTATGACGCGTAAAGACGGATTACTGGCGATGCTAGTGGTCGTAGTGTGGGGACTTAATTTCGTAGTGATTAAAATGGGGCTGCATAATATGCCGCCGCTGCTGCTGGCAGGCTTACGTTTTTTGCTGGTGGCGTTCCCCGCGTTGTTATTCGTCGCCCGTCCCCGCATCCCGTTTCGATTACTTGCGGCCTATGCCCTGACCATCAGCTTTGGGCAGTTCGCCTTTCTGTTCAGCGCTATTAAATTCGGCATGCCAGCCGGGCTTGCGTCGCTGGTATTACAGGCGCAGGCATTTTTCACCATTATTCTGGGGGCCTTTGCCTTCCGGGAACGTTTACAGACGAAACAGATTGCCGGTATTACGCTTGCGGTCATCGGCGTGCTGATCCTGATTGAGGGTAGCCTCGGCGGCGAGCACGTCGCGCTGCTGGGCTTTATGCTGACGCTGGCGGCGGCGTTCAGCTGGGCGTGCGGCAACATCTTCAATAAAAAAATTATGCAGCTGGCCTCACGCCCGCCGATTATGTCGCTGGTGGTGTGGAGCGCGCTTATCCCGGTTATTCCGTTCTTTGTGGCAAGCCTGCTGATGGACGGCCCGGCGGTTATGCTGCAAAGCCTGGTGACTATCGATTTTGTCACCGTCGCGTCGCTGGTCTATCTTGCCTTTGTCGCCACCATTATCGGCTACGGCATCTGGGGCAGCCTGCTGGGCCGCTATGAAACCTGGCGTGTTGCGCCGCTGTCGCTGCTGGTGCCGGTCGTCGGCATGGCAAGCGCCGCTCTGCTGCTGGACGAAACGCTGTCTGCCACACAACTGGTCGGTGCGGCACTGATTATGGCGGGGCTGTATATCAACGTGTTTGGGTTGAAAGTCAGAAGGGCGGTTAACGGTTAAAAGCGGAGGGTGACGCTGCCTTCAGGCCGGATAAGCGCAGCGTCATACGAAGATTATTGAATCACTCGTGGCCGTTATAGTACGGTGTCCCCAGATGCTCGGACTTGTCGCTGATGGTGTTGCCGGCAGGGCTATCAGCAGGGGGCATCATCATGCCGCCGTGGTTGGCCTGGGAGGCGTTATAACTACCTGATTGTTCCGCCAGAACGTTGCCCGATACCAGCGCCAGTACCAGGGCTGCAGCGGCGATAAAGCGTTTCATGATTTCCTCGTTTACGCCTTAATAAACAGGCGCTTACAGCATTGATGACTTAATGATTTAGCGGATGAAGATACTTTCCGTCGCCGGCAAGGTGCGTGATGCGATACTTGTGCGGCGGCACGGAAAAATAGTTCTTGAACGTGCGGGTCAGCGTCTGCTGGGATTCAAACCCGTACCGTTCGGCTAAATAGAGAATCGGCTCGTCGCTCTCTTTCAGCTTCTGGGCGATCTCGGTCAGTTTGCGATTGCGAATATATTGTCCCAGGGAGTGCCCGGTCTCTTTTTTAAACATTCTTTGCAGGTGCCACTTAGAGTAGCCTGAACGCTGGGAAACCTTCTCTAGCGATAAAGGGGTTTCCAGGTTCTCTTCTATCCAGTCCAAAATGCTATGTACTGTCACTGCATCGTTATTGCGTCTGGACATCGTCTCACCTCATTTCAGCTTTACGGCAAAACCTTTGTCAGCAGGTGATAAAGCGCGTCGACTTCATCTGCCGTCAGGTTTTTAGTTAGTTCCTGGTGCAGGTCCTGGCCTACGAGGCTGTGGCATTTCTCACACAGCGTTTTCCCTTCGGGCGTCAGCCTCACCAGAACGCCGCGTTTATCGTTCGGGTTAGGCAAACGCTCGATCCAGCCCTTACAAAGCAGGCGATCGAGCATGCGGGTTAACGCGCCGAGATCTACCGACAGCACTTTCTTTAACTCAACCGGCGTTATGCACACCTGGCAATAGATGGAGCAGAGCACCTTAAATTGCGTGGCGGTGATATCCAGCGGCGAAAGATAATCGTTGAGCAGGCGGTCTTTATGCTGATTAACCATGTGAATCAGCCGACCGAGTGGGATCATTTCATTAAACAGATCGCTTGTACTTTTCACTATGGTTGCCCAGGCAAGTAGATTAATCACGCGAGATATTATTGCCAGGGCAAGTATAAGTCAACGTGATGGTCCATCGGCGAAAAAAAATGACACAAATAGCTAAAACGTTTCAGTGGGCAGGGCAAGTTTAACCCTGCAACAAAACCCTGACGGCATTAAGCGCAATTGATTAGTATACTCGGCTGAAATAACGTAACGGACATAGGGGCTTACTGATGATTGAATTACTGCAGGCCATTGGGCTTGGGCTGATGGTGCTCTTGCCGCTGGCAAACCCCCTGACAACGGTTGCGCTGTTCCTGGGGCTCGCAGGGAATATGAACGGCAAGGCGCGAAATCGCACGGCGGTAATGGCCTCGGTGAACGTGTTCATCATTATGATGGTTGCGTATTACGCCGGTCAGGTCGTCATGAGCACTTTTGGTATCTCAATTCCGGGCCTGCGTATTGCGGGCGGGCTGATCGTCGGGCTTATCGGTTTCCGCATGCTGTTCCCGCAGCAGAAGGCGCACGAGTCGCCGGAATCCAGAAGCAAGCATGAAGAGCTGAGCGAGGAGCCGGAGACCAATATTGCCTTTGTGCCGCTGGCAATGCCGAGCACCGCCGGGCCGGGGACCATTGCGATGATCATCAGCTCAGCCTCAACCATTAAACACGGCGTCGACTTTACTCCGTGGGTTGTACTGGTTGCGCCACCAATTATCTTCATGCTGGTGGGGATCATTCTGTGGGCAAGCCTCCGCAGCTCCGGTGCCATTATGCGCATGGTAGGTAAAAGCGGCATCGAGGCCATATCGCGCCTGATGGGCTTCCTGCTGGTCTGCATGGGCGTGCAGTTCATCATCAACGGCGTAATTGAAATCATTAAAACGTGGCCTGCGTAAGCCACAAGGAGGCGGATATGAAAAATCTCAAACTACCCCAGGATGACTACAACGCGGTAGTAGGGCATATCGTTGATTATATGGAGGACAAACACGATCTGCAGCTCGGCCAGTTCGAAGCCGAGTTCTTTCTTGACGATCTGGTGAAGAAGATCGCACCGCTCTTTTATAATCAGGGGCTTAACAAGGCGATGGACGTGATCAACAACAACGTGCTGACGCTCGAAGAGCTGCTGGATCTGGAGAAGGAAGTGTGAAATGAGGACGAGGGTGACAAACCATATATAACGCATATAATGGATATAACCGCGTAAGTAATAGCCGTACGGAGGTGACAAATGGTTTCGAAGGCAAATCTCGCCCGGCGTAATGATATGCCCTGTAACGTGCAGGCTTTGAGCGGCAAAGAACTGCATCATTTGAAGCTCAATAAGGAATCTGAATATCTCCTCATTGATTTAGGTGACATCTCCGGACGGCATGCTGCTTTTGGCGAAATGATGGAAATAGCGATAGAAGCTGCCGTAAACGCGGCGCTGTCATCGCTCATTTCACTGAACGATGAGGTGAGTCGCTCATCGCATCTGGCTGCTGCAGAAAAAAAGCAGCAGAGAGCCGAACGGAATGCTCGTCGTCTTGATAAGCTTAATGAGCAGATTTTGCAGGATTCTGTCTGGTTGTCGGCCCGTGAACTCTCCGATAAAGCCAATTTTAAAAATGGTAATCCAAGCGCTGGCCCAAATCGCTGGAAGGCATCCGGGGCAATTTTTGCTGTTCCAGTTAATGGCAAAGACAATTATCCCAGATATTTACTGGACGAAGGATACCGCCCGTTACCCGCGGTAAAAAAAATCCTCAGTATTTTTGGCGATAGCAAAACGCCCTGGGGCCTGGCAATCTGGTTTGGCTCAGGCAATAGCTGGCTTGATGGTCAAAAACCAAAAGATGTGCTGGCCACAATGTCCGAACGGGTAATTGCTGCCGCTAAGGAAGAGTGCGAGGGAGGACTCCATGGCTAAAGGACACAAGGAGGTGTCTGAAGCATCACGCGAATTTCCTGTCCCGCCCCGGAATTTAAGAGTCAATACCACACTCTGGCTCGCCGGGACTCAAATCTATCGTATCCATTCAAAACAATTTACGGCAGCCCAGTTTAACCCAGGTGCGGGTAATGCTCGTTTCAGCCCCTTGAGAAATGGTGTCAGCACGCTTTATGGCGGGGTGAGCACAGGCGTGGCTTTAATGGAGACGCTATTTCACGATCTCCCAGTCCATACAGATGGCGTATCGTTCGATCTCCGACGGGCCGAAAATGCGGTCCATTCTGTTCTCGCCCCCGTAAGTGATTTAATGCTGGCAGATCTGAATCCCAGGACGCTCCGCAAAATAGGCGTTACGCGCGCCGAACTGCTGGACTCATCGGCGTCACAGTATCCTTTAACGCGAGAGTATGCGCTGGCTATTTATGAGGCTCACCCGGAACTCCATGGGTTGCAGTGGTCATCCCGGCAGCACGGCGGATTTGCCATAATGCTGTTTGGCGACAGGGTTAAACATGACCTGCTTCAGGTGCTCGTTGAATCAGAATTATTGCTGGAGTCTGAGATGTTAATGGATATTCTTGAAGAAGAAGCCGATCAGCTTGGCCTGATATTGCTGGAGCCCGGCGGGGGGAGGAAATGAGCGGGTGGCGTAACGGCCACCCGAATTTGTTTAACTATGATGAGCCTGCTCTTCCAGCGCAGCGGGCCAGCGGCGGAAAATCAGTACCGACCAGATCAACGCCGCCAGCGCCGGTATCGCGCCCACCCAGCCGATGCTGGCCATCGACAGGTGCAGGCTGACCTGATTTCCCAACAGCGCTCCCGCACCGATGCCGATATTAAATATCCCGGAAAAGAGCGACATGGCCACGTCCGTGGCGTCCGGCGCCAGCGCAAGAACCTTCACCTGCATCCCCAGCCCGATCACCATGATGGCGATCCCCCAGAACATACACAGAATCGTCAGGTTAACGTTGCTGTCAGAGGCAGGCAGCAGCAGTACCAGGCACAGCACCAGTAAGGCAATGGCGCCGCTGATAAGCGTGGAAGCATGTTTATTGCCAAGCTTGCCAAACAGCACGCTGCCAATAATACCCGTGCCGCCAAGCACCAGCAGCAAAAGCGTCGCAAAATTCGCGCTTAGCCCGGCTACAGTGTTCACAAAGGGTTCAATGTAGCTGTAAGCCGTGTAGTGAGCGGTAACAACGACTGCCGTCAGCAGATAGGTGCTCACCAGCGCAGGACGGCGGAACAGCTGCGGAACGCTGCTCAGCGAGCCTGAGTGTTCGCTCGGCAGTTTCGGCAGCAGTTTTGTCAGGCAGACCAGGGTAATCGCCGCAACCACGCCGATAGCAAAGAAGGTGGTACGCCAGCCAAAATATTGCCCGACTATACGTCCCAGCGGCAGGCCGAGCACCATCGCGAGTGCTGTGCCGGTAGCAATCAGGCTCAAAGCCTGAGCTTTTTTCCCCGCCGGGGCCATGCGAATTGCCAGCGAGGCGGTTATCGACCAGAAAATAGCGTGGGCAAAGGCGATGCCGATGCGGCTAATAACCAGCACGGTAAAGTTCCACGCGAGGAAAGAGAGCACGTGGCTTGCGATAAACAGCATGAAGATGCCAATCAGCAGCTTGCGCCGTTCAACCATGCTGGTCATCAGCATAAACGGCAGCGACATCAGTGCCACCACCCAGGCGTAGATCGTCAGCATAATGCCGACCTGCGCGGTCTCCATGCCGAAACTGTTGGCAATATCCGACAGCAGGCCGACGGGCACAAATTCAGTGGTGTTAAAGATAAACGCCGCGACGGCAAGAGTGACGACTCGCAGCCACGCGGTTTTGCGTGAGACCGTGTTTAAAGTCATAAGAGAGTTTCGCGTAGGTCAAACAGACGGGAGAAAAGCGATCATAAAACCATCGATCGGGGCATACAACTCATTTTGTGATATATATCTCATTTATTTGCGGGGCGGCGAGGGTGTGAAAAATTGTATACGCTTACTCAATGGCTTATGGCAGTGTAAGCGTGATGCACAGACAAATAACAACGAGAGGTTTAGCTATGCAACCCATTGACTTTTACATGGTGGATGCTTTCGCCGACACCACCTTTGGTGGCAATGCCGCCGCGGTTTGTCCGCTCACGGAATGGCTGCCGGATGAAACGCTGCTAAATATGGCGAAGCAGCATAACCAGTCAGAAACGGCATTCTTCGTCACCACTGATTCAGGTTTTGAGCTGCGCTGGTTTACCACGCAATATGAAATCAATCTCTGCGGCCACGCCACGCTGGCGGCGGCCCACGTAATTTTTGAGCATCTCGATTATCCCGATGCGGTCATCCAGTTTGATACGCGCTTCGTGGGGCCGCTGAAGGTCACCCGTAATGGCGAATGGCTGACAATGGATTTCCCGGCCTGGGCAACGGAGCCGGTAATGCCTCTGCCGCTGCTGCTGGAAACGCTGGGGATCAGCGAATGCAAAGAAGTCCGCGTAGCGCGGGACTATATAGTCGTTCTGGAAAACCAGCAGCAGGTGGAAGCGGTTAAAGCAGATATCAACGCCATGATCCCGTTGGAAAAAATGGTCTGCATTACTGCTCCTGGTGACGGCGATTACGATTTTGTCAGCCGCTTCTTCTGCCCTGGCGAAGCCGTGGCGGAAGATCCGGTGACCGGCTCCACGCACAGCATGCTCATTCCTTACTGGGCGGAAAAACTGGGTAAAACGCAAATGCTGGCGCGTCAGGTATCCGAACGCGGCGGTGATTTGCGCTGCCAGCTCGAGGGAAGCCGCGTGCATATTGGCGGCAAAGCGTCAACCTATCTGATTGGCAAAGTCCTGCTACGCTAATGCATACGTGCCTCCACCGCGGTGGCACGCTCTAAACCCAGTGAGATTGCATATGGATTTGGTTAAAAAAATTCTGGCTGTATCCGTCGCCGCGCTGCTGTTTTCGCAGGCTGCTTTTGCCGCTAAAACAATAATCTACACCGACCATGAAGCGCTGGGCGGTATGCGTACACGCTTTCTGAACGATGTTTTCTTTCCAGCGGTGGAAAAAGAGTCTCATGGGCGGTTAAAAATAGAGCCGCACTGGGACGGTAAGCTTTCCACAAGCTACCGCGCCTTACAGACTGTTTCGAAAGGGGCCACGGCAGATATGGCCGTTGTGGTACCCGAATATTCCGCTGGCGAACTGCCGCTGCATCAGATTTTCAAAAGTTTTCCCGTCGGGCCTGCTGCCGATAAACAGGTCGCTTTTTTTCGTCGCGTGTATAAAGAAGTACCCGCTTTTCAGGCCGAGCTGCTTAGGGCTAACATCATGCCCGTCTTTATTGCTACAGGGTATCCCGTGGCATTTTTCAGCACCCATGAAATCAAAAAGCTCGACGACCTGAAGGAGACCAAATGGCGCACGGCGAGCTTCTGGCATCAGGACTTTCTGCGCAATGCCGGGGCCACGCCGGTCACCATGCCCTGGGGCGACGGCATCTACAAGGCGCTCGCGAACGGCAGACTGGACGGGGTGATGGTCAACGTGGACAGCGGCTATGAGCTCGAAGTGCATGAGGCCGCACCGTACGTGCTGATCTCCCCCGAGCTGTGGCTGGGGCATGTTTATCTGGTAGCGATGAATAAACAGACCTGGGATGGGTTAAGCAAGGAGGATCGGCAGGCTTTACGGCGCGCCGCGGCGTCCTCCTATATAACGCTGGGGGATATTATGAAGCAGAAAATGCTCATGCAAATCAGCGATATGAAAAAGCAGGGCGCACAGGTCAGGCTCGTCCGGCATGCGGAAATTCTGAAGTGGGAAAAGGCCACCCGCTACCAGGACGTTCAGGCAGACTGGGTGAAGGAGCAGGAAAGCAAGGGCATCACCGAGGCCGGGCCGGTTATGCACCGCGTCACCGAAATTATGAAAGAGAGTCGATAGAGGAGCTGGCGTGCAGGAGGATCGCCAGCATCGTCCAGGGTTAAGCGTCCGGGTTCAGCAGCCCCATAAACACATCCAGCTGGCGGGTTTTAGCGCCGCGGCGCCAGATAAGCCAGGTTTTCAGATAGCGCCAGTCGGGCGGCAGCGGCCAGGCGCTGGCCTGATGGCTGCCGGGCATGCTCTCCAGCATGCTGCGCGGCATCAGTGCAATGCCCGCTCCGGCGACCACGCAGGCCAGCATACCGTGGTAAGACTCCATTTCGTGAATTTTCCCCGGCATCGCGCCGTCGTGGTGAAACCAGCTTTCAAAGTGGCGGCGGTAAGAACAGTTGGCCCGGAAAGCATAAATGTCAGACCCGTTAACCTGCCGCGCATCCCTGATGGCAGGATGATCGCCCGGTGTGACTATCACCATTTCTTCTTCGTATACGGGCACGCCGTCGAGCGACGGATGCAGTACCGGGCCGTCGACAAAGGCGGCGGAGAGCTTGCCCTCCAGCACACCGTCAATCTGATCTCCGGAAGGGCCGGTCGCCAGCGAGAGCTGAATTTTAGGGTAGCGCTGGTTGAAAGAGGCGAGAAGCGGCGGGATCCTGACGGCGGCGGTACTTTCCAGCGAACCCAGTGCCAGCATGCCCTGCGGTTCATCGCCGGCGACCACCATTCTGGCCTCGTCCACCAGCATAAGAATGCGTTTGCTGTACTCGAGGAAGCTGTGTCCGGCGGGCGCCAGCTTCAGGCGCTGGTTTTCACGAATAAACAGATCGACGCCGAGATCGGCCTCCAGTTGCTTGATGCGCGTGGTGAGGTTAGAGGGCACGCGGTGAACCTTCTGGGCGGCGGCGTTAATGCTGCCTGTTTCGGCCACGGCGTTAAACATCTCCAGCTGTATCAGGTCCATTTTTATTCTCATTTCGTGAATGGTACGCTTAGTATTATTCATTTTTAAACATTTCGCCTCTAGGATAAGGTAGCCTTACATCCACTGAACGAGGAATAACAATGCATTCTGCAAACCCGCAAACGCACGCCATCTCCCTTAACCCGGCGAACGGAAAGCAGCTCGCCGCTTATCCCTTTGCCACCGATGCCCAGCTGGATACGGCTTTGGTCAACAATCACCGCGCTTTCCAGTCCTGGCGAAATAGTCCCCTTACTCAAAGGGCACAGAAACTCAGAGATCTCGCCGTCGTGCTGCGGGATAACGCGGAAGAAATGGCCTGTATGATTACCGCTGAAATGGGTAAACCGATTGCCCAGGCGAGGGCGGAAGTCACTAAATCAGCAAATCTGTGCGACTGGTACGCGGAGCACGGTCCGGCCATGTTGAGTACGGAATCAACGCTGGTGGAGGATAATAAAGCGGTGATTGAATACCGTCCGCTGGGTCCGATTCTGGCCGTTATGCCGTGGAACTTCCCGCTGTGGCAGGTACTGCGCGGTGCCGTGCCGATCCTGCTGGCAGGAAACAGCTATGTGCTGAAACATGCTCCCAACGTGATGGGATGCGCGGCGCTAATTCAGGAAATGTTTATTAAAGCCGAATTCCCGCAGGATTTATTCTCGGTAATTAACGTCATGCCCGAAGGCGTCAGCAGGGCGATAAAGGATCCGCGCATCGCCGCCGTCACGGTAACCGGCAGCGGACGTGCAGGCGCGGCCATTGGCGCTCAGGCTGGAGCAGCGCTGAAAAAATGCGTGCTTGAGCTGGGCGGTTCCGATCCTTTTATTGTGCTCAATGATGCCGACCTTGAAGAAGCGGTCAAAGCCGCAGTCGCCGGGCGCTACCAGAACACTGGGCAGGTCTGCGCGGCGGCAAAACGCTTTATCGTTGAGGCGGGCATCGCGGATGCGTTTACCGGTCTGTTTGTTGCCGCTGCGGCAAAGCTGGTATCCGGTGATCCGCTGTCAGAAACCACGCAGCTTGGGCCGATGGCGCGCTACGATCTGCGCGACGAGTTAAATCAACAGGTGACAACGTCACTTCGTGAGGGGGCGACGCTGCTGCTGGGCGGGGAGAAGATGGCCGGAGAGGGAAATTATTACGCGCCAACCGTGCTGGGCAACGTCACCCCTGAGATGACGGCCTTTCGTCAGGAGCTCTTCGGGCCTGTTGCCGCCATCACCGTTGCACGAGACGCACAGCACGCGGTGGAGCTGGCAAACGACAGCGATTTTGGCCTCTCCGCCACGATTTTCACCGCAGACGAGCAGCGTGCCGAAGAAATGGCGGCACGGCTTGAGTGCGGCGGAGTATTTATCAACGGCTATAGCGCAAGCGACCCGCGAGTAGCGTTCGGCGGCGTGAAGAAGAGCGGATTTGGGCGCGAGCTGTCCCACTTCGGGCTGCACGAGTTCTGCAATGTGCAGACCGTCTGGAAAGATCGTCGTTAGAAACGTCAGGCAGCGGGTGTCCACCGCACTCGCTAAGCTTTTAAAAGCAACTTTACAGCCGATACACAGCGCTTTACCGTTTCGATAATGCAGTTATTTTGCGTGATACCTCTTTCTGTCAGGCGCTCGGTAAGAACGGGCCGCGCACAACAAGCTCTGATATAATAGCGGGCGTAAAATTCCCGCCACTTCAGGAGCTTTGGGTGCCCGTTCAGTTAGATAGCCATTTGCTGGAAGAGATTCTGGCGCAGGTCAGGCCCCTTATCGGCCAGGGGCAGGTGGCGGACTACATTCCCGCGCTGGCAGAGGTTCAGGCTGATAAGCTGGGCATTGCCGTCTGCACCGTTGACGGCGATCTGTTCACCGCCGGCGACGCGCAGGAGCGATTTTCCATCCAGTCTATTTCTAAGGTTCTGAGCCTGGTCCTCGCCATGGGGCGCTACGAAGAGGCGGAAATCTGGCAGCGCGTCGGCAAAGAGCCCTCCGGCCAGCCCTTTAATTCCCTTGTGCAGCTAGAGCTGGAGCAGGGGAAACCCCGCAACCCCTTTATTAATGCCGGTGCGCTGGTAGTCTGCGACATGCTGCAAACCCGCCTCAGTGCCCCAAGGCAGCGCATGCTGGAGGTGGTCCGTCAGCTCGCGGACCAGCAGGATCTGGCCTACGATGCCCGTATCGCAAAATCAGAGTTCGAACATTCGGCGCGCAACGCCGCCATCGCGTGGCTGATGAAGTCCTTCGGCAACTTCGACAACGACGTCATCACCGTTCTGCAGAACTATTTCCACTACTGCGCGCTGAAAATGAGTTGCGCGGAGCTGGCTAAAACGTTTCTGTTTCTGGCAAACCAGGGGCAGACGCTGCAGCATGATGAGCCGCTAATCACCCCGCAGCAGACCCGCCAGATTAACGCTCTGATGGTGACCAGCGGCATGTACGATGGGGCTGGTGAGTTTGCCTACCGGGTTGGCATGCCGGGCAAGTCGGGCGTCGGCGGAGGGATAATCGCCATCGTCCCGCACGAGATGTCGATTGCCGTCTGGTGCCCGGAGCTGGACGCCTCCGGCAACTCGCTGGCGGGCACCGCCGCGCTGGAGATCCTGGCGAAGCGTATTGGCCGCTCTATTTTTTAAGTAAGCTGCAAAGAAAAAGCAGGATGATGGCCAGACAACATCCATTAAGAATTTATAACCACTGCCCCGTGCCGGGCCTTTGCTGACGTCTTTGGGCTACCAGAAAATCATGGTACCCGGATGCGTCAGCAGCAGCAGGCTGACCGAACTCACCGTTACCAGCACCGCGCCCATAATTATTGTCACCATCACCGCTTCAGCAAGCGTCGACTTTCTCAATCACTTCTCCAGGTAATCATTAGTCTGGCCAATATAATGCCGCCACCGTAAACGACGCGTAAACCAGCGCCTGAGTACAACCTGTTGTACTCGCTGAAAATAAATCTGCGCTACTTGTCACATTTTTACCCGCGAGAGATCGCTTCCCGACGGCTGAAAAGCAAAGTTTGATCCGTTTCACATTTGACGGCTCCCCTGACCGCCACACTGATTCCATCAGACCAGACCGGAGTCCAGCATAGTGGAATCAACCAAAGTCCCCGCCCTGACGCGATCTATTGAGATCATGAATTTTATTGCCCGGCACGGCCCGACCAGCGCCGCGACGCTTATCAGCGAACTGGCTATCCCAAAAAGCACCCTTTATCTGCTGCTGGGCGAGCTGCGAAAGCACCGTTTTGTATCGGTAGATGCTCAGGATAACTATTGCCTGTGGACAAAACTGGTGGAGCTGGCGGAGCAGGCGCTAAGCAAAATCGATCTGCGCGACACTGCCCGCAGGCGGCTTACCCGGCTGATGGAGCTGACGGGGCTGCTGTGCCATCTGGGGATCATTGATGATGGCAACGCCTACTACATTCTGAAAATTGAATCCTCCTCGACGATAAGCGTGCGCTCCCACGAAGGCAAAAGCCTTTCGCTTAGCCGCTCCGGAATCGGCAAATGCCTGCTGGCATGGCAGCCTTCGCCGCTGCGGGAGAGCATTATGGACGGGCTTGATTATTCTCCCCGCACGCCGACTTCCATCACCACGCCCGAGCAGATGCGCCAGGAAACGGACAAAATCCGCCGCCAGGGCTGGAGCTATGACCACGGAGAAGACTACCCGGACGTTCGCTGCGTGGCCGCCCCGGTATTTAACGGTCATAACGCGCTTACCGCCGCGATTTCCGTAGTGGGTACCCGGTTACAAATCAACGATGACAATCGCGATCTTATCGCCAGTCAGACCATAGCCTGCGCGAAAGACATTTCCCGCCTGCTCGGCTGGCGCAGCCCGTTCGACTTAAAAGCGTCTTAACGTAACGTAAGGAGACAGACTCATGAACTTACCTAAAATCAAAGAAGTGCGTGCATGGTACCTGGGCGGGGCAACCGCCGAAAAGGGCAGCGGCGGGGCGGACTATCACGATCAGGGCAATCAGCACTGGATCGACGATCATATCGCCACGCCAATGAGCAAATACAAGCAGTATGAGCAGTCGCGCCAGTCGTTTGGTATTAACGTGCTGGGCACGCTGGTGGTAGAGGTGGAAGCGGATAACGGGCAGGTTGGTTTTGCCGTGTCCACCGCCGGGGAAATGGGCTGCTTTATCGTTGAAAAACACCTCAACCGCTTTATTGAGGGCAGGTGCGTCAGCGACATCAGGCTTATCCACGATCAGATGCTGGGCGCCACGATGTATTACTCCGGCTCCGGCGGCCTGGTGATGAACACCATTTCCTGTATTGACCTTGCGCTCTGGGATCTGTTCGGCAGGGTCGTCGGGCTTCCCGTCTACAAGCTTCTGGGCGGTGCGGTGCGTGACGAAATACAGTTTTATGCGACCGGCGCACGCCCGGATCTTGCCAAAGAGATGGGGTTCATCGGTGGGAAAATGCCCGCCCATTATGGCCCGCACGACGGCGATGCCGGGATCCGCAAAGATGCGGCGATGGTGGCTGAATACCGCGAGAAATGCGGCGATGACTTCTGGCTAATGCTCGACTGCTGGATGAGTCAGGACGTGAATTACGCCACGCGGCTTGCCCACGCCTGCGCGCCCTACAATCTGAAATGGATTGAAGAGTGCCTGCCGCCGCAGCAATACGAAGGCTACCGCGAACTCAAAAGGAACGCGCCTGCGGGGATGATGGTAACAAGCGGCGAACACCACGGTACGCTACATTCCTTCCGCACGCTTGGGGAGACCGGTATAGATATTATGCAGCCGGACGTGGGCTGGTGCGGCGGGCTGACTACGCTTGTTGAAATTGCCGCCATCGCGAAGTCGCGCGGCCAGCTGGTTGTGCCCCACGGTTCTTCGGTTTATTCCCACCATGCGGTGATCACTTTCACCAATACGCCGTTCAGCGAATTCCTGATGACCAGCCCGGACTGCTCAACTCTGCGACCGCAGTTCGACCCTATTCTGCTCAATGAGCCGGTGCCGATGAAAGGGCGCATGCATAAGTCAGTGCTGGATAAGCCCGGCTTCGGCGTAGAGCTAAACAGGGATCTCAAGCTGAAACGTCCTTACAGCCATTAATTTTAAGCGTCACGTTTTGCAGCCAAATAGCATGAAGTAAACGTGACGTTGTCACTTAAAAACGACCTCATTGAGGATATTCGCTATGGATTTAATTCTGAAGAGCGCGGTGAAGAAGAATCGGGCGCGGCTGATCCCGTTCATGCTGGCGCTTTATATTCTGGCCTTTCTTGACCGCTCAAACATCGGCTTTGCCAAAGAGACCTATCAGATTGATACCGGGTTGAGCAACGAAGCCTATGCTCTTGGCGCCGGTATATTTTTCGTGGTGTACGCTCTGCTTGGCGTTCCGGCGAATCTTTTGATGCGCAGGTGGGGGGCGCGCAGATGGATTGGGGGGACCACGCTGCTGTGGGGATTACTCTCTGCCGCCATGGGTTATGCGGACACGGAAGCAAAGTTTCTGCTGGTGCGCACCCTGCTTGGGGCCGCTGAAGCAGGCTTCTTCCCCGGCATGATTTATCTCACCTCCCAGTGGTTCCCGCAGCAAAACCGCGCCGCCATTATGGGCATGTTTTACATGGGGGCACCGCTGGCCTTAACGCTTGGCTCGCCGCTTTCCGGTGCGCTGCTCGAGATGCATGGTTTTATGGGCAGCCCGGGCTGGTACTGGATGTTCCTGATTGAGGGACTTCTGGCGGTGGCCGCCGGGGTCTTTACCTTCTTTTATCTGGACGATACGCCGCAGAAAGCCCGCTTTCTGAGTGATGAGGAAAAGCAGGTGCTGTTAGCGCAGCTGGCGAGCGAAGAGCAAACCAAAACTGCTTCTCGCTTCAGGGATGCCATCAGCAATGGCCGCGTCTGGCAGCTCGCGATTATCTACATGACTATTCAGATTGCCGTGTACGGGCTGATTTTCTTCCTGCCGACCCAGGTCGCGCAGCTGATGGGCACTAAAGTCGGTTTTACTGCTTCCCTGGTCACCGCCATTCCCTGGGTGGCCGCGCTGTTCGGCACCTGGTTCATACCGCGCTATTCCGACAGAACCGGCGACCGCCGCAACGTGGCGGCGCTGACGCTGCTTGCCGCGGGGCTTGGCATCGGTGTCTCCGGACTCGTCAGCCCTGTACTTGCCATTTTGGCGCTGTGCATCGCGGCGGTTGGATTTATCGCCGTGCAGCCCGTGTTCTGGACGATGCCTACCCAGCTGCTGTCCGGCACGGCGTTGGCCGCAGGCATCGGCTTTGTGAATTTGTTCGGGGCCGTGGGCGGATTTCTCGCACCGCTTATTCGCGTGGAGGCAGAGAAGGCTTTTAACAGCCACGCTGCGGGGCTGCTTGCTCTGGCGGGGATCGCCGTTGTTGGCTCGTTAATTATTTTTACGCTGAGCGTGGCAAAGCAGAATCCGCTTGCCGATCCGCAGCGTTCCTAACCTGGAGGGAAGTTTATGAATTCGGTTTTAAGCAATCCGTTTAAGCAGGGCTTACTGGCGGGCAGGGTGCAGCTGGGGCTGTGGCTCAGCAGCACGTCATCGTATTTAGCGGAGATCGCCGCCACGGCGGATTACGACTGGCTGTTAATCGACGGAGAACATGCCCCCAATACCGTACAGGACCTTTATCATCAGCTGCAGGCTATTGCGGCCTACCGCAGCCAGCCGGTGATCCGGCCCGTTGAAGGGCAGAAAAGCCTCATTAAGCAGATGCTGGATATCGGGGCCAGAACGCTGCTGATACCGATGGTGGATACCGCAGAGCAGGCTCGTGACATCGTCAGCGCGACCCGCTATCCGCCGCTGGGGACGCGGGGCGTAGGGGCAAGCGTTGCCCGCGCTGCCCGCTGGGGGCGCGTGGGAAACTACATGGCGCAGGCAAACGAGGAGCTGTGCGTGCTGATTCAGGTTGAAAGCAAAATGGCGCTGGATAACCTCGACGAGATTCTGGAGGTGGAGGGCATTGACGGCGTCTTTATCGGTCCGGCGGATCTCTCCGCCTCGCTTGGATATCCTGATAATGCCGATCATCCCGAGGTACAAAAAATAATAGAGCAGAGTATTCGGCAGATTCGCCGCGCGGGTAAAGCGGCGGGCTTTCTGGCGGTGAGCCCGGATATGGCGCACAGGTGCATTGAGTGGGGAGCAAACTTCGTCGCCGTAGGCGTGGATACCATGCTTTATACCCAGGCCCTGGACGCGCGTCTCGCGCTCTTCACCGGCGGTATCCCCGAGAGCGATAAGCAGAGCTACTAGAGCCTGCGGCGACTCAGGGACGAGTCGCTATCACCGGCCACAGCTGAATGTGTACGACATCACATTACTTAAAATCACTTCGGCGAACGTAGCCGGGCAGGCAGGAGCGTAAAATAAAGATTAGCAGGCTATTAATGTGCAGAACGCATCAATAGATGCATAAATTGCACTTATGTCCGCGTCGCGGCGGGCGCACTCTGTTGGTTATCAAAAAGTTACTGACAATTAACGAAGTTGTTAATAATGGAGTGCTGAATGCCAGCTGCTATCCCTCTTACCACCGTCCGCGCGAAGGCCAAAGCGATCCTGCAGGTCACGTCGGGAAACTTCCTCGAGCAGTTCGACTTTTTCCTGTTTGGCTTTTATGCCACCTACATCGCCCATACCTTCTTCCCGGCGGAAAATGAATTCACCTCGCTGATGATGACCTTTGGCGTCTTCGGGGCAGGCTTCCTGATGCGCCCGCTGGGCGCGGTGATCCTCGGTGCATGGATTGACAAAGTAGGGCGTCGAAAAGGCCTGATTGGCACCTTGTCTATTATGGCGACGGGGACGTTTCTGATTGTGCTCGTGCCGGGATACGACACTATCGGCATCTGGGCGCCGCTGCTGGTGCTCAGCGGGCGCTTACTGCAAGGATTCTCTGCCGGAGCAGAGCTGGGCGGCGTGTCCGTCTATCTGGCGGAGATGGCGACGCCGAACCGCAGGGGGTTCTACACCAGCTGGCAGTCCGGCAGCCAGCAGGTTTCCATTATGGCGGCGGCAGCGCTGGGCTATATCCTTAATCAGGCCCTTAGCGAATCGACGATTCATGACTGGGGCTGGAGAATACCCTTCGCCATCGGCTGCCTGATCGTGCCTTTTATTTTCATCCTGCGTAAAAATCTCAACGAGACGGCGGAATATGCCAAACGCCAGAGCCACCCGACGTTAAAACAGTCCGTCAGGATTTTAATGGCGAACTGGCACGTGGTGCTGGCCGGGATGTTTATGGTGGCGATGACCACGACGGCTTTCTACCTGATCACGGTGTACGCGCCAACCTTTGGCAAGAAAGTGCTGCACCTTAGCGCATCGGACAGCCTGCTCGTTACTTTGCTGGTCGCCATTTCCAACTTTATCTGGTTGCCGATTGGCGGCATGGTTTCTGACCGCATCGGACGCAAACCCGTGCTACTGGCGATGACCGTGCTGGCAATCGCCACAACCTGGCCCGCGCTGCGGATGCTTACCCACGCCCCCGATTTCAGCATGATGCTGGGCGTGCTGCTGTGGCTGTCATTTATCTATGGCATGTACAACGGGGCGATGGTCCCTGCGCTCACCGAAATCATGCCGCTGGAGGTTCGGGTTGCGGGCTTCTCGCTGGCCTACAGCCTGGCGACAGCCCTGTTTGGCGGCTTCACCCCGGCTGTCTCAACGGCGCTGATTCAGTACACCGGCGACAAAGCCGCCCCCGGCTACTGGATGAGCTTCGCTGCTGTCTGCGCGCTGCTGGCAACCCTGTATCTCTACCGCCGCGCTTCACATCAGCAGTTCGGTACCGCCCGTCTGGCTAAGGAGAAGGCGTGAAAAATCAGGCCGTATTCATCCCGCTGCTGCTGGTAGCGGGCAGCTTCAGCGCCGTTGCTAACGCGCAGGACATTACCGTAATGATCTCCGGCGGTTTTTCCGCCGCTCTTGACGGGCTGGCTCCGGGATATCAACAAAAAACCGGCGATACGCTGCGCATCATTCACGGCCCGTCGATGGGAAAATCTCCCGAGGCGATCCCTAATCGTCTTGATAACGGCCAGCAGGCGGATGTGGTGATTATGGTGGGCTACGCGCTGGATGCGCTACAGCATTCCGGCAGGATCGCGTCCGGCAGCAGAACGGAGCTGGCGGATTCCCGTATTGGCGCCGTGGTGCGCAAGGGCAGCCCCGTGCCGGACATCAGCACCGTGGAGTCACTCAGGAAGGTGTTATTGCAGGCGAAATCTGTCGCCTATTCCGACAGCGCCAGCGGGCGCTACGTGCAGAGCGATTTTTTCATCAAGTTAGGCATTGCGGACGAGGTCAGGGCGAAGGCGAAGATGATCGAAAAGATCCCCGTTGCCACGGTGGTTGCGAAAGGTGATGAGGAGATCGGCTTTCAGCAGATAAGCGAGCTGCTGCCGGTGCCAGGAGCCACATTTATTGGCCCCGTACCCGAGTCTGTGCAGTATGTGACCCGTTTTGCCGGAGCCGTGGTGGCGAAATCTTCCCACCAGCAGCACGCCCGCCAGCTGCTTTGCTATCTTGCCTCCGCAGACGCGAAGGCCACGGTAGAGAAAACCGGGCTTACTGTTTTGCCAGCCAAACTGAACGACTGCGCAGCTTAAGCGCTGGCCTGATAAAAAGAGACGATCTCGGCTTCAAGCCCGGCGGCAAGCGGGGAGAGCGCTTTACCCGCTTTTTTGACGAGCCCGACCTGGCGTTTTACTACCGGGTCGGTGAGGGGAATCTGCACCAGTGACGAGCCAGCGTAGTCCGGCACGGCCATCTCCGGAGCTGCCGCTATACCCAACCCGGCATTGACCATGCTGAGCATCGCCGTAACGTGTCGCGTTTCACATACCGGCGGCCTGGCGGGCTTGATGCTGCCGAGAGCCTGATCGAGAAGCTGCCGGTTCCCCGACGGTTTATCCAGCCAGATATAGTCGCCCGCGAAAAACTCCGCCCAGCTGAGGCTGGCGCGCCGGGCCAGCGGATCGTCCCGGCGGCAGACGGCGCGGTAGGTTTCATCTACCAGCGGCATAAAGATCAGGCCGATGTCGATACTGGACAGAAAGCTCAGGCCAAAATCCGCCTGGTGGTGCTGAACAGCCGAAGCAACTTCCCCCGCGCTGGTGTCGACAACTTTAATCCTCGCTTTCGGGAAGCGCGTTCTGAAGCGGGTTATCACCTGCGGCATAAAATAGTTCGCCGCGGAGGGAACGCAGGCAACCGTAACCAGCCCCGTTCCGTGCGCCGCGCGGTCGCCAATCCCCGCTAAAGCATCCTCAAATTCAAGCAGCAGATGCTGCGCCCGCGGCGCGAAGGTTTTGCCGATCTGCGTTAGCGTGACCCGGCGGGTGGTTCTGTCAAACAATCTGACGCCCAGCAGGTTCTCCAGCTTTTCAATGCGGCGGCTCAGCGCGGACTGTGAAATACAGATAGCCTCGGCGGCGTAGCGGAAGCTGCCGTGCTCGCTCAGGGCGAGGAAGGCGTAAAGATCCTGTAAATCGAAGTTGGGCAAGGGGCGTTCCTTAACAATTTATCAACATCCCACTGTAGCGCATTGATGTTTATCAGGGACAGGTTTTTGTCTTTTTCCTCCCGGACGGACGACAGCCGTGGAGAGCGGCCAAATATCCTGAAAAAACGCCAGCCCAAATACCCTTTGGTATATTGCGGTTAATGAAAGATTATTATCCTCGTTATCAGCAGGGTTTTGAATTTATTACTTAATCAGACTCATCCGATCGGGTGGTGGGAAAACATGCTACTATAAATTCAAATTTCCTCTCTCTCCCACGGGCTTATTTTCCCGTCACGTGAACGCCTACATATGAATCTGAATCGCATGGCTAGCCACAAGAAGTTGGTTCTATTTTCCCCGGACAAAACGCTGGTCAATGCTATCGGGATATTTGTTATCACCACGCTGTTTTATTTCTTTGGCGCCGCGCTGCGTCTGATAGACGAACTGTCGCTTTTCTGGCCGCTAAACGCCGTGCTGGCGGCGGTCTTCGTTCGCAATCCCTTTCTTAACCGTGCGCTTTACTACGCCCTGTGCTACTGCGCGATGATCGTCTACGACGCCTTCACTGCCTCCTGGGGCTGGCAGTCGTTAATCATCAATTGTTCAAATATGGTATTTATTATTACCGTCGCGCGATTATTACTTCGTTATTCTTATCAGCACAGCGACAATAACTGGGCGGTTAACGCTTTTAATATTTTTCACTTTAGCCTGATTGGCGCGATATTTTGCTCTTTAGTCGGCGCACTTGGTTCAGTTGATAACATTGGCGATTATCCCAGATTGTTACCATTATATGCCGACTGGGTCAGCGAGCAATTTTCCACCGGGGTGCTGATGCTCCCGTGCCTGCTGTCGGCAAAATGGCCGGACTGGAGCAAAATCCCCCCGTTCAGACTCTCAAAACTCTATCCCCTGGTGGGGCTGGTGGTTTCTCTTTGTGCCTCGGTGGTCATCGGCGGTGCGGGCAGCCTGGCGTTCCCGCTACCGGCGCTTATCTGGTGTGCCATTCGCTACCCGCTGCCGATTACGGCGCTGGTCACGCTGCTGACCGGCGGCACGGAAATCATTCTGGTGGCCAGCTCGGTGATTAGCATTAATGCCGACCAGCCGCTGCTGGTAAACCAGATGTTTTCCGCACGGCTGGGGATCGCCACCATTGCCATCTGCCCGCTAATTGTGTCCGTGAGCGTGGATGCCATTAACCAGCTGATTAAGCAGACCTCGCTGCGCGCCGATTTCGATTATCTGACCGGCGTCTATTCCCGCTCTGGCCTGTTTGAATCGCTGAAAACGGCGCGGCACCCGTTAGCCGGAAAAGATAATTCCATCCTGTGCGTCATGCTGCTGGATATCGATTTCTTCAAGCGCATTAACGATAACTACGGCCACGAGTGCGGCGACATAGTCCTGGCCTCTTTCGCCACTAAGCTACGGCAAGCTGTCGGGGAAAAAGGGCTGGTGGCACGCATGGGAGGCGAGGAGTTTGTAGTCGTGGCAGGCGTAGAAAATGAGGCTCAGGGCTTTGCCCTGGCAGAGCGGGTGCGCAAAAGCATAGAGCTGGATTCTTTCCGCTATCAGCAGGAGAGCCTATATGTCACCGTCAGCGTCGGGCTTGCAACGGCCAGCATCACCCGTAGCCCATTACTGGATCTTTTTAACGAGCTGGTCCATGAGGCGGACAGGAACCTCTATACTTCGAAACGCAATGGCCGCAACCAGACCAGCACATCATCCGTTGGCCCGCAGGACGTTAGCGCCTCTTTACAATCTGCTCCCTAAGCCGAGGACGAAGCGTAGCTGGTCTTTTATCTGGAAATTTTACCCACAGGAAGGCAGCTCATGAATTCTGAATCCCCACCGCGTGACGTCGCAACCACTGATGAACTCACCGGCCTGCTGAATCAGCGGGGGTTCAATCTCCTTGCGGATTACCTGATGGTGGCGTCCCAACGCCGGGCCGAGCCGCTCAGTATTACGTTTATCGGTCTTGATAATTTTGGGCAGATCAATAGCCGCTGCGGTCTTGAAGAGGGCGATAAAGCGCTTGTAGCAATGGCTGGCCTGATGAAAAATGCTTTCCGCGATACTGACGTCATTGCCCGTGCCGGCGGTGACAAGTTTGCGATTATTTTTGCCGATACGGACGAAGCCGGTGCCTTTATTGCGCTGGAGTATCTGCGTGAGCAGGTAGGTGACTTTAATCGCACCTCCGGCCAGCCGTGGCAGCTCAATTATTCGGTGGGCATTGTCGAATACAATGAGCTGGTGTTTTCCGGCAGGGCGGATATTCTCCGTCGCGCTGAAAATGAGATGCAAAAGATGAAAGCGATCCATCAAAAATCCGTCGGTCATTGAGTTTTTACATTCCGTGCTCAATACCGACCGGCCCGAAGTTTTCATAACGCCGTTGTAATTACGTATAAGTTCCCCCTCATAAACTTTGCCCGTTGAATTTAAGGATTCTGAGGCGAGGGGAAATGACTATTCTTGACCAGCACGAGACGCTGCAGGCTGAAAATACAGGGCTGTCGACGATTATGGCTTTAATTGGCGGAGGACTTATTCCCGCTGATATCTGGCGTGAAAAAGCCTATCGGGCAAAATTCTGTCTGCGCACGCTCTTAGCCCCCCGCCAGACGCTGCGTTTCTTTAACGAGATGACACGCAATCGTCATTTTTCGGCGCTGCTTTCGGCCCAGAAAACATTACCCAGTAAAATCCATCGTCATTATTTGCATCTGGGCCTGGGCGCGGCTTCACGCGTCGATGCTATTGTTAGTCACTACGCGTTTATAGACAGGCTTGATGCAGGACAGTTAGGCCAGGCGCTGACCTCAGTGGATAAAGTCCCGTTAATTCACCTGACGGGGAAAGAGGGTGAGGAGATAACTGTTCGCGCCAGCTCCGCCAGCGGTGCGGAGCGTGAAGGGGAAAGTACGCTGTGGCTGTATATGAACGAAACGCTGCTGGCATCGGTTACTTTTTGCGTCACGGGTTCAGCGGGCAAGCAGCAGATTGTCATCGGCGGGCTGCAGGGCGCGAGCCGTCACGTACCGCATCAGACAATTAAAATCGCTACTAAAGTCTGTCATGGCCTTTTCCCCAAGCGACTGCTGATGGAAACTCTGTGGCTGCTGGCGCAGCGGCAGACTATCAAGGCTGTATACGGCGTCAGCGACGAAGGCCATGTATTTCGCGGGCTGCGCTACCGCCTGAGCAAAGGCAAGCACTTTCACGCCAGCTATAACGAATTCTGGAAATCGGTCGGTGGAGAAAAATATGACACTCATCTTTTCAGCCTGCCGCTTTCGCTGCCGCAAAAAGATCTGAGCGAAATTCCCAGCAAAAAACGCTCGGAATACCGTAAGCGTTATGCGCTGCTGGATGCGCTGAAGCAAGAATTTGCCCTGCTGAGATAAGTAATTCCTCTGACCCGGGCGATTGACGCCGGGCACCAGCTCTCTACTATGGTATGGCAAAAAACCGCCATTTAACGGAGAGATAGCGATGACCGATCGGCTCATTCGCGCACTGCCATTTTCCGAGTTTGCCTCCCGTATCCCGCAGCTCAATGAAGTCCTCATTGAATGCGTGGCCGGTGGGGCATCCGTCAGCTTTATGCACCCGCTTTCCGTCAGCAAAGCGACACAATTTTGGCAAAGCGTCGCGCTAAGCGTGGGCAATAACGAACGAATCGTGCTGATTGTCGAAGATGAAAACCAGCAGATCGTCGGCACCGTTCAGCTGATTACCAGCCAGCCGGAAAACCAGCCCCATCGTGCAGACGTCTCCAAATTGCTGGTGCATCCACGCGCACGCCGCCGGGGCATCGCGCAAAAACTCATGCGTCAGCTTGAAGCTACTGCCAGACAGGTCGGCAAAACGGTGCTTGTGCTGGACACCGCGACGGGAAGTGACGCTGAGATGTTATACCAAAGCCTGCGCTGGGTCAGAAGCGGAACCATCCCTGATTATGCGTTAACGCCCGATGGTGCCTTATGTTCAACGACTTTCTATTTTAAGCATCTGAAATTGGTATAATAACTTTGACTTGATCAAAACGGGGTTTTAGCGCTAAAGATTCTGCTACGTTAGCTGGACGTGTCTGTCGTCGTCCTTACCTCTGCTAACGAAGGAATCCTATAGTGAAAACGCTTAATCGTCATGATTTTCCCGGCGCTCAGTATCCCACCCGCATTATTCAGTTTGGTGAAGGCAACTTTTTGCGTGCCTTTATCGACTGGCAAATCGATTTACTCAATGAACACACCGATCTCAACGCGGGCATCGAAATCGTTCGCCCGATTGACAGCGCGTTTCCGCCATCGCTGTCCACTCAGGATGGGTTGTACACCACCGTAATTCGCGGCCTGAACGAGCAGGGCGAAGCCGTCAGCGATGCGCGTCTGATTCGCTCCGTTAACCGTGAGATTAATGTCTATCAGGATTACGAGTCCTACTTGAAGCTGGCGCACAATCCGGATGTTCGCTTCGTCTTTTCAAACACCACCGAAGCAGGCATCAGCTATCACGCAGGCGATAAATTTGAAGATGCGCCTGCGGTGAGCTACCCGGCTAAACTGACGCGCCTGCTCTTCGAGCGCTTCAGCCATTTCGACGGGGCCGCCGACATGGGCTGGGTCATCATTCCCTGCGAGCTTATCGACTATAATGGCGAAGCCTTACGGGAACTGGTGCTCCGCTATGCGCAGGAATGGGCGCTGCCAGCCGCCTTTACCGAATGGCTGGATGAGGCCAACACGTTTTGTTCAACGTTGGTTGACCGCATCGTGACCGGCTACCCCCGCGAAGAAGCCTCCGCCATTGAGCAGGATCTGGGTTACAAGGACACTTTTCTGGCAGCGGCTGAACACTTCTATCTGTTCGTTATCCAGGGGCCTGCGTGGCTGGAAAAAGAGCTGCGTCTGGATAAATATCCCCTCAACGTGCTGATTGTTGACGACATCAAACCCTACAAAGCCCGAAAAGTTGCCATTCTGAACGGCGCGCACACCGCGCTGGTGCCTGTGGCGTATCTGGCCGGGCTGAATACCGTTGGCGAAGCGATGAACGACCTGGACGTGTGCCGCTTTGTGGAAAAGACCATAGCCGAGGAGATTATTCCGGTGCTGGATTTGCCGCGCGACGAGTTGTTAACCTTTGCGGAAGCGGTCACTGGTCGGTTCCGCAACCCATACATTCAGCACCAGCTGCTGTCTATTGCGCTGAACGGCATGACTAAATTCCGCACCCGTATCCTACCGCAGCTCCTGGCCGGACAGCAGGCGAACGGAATATTGCCACCGCGCCTGACCTTCGCGCTGGCAGCGCTGATCGCGTTTTATCAGGGCGAGCGCAACGGTGAACGTTACCCGCTGCAGGACGATGAGCACTGGCTGGTACGCTACCAGCAGCTGTGGGCGCAGCTGCGTGACCAACAAATTACCATTCAGCAGCTGGTTGCAGAAGTCCTTAGCGACAGCGCGCACTGGGAACAGGATTTAACGCAGGTGCCGGGTCTGACCGCCCAGGTGGCTGCTAATCTGCAGCTAATTCAGAGTCTGGGCATGCGTACAGCCATGGCGAAGATATAAAGCGAAGGTCGGAAAAGCGCAGCGTCTTCCGACAGATCATTATGCTGCGGCTCATGCTACGGGCCAGACCCAGCGTGATATAGTGCCTGTCATTTCGGCTGGCAGGCACTTTTCATGGACAATACCGCGCTCTGGTTTCGTCAGTTCGGGCACCCCGAAGATGTCTTAACACTTGAATCTTACCCCCTCCCAGCTTGTAAGCCCGGCATGCTGCGCGTGCAGATGCGCTATTCACCCCTTAATCCTTCCGATTTGATCCCTATTACCGGCGCTTATCGCCATCGTGTTCTGCCGCCAAAAATTGCTGGCTACGAAGGCATGGGTGTTGTGGTTGAGGCGGATAATCTGGCGCTGTCGGGCCTGCGCGTTCTGCCGCTGCGTGGGGAGGGGACATGGCAACGGTTTGTGGATTGTGATGCAAGCCTTGCGGTACTCGTACCGGACGAGATCCCCGATATGCTGGCAGCTCGCGGCTATATCAACCCGCTGGCCGCCTGGGTGATGCTGAACCAGTGGCCCGTGCGGGGGAAAACGGTGCTGCTGACCGCCGCGAACTCTTCCTGCGCCGGGCTTCTGGCGCAGTGGGCAAGGCGGCAGGGGGCGAAAAAGATTTTTGGGGTTTATCGCTCTGCTGTCACAGAGCAAAGCGGAATAATACCGTTAGAAAAGGACGATCTTGCGGGGCTGGCGGAGGCGGCACGGCGCACGGACGTCGTTTTCGATGCCGTCGGCGGAGAGCTGGCTACAACACTGCTGCAGCGGCTGCCCGCCGACGCAAACTTTGTCTCTTATGGCCTGCTCAGCGGCCAGCCCTATCAGCTGAATGGCAGCAAGGTTAACCCCCAGCGCTTTCATCTGCGCGATACGCTCTCTACAACACGGCCTGACGTTTGGCAGCAGTGGTTTAAGGGGATCTGGACGCTATTACCCGAAAGTCAGCTGCCGGATGTGAGCGTGTTTGCGCTGAAGGAATGGCGGGAGGCTTTGCGGGCGTTCGCGGTGCCGGGAAGACGCCGCAAACCTGTTTTAGTGTTCTGAATATGAGGCCTTACGGTGGATGACGCTGGCGCTTATCCACCCTACGAACAACCGACGATGGTGGATGACGCTGGCGTCGCCTTACGAATAACCGGCAGTTCGTAGGTCGGATAAACGCTGCGTCATCCGACACAAAATTACGGCTTACCGCCCATAATCGCTTGCAGCGTCTCGGCATCCGGCAATCCCTGATGCTGCTGAAGGCGCCCGCTGTCATTCAGATAGTAAATGGATGGCGTGGCGTTCCCCCCCAGCTCGTCCATCAGCGCCAGATTGTTTTTCAACGCCTCGTTGATGACGGGCTTAATGGCCTCTGGTTTCTTCAGCGCCATCTTTCCCTGGCTGTTTTCATAATCCGCCAGGGCTTTCGCCGGGTCGTCGGCCATCATGATTGCCGCGGCTTTCTGCGCGCTGTCCGGGCGCAGCATGCCAACCATCAGCACCCGTAGCTGAACCTTGCCTGATTTCAGCCACGGCTGTGCGCTCTGCCAGAACTGTGTGCAGTACGGGCAATACGGATCCGCAAAAGCATAGACGATACGCGGCGCATCTGCCTTCCCGGCGGCAATCCAGTGGTTTTTCTCCAGCTTCTGCCACATCTCTTTAGCCATCGGGGCATAGATCCACTTTTCGACCTGCGCATCGCTGAGGTTTTTGCCACCGGCATCCACCATATTCCCCATGATGGCATGCTGCTTATCCGGGGTGAGATAAACTGTGGTGCCTTGTCCCTGATACTGCATGGCGTACCCCTGAAGATCGCCGGGTGCTTTAAATTCGCCTTTCAGTTCAAAGCCCTGTTTTTGCAATGCTTCAATGGGGGCCGGGAGCTTCGTTTCCGCCGCCAGCACGCCTGTGCTGGCAAGCAGAGTAAACGAGGCAAGCCAGGTTGATGCACTATTCATGTATTGTCCTTAGAGTTAGCGAATTTTTACCAGCGTTCGGCCCTGAATGGCGTTGTTCAGGAAATCTTCGGCAACGTCAGGCGCTTCTTCCAGGGCAATTTCCGTGGTGGCAGTTTCGTAGAAACTTTCTGGCAGAAGGGTTGCCAGGCGCTCCCAGGCTTCTGTGCGGCGTTCGAAGGGCGCGCTGACGGAATCCACGCCCTGTAAACGCACGTTGCGCAGAATGAATGGCATGACGGTCGTTGGCAGGTCGAAACCGCCTGCCAGGCCACAGGCTGCGACGCAGCCGGAGTAGTGAGTCTGGGCCAGAACCTTAGCCAGCACGCCGCCGCCGACGGTATCGACAGCACCTGCCCAAATCTGTTTTTCAAGCGGGCGGGTTTCCGCAAATTCGCTGCGTGGCACGATGCGTGACGCACCAAGTTTTAAAAGATAATCATGAGTGCTTTCGCGGCCCGTTACCGCCGCTACCTGATAGCCAAGCGCATGCAGAAGCGCGACTGCCGTGCTGCCAACGCCGCCGCTTGCGCCGGTTACTACCACTTCACCACTCGCTGGCTTCACGCCTGCTTCTTCCAGCGCCAGAACGCAAAGCATCGCGGTCAGCCCGGCCGTACCAATAATCATTGCTTTACGGGCAGACAGACCGGCAGGAAGAGGGACCAGCCAGTCGCTTTTTACCTGCGCCTGTTCAGCAAGGCCGCCCCAGTAGTTTTCACCCACGCCCCAGCCGGTTAACACGACCTGCTGGCCTGCGGTGTAACGTGCATCGTTGCTGTGCTTAACGGTACCGGCAAAATCAATGCCGGGAACCATCGGGAATTGACGAATAATTTTGCCTTTGCCAGTGATTGCAAGGGCATCTTTATAGTTCAGACTCGACCATTCCACGTCTACCAGCACGTCACCCGCCTGCGCGGCAGGCAAATCGGCCTGTTTAATCGTGGCCTGGGTTTTGCCTGCAATTTGCTCGAGCACTATCGCTTTCATTATTTTTCCTCTGCTTACGCCAGCATTTTTTATAAAATTGAGTCCGAAGGGTACCCTAAGCCTGTTTGCCAGCCGAATCAACACCGTGGTGAATGGGTTGCGGAGTAAGTTGATTTCGCTCAGTATGGCGCCCGTCATTTATACAGAATTCAGGACCCGCGCAATGAACACCCCTCCTTCAAAAGATCCTCTCCATGGCGTGACGCTGGAAGCCCTGCTGAACGCGCTGGTAGCACAGTATGGTTGGGAAGAGCTGGCTAAGAAAATCAATATCAACTGCTTTAAAAGCGATCCGAGCGTGAAGTCGAGCCTCAAGTTTTTGCGCCGTACGCCCTGGGCACGCAAAGAAGTTGAAAATCTCTATCTGGATTCACTGGAAGTACGGGCGGAAACCCCGGCGGACAGCCCGTGGGCCAACTGGCGCAGCAAGAAAACGGATTGATCGGCCTATAAAGGCTTATATTTTTCCTTAAGGTGCCGATAAAGACAGGGATCTTTCATCTTCAAGGGGAAAAATATGAACATAGGCTCCGCGGGAAACGCCGCTGCCGCAGCGAAAATGGAACAGCTATCGGCCCCCTCCGGCGGCGGCGGGAACATTGCCGCGCAGATCAGAATCGTCATGAATAAAATTACCGAGCTTGCGGAGTTTATTCAGAAAAACGCCGCCGGGATGAGTAAGGAAGAGCAGCAGAGCGTGCAGGAGCAGATGGCGATGCTGCAACAGCAGCTTGCAGACCTGATTCAGAAGCAGGCGCAGGAGGCGCAGCGCAGGCAGCAGATGTCCAGCGCTGACAGCATAAGCGCCGTCGAGACGCAGGTGAAGTCTACCACCATCGATATACGGGTCTGATGACCGGGGCCGCTCTGGCGGTCCCTTATCATTCGCCAATTTATTTTTAGATAAAATAATCACCAGCAAAGCACGATAAACGCAGCGTCAAAAGTCTCAGGCGACTAGCATGCGAATTCTTTTAACATTATTCATAACCCAGCGTTATTTCCGGGTTCTGTTTTGATATGGAATGCACATGCGATTTAAACAAATAATGCTTATTGCCGCCGCGGTGCTGGCGCTAACAGGCTGTAGCGCGGATGGCGACACCGCCAGCCAGCAGCGCGCCGCCATTGAGCACATGCGTAACGATACCCTCACTCAGCTATATAAGCTTCATCCTGAAATCAAAAATGAGATCAAAAAATCTCAGGGCTACGCCGTCTTTTCGAGCAACAGCAGCAAAATTTTTGTCGTCGGCTTCGGCGGCGGCTACGGGGTCGTCAAGGATTTCCGCTCCGGTAAAAATACCTATATGAAAATGGCGCAGGGCGGAGCGGGCCTGGGAATCGGCATTAAACAGCTGCGTACCTTGATGATCTTTAACGACAGTAAAGCGCTGGCCGATTTCATCACCAACGGCTATATCGTGGGAGCCGATGCGAACGTCGCGGCGAAATACGACGATCAAGGTTTGCCGGCAGTAGGCGCTTCCGCAAGCGCCGTGGCGCCAAGCAGCGTAGAAATACCGAAACCTGTTAGCGTTTATGAGCTGACGGAAAAAGGTCTTGCGGCCCAGGCGATGATCAACGGCTACAAATACTGGCCGGATGATGAGCTGAACGGGGTTAAATAACGCGGCTTGATCAGCTAATGAATTAAAATGTTGAGGCGCCTGACGGCGCCTTTTTTATGTGCGAGGCGAGCGTTTGTGGGTGCAGGGGAGGAAGGATAGTTGTGCGGTTATTGTGCAGGGCGTGCTACGATGAACCTCACTCATGGAAAGGTCAGCATCATGTCTCTCTTAGATTTCGCAATGAAGCGCTTCGGCAGCGCGGGCACCAGCTCCGCGACATGCCCGGTCTGTGGCAGTAAATCCTCTCACCCCAACGCTAAAATTCGCCAGGGGCAGACGCTGCTCTGTCCGAAGTGCAAGTCGATGTTTGTTGTGCCACGAAAGGGCGACTAAACGGGCAGGCCTGCCCGTTTGCGAGTCGAAAAGTGAAAGGGTGAGCAGCGTTGCTGCCTGATAAACACTGAGCTTAATGGCCAGAGCACAAGCACCTTCAGACGCTCCTCAGTCAGCTGCTCTTCAACGATCCCGACGTTGCCTGTCCCATACTCTTTACCCAGCAGATTTGTCAGCAAACAGTGGTTGCTGAGGTACAGCAGAGCAATCATGTTTCGCCCGCGGTACAGCTCCTGCCGGTTGCACAGGCTGGTAAATGTCATCATCCTTATCATGCTCAATGCCCTTCTGGCGCGCATCCAGCATCTCCATGATCAGTCTGGATTTATCGTCCAACGCGCTGGCAAGTTTTGCGACTTCCGGAAACATAGTGCCCTGTGCGGTAGTTTTCCATAATGGCGTCCCCAACAGATGGACGTGGTTAATAAGGGAGAACAGAGGGCGGGAGAAACGCACCATCATGAAAGTGATAAGCAGTAATGCAAGGGTGATGAAAATGGTGAGTCCGACAAAGTTATGTTGATGGTAACGGTTGATGCTGGCCTGCCACTGGTTGTCCGGCGTCAGCATAACCAGCGTCCATTTCAGCTTGCCCTCCGCATCGGAGATGGCTTTGCTTAGCATCAGGTTGTGATCAACGGCGGGACGAAGCAGGCTATCAGTACGGCCTGGGGAGGGCAGATGCTGGCCGGCATTCTGAATTTCATCTGCCGACAAGGGGGATGCGGCGGCAATCAGCTTCCCTTTTTCATTGAGCAGCATCAGCCGATGAGAATTATTGGTATCCAGTGACTGTAGCCAGCCTGACATCGCTTCCGGCTGAATTTCCGCCGATAGCACGCCCAGGAAACTCCCCCTCCGATCCCTGACCGGCTGTCGCCAGGTCATCGCCATACCCTGTCCAGCCGCATGGCGGTGCGTATGTTCCGTCCAGAATGGCTGGCTGGTTTCACGGGCATGCACGAACCAGAGCTGTTTCAGCACGGCCTGGTTTGTCTGGGCTGATGCATGAATCGTTTTAAAAGTGCCGTCTGTCGGATCGCGCTGAAGCACCGTGTAACTCCCGTTCGCGGTGGCAAAACTAAGTTTGCTGAGCGGCTGACCGTTGTTGAAATTAAGCTCGATAATCTGCTGGAGAATTCCGGCGACGGACGCCGGTTTGGCCGCAGACTCACCCGCTGAAAGCAGCGCCATCAGTTTTGCGGAAGCCTGAGGTTGATTAAGATATTTGCCGATTTGCTGTGACACCTGTTCACCGTCATTTTTCAGCAGCTGTTCGTTCATATCGGAGTAAATTTGTTTTACCGCCCGATCGAGGTAGCTGTTCAAACACAGCGCCACGATGGCCGAAGATATAATCATCAGAATGACCAGCGCTTTAGTCAACGAAACCGGGTATGTTTTAAATTTTGTCATGGCTTCCAACGATTACTCTGCATAAAAACAGGAAATGGTATTAATAAAATTGAGTTAATCGCATATATTGCCAAACGAACAATGCGAGTGGAATAGCTGCACGGTGCAGGATTAATGTTTTCTTGTTTAAATATAAATTGCCGACGCGATGCAATAACATCCCTGCTGCACAGTGTGTTTGTGTCGCCAATCTTTATGCACGGTTATGTTGGTGAATAAATAGAGATATTGCATTCAATCAATAAGCTTAAGTTATTTATTGCGGCCACCTTTTTTCTCTCGCTGCACAAGGTTGTGCGAAAGTGAGTTTATGATGAGATTTTAATTGGCTAAAAATTAAAAAGTGCTGTTGGTCTTTCATGGTGAAAACACGGTGTTACTGCATGCCTTAAATATGCACCCGCGCATCATAGACTATAACCGGACACATGCTGGTTATTCCCGCGCCGATGATGCTCGCAATGAACCTTGTCGCAAGCAGGCTGAATAAGCGGTAGCGCTGTCCGCCAGTTAATCCTCATTTATTGCTCTCGCGGACTGGTAACAAATCCGGTCACGGCCATTGTTTTTCGCTTTGTAGAGCTCGAGGTCTGCTTCTGAAAGCAGGTTGGGAAGGTTTTTTTTGATAACCCGAAGCGATGCCAAAGCTGGCGGTGAGGCGCAGTGTTTCATTAGCTTGTACGGTAATTTCAAGGCTGCGAATCTGCTCCAGCAGCCTGAAAGCATATTTCAGTGCCGCATTGGTATCGCCATTCTCGAATACCACGGCTAACTCCTCGCCGCCGATGCGGGCAACAACATCTTCACCCCGGCACACATTCTTTAGCATGGTGGCAAAGGCTACCAGCACCGCATCCCCGACCGGATGGCCCCAGGTATCGTTTATCGACTTAAAGTGGTCAATATCAATCAGCATAACCCAGGCGAAATTCGACTCGCTTGACCTGTGGACGATGTCACCCGCCAGCTTTTCGAATGCCCGACGATTAAGTAGCGAGGTGAGGGTATCCTCCTCGGAAGACTTTTGAAACTGCTCGCTCATTTCGGCCTGCTCGTTGAGCTTATTGCCAAGTGCACCAAGCGAAGACCACAGCTGCTGTACTTCCCCGGCGCTGTTGTTGGTCAGCAGCCCGATGGTTTTTCTGTCGCCTGAAATTAAACCGTGGGTAATTTCATTGAGCTTCATAATGGGCTTTAACACCCGCGTGCGGATGTAATAGACGGCCCCAATCACCAGAATATAAAGAATCAGCAGGATGCAGCACACCAGCATCAGGTTCATCATGGCCTTATTTTCACTGGCGATATAATTCTCTTTCAGATCGCTCAGGTAAACGTTTAACAGGTTGTTAAAAGATTTCAGGCTCGAGTGATATTTAACCGCAAAAATATCCGCATCCATCGTATAGCTGGCACCGTTATCACTTTGTTTTTGTAATTCTTCAATCAGCGTCATCCCCTGGCTTTCAAAGCGGTGCCGCGTCTGCGCCAGCAGCTCAGTGAACCGGGAATGTTCGCTGATTTCATTACAATGCATTCGGAAGTTTTGCGGTACAGCGCCTTATGGTAGAAATTTGTGGCAGCAACCATTTCGTCAATGGCATGCTGCTCGGCGACAGGATCTCGCGGCTGTACGGTCTGGTAACGATCCATCGTCCTACGCGAGTTAATTAAGTGTACTTTTGTAGCGTTGAGCAGGGAGTGCGTCAGGAATTTATGCGGTATCGTCCTGATGGCGGTTCTTTTATTAAGTCTTTACAGGAAATGAGCGGAATTTTATCAATGTCAGCGCTGGTCGGAGTTAGGGTTTGGACGTGGGCTATGCTTACAAAAGGATATTGATAGCATTTTTAAGAATCTGTTTGCTTGCACATCGTGCGTCAGTACACGTTTTTACAGTTAATTAAATTTTGTAATGTTGGTTTATTTTTAAATTTAAACTTTGCCGGCCCTGGCGCACGGTATATTCTGGGTTAAGATTTTTAATAAACAGCGCAACAATAACTTAAGAAATTAATTTTACACATGCTAGTCTTCCTTCTCGTTCTCTTCGCTAGTTCATTTTATTGTTCTGCCGATATGGCCCGCTTTGTTATGAACTATAGTAAAGAGCCAGCATTCGCCTGATAAGAAACAGAATATGCACAAAAATATCTGCCCGCTGCTGATTTTAATTCCTGCGTGTTTACTGTCAGCCTGCTCCGTTTCGCCGTCGTTACCGGTCTTTGGCGCCTCTTTCCCTGACTGGTTGTTCTGTCTCACCGGTGGGGTTATCGCAACCTGGTGCCTGCATCTTTTTCTGGTGAAAAAGAAGAAGGCCTGGTTTGCCCCTCATATTATTGGTTATCCACTGTTCACCGCGCTGGTAGCGATGGTGGCGTGGCTACTGATTTTCAGCCAGTAGAACAGGAAAATTATCATGTTAAAACTGCAAAAGTCTTTTTCGTTACTCCTGTTACTGCTGCTGGCGGCCATGGTTTTTATTATTGTGCTGTGGCGTATTGATAGCAGCCCACGCACCGACGATGCTTATGCCTATGCGGATACCATCGCTATCTCCCCGGAGGTGAATGGCCGAATTATCGCGCAGCCGGTACGGGATAATCAGCGGGTGCATAAAGGCGATCTGTTATTTCAGATTGACCCTCGGCCTTATCAGGCTGCGCTAAAGCATGCTCAGGCGAAGCTCGAAGGGCTGAATCAGCAAATCGAACTAACCCAGCGATCCGTCAATGCGCAAAAATTTAGTGCGGACTCGGCTCATGCCGCCATTGCCAGCGCCAGCGCCGCTGCGAAGCAGGCCACCGCCACGCTGCGCCGCCTGGAGCCGCTGCTCGCGCAGGGCTTTGCATCCGCCGAAGAGGTGGATCAGGCCCGCACGGCGAAACTTAGCGCAATCTCGAAGCTGGACACCCTGAAATTACAGGCCAGACAGGCAAAGGCAGGGGTGAGCGGGGTGGAAGCACTGGTCGCCCAGCGGGCGGAAGTGGCGGCGCTTATCGACGTGGCAAAGCTTAATCTTGAGTTTACAGAGATACGCGCCCCTTTTGATGGTCGTGTCGCTTCGCTGAAAACCACCGTTGGCCAGTTTGCAAGCGCAGGCAAACCCGTGTTTACCCTGATCGATACCTCGCACTGGTACGTCATTGCCAATTTCCGTGAAACCGAGCTTAAAAATATTAAAGAGGGTACGGTGGCGCAGGTTTATTTAATGAGCAATACCGGCGTTAAGTTCGACGGTCATGTTGATTCCATCAGCTACGGGATCACCCCGGAGGACGGCGGGAATCTGGCATCCGGCCTGCCTGACGTCAAACGCACCATAAATTGGGTACATGTTTCCCAGCGTTTTCCGGTGAAAATTCGCATCACCAATCCTGACGAGAGCCTGTTCCGTGTTGGGGCGTCCGCCGTCGCGACCCTGAAAACCAGGTCCTAACGGGGCGATATGAGCATCCATCCAACCAAATCGCTGGCTGATAAAATAAGCGCGCTGCTAGAGCTGCTGGCGGATTACCCGGGGCGGAGCAGCGTGATGATGCGCTGCCTTATTACCAGCGCGCTGGTCATTACGCTGTCAATGACCCTGCAGATCCCCTTTTTAGCCCTGTCGCTGATTGTCGTCTTTTACGTCACGCAAAAGAACGTTGTGCTGTCGAAGATGACCGCGATACTGTTTTTCTCGGGTACCACGCTTGCCGTAGGCCTGTCGATATTGACATTGAAATTAACCTATAGCTATCCAATGCTGAGGATCCTGCTGGCTTATGGGCTGTTCTTCTGCAGCGTTTATATGATGCGCGCCAGCAAAGCCGGGATAGTCTTCTTCCTGACCAGCGTGGTCATTATTTACAGCCATACGTTTGCCGATGCCACGGATAACCCCGAAATCGTGGTCAGGCTGATGCTCTGGCTCTGGGTGGCAATTAATTACTCGATTCTGCTGACGCTGATTACCAACCTGCTGTTTATCCCCCAGGACCCCGTTCAGCAATTTAAGCAGGTTGTGCTGCAGCAGAATAACGAGACAATTCGGCGGCTCGAGTGCCTGATTGAAAACACCTCACCCCCCGAGCCCGTGAGCGCGGAGACTTTGCAGAGCAAGATCCTGTCGGTTCAGCATTTGCTCGCCTTTGCGGTGATGCATAACCGACGCTATCGGGACACTAAAGCCTTTCAGCTTGCGCGTCTGAATACTATTTCAACTCTGTATCTGGCGGCACAGCACCTGGAGCCTGCGAATGATGGCGTCTGCAAAGAACAGCTTCAGCTGCTGCGTGATGCCTGCCTGGCGCTTAATACCTCAGTTGCAGAAGACTGCCCTTTCTTGCTGCCCGACAGGCAGGTCCCCGAAACCACGACGCCAGTGCTGAAGAAGATGCTGGACGCCCTGGTGGCTTTTTCACATCACGAGGAGAGGACCGATCCCTCGTCTCCGACGGTGCAAGCGGGAAAAAACTTTCAGCTCAACCCGACCTTCATAAAATTTGCCTTAAAAACGGTGCTGTCCAGTTTCATCTGTTATCTGCTCTACGCGGCGACGGACTGGCAGGGCATCCATACCATCATGCTCAGCTGCGTGATCGTGGCGCAGTCCAGCCTCGGTACCACCACACAGCGGGCGCTGCTGCGTGCGGTTGGGGCCGTCATTGGCAGCCTGATTGCGCTGCTGATGGTGATCCTGGTGATGCCGCACATCGACAGCATCGTTGGCCTGCTGCTGATGACGCTTCCCGTGGTTGCGCTGGGTGCCTGGGTGTATGCCGGAAGCGAGAAAATGAGCTATGCCGGGATCCAACTTATGTTCACCTTTGCGCTGGCGCTGCTGGAGACATTCGGGCCGACCTTCGATCTGGTTGAAATCCGCGACAGAATCATCGGTATCCTGCTGGGTGTGGGAATTGCAACGCTGACCCACGTGCTGTTATGGCCGGAGGTTGAAGGGGAGCAGCTGTGGAAAAGCATTGCGCGCATATTGCAGGACGCATCTGTGCGCATCAGACGTCAAACGGATCAATCGCTGGTTTCCCTGCAGCTCTGGCAGGCGCTGGCGAACTGCGAAAACACTGCCGCTCGGGTTGCCCTGGAACCGGGCGGGGCGCCTGGTGATGACCAGTCTGAATACGATATTTTCACCACGCAGGCCGTGCTGGGACACGTGCGCGAGGTGCTGTACATCATGGACAGCATAGCGGTGGGATCCAGCCTGGGACAGGATGAGATCTACGCGCCGCTACGGGAGCAGGCCGGAGAGCTTCTGGCGCTGAGTGCTCAGGCGGTGAGCGAACCTTCAGTGCTTGCCAACTGGCAGCGCGAGCACGCCATTCCTGACTCTCTTATCAACACGCAACCCCACTCCGTGCTGGTTAAAAAAGTGCAGCACCTCTTCTACGAAATTACCGAGCTGCTGGCGAGCCAGAAAAGCAGGCTTGCCCAGGAACGTGAGTTTACCAACTTATGAAAAATTCGATTACGCGTCATAATCTCAAACCGTTTAGCATGCTGCTTTGCGTGCTGCTGACTTCCTGTGCCTTAATGAATAATGACGACACGCCGCTGAAGCAGATCCAAAGCAGCGATGTGGTTCTGCCCGCTGATTTGCAGCTAACTAACGCCAGCTGGCCGCAGGAGCAGTGGTGGAAGACCTACCGAGACCCTCAGCTGGACGCGCTCATCGATCGGGCGATTAAAAACTCGCCGACCATGGCGCTGGCCCATGCCAAAGTGCAGCAGGCCCGCTCGGATGTGCAGATGATTGAGTCCGGGAGCAACCTGAAGATTTATGGTACGGCCAGCATCGATCAGGCACATGTTTCATCTAACGGCTACCTCGGGCCTTTTGCCAACGACCGCCCGGGGCTGGGGCTGACTGGCCCCTGGTATACCGAAGGGATAGTGGGCCTTGGTGCCACGCTGGACATCGATATCTGGGGCGAGCATCGCTCCAGGCTTGAGGCGGGCATGGGGGTACAGAATGCCCGCAGGCTTGAAGCTTCTGCGGTAAGCCTCGAAATTTCTGCCGATACGGCACAGCTCTATTATGCCCTGCAGACCTCCACCCAGCTGATTGCGCTGCTTGAAGAACAGAAGCGTATCGAATCCTATGCGTTACAGGGGCACGAAGCGCGGGCGGCACGCGGGCTGGAATCGCACGCGGAGGCAGAAGCCGCTAAAGCGCACCTGTTGAGCGTTGAACAGCAGATCTCTTCTGCCAGACAGCAGCGGATTAAACACCGTGAGTCGTTACGGTTGATAGTGGGCGGTGGTGAGCTTCCGGAACTGAAGCCGGTGACGCTTCCCGTACCGTCCACCGGGCTGCCAGCCTCCCTTAACTATCAGCTTCTGGCTCGTCGCCCCGATCTGCAGGCGGCGCACTGGTACGTGAAATCATCTATGAGCCAGATCGATGCTGCCAAAGCGGCGTTTTACCCTAAATTTGATATCAAGGCGTTCTTCGGCTTTGATGCGCTGCATCTTGACGACCTGTTTAACCACTCGAGCCAGCAGATCAACATCGTGCCTGGCCTGTATCTGCCTATTTTCTCCGGCGGCCAGCTGGAGGCTAATCTGGATAAATCCCGGCGCCAGCGCGACATCATGATTTCCCAGTACAACCAGGCGGTGCTAACGGCAGTGCGTGATGTGGCCGTCGTGGGGAGCGAAATAGAGTCCCTGCATGAGGAGGCGGAGCTTCAGGAACAGAAAATCTCTGCGGCGTCGTTTACGGCAAACAACGCCACCGCGCGTTATAAGAGGGGGCTTATCAGCAGGCAGGCAGCCACTTCCGCGGGCAGCCTGCTGATTGCTGAAAGGATCAAACAGCTGACGCTCAACAGCAGCATCGTCAGTAGCGATATCCTGCTCAATAAGGCACTAGGCGGTGGGAAAGCGGGGAAGTAAAGGGCTTCCCCGTTCCGCTAACCTACCAGGAATAGCCGACGGCCAGAATGGTATACAGCTCGCCGCTGTGCTGGACGAGCGGGCTGTCGGCGATGCTTTTATCGTAAAATTCATAGTTGGCGGCAAACAGCCCCATCCACCTGTCGGTAAAGCGGTAGCTGGTAATAATCGCCGTCATCGGGGAGAACGTTGTCCCGGTGTCCCACTCTTTGCGCTGCGGCGTGGCCTCACTGGCCGAGACGCCGCCAAAGTAGTAGTTCGCCATATTGGAACTGCGGATCATCATGCCCACCCCAGGCATAATCAGCAGCTTATCGCGGACAATAGGGAAGTCAGCCCACAGGAGCAGCTCCTGGCCATCGCTCTGGCCCGTGACGTCCGAACTGATTCGGGCGCTTAGCAGCGCATAGGGGGTGATCACCGTGCCGCCGACGCCCGCTTCAAACTCCGCCCTGCGTTTATGCATCCCTTTAAACTGGTCATGATCGTCAGGATCCAAATTGCCAAAGCGGAACCTGCCGTAGCCGTAGGCGGCAAATGAGTCGTTTAGCGCGAAGTAATAGCGGGCGCGATCGCCAAGATACATAAACTGGTCGCCAAAATAGAGCGCGCCGGGAATAAAATGAGTTTCAGTATCGTCAGCCTGATAGCGGTGCGTACCGGTAACCGCCGCGCCGCCGACCACCAGCCCCTTTGGAATAGGGCTTGTCGCACTGTCTTTGGAGAATAAATCAATCGATCCAAGGTCGACTTCGGCATAGGCAGAAGTTGAAAGCAGCAGCGCTGAACAGAGTGCCGAAAAAGTAATTTGCTTGAGTCTCATCATTGTTCCAGAATTGGTGAGTCGGTCATATTTTTGGCATCCTTGCCTTGCAGCCATCCGGAAGTTTACCCTATCTCTATCTCTCAAATTCCTCGCTGTAATTTAATTATCAACGAGATAGGGCAAAAAACGTTCGTTCAGGGCAATGCCTCGCTAAGATCGTTTATCTGCTCCGTACTGGCTGGCGCGTTTACCGGCTCACAAATGGGGTAAACGCCGCAGAGTGTAAAATCGCGATAGGCCTTCTGGGTGATATGGCTATGGCTGCCTTGCCCGCTACGCAGCTTCGTTGCTTCCAGCAGCTCCAGTAAACTGGCTCTGCCCATCTGAAGCGGGAACTCTTCAGGGGCATAGTGCGTCCCCCTTGGGTAATCATAGTAGGGCGCGCGACGTTCAACATGCGTACCAAGTATCTGCGCAACCGGACGGGTAGCGGTGAAATCGACCAGGCGCTGTGCGCTTGCTTGCATAAGATCTGGATTTCGCTCATTGATATACAGCCTTCCGGGATACAGCACATCGCCAGTCAACAGTATGGCTGTCTGTCGGTCATAGACGGCGATGCTGGTCGCGTCATGTCCGGGCGTTGGAATAATATCCAGAACTCGCCCACCAAGATCGAAACGTCCTGTCTCCTCCGGCCACTTATGAATGCCAAAGAATTGCTTCAGCGTCTCCACATCGCCCGGCTTAACGAAGGTGGTATCAGGACGCTTGATAAACTGCGCGTCTCCCCAGATATGATCGAAGTGCGAATGCAGGTGCGTGACGACTAAGGGAACAGACTGGCGATGGTTTTTTTTCAGCCATAGATTTATGACGCTGTCGACGGCTCCCACAACGTCAGGCACGCGGCCTGTAGTCGGGTCGGTGTCTTTCCCCGCGCCGGTATCAAAGAGAATCGCCCGGTCTTTTCCGAACAAAAGATAAAGGAAAGGTTTCTCGGTATGCACACAGCCTGATTCCCGCAGAATATAAAAATTTTCGTTGTACTGGTGCACCTGAAAATCGTCGCGGAAAGTGGTGCATTCCGGGCCGCCGGTACGCCATTTTTCCGGTAGCGTTCCTGCCTCATATTTCACCTGTGGCGCTCGTTCGGCTGCTTTGACGTTCGTCGATGCGATAATCACAATGCCTATGCAGCAGGCTTTAATCCAAAAGTTGGGGCTGGATTTCATCAATGCATTCCTTAAAGGAGTTGAACTCATTGTGGAGCGCCGGTTCAGTTTACCTGTTTTATTATTTCGCCGGGCTTCCTGCTAAGTCATCTCAGTATAGGAACGATGAGGGAAAATGCTTCGCCGTTTACTTGATAGCAAACCCCGCAGGCATTCACGGGCCAATTCCGCTGCCAATACTGCCCGGAAGACCTTAAAGATGCGATAGGTAACCGGGAGCATTACAAAAATAAGATTAATAAGGTTGCTGGAGGGGCAGTGCACACATATTCTGAATAGAACGGTCATATATTACGGGGTGATTTATGTTTAAGCGTCGAGGATTACTTTCAGCTGTCACCGTAGTTGTTTCACTGGCGCTGTTTACTGCTCCCGTTTTTGCTAATCCGGGTAACGGAAATGGCAACGGGAACGGTAATGGCAATAGCGGTAATCAAGGGCACGGTAACGCTCATAGCAACAAAGGCGGGCAGGGCAACGGAAAGTCTGACCAGGATCACGGCAGCCGTAAGAACTATGGCAAGCCGGATCACGTGGATTCGGACATCAGCTTTAAAGATGCACGTAGCCTGGCGGTTAACTATGGCCTGACCGGCTATAAATCTCTGCCTCCCGGCATCGCCAAAAACCTTGCAAGAGGTAAACCTCTTCCTCCGGGAATAGCCAAAAAGGCCGTACCCCGCTCGATGCTTGACCAGCTGCCGTATTATCCCGGCTACGAATGGCAGGCGATCGGGGACGATTTGGTGCTGGTTGCGCTCAGTACGGCTATCGTAACCACCATTATTAATGGCGTATTTGACTAACCCCCCCGCTATGTACGAAGCCCTGGCGTCCGTCGGGGCTTTTTTTCGTCCGCGGCAAGCGTGTTGTAGGAGATCGCCCAGCCAGCAGGCTTCCGGGCCCTGCTGGCGTCAACGCTTTCAAAGCTGCTGACCGCCACCATCGCAGGATTCTTCATTGGCCTGGCGTGGCCGGCCGGGCAAAGAGGTACCCGTTTTACGTAAATTCTGAGTAAGGTTTCATACTGTACTGGAGCCAGAATTTACGTTGCGCACCTAAAAAGTCTGGCGGTCATTACCACGGCGGAATGAGGACATCTTTATGACAGCAGAAATTAAGGGCGGTATCGACATCGCCATCAAAGTTCCCACCCATCAGTACCAGCAGACTCTCGACTTTTACCGCACCGTGCTCGGCCTTCCGGAGATCCTGGATAAGCCACCGGCGACCGGTTTCCTGCTTGGCCCCAATCGCTTGTGGATAGATGAAGCCCCGGCAATGAGCCAGGCTGAGGTCTGGCTCGAGCTGTTTACCCCCAATTTCCGACAGGCCGCGAAGCAGATGGAAGCCAATGGCGTTGTCCGTTGTGACGCGGTCGAACCGCTGCCCGATGGCTTCAAAGGGGGGTGGGTAATGAGCCCCTGTAATATTGTCCATATGCTCCGTGAGCCGGAAGCATGGTAATCAGCGGCCTGGCTACCAGCATTCAAGACGCCAGCCGCCGGGAAACAGCGACAGACGGTCTGTCAGATTCAGGCTGTCGAGAAAAACCTCATCGTGGGAGACGACTATCAGCGCGCCCTGATACGTGTGGAGCATAGTTTCCAGCGCCTGGACGGATGGCAGGTCCAGGTGATTGCTGGGTTCGTCGAGCAGCAGCAGCTCGGGGGCAGGGCTGGCATACAGCACGCAGGCGAGGGCGGCTTTAAGGCGTTCTCCCCCGCTTAACAACCCGCTGGGGATCTGAATTTTATGCGCGTCCAGGCCAAGCTGAGCCAGCCGCGTGCGCAGATCACCTTCACCTGCGGTGCGGTTAGCTTCAAGTATCTGCTCCAGTATCGTCCGCCGGGGATCCAGGCTTGCAAGATGCTGATCGAGCCAGCAGGCATCGGTAATGACCCGGCACCGCCCGCCGGATGGCACGAGGTGTCCGGCCAACACTTTCAGCAGCGTAGATTTCCCGCTGCCGTTATCACCTACGACGCCGACGCGCTGGCGCGCGGTCAGCATCAGATTCAAGGGCGGGGTAAATTTCGCAACAAAGGGGAGCTGCACGTCAACCAGCTCGACGATCTGACGCCCCGAAGGGAGGGTAACCTCCGGGGAGTGCACGACTATAGCTGCACTTTCTTCAACGTTTTTGGCCGCGTCGCGCACCCGCTGGTCGAGCGCGGCGTGGACAGCAAGATGCTGCTGGTTGAGCTTTCCTGCGGAGGCTTCGCTCCGCTGCCTCTGTCCGCCGAGCAGGATTTTGGCCTGGTTGGCCACTTTGCCCTGGCGATTGCCACGGGACTGACGCCTTGCAAGCCGCTCTTTCTGATTGCTCAGCTTTTTCTTTTCACGCTGCCGTTCGTTTTTCCGTTGCTCAAGCAGATGCAGCGCATTCTGGCTTTCCGCCGCTTTCACCTGCGCATAAAACGAGTAATTCCCGCCATAGACGCTAAGCCCCTGGGGAGAAAGCTCAACGATGCGGCTCATTGATTCGAGCAGTTCCCGATCGTGGCTTACCGCGATCAGCCCGCCAGGCCAGCGTGCAAGCTGAGCAATCAGCGCCTGCCGGCAGTGACGATCCAGATGGTTGCTGGGTTCGTCGAGGACCAAAAAATCAGCCTCCGCCAGCCAGGCGCCGATAAGCGATACGCGCATGGCCTCGCCGCCGCTTAGCTGATGCGCTGGGGTCGAGGCCTGCAGATTTCCCAGCCCATTTATTTCCAGCTCAAGCTTTAGCCGCTGGCGGATATCCCACCGGTCGCCGACTATCTCGAAATCCCGCCCGGATACGCTGCCATTTTCGATACGGCCCAGCGCGTCGATAACAGCCTGAACGCCAGCAAGCCCGGCGACGGTGGCCTCAGGCTGATGTGCAATGTGCTGTCCCAGATAATGCGTGGTTCCTGATGCTGTGCGGCTTCCTGAAGAGGGCATTAGCGTGCCCGCCAGAATTTTTGAGAGTACGCTTTTACCCACTCCGTTACGGCCAACCAGGCCCGTGGGACATGCGTCAAAGGTTTCGTTCAGCTGTGAGAACAGCGGGGTGCCGTCAGATAAGGTAAAGGCAACGCTTTCCAGCGCGATATAGCTATTCGTCATAATTACTCCATAGATGCCAGAACTGCCCGCAAAAGATCGGGACAATCGTTTGGCCGTCGGACGGACGGCAGCATCAATAGCGCATTGGACGAATACCTTTAAAGTAGGGAGGAATGGGCTATTTTAAATAGGATGAAGATAAAGTAAAGCGCACTGGCTGATGGACCGGGACGCAAGTACGAGCGGTCATCGGCAGGCCATTGATTGTCTGGAGAAAAATATGAGCCAAAAATTATCAGCGAGCTGCCACTGCGGCAACGTCAGATTTACCGTTGAGCTGGCCGAGGGGGGCTTTGACACGGTTCGCCGCTGTAACTGCTCTTTCTGCCGCATGAGGGGGGCGGTGGTCGTGTCCGCGCCTCTTTCCGGCATTGAGGTGCTGGCAGGGAAAGAATTTCTTACCGAGTATCGGTTTAACACCCGGCAGGCGGTGCATTATTTTTGCTCGGCGTGCGGGATTTATACCTTCCATCAGCGCAGATCTAATCCTGAACAGTATGGCGTGAACGTTGCCTGCCTGGAGGGCGTCTCTCCCTTTGATTTTGAAAGCGTTGATGTGACGGACGGCGTTCAGCATCCTAATGATGGCGCCAGCCGTGGCGTTGTTGGACACCTGATTTACCGCCCCGTGGAAAAAAAGAGTGGTTCTGAAGCAGGTAGTTAAATTCGTCCTGCTAACACCAGTCGCAGGCAGGCATCGTGATGGCCGCAATAAAACCTCGCCGGTCATGGCATGAGGGAGGCCATTCAGGCATTCCCGTGCCGTGCGCGATAACTGTGCGTTATCTATCCAGTGCGTGATAGGATGAATTTCGTTCCCTGAACCGCTAAGCGGCTGAAATTCCGCACAAGAACATCGCATAATTTTTAACCTATACTGTTAAGAAGACTCTTGCAGCTGTTAAATCCCTGATGCCTGACACCCCATCCTGAGAGAACGTTTCTGATCTGATTGAACAACTGCTTCTGTGCGTTCACCTCGCCTGTTGAGCAAATTCATGAAATTAATTCCTGCACGGTGGTTTACACGCGTTAAGCCACTGGATCTCCATCCTGATATTCCCGACTGGCTGGTCGCCGGGCCTGCCAGCGATAGCCCCATGAAAGCCGAACTGTTTTCTGCCGCCCAGATGGAGCGCTACGGCCAGAAGCTGGCTCGCTCGCATAAATTATCGGCCACCCGGCTGCCTTACTATTTACTGAAGCGTCTAGAAGATAACGAAGCCATCATTACCCGTAACTGCTATCTGCTCAACGCGGGCGAAAAGGCCGGCATCACCCCTGCGGGCGAATGGCTGCTGGATAACTATTACCTCATCGAAGAGCAGATCCGCGTGGTCCGCCATCACCTTCCCAAAAATTTTGGTAAAGGATTGCCGCCGTTAACGGCTCCACACAACTGTCCGCGCATTTATGCGATAGCTTCCGAAGCTATAGCCCATGCCGACGGACGCTGGGACGCAGCGAGCCTGGCGAGCTATATCGCAGCCTATCAACAGGTAACACCGCTAACGCTCGGCGAGCTCTGGGCGCTGCCGGGCATGCTGCGCCTGGCGCTGATTGAAAATTTACGTCGGGTCAGCATTGAGGTGGCCGGAGCGCAAAAAGAGCGCAATCTCGCTGACGCGTGGGTGACGCGAATTTTTGAGTGCGCCGAAAACGCGCCTGCGGATCTGATCATGGTGATTGCTGATATGGCGCGATCGCGTCCGCCGTTAAGCAGCGCGTTTGTGGCGGAGCTGGTTCGTCGGCTGCAGGGGCGGGGGAATATGCTCTCTTTACCGCTGACCTGGGTTGAGCAGCGCCTGGCCGAAACCGGCGTGACCCCGGACTACCTGATTCACCGCTTTAACCAGCAGCTTGCCGCAAACCAGCTCTCCGTCAGCAACAGTATTGTTGGCCTGCGGCTGCTGAGCGAAACCAACTGGGCCGACTTTGCCGAAGCCATGAGCCTGGCCGAACAGACACTGCGCCAGGATCCCTCAGGGATATACCCGGCGATGCACTTTGACACTCGAGACCACTACCGACACATTATTGAGATCCTCGCCAGGCACAGTCATTACGGCGAACCGGAAGTCGCCCGCCATATTCTGCAAATGGCGCAGGGCGCCGATCCAGCAACGCCTGCCCACCACGTTGGCTATTACCTGATTGGTGAAGGGCGCGCTGCGCTTGAACATGAACTCGGCGCTAACATCTCCTGGGGCGTACGGCTGCGCCATAGTTTTAACCAGATCCCGCTGCTTGCCTGGCTTGGGAGTTTAAGCCTGTTAACAACGGCCTTTACCGCCGACATTTTATTCCGCACCTGGCTTCAGGGTATGCACTGGCCGCTGGTGCTCCTTGCGTTGCCGCTGGTGGTGCTGGTTAGCCAGCTGGCGAGCAATTTACTGAGTGAGGCAACGACACGCTTCCGCTCACCGCTGCCGCTGCCAAGGATGGATTTCTCCACCGGCATTCCGGCCGGGTTCAGCACCCTGGTTGTTATTCCGTGCTTACTCACCAGCCGGGCAGGAATTGACAAGCTGTTCAATAGCCTGGAAGTTTGCTATCTCGGCAACAGCACGGCGAACCTGTATTTCGCGTTGCTGACTGATTTCGCTGATTCCCCCGATGAAAACTCGCCGGAAAATAGCAAGCTGCTTCACTGGGCTGAGGCTCAGATGCAGAATCTTAACCGTCGCTATGCTTCCCGCTCACAGCCACTTTTCTTCCTGCTGCACCGTCCGGCGCAGTGGAATCCTCAGCAAAACGTGTGGATGGGCTACGAGCGCAAGCGCGGCAAACTGTCGATGCTAAACAGTTGGCTGCGGGCGCCTGCGGCACAGTTTTCAGATGTGCATAACAACGAAATCGCGCCCCCGCAGGGGGTGAAATATGTCATTACGCTGGACAGCGATACCGTGCTGCCCCGGGATACAGCGCACAAGCTTGTCGCGACGATGGCGCATCCGCTCAACCACCCGGTCTACGATCCTTTAAAGCAACGCGTCGTGAAGGGTTACGGTATTTTACAGCCGGGCCTTGCTGAGGAAATCCCACGCAACGGGCAGGGGCGCTACGCGGCCATGTGCAGCAGCGTGCCGGGTAACGATCCGTACTCAATGATGGCTTCGGACATCTATCAGGATCTGTTTGGTGAAGGCTCGTTTGTTGGTAAGGGTATTTACGACGTGGATGCTTTTACGCAGGCCACGCACAATACTTGCCCGGAAAACCTGGTGCTGAGCCATGATTTACTGGAGGGATGCTACGCCCGCTCGGGCTTGCTCAGCGAGGTTCTGCTTTATGAACAATATCCCAATAATTACCTCACCGACGTGGCGAGGCGCAGCCGCTGGATACGCGGCGACTGGCAGCTGCTGAACTGGCTCAAATTTCGGGTCAGAAAAGAAGACGGAACGCGGGACAAAAATCCGCTCACTGCGCTTTCCCGCTGGAAGCTGCTGGATAATCTGCGTCGTAGCCTGGTGGCACCGTCACTGCTGGTCCTTATCTTTTGCTCGCTTTTACTGGTTCCCAATCCCTTTTACTGGCTGATGGTGATGGCCGTTGCGCTGCTGCTTCCCGGCGCGTTGGTGTTAGCTCAGGGCATGATTAACAAGCCAGCACGACGCCCGTTCCTCCAGCACTGGCTGCTGGTGTCATCCGGAGGGCTAAAGCGTCTGCTGCGTGTTGGCCTTGGATTTATCACGCTGCCCCACGAGGCAGGGTATTCGCTACATGCCATAGCCGTGACGCTGTGGCGGCTGGGTATCAGCCATCATAACCTTAATCAGTGGGCAAGCTTTGAGCAAATGACCGACGGTGCCAGAACCTCAACTCTGCGGTTTTACCGTGCGATGTGGCTCAATGTGGCTACCGGTGCCGCACTTATCCTGCTTACCGCATCCCTTGCCCCGATGCTGCTGTTTATTGCCGCCCCCATAGGCGTGCTGTGGTGTCTGGCTCCGATGATATTAAGCTGGTTAAGCCGCGAACCCATCAGGCCAGGCCTCGCATTTACTGCTGAAAATCAACGTCTGCTGCGTCAGAGCAGCCGGGAGATTTGGGCCTTTTTTGAAACTTTTGCCACCGTAAAAGAGAACTGGCTGCCGCCGGATAACTTCCAGGAGTTTCCCCATCCCGTTATTGCGCACCGCACCTCGCCGACCAATATCGGCCTGTCGCTAATGGCTAACCTGACGGCATGGGATTTTGGCTATATCCCTCAGGGTGAAATGCTGCAGCGTATTACGCTGACCCTCGATACGCTGGATAAAATGGAGCACTACCGCGGGCATTTGTATAACTGGTATGACACCCGCACGCTGGTGCCGCTTAATCCACGCTATATCTCAAGCGTGGACAGCGGCAATATGGCCGGGCATTTGCTCACCCTTAGTGCAGGCTTAACGGGCTTGCGTAACCAGCCGCTGCTCGACACGACGCAGGTGCTGACGGGTCTCGATGATACGCTGCAAATTCTCGAAAAAGCCTGGGGGCAGCATGCTCCGACGCTGCTTCGCCAGCTGCGTAGCCATTGTAAAGGCGCCGGCATGCTGTCCCCGGCGCTGCTCTTTGCTGAGCTGAAAAATATGCGCGCGCAGAGTAATCGTCTGCATGCGCTTTGCAGTCACGAAGATGGCCGCATCCGCCGCTGGGTGGAGCATCTTCAGCGTCAACTGGTGCTTATCTGCCATGAATGGACACATTTTCTGAGCTGGCTTCCCGGCAGCTGGCAGAACCAGGCGCTGCCGACTCTTAGCTGGCTTGCTCAGGCAACACATACCGGCGAGGGGACACCGTCAGAATCGGCGATTCGTCAGGCGCGCACCCGGCTGGATATTGTTTCCGAGCTTGAACAGCGGCTGAACGAGCACGCGAGAATGGATTTCGCCTTCCTGTATAACGAGGTTACCAGCCTGCTCAGCGTGGGGTACAACTGCGATAACAATAAGCTCGATAACAGCCATTACGACCTGCTACCCTCGGAAATTCGACTTACCAGCTTTCTGGCGATTGCCACAAACCAGCTGCCGCTGAAAAGCTGGTTTGCGCTGGGAAGGCTGTTTACCACCATTGATAACGAAACGGCGCTCATGTCGTGGAGTGGCTCAATGTTTGAATATTTAATGCCAAACCTGGTGATGCCGACCTATCCGGGTAGCCTTCTTGAAGAGATGAGCCAGTCGGCGGTTAAACGCCAGATCGACTGGGGCAAAGAGCGGGGCGTGCCGTGGGGGATCTCGGAGTCGGGCTATTACTCGTTCGATGCGCTGCAAAATTATCAGTATCACGCTTTCGGCGTTCCCGGCCTTGGCCTGCGGCGAGGGCTGGCCGATGACATGGTTATTGCTCCATATGCCACGCTTATGGCGCTGACTGTCTCGCCGCATAAAGCCTGTGAAAATCTCCGCAGGCTGGAAGAGAGCGGTTCGCGCGGCGAATATGGCTTCTATGAAGCGCTGGATTACACGCCTTCGCGCCTCGCCAGCGGCCAGATGTACGCGATCGTCCGTTCGTGGATGGCGCATCATCAGGGCATGGCCTTCCAGGCACTTTCTCACGTGCTGCTGGGTGCCCCAATGGTCGATCGGTTTATGACGAGTCCGTCGTTTCAGTCGGCCCGTCTGCTGCTGCAGGAACGCGTGCCTGACGCCGTAGAGCTGTACAGCCCACGTCGCCATTTCGAATCTCACGAAGGGGTATTACAGCCCGTACAGTACGAAACCCGTGAGTTTACCGACGTGGACAGCGTCATCCCTGAAGTTCAGCTTCTCGCAAATGCCGATTACCACCTGATGGTCAGCCAGTCCGGCGGGGGCTACAGCCGCTGGAAAGACCTGGCGCTAACCCGCTGGCGCAGCGACCCAACCTGCGACGGCTGGGGCGCATTTTGCTTTGTAAGTGACCCTGTCACAAATGAGGTCTGGAGCAATACCTGGCAGCCGCTGGGGGCGTCCGCCAGCCAGTATGATGTGGTCTTTACCGACGCCGGCGCGGAGTTCAACGTGGTGGCGGGCACGGTCAGCGTAAAAACGCAGATTGTCGTCTCGCCAGAAGATGATATTGAGCTTCGGCGTGTCACGCTTCTGCACCGCGGACGGCAGCCGCGTACCCTGGAACTGACAACCTACGCGGAGGTGGTGCTGGCACCAAAAGAGAGCGATCTGGCTCATCCGGCCTTCAGCAATTTGTTTATCCAGACCGAGCTGCTTGCCGACCAGCATGCGATACTTTGCCACCGCCGCCCCCGTTCGCCTGATGAACGCTGTCCGTGGATGTTTCACACGATGGTGGTACACGGGCAGCCGCAGAGCGAAACCTCGTTTGAAACCGACAGGGCTAAATTCCTCGGCCGGGGACGAACCCCGGCAAACGCCGCCGCAGTCGAACAGGGCGGCTCATTGAGCAACAGCGTCGGCCCGGTGCTGGATCCCATTCTTGCCATCCGCCGGTCCATCGTTCTGCAGCCCGGGCTGCCCGTTACCGTCGACATTATTTATGGCGTAACGGAGAGCCGTCAGCACAGCCAGGCGCTGGTGGAGAAATATCACGACCACCCGATTGCGGATCGCGTCTTTGAGCTTGCGTGGTCGCACAGTCAGATCGCTCTGCGTCAGATTAACGCCAACGAAGACGACGCTACGCTCTTCAACCGGCTGGCAGGCGCGGTGCTGTTCCCAGGACCAGAGCTGCGGGCTGATGCCAGAACGCTTAGCCGTAACCGGCGAGGGCAGCCAGGCCTGTGGGGATGGTCAATTTCAGGTGACCTGCCGATTGTTATCCTTAACGTCACCAGCGACGAAAGCGTTCTGCTTATCACCACGGTGATTCAGGCGCACCACTACTGGCGGTTAAAAGGACTGGCGGTGGATCTGGTTATCCTCAACGACAGCCACGGAGGCTATCAGCAGGAGCTGCAAAACCAGATAGTCGAGCTGATCGCGGCGGGATCTGAAGCCAGCCAGATGGACAAGCCCGGCGGTATTTTTGTGCGCAACGGTGAACAAATGTCGGCGGAAGACAGGCTGCTACTGCTGAGCGTGGCGCAAATCGTTCTTGATGACCGCGGTGGTGGCCTGAAAGAGCAGCTGAATCAGCGCCTTCAGCCGACACTGTCTTCGCAACAGGCTTTTACTCCGCGTGCGGGTCTTCCCGACAATCAGCACGATCCCTGGCAGCCCGATACCAGCGCGCTGGTGTTTTTCAACGGCCGCGGCGGGTTTTCGCAGGATGGCCGTGAATACCAGATTGTTCTGGATGAAAAGGACCAGACTCCGGCACCCTGGGCGAACGTTCTGGCCAATGCGGGATTTGGTACCGTTATCTCCGAAGCGGGACAGGCCTATACCTGGTATGAGAACGCGCATGAGTATCGCCTTACTCCCTGGGAAAACGATCCCATCAGCGACCGTTCCGGCGAGGCGTACTATCTGCGTGATGAAGAGAGCGGTGCCGTCTGGTCGCCGACGACGTTGCCGGTGCGTGGCAGCGGATATTATCTTTCACGCCACGGCTTTGGCTACAGCGTTTTCGCCCACCGTGAAACAGGTATCGATACGGAGCTGACTATCCTGGTGGCGGAACATGCTCCCGTAAAAATCGCTATTTTAACGCTCAGCAATACTTCGGGGCGTACCCGCAAAATTTCCGTGACCGGCTACGTGGAGTGGACGCTGGGTGAATCGCGCAGCAAATCAGCAATGCATGTCGTGACCCGGGCGTCCACAACGGGACGCGGCTGCGGGGTGCTGGCAAATAACTTCTATAGCAGCAACGGTTCGGAAAGAACCGCTTTCTTTGCGGTAACGGGGGTCCATTGTTCCGTGACGGGAGACCGCCGGGAATTTCTGGGGCGTAATGGTTCGCAGCGTGATCCGGCCGTCATGCAACAGCGCACGCTGTCTGATAAAACTGGCGCGGGGTTAGATCCGTGCGGAGCGGTGCAGTCCGCGACGACGCTGATTGACGGAGACCAGCGCACGTTTATCTTTGTACTCGGCACGGGCCAGAATCACCAGGACGCGGAAGCGATGATCGATCTGTATCTTAGCGAAGATGCTGCTCGCGGTGAGCTGGCAAATGTACACGCCCACTGGCACCGCATGCTCGACCAAATCGTCGTGGCGACGCCCGATCCTGCCGTTAATCTGCTTGCCAACGGCTGGCTGCTGTACCAGACCATTGCCTGCCGTCTGATGGCTCGTAGCGGCTACTACCAGTCCGGCGGGGCTTTCGGTTTCCGCGACCAGCTTCAGGACACCCTGGCGCTGAGCCATGCGGCTCCGGAGCGGCTTCGCGAGCAGATCCTGCTTTGCGCATCGCGCCAGTTCACCGAAGGCGACGTTCAGCACTGGTGGCATCCACCGTCAGGCAACGGAGTCCGCACCCGTTGTTCAGATGACTATCTCTGGCTGCCGCTGTCCATCTGCCACTACGTCGCCACAACGGGGGATACCGGTTTGCTCGACCAGCGCCTTCCGTACCTTGAAGGCCGCCAGCTCCAGCCCGGCGAAGAGTCGGTATACGATCAGCCGGTTGTCAGCGCCCTTGAAGACTCGCTGTGGCAGCACGGCGTGAAAGCCATTCGCCATGGCTTGCGCTACGGTCAGCACGGTCTGCCGCTGATGGGAGCAGGCGACTGGAACGACGGAATGAATCTGGTCGGGCTGGAAGGCAAGGGCGAAAGCGTCTGGCTAGGCTTCTTCCTGTATGACGTACTGCAGCGCTTTGCGAAGCTTGCCGGGCGTATTAACGACGAAGAAATCGCCACGCTTTGTCGCAGCGAGGCGACAAAACTACAGCGCAGCCTTGAGGCGGCCGGCTGGGACGGAGCCTGGTATCGCCGGGGCTACTTTGATAGTGGAGAAGCACTTGGCTCACAGAGTGCAATAGAGTGCCAGATTGACGCCATTGCCCAAAGCTGGGCGGTGCTGTCCGGGGCAGGGAGCGCAGAACGATGCTCCCAGGCCATGCAGGCGCTGGACGCGCGGCTGGTAGATAACGAGGCGGGGCTGATAAAACTGCTTACCCCGCCGTTTAACGGCAACGGCCCTAACCCCGGCTACATTCAGGGTTACCTGCCGGGGGTACGCGAGAACGGCGGGCAGTATACCCACGGCGCCATCTGGGCGGTAATGGCCTTCGCCCGCAGCGGCAACACCGAGCGGGCCTGGCAGCTCTGGTCGCTGATCAACCCGATCAATCACGGCCTGACGCCGGACGCCATCGAACGCTATAAAGTCGAGCCGTACGTCATGACGGCGGACATCTATAGCGTAGCGCCGCACACCGGGCGCGGAGGCTGGAGCTGGTACACAGGTTCTGCAGGCTGGGCGTATCGATTAGTCATCGAGACGTTACTGGGTATCGAGCGGCACGGTGATGCGATAACCGTTCTTCCATTGCTGCCCAAGAGCTGGCCATCCGTGAGCCTGGTCTACCGCCACGGTTCGAGTGATTATCAGATAAATGTATCGCGAAGTGAAGGTAGCTATCAGGTCATGCTGGACGACGTTCTGCTGCCGGAAAACCGCATCCCACTATGTGATGACGGGCAGCGGCATAGGGTGGAGATAAGCGCTGGAGAGGAAGACTATCACTCATTCTCAATCATGATAGATCGGTAATGCCTGTCATTTGGACTGCTGTGTAACTGCCGGTACGCGAGGTTCCGCAGGCTGGAGTTGCACAGACCTCCTTTATTGCGTGGATTTATAAATCTCGTCATTTTCACGCTTGCCAACGCCGATGACATAGACAGTCACCACATCCTCCTGAACGATATAAACAAGCCGATAGCCCGACGATTTTAGTTTTATTTTGTACTGATCTTTACGTCCGTGAAGTTTATCGCCAGGGACGCGGGGGGGGTGTAACCGCTCTGCTAATTTCTTTTTAAATTGGTCACGAATAACGGGCGAGAGTTTTTTCCATTCTTTCTGCGCCCGCTTTTCAAATAACAACCTATAGGTCATTGATATCGACCTCTATAAATTCAGCAACTTTCATGCGTTCATCGACCATGCGACCTAATTCGATATCTTCGGCGATTTCCATCAAATAAGCATAGACCGCAGGCGAAACACAATAGAACGCCGGTTCGTTACGATTGAGGATAGCCACAGATTCACCTTCGCCTGCCCGGAAGGTGCCCATAGGGTCCCTTTTCAGCTCGGTGATGCTTGCGGCAGTAGTCGTCAGGATTTCAAAAGCCATAATAGTGCTCCTCTAAATAATGAGCACTAACTATAGCATCTTTAAAAGCACTCCACCACGCGTTGCGTGAAGCGGATGATCCCTGGAGCGATGCCTGGTGTCTTTTATCCTGTTCGGCCTGAACCAGTTGAGCCATTTCCAGTGCCCACCGCTTTAGTCAAAATATCCAGCACCACCTCCGATGGCCTGCATAAACGAGTGCCCAGCGGGGTAACGACAATTGGCCGGTTAATCAGAATAGGGTGCTGCAACATAAAATCGATTAACTGCTCGTCAGTAAAGCGGTCTTCCGCCAGCCCTAACGCTTCAAAAGGTTCGACATTCTTGCGCAACAGCGCTCGAACCGTGATCCCCATATCTGCAATCAGCTTTACAAGTTCCTCGCGGGTTGGCGGTGTTTCCAGATAAAGAATAATCGTGGGTTCAGTCCCGCTGTTACGGATCATTTCAAGGGTATTGCGTGACGTGCCGCAGGCCGGGTTGTGATAAATAGTTATATTGCTCATATCAATATCTCATTACAAATTGAAAGACAGACGCAGCGCCAGTGCTGCCAGCGTGACAAGCAGCACCGGGATTGTCATGACAATGCCCACCCGGAAGTAATATCCCCAGGTAATTGTGATGTTTTTCTGCGAAAGAACATGCAGCCAAAGCAATGTTGCCAGACTCCCGATAGGGGTGATCTTTGGCCCGAGATCGCTGCCTATGACATTGGCATAAATCATCGCTTCTTTGATAACACCGGTTGCGGTGCTGCCATCAATCGACAGCGCACCGATTAACACCGTTGGCATATTGTTCATCACGGAGGAGAGGCAGGCCGTCAGGAAGCCTGTACCCAGGGTTGCCGTCCATAATCCTTGCTCTGCCAGGTGATTCAACACGGATGAAAGATAATGGGTCAGCCCGGTATTTCGTAAGCCGTAGACAACCAGGTACATTCCCAGCGAGAAGATAACGATTTGCCAGGGCGCACCACGTAACACTTTGGCTGTGTTTATGACATGGCCTTTCTTCGCAACAGTAAACAGGAGCAGGGCACCAACAGCAGCGACCAGACTGACAGGAACGCCCAGCGGATCCAGTCCGAAGAATCCTACCAGCAGCAAAACCAGAGCCAGCCAGCCGGCTTTAAAAGTCCCGACATCACGAATCGCATCTTTAGGTTCTTTCAACAGGGAAATGTCGTAAACGGCTGGAATGTCTTTGCGGAAGAACAGATGCAACATCACCAACGTAGTCGCTATGGCCGCCAGGTTTACCGGTACCATCACGGCTGCGTATTCAGAGAAACCCAGCTTAAAGAAATCCGCAGAGACGATGTTTACCAGATTCGAGACAATAAGCGGCAGGCTTGCCGTGTCCGCGATAAACCCTGCGGCCATGATAAACGCTAAGGTTGCCCCCCGGCTGAACCCCAGCGCCAGCAGCATCGCAATAACGATAGGCGTCAGGATCAGTGCGGCACCGTCGTTGGCGAACAGTGCAGCGACCGTCGCGCCAAGCAGGACGATCCAGGTGAAGAGCAGCCGACCCCGGCCATTTCCCCAACGGGCAACGTGCAGCGCGGCCCATTCAAAGAAGCCGGATTCATCGAGCAGAAGACTGATGATGATCACGGCAATAAAGGTGGCGGTCGCATTCCACACTATTTGCCAGACCACCGGAATATCCCCCAGGTGAACGACGCCAGTCAGCAATGCCAGAATTGCGCCCAATGCGGCACTCCAGCCAATCCCCAGCCCTCTGGGTTGCCAGATAACCAGGACGAGCGTGAATAAAAAGATAGCACCAGCCAGTAACATCAGAAACTCCATTCACATTTGTTTATTCGAATATATACATCGCCATCAGCAGGGGGCCGATGCCGCGCTACTGAGCTTGTTGCGTATGTTTTCTCGTTCACAATTCCAGGCTGTATCAATAATACCCGCAGCCCATGCAGGCATGTGTGGCGACAGGCGGTAATGTACCCATTTTCCTTCACGCCGGTCGATGACCAGTTCTGCTTCACGTAACAGCGCCATATGTCGTGATATTTTTGGCTGAGACTCTGCGGCTGCCGCACAGATGTCGCAGACGCACATCTCGCCGGACTCCCTGAGGAGCATCACGATAGTCGAACGGGTTTCGTCTGCGAGCAGTTTAAAAAGCTGAACAGGCTGTAGCATGCTTAACCTCGATAAAAATCAACAATACATATGATATTTCACATGTGATAGATTTTAAAGCACAGCTTATAAGATGGAGAGTTTTTTATGACGCACTTACCAGCAATAGAACCGGGGTGCTTTGATGCGACCATGCCAGCAACTTCTGGACGGCCCTGAAACCATACTGCGAATTCCTGTCCTTTAAGGCTCAGTTCGAGAGCGCTCCTACACAGGAAAAGGCTGGAGAAAAACACGAAGCTGATAATCGGGGCGATGATGCGCGAGCTGGAGTAGGGTGTCCTGAAATCAGGACACCCGTTCGATATACCGAAAATTCTTGTGCGCCATAACAGTATCTACAGAATTTCGGAGGTCGGACACTGTAGCTTATTTCATGTGGTGAGTTGTTTTGATCTCGGTAGCTTCTTTAATAACCTGGTCTGCGGTTTTATCGTTTAATGTCTTCTGCCATTTTTTCTCCAGCTCAGAATCATAATTCTTACCGCCCGATTGGATCAGTTCTTTGGCATTAAACTGACTCATCATCACAATTTTCATGGCATTACCAAATTCGGTGCATTTTTGAGGAGTAAGCGTATTGCAGATTTTTTCGGCTGAGGCTTTAAGCGACTCCTCACTTGTAGCATCAATTTTAGGCTCGCCACATCCGGTCAGCAGAAAAGCCAGTAAGGTGATGCTAATAATTTTTTTCATTGTGACTCCATCAAAAATAAAAACGTTAATTAATAACGGTTGTGATGATATGTTATACATTACCACTCAAGGGATTTATTGGAATCTTCAAGGTTTTTATTGTACATCATGTTAATGGTAGTGTAGTTACACATGTTGCTGGATGAATAACAATAATCGTGGATGACCTGATCCATAATCTTTTTGTTGGTCGCTTTCGTTGCTTCCTTAAACGCATCCAAATTACTTTTTTCCATCATTCTGAGTATTGACTCCTGGCACATTTGCGCCGGGCCATCACAGTAGTCATGTTTGACTCTTTCTTTGATGTACTGAATCACTTCTTCCTTCTGAACATCGGAATTATCAAATTCCATAGGATTGATGAGCTTAGCAAAGGCTAAAGCAGGGACGACACTCAGAGCGATGATGAACAGATTACGCATTACAAACCTCTAAAAACAGTAAAGAGTGTAGATAAACCTCGCTGTCAGCAGCCTCTTGCAGAGCACAGCAGTCGTTTATTCATAACGAATTGAATACTACAGCCTGATTAAGGAGGTAATGTGTATAAAATGTAATAAATTTTATTATGTACAAAATCACTTATTCCATCATCAATTAATGGTGTGGCCGTACAGGCTGTAATAACCATGAAATGGTATTGTCGGGTGAATATCGTTTTTTTAAAATAACTTCACATGGGGTTTATGTTGCCACTCCTTACAACATAACCCTTATTAAGGTGACGCACTTACATTTGTCATGATATTGTTCTACCAGTTTAAATTGCATTTTTTATTTCAAAGAAAGGGTGATTATTTATGGCGTTATTTATTGCGAAGAAAAATTACAAGATAACTGACATTAGCCGAAGAGTGAAAGTATGAATTCACTTTTAAAGAAAAAACTCCTGGTGTCATTAATCTCGATTGGCATCGCAGGCCTTGGCGCTCATGCTTGGATAAAACTCAGGGGACAGACGTCGTCAGTTTCTCAACAATCCACCCTCCAGGACACATTTAGTGCACAAGAACTGGATCAGCTGACAGCCCCTGTCGCTCTTTATCCTGATGCGTTGTTGTCACAAATATTAATGGCCTCAACCTGGCCTGCGCAGGTTATGCAGGCTGTGCAATGGTCTCATGATAACCCCGGTTTTGCCGGTGATGCCGCGCTCAGGAAAGTGACGAAACAAACCTGGGATACCAGCGTGAAATCGTTGGTAGCTTTTCCGGACCTGCTGGTGTCGGTGGGCCGTAACCCTGGCTGGATGCAAAATCTTGGAATAGCCTTTCTGAATCAGCCAGATGAACTGCTCGCCTCGGTGCAGCGATTACGCTTAATGGCGCAGAAAGAGGGCGTACTCAAATCCACACCACAACAAAAAATCACGTTCCAGTCTCCGTCGTCATTTACCTCAGCGGGTGAGACACCATTAGTCATGATTGAATCCGCCGATCCTCACATGGTTTATCTTCCTAAATATGACTCCCAGGAAATATTCACTGACTGGGAAGCGAATGCTTATCCTCCGGTAAGTTTCATAACGTCACCCTCGAGCGACTACTCCAGCAGCGATGGTGACTATGACACCGATATCACCATAGATAACGATAATACCTACATTATCGATGACAATAACGCCGATGATCAGGGTGATGATACGGGGGGGCACCCTCACCACCGCCGGCGTCTTATCCTTGCTTTCGGGGTTGGGGTGGTCACGGCCTATGCGCTGTACAGTTATATCGACTGGCCGCACCATGATCATGACCACGATCGCCATAACGATGATCCTGACAGAAAGGATCATGATTTTATCAGGATTAATACCGGTAAAGTGAATGTCATCAACGGTAAAAAAGCCGCTGCCGAGGATGGCAATACTGTTAAATGGCAGCACAAATCTCCCGCCCAGCCAGCAGGGAAAGTTCTGTTGCCCGCTCTGGCTGCTGAAAATAAAAGTATTGTCCGCGAACAGAATGATGTTTCCCGTCAGAGCATTGGCGAAAAATTACAACGTTCTTCAGAAGCAGGAGCATCCGGCACGACTCACCTGCACCAGACGCTCGTGCAGCATTTGCAGCAGACACATGAACATTCAGGCCAGTCTTCACCCTCCGATGAAAATGAGCTGCCGCAGAAGAGCAAATTAGCAAAAACGGCGCAGCAACTTGCCGACAAACGAAACAAGGAGGATGAGCCTCAGCCACATCCTGCTAAGCAAACGCAGGCAGAGCAGCAGCAGAGAGAAGTAGCCGTGCCAGCACTGGTTGAGAAGAAACAACAGGCTGAGGAAGTTCGCCAACAAGCAGAACACGAGCAGAAAGAAGCAGCCGCACAGGCGCTGGCTGAGAAGAAACAACAGGCTGAGGAGGTTCGCCAACAAGCAGAACACGAGCAGAAAGAAGCAGCCGCACAGGCGCTGGCTGAGAAGAAACAGCAGGCTGAGGAGGCGCTCCAACAAGCTGAGCAAGAGCAGAAAGAAGCGGCCGCACAGGCGCTGGCTGAGAAGAAACAACAGGCTGAGGAGGCGCTCCAACAAGCTGAGCAAGAGCAGAAAGAAGCGGCCGCACAGGCGCTGGCTGAGAAGAAACAACAGGCTGAGGAGGCGCGCCAACAAGCTGAGCAAGAGCAGAAAGAAGCGGCCGCACAGGCACTGGCTGAGAAGCAAAGGCAAGAAGCAGAAAAACAGCGGGCAGAAGCCGCCGCAGTCGCGGCACAGGAGAAGTTACGGCAGTAAAAATAGCGGCATTGCGACAGTGATGCCCTATGCCGGATGAAGCCCGAAGGTTTAACACCGTCAGGCTCGTGCTTTAGATGGAGGTACGACGGCAGCTGCGGTATTCGTCTGCGGGAAGGCTCACACCAGAAGATGGTAACGACTGTGACCGGTTATTGTCGCGTTTTCTCTTGACCTGCCGGGCAACGTCCAGCACATGGCCCAGCCTTTTATTATCTACAATCGCGACGGGATCAACTTCCGACAACCGGTCATAGGTGGAATAGGGGAGCAGCACACCGTTCAGGCGCAGTCCCTTACGCCCGTCAGGATAATGCCAGACATCGATACGCTTACCGATGGCCCGGCGGCTGTACTCACAATCTGCGGGGGATCCAGAGTCCGGCTTTTATCATGAGGCGGCTGATGGTTTCCTTGCCAAGGATCAGACCATGAACTTCCTCGAGCTTTTCCTGTGCAAACGTCGGTCCAAAATCGGGGTAGCATTCCCTAAGCGGACGTTACAACTTTGCTACTACAACGTCAGTGCGCATAATGTATATTATGTTAAATAGCTTTTGGGGGTCCTTTACTTCATAAATCCAACCCTTCCCCGCGACTTTACCTCCCTTTACGTTACGTGCGCACCACATGTTCTACATTTTAGACTTGCGCCAACCGGCGGTCCATTTTGCTGCTTATGGAGAAACTTACATGTCATTGCATCGATTATCCCGTCTCGGACTTTTATTAATGCTCTCCGCACCGCCTGGCTTTGCGGCAGATTCGCCCTCTTATGGTGCCAGGCTCGAAGGTTTTGACTACGGCTGGCCAACAAAGAATTTTGCCTTTACCTCTCAACAACAGACGCTGGAAATGGCTTATCTGGACGTCCGCCCCGAAAAATCAAACGGACGTACCGTCGTACTGATGCACGGTAAAAATTTTTGTGCAGGCACCTGGGAATCCACCATCCGGGCGCTGACCAATACTGGATACCGTGTCATCGCGCCCGATCAAATTGGCTTTTGTAAATCGAGCAAACCCCAGCATTATCAATACAGTTTTCAACAGCTTGCTAATAACACCCATGCGTTACTTAAAAAGCTTGGAATTGAACAGATTACGCTGATTGGGCATTCCACCGGAGGGATGTTAGCCACCCGCTACGCCCTGATGTATCCGCAGCAGGTTGAGAAGTTAGTAATGGTCAATCCCATCGGACTCGAAGACTGGAAGACCCGTGGCGTGCCCTATCAGTCAGTGGACCAATGGTATCAGCGCGAACTTCGCACCAGCGCCGAGGGCATCCGAAAATATGAAAAGAACACCTATTATGTCGGGCAATGGAAACCAGAATACGAACGTTGGGTGACCATGCTGGCTGGCCTGAATTACGGCCCGGGCAAAGAAATAGTGGCCTGGAACTCTGCCCTCCTCTACGACATGATCTATTCCCAGCCGGTTATCTATGAATTTGGCGAGCTGAAAATGCCGGTGCTGCTAATGATCGGTACCAAAGACAACACCGCCATCGGCAAGGATACCGCATCGGCGGAAGACCAGAAGAAATTAGGCAACTACGCGGTTCTTGGCAAAGAAACAGCGAAACGCATTCCTAATGCCACGCTAGTCGAATTTGACGATCTGGGACACGCTCCGCAAATGCAGGATCCTTCACGTTTTCATAACGCGCTGTTGAAAGGACTCGAGTGAAAAATCAGTAATATAGCCGCCATAACCCGATAACAACACTCTCCATTCGGGTTATCTCAATTCGCCGCCAAACTTTTATTTTAAATAATTTTACGGATCTCGTGTGCCCTCCTTTTTATATAATGGCCTGTTATTGTTAATCGTACACAACAAATATAGTTCACCTGGAGCACACTTGATGGAATCTAGCGATTTGATTACCGTTGAAAGAAGACTTGTCACCCGTTTTATGGATATGTTCATTAAATTCGGACTTATTCTGGCGTTGGCTACTTTCTGTTTTACCGTTTTTTCCCCCTTCCTTAATATGATGCTGTGGGGGCTAATACTGGCTGTCACGCTCTACCCTCTTCACCAGTATATCGCCGCCCGACTGGGTGGAAAACAAGGCTGGGCCTCAACTGTTCTGGTTTTGCTGGGGCTGCTGATAATCGTCATCCCGACCATTATCATGGTCACATCCCTTGGAGAAAGTGCCACCGCGTTGGTCGAGCAGGTAAACCAGGCTCACCTGGTTATTCCACCACCTAAAGCCAATATCGGTGCCATTCCAGTGATTGGTGACAAGCTTTATGCCTTATGGTTAAAAGCCTCAATGGATTTACCGGGCTTAATCAGTACTTACCACGCTCAGGTAGCGAAAGCCGCCAAACTGGTGCTGGTCGTTCTGGCGAGTATGGGCGGCGGCTTATTAGGTTTTGTTGCTTCGTTTATTGCCGCAGGAATTATGATGGCGGTTGGGCCAGCGGGTGTTAACAGTGCCACACGTATCGCCATGCGCATCACCGATGAAAAAAAAGGTGTCGCTCTGGTTACACTCTGCACGGGGACGATTCGTGCAGTGGCCCAGGGGGTGATCGGAGTCGCACTGCTTCAGTCATTGTTGGTGGGTATTATTATGGCTCTGGCGGGGATCCCGGCGGTAGGGATTTTCTTCATTGTGGCCCTGATTTTGGGGATCGCACAGGTTCCGCTGCTACTGGTTACCTTACCCGCAATAGCGATTATGTGGATGACAGGTGACCACGGCACCGCCATGAACGTCGTTTACACCCTTCTTTTAGTGGTGGCAGGCATGGTTGATAACGTGCTTAAGCCGATGATGCTTGGCCGCGGCGTCGATGCGCCAATGCCCGTGGTGCTGCTCGGTGCGCTCGGCGGTATGGCGGCAGACGGCATTCTTGGCATGTTTATCGGCGCAACGCTGCTGTCTATTGGTTATCTCATCTTTATGGCATGGGTGGACGAAGGCCTTAAAAAAACGGCTCTCGAAAACGCATCGCGATAAACGCCTCATCAGAAGTCCCGATGCGTCGGGGCTTCTGACAATGGCTGCAAAAAAAGTTATCCCTTGATGGTGGTGGCCAAAAGAGTCCCTTAACCGCTGCTAAGTTTGCTGTCTGACTCTATTCTCCATTGCCATCATCCGCTGATAAATGCGTATACCCCGGTGTATCCATGCCACAGCTGAACTAGGTGTTTCCGGAATCCGCATCCAGCAAGCGCATGCCACTTACTTTCCGGAAGAAATATCCGGGCGCCGTCATTAAATTCATAATGCGCATAACCCGCCCTTCATAAACAAGCGTGAAGGGCTTTTAGCGTTTACACTGCCAGCAATGTTTAGTTTTTGCAGGTGCATGGCCTGTCAGACGAGTCTTAATTCCTAAAATGCCTCTGATAAGGCTTCGGAGTATAACTTTCCCCCTCTAAGCCGTTGACATATATCTGGGGCGTAAGAAAATGCTGTGACTTTCCACGCGATGACCACACTCTGGAGCACACCATCAGCGATTCACTCAGCTTTCAATCCGTATCAAAACTCGGCGCGCTTGTTGCCGGTGCTCTGTTACTTGCCAGCTGTTCTTCGGAGCCGCCGAAATCTCTCGTCACGCCAGTTACGGGTAAGCCCTCGTTGCCAGCCAAACCTCAGCAAAGTCAGGAAATGCGCGGCGTGTGGCTGACTACGGTTTCGCGCCTGGACTGGCCGCCGGTAGCCTCGGTGAACAGCAGCCCCGCCCTGCGCATCAGCCAGCAGCAGCAGGCGCTGCGGGTAAAGCTTGATAATCTGAAAAGCCTTGGCATCAATACCGTATTCTTCCAGGTGAAGCCTGATGGCACCGCCCTCTGGGCGTCAAAGATTTTGCCATGGTCGGACATGATGACGGGTAAAATCGGCGAGGATCCGGGCTACGATCCGCTGAAGTTTATGCTCGACGAAGCGCACAAGCGCGGCATGAAGGTCCACGCTTGGTTTAATCCATACCGCGTCTCTACCAATACCAAACCTTCCACCGTTAGCGAACTTAACCGCACGCTGTCGTTAGATCCGGCGAGCGTTTTTGTTCTACACCGTGACTGGATCCGCACCGCGAGCGATCGGTTCGTGCTCGACCCAGGGATTCCTGAAGCGCGAGACTGGATAACCAATATCGTTGCCGAGGTGGTAACCAATTATCCCGTTGATGGCGTGCAGTTTGATGATTACTTCTACGCAGAATCGGCAGGCTCCGCACTTAACGACAGCCAGACGTTCATCAAATATGGCAAAGGTTACCATTCCAAAGCAGACTGGCGTCGGCATAACACACAGCAGCTGATTGAACAGGTCTCCCGCACAATCAAGCAGCTCAAACCCGGCGTCGAATTCGGCGTCAGCCCTGCCGGCGTGTGGCGAAACCTTTCTCAGGATTCAGCGGGTTCAGACACCCGCGGTGCCGCAGCCTATGATGAAGCCTATGCCGATACCCGTCAGTGGGTGCAACAAGGGCTGCTGGACTATATTGCTCCCCAGGTTTACTGGCCTTTCTCCCGCAAAGCGGCCCGTTATGACGTACTGGCGAAATGGTGGGCAGACGTAGTGAAACCCACGCATACGCGCCTGTATATCGGCGTTGCGCTCTATAAAGTGGGCGAGCCTTCAAAGATGGAGCCGGACTGGACGGTTGGCGGCGGCGTGCCGGAGCTGAAAAAGCAGCTCGATTTGAATGCCTCTACGCCGCAAATCAGCGGAACTATTTTGTTCAGAGAAAATTACCTCAACCAGCCCCAGACGCAGGATGCCGTAAACTATCTTCGCAGCCGCTGGGGAAGTTAATATGCAATTAACTCATTGAATGTGATGAAGTTATCTTAATATGACGCCGCTACGTGAATTTTGATTATTTTCCGGCCCCACTGGCCGTCAGATTTAACGTAGCGGCGCGATATTTTCAGCGCATAATTCCGGCCTGGGGGAATATTCCGCGCAGGCCGGTAAAAACCTACTGCGCTGCGCTTACCCGCCAGACGGTGTTCCCGGCGTCATCGGCAATCAGCACCCCGCCCTGTTTATCCATCGCCAGACCAACCGGCAGGCCCCGCACCTGCTTCTGGTCGTCGGTTAAGAAGCCGGTCACGAAAGGCTGAGGTAAACCAACGGGTTTGCCGTTCTCGAACTTAACCCAGGTCACCTGATAACCGTTCAGCGGCTTACGGTTCCAGCTGCCGTGCTCGCTGACGAACGCGCCGTCGCGATACTGCGGCATAGTGTCTCCGGTATAGAACAGCAGGCCCAGCGGTGCAACATGTGAACTGAGCGCGTAATCCGGCTTGAGGGCTTTCTCGACCAGATCCGGGCGAGGCGGTTGCACCCGCTCATCAACGTGCTGACCGTAGTAGCTGTACGGCCAGCCGTAAAACCCCTTATCCACCACTGACGTAAGATAGTCTGGCACCAGATCGGAGCCAATTTCGTCCCGCTCGTTGACAATAGCCCATAATTTACCGCTTTTCGGCTCCCACTGCAGGCCCGTTGGGTTACGCAGGCCGCTCGCAAAGATCCTGCTGGCCCCGCTTGCTGCATCAACTTCAAGGATTGCTGCGCGGCGATACTCTGCGCCAACGCCATTTTCGGTGATGTTGCTGTTGGAGCCAACGCCAACGTACAGCTTGCTGCCGTCAGGGCTGGCAAGCAGGGATTTTGTCCAGTGGTGGTTAATCGGACCGCCCGGCAGTTCCGTTACCACTTCTCCCGGTGCACGGATCTCCGTCTGCCCCTGCTGGTATGGGTATTTCACCAGGCTATCGGCGTTCGCCACCCACAGCATGTTGCCGATAAGCTGCATACCAAACGGTGAATTTAGGTGTTCGATAAAAATATGCTTCTCCCACTTCCCGCTGACGTTACGCAGCAGCGTGATGCGATTGCCGCCGTCGCCACCTTTACCGGAAGATTTTTGCACCAGGCTCATGATGATTTCTTTCGGGCGCGCTGCGGCCTTCTTCTCAGGAGCGTTTGCCTCCGCAACCAGGATGTCATTGTTCGGCAGAACGTACACCTGGCGAGGATGCTTTAAATCCCCCGCGATCTTTTCAATCTTCAGCCCCGGTCCTACTTTTGGCGTTTCACCCTCTTTCCAGGCCACGCCTTCAGGCACCTTCATCGGCGGCAACAGAAAGTTCTGCGCTTTGGGCAGCTCAGGGTTTGCTCCGATCTGCTTTTGCGGGTCGATTTGCGAGCTGTCATCGCAGCCGCTCAGCGCTGCTGTCAGGGCGATGGCGAACATTATTGGATTATATTTCATGGCCAATTTCTCCCTGAATGCTGCGCCCGCGCAGCGCAAGCTGAACGTTTGCCAGCAGCAGCAATACCACGACCAGCGTTGAAAGGATCGCGCCCACAGGCACTACGCCGAACGCGTCACGGCTGTGAATGAAGGCGTTAAAAATGGCGAATACAATCGCCAGCAGGTTCAGCCAGAAATGCGTTTTGAATGCTGTCGTGACAGGGTAACGTTTTCCACCCCACAGCCAGACCACGCTAATCAGACGCGGAATAACGGCAATCAGCAGGCCAAAAACAATCAGCCAGTTAGCCGCGTCGGTCCACGTTTGCATAAAAGTTTTCATGTAGATGACGTCGAAGATCCAGGCCGCGACAAAGAAACCGAGTGGTACCGGATTTAAGAGTTCATAGAGCGCCACGGCAACTGCCGGGCGCGTGTAGCGGGGGTACGTCTGCATGTCCTTCTCCTGCCTTACAGTGGATGTGCTGTAAAGGTTAGTAAAGAACCGGTTGATTAGCAGACACATTGTTAAAAGAGTTCATAAGCTGCTGCCCCGCCGGAGGCGGCAGCAGATTGTCGATGATGTTCCTCGACACTTCCACCCTGTCGATTTCGCCATTGTCATGATGATAAACGGTCAGCACCCGGCCTTTATTCAGCTCCATGGCAAGTCCGGACGTTATATGCAGACTGGCGGCCAGCTCGTTTTCTTTCAGCCCTGGCCTGCGACTGCGCCGTTCGACACCCCGGAAACGACGCTGGTTGTATTTTGCCCATGCAATCAGCACCAGACCGTTAAGCATCCCGATGACGGCATAAATCGTCACCGTATCAAGCGTAGAGAAGAACGGCCGGATGCCCAGGAACGGCGAATGCGCCAGGGCGGTCATCAGTCCGTTGTAGATAAGATAGCTAAAGCCGAACCAGGCAATCAGCGTCAGCAGTGTATCCAGTACTCTGGGGAGCGGGCGTCGTTCGGTAAAAATCAACGGTTGATTCATGGTTTTATCCTCCCAATACCGCGGTCCGGGCTGATCCAGCGTGCCCTTGTCCGCTGGCGTCTGAGCATGACTTTCGGAAATGCCACAAGCGTGGTGAACAGGCTAAGCATCCAGTAAACCACCGGGAACCAGATTATCCAGAACAGCGAGGCGACAATGCCCTTTTCGTACCGCCTCTCAATCACCAGACTCACCATAAACTGCAGCAGACACACCACGCCCAGCATCAGCCCGGTAAACGCAGGTGGAAACAGGTGGGCAACGTGCAGCGAATTCGGCAGCGGCACGAGCAGGCCAACCACAAACAGCAGGATGCTTACCGCGTAGGCGAAGGCCCATGCGGTTGACAGGCAGAACTCAATGAACAAAGGCCACATGCGGCGATACTCCCACGCCCACAGGCGTCGCATATTGACGATAAACACCTCTGCGCCTCCCTGCGCCCAGCGCAGACGCTGCTTCCACAGCCCTTTTAGCGTCTCCGGCATCAATATCCAGCACAGCGCCCGTGGCTCAAAGAAGACCGACCAGTGCCGCAGCTGCAGCTTCCAGCTGATGTCGATGTCCTCGGTTATCATATCGGGACTCCAGTAGCCCACCTCCGACAGCGCCCGACGGCGGAAGGCGGCAATCACGCCCGAGACGGTAAACACCTGCCCGTAAATGCGCTGGGTGCGCTTGATAAGCCCGATGATCGATGTAAACTCGCCGACCTGCACCCGACCGATGAGCGTTGAACGCGTCCGGATACGTGGGTTGCCGGTCACGGCCCCTACGCGTGGATACTGCAGCAGCGGCGCAACCATATAGGCTGCCGCGTCCTTATCCAGCAGCGCGTCACCGTCGATACAGACCAGGAAGTCGCTGCGCGCGGCGGCGGCCCCGGTTTTAAGCGCCACCGCTTTGCCCTGGTTTTCCGCCAGGTGAATGATGCGCAGCCGGGGATGCTCGTTTGCCAGCTGGTCAAGCACCTCGCCTGTGTTGTCCTTCGAACCGTCGTTAATGGCAATAACTTCGATATTGGTATAGCGCTGGCGAATGGCCGCTTCGATGGTTTCTCTCGCGTTATCCCCTTCGTTATAGCAGGGGATCAGAATGGAGATCAGTGGGTTGCCCTCAAGCGTCGGCGCTGGTGTGCCCTCGCCCCATTCCCAGTGGCGCTCGCGGTAGAACCAAAAATACAGCCCGCCGCTCATCCACAGCGCGGACATAAACAGCGGCCAGAAGAAAACGAAATTCAGGATCGCTTCGCCGGTAAAGACGGCCGCCATCCCCAGCGGCAGGCTGAACATCAGGCAAAGGATGAGGAAAGCTACAAGGCGATCGGTCATTTTTGCGGATACCAGTATGAGGAGAACGTCGACCGGATTGCCGACATCTCGGGTTTATCGTTAATGAAATCGTCCGGGTAGTAACCGTAGTTTTCCGCGCCGCTCAGCTTCAGCTGGCGCATCCAGTCGGCGATCCGCTTCCCGCTGATTTCGTCCTGCCCGCCGGCTTTGCGCCAGTCACGGGCCTGAAGCTCAAATACCGTTTTATCCAGCGCGCCGGGGTGCTGGCCTACGGCATTCACCAGCCTGTCCAGCCAGGCGTTGCTCTTATCCGCCGGGACTTTTTCCATCAGCGGCATTGCCATAGGGGCGGTCCAGTCATAGGCACCCAGGAAGTCGGTGAGGTTCTGCGCAAACCAGGCTTCGCTTTCAGGCTCCAGTATCGGCATGGCATAAATGTTACGGGCGGTTTTGACCTGCGGCCCGCGTATGTCCTTCACCGTCCGGGCAAGCTGTCCGGTAAAATCGATAAGCGCCCTGCTCTTGAAGCGTGTCCAGCGCTCAAAGGTCTGCGGGTCGCCGCGAATTTGTTCAATGCCTGCCGGGAACCCTGCGGCCTGATAAGCGGCCAGCGCGTCGGGCGAGGCATCTTCAAAGTCGGTCAGGAAGGCGTCGTCATGGAAGAGAATGCCTCTGAAGTTGGTGTTTTTAGCCAGGTCCTCATAGATTTCCGTGATGCGCTGTCGCGCCTGCTGGCTCCACGGGGAAAGGCGAATGTACTGCCCCTTGTCCACCGCGCTGCGCCCGGTTTTCGGATCCCAGGCGGTCACGCGCGGGATAGACTTATCCAGGTCGAAGGCGAGTACCGGCATCCAGGCATACACGGCGACGCCTCCCCGGGTCTGAAGCTGCCAGGCGACAAAGTTAAACAGGTCGGCGCGCATCGGCAGCCAGCGGTTGGGGAAATAGAGCTCGTGGATGTTGCCGTCGCCCGTCGGGTCCGCATAGGCCTGCAGGAAAACGTGCGAGATGCGCATGTCGAAAACGCGCTGGATGAGCTTATCGATGTTTCTACGCTGCTGCGCCGGATCCTTGTCATAGACGTAGTCCAGGTCCACGTGCATCACGCGCATCGTTTCGGTTTCGCGAACCTGTGCGACCTGGTTCGCAAAACGCTTCAGCCCCGGGTTGTTAGAAATCAGAATACGCGGCACATCGTCCAGGTTTGCGGCGTTAGCAAGCCCTTCGTTCAGGGTAAATGCCATCCGATAGCCGTGTTCTTTGGCAAGGCGCAGCGTTGTGCCGCTTGCGGCACCGTACGGCCAAACCCAGGCGCGGGGTGGCTTGCCGGTCACGCTTGTTATCTTATTCGTAATGAGATTCAGGTCTGCGGTAATGCGTTTCTCAAACTGCTCGTCCGTTTCGTACTGGCCGGTAGATTTATTGTACAGCCGGTTTGCCACGGCTGGCTCCTGGCTGCCCTGAGGGTTGGCGGTGCTGCCGTAGTGCGAAGCCCAGGTATGGGCACCGATTTCAACCAGCGGCGACTCACTCATCTCCTTCACCATCTGCCAGGTGGCAAACTTATTGCGGGGGGTGACCAGACCGCCGAAATCCACCGGCTTACCGGCTGGTGCATCTACCCAACTGCCCACCGGGGCCCACAGCGCAGGCCAGTTATAAGCTTTCAGCAGCGGCCAGACGCGGCTATAGAAACTGCTGTAACCGTCGTCGAAGGTCAGCAGCACGGCTTTTTCCGGCAGCGTTATTTTACCGTCGTGAGCATCCAGAATCTGCTGCACGCTGACCGGGTTGTAGCCGTTATCGCGCAGCCAGGCAATCTGGTCGTTGAGCGCGCTGGTGCGCACTGACAGATAGCGCTGGTCCGCTGCCTCATCCTCCACGTCGTGATAGGCCAGCACCAGAAAGCTGTTCTTCTGCCAGGGCTGGTCGGCGTTTAAAGGTACACGTTGTTCGGGAGGCACGTATCGCGGCGTTTCAGCATTGCCACAGGCGGTTATCAGGATCCAGCCTGAGATTAAAAGTGCGGCCCGCAGCCATTTAGTTAACATATCCATTCCTTAAAACCTGACGTTCAAATCGAAGGCGAGAGCGATGTTCCGCTCACGCTTCCCGTCGTACGGGCGCTTGTCCCAGGTCAGCATTAGTCCACCGTCCACCACGTTGTTCCACTGCACGCGCTGGCCGTAGCCGAGCTGGGTAATGGCGCCGCTGCCCTGCTTCTTCTGCCAGTAGCTGCCCAGTCCCGCCGTCATTTGCTGCTTCCACACGGTGTCGTACCGGCGATAGATAACCTGTTCCGCCCTCAGGCCAGGCACCACCGAGAAGTCACTTTTCGGGTTGTAGTAAGGGACGTTTTCTTTGGTGTTGGTGCTGCCGCCGATGCCGGGAACAAAATCAAGGATGAAGCGCGGCGTGGTGAGCAGACGCTCTTTGCCGCTAATGCCGTATTCAATACGGTCGTTACCGTCAGAGAAATGCGAAGCGGCGAAAGACAGCTGGTACTCACGCCTTTCATTTTGGTACCAGCGCAGATAAGCCTCGCCGCCGTTGGCGCTTACCCCGTTGCGCAGGGCGCGTAGCGGAGTGTTTTGCGACAGGCGTTCGGCAGAGCCGCCGATTCGCCAGCTATCATTAAAGTCGTGCCAGCCGGAAAACCGTCCACCGATCTTCTGCCCGTCGCCGTAGTTGTGGCCTGAAACTTCCATCTCTGCCCAGTAATTGCGGGAGGTCCATTCCGCCCCAGCGGCCAGTTCGCGATTAATCCCCTTACCCTCTTCGAATTCGCCTGTGGCAAAGTTAAAGCCGGTGAACAGGCGCCAGTTATCGTTGATGGGAGGGCTGTAAATCGCCGAGTTCCAGGTAAAGTCATGCTTGCCCGAAACGGGGCTGTCAGAGGCAATCCCCTGCGAGCCGCTGATGCGCAGCTCGGACCTTTTATGCACGTCGCGGATGCGTCCCAGCCGCAGACTCGCAGTATCGTCAGGGCTACGCGCCAGTACGTCGTCGGTCAGTTCATCGGCCTGCTTCCACTCCTGCAGATCGAGAGCGACATAGGCCTGCTGTCTCTCAAGCTCCAGATTGCTTGGTTCGAGCACCTCAGCAAGTTTTAACTCGCGCTCCGCCGCCCGCGGCAGCCCCCTGGCCTCAAGAACGGCGGCATAGCTAATGCGCAACCCCTGGTTACCGGAGCCGGTACGGGCCAGATGCTCAGCAAGCTTCTCGGCTTCGGGTAAGTCGTTAGTCGCCACCTGGTACTGCGTTAGCAGCGTTTGTCCCAGCAGCCAGTAGTCGTTCGGCTGCGGCGTGGGCGAACCGTATATGCGGCGCAGGTACGGGCTGTCTTTGATGACGGCGTATACCTGCCTTCTCGCAGCGTCGAAGTTTTCGCTGTCGATATGCGCGTAAAAAAATTCCTGATGATCTTCAGGCGTCAGCTGCGGGACAGGGGTACCAACGGGGGGAGAATAAATCTCCGTCAGCATCGCTTCGGCTTTCTCCGGCTGGCGCTCTACAAGCCAGGCTGTGGCAACCCAACGTTTGGCATAATCCGGCACCGGCTGCTCATCCGCGGACAGCTGCTGATATTCGCTAAGCACTTCTTTTGCACGTTTGCGAATCAGCAGGGCTCCCATGCGGTCTATTCTGGCTCGACGCAGGTCGGCCTGGGCGGCGGGGACGTTTTGCCACTCATTAATCAGCCGGTCGTAGCGGGCCAGAGCTTTGTCTGCCACCAGGAAACGTTCATCTTCATTACGCGCGGGCGTAAAGGCGACGCGCACTATCTCAGCTGCGGCGTCGAGTTCAAGCCTGCGCGCCAGCGGATCGGTCGCGGAACCGCTTCCGGAAAGCTCAAGCGCCGGGGCAGCAACCCGATTGGCTGACAATGCTGAAACTAACGTGGATTTCGTCGCATTATTCTGGGGATCCTCCTCGTCTGCCAGGCTTGCCGCCAGCAGCGCATCCCAGTTTTTACCCTGCGAGTGATAAACGTAGGCAACCAGCGCGTCGCGCTCCGGTCCGGGCTCGCTTTGCGCCCAGCTTTTGGCCTCCGTCAGCGCCTGTTGATGACGTTTCGCGTCGGCGAGCGTCATAATCCAGCCTGTGCGGGCATCCACATTGCCCGGCTCGGCGCGCAGCGCGCTCTGCCATATGGCCAGCGAGTCATCCCATTTTTTCTGGTTACGCAGGGTTCGGGCGACGGCAACCTGGCCACGAGCCGGTACGACCATGCTATCGCGATAGCGCTGCCAGACGCTAAGCGTCTGTTCATCGTTCTCCGCCCAGCTGGAAACCTGCAGCCAGTCAGCCACCTGTTCGGGCGTCAGGGTCGTGCTTTTTTCCTGTTGCTCCAGGTAGTTAAACAACGGCGTTCGGTCACCGCCTCGCGCCTCAATAATTAAATCATCGTAAGCGGTATTTGCGGCGAAGCAGTACGCCGGAAGAAGAAAAGCCGTGCTAATAATGCAGGCCCCTGACCGGAGGTAATAACCAGGAATGGTATGATATCGAATGCTAAACATAGCGACACTTATATCCTTCTGTCGGAATAAAGTAAGCATTATCATTTATTTGTTTCTGCTGTGTGACACTACAACCTCATTTCAATCCTCACGGAAAAAATGAAATTAATACTTTCTTCGTATTGCATGTAGTAATAAGCCGTTCTGCAACAAAGGTTTTATGTTAGATCGGCATCGGTCAAAAAGTTATCACTTAGTTACGAAGCAAACCAGAAATTATTTTAGACGCTCATTCATTAAAGTGTTTTCGGCCAATTTATTCTAATACTTCCAGGACGCCATGCTGCCGGAAGTGAAAATCAATAATATTTACCTGATAGCCAGCCTCTCTATTTAATTAATTAGTCGGCGATAAGATTCTTATAAAAATGATGGTGTTTTTTCATCACCTGATTATAAAAATTATTTCTCATCCCAATTAAAAGGGATATTTATCAACGGCTCTTCGTCGCCAGGGGGCATTGCCCTCTGTCCATGACAACAACGATCGTCGATCGGCTATCGCGTAGCTTCCAGCTGTAATGATTTGGTTACACTCGGCGTAAGGCTGATTTGACGGCATTTGCGATTTCCCTTACCCTGCGCGGCACAATGTCGTGTGTACAATTATAAATTCAGAGGGAAGCGTGAAGAATCGCACTCTTGGTAGTATTTTTATCGTGGCCGGAACCACCATTGGCGCAGGGATGCTGGCGATGCCGCTGGCTTCCGCCGGGGTTGGGTTTGGCGTAACGCTGCTGCTGCTTCTGGGTCTGTGGGGGCTGATGTGCTATACCGCGCTGCTGCTGGTTGAGGTCTATCAGCATGTCTCCGCTGACACTGGGCTTGGTACCCTCGCCCGCCGCTACCTTGGTCGTCCTGGCCAGTGGCTCACCGGCTTCAGCATGCTATTTCTGATGTATGCCCTGACCGCCGCTTATATTAGCGGCGCGGGGGAGCTGTTAGCGGCCAGCCTGAGTCAATGGTTAGCAACGACTATTCCGGCCACAACCGGCGTGCTGTTGTTCACCCTGGTTGCCGGCGGCATTGTTTGTATCGGCACCCATATGGTGGATATGTTTAACCGCGTGCTGTTCAGCACCAAAATTGTTTTGCTGGTTGTTATGCTGGCGCTGATGATGCCGCATATTCACCACACCAATCTTTTAACCTTACCCCTTGAACAGGGTCTGGCCCTATCCGCCATCCCGGTGATCTTTACTTCTTTTGGCTTCCACGGCAGCGTGCCGAGCATCGTCAGCTATCTGAACGGCGACATGCGCAAACTGCGCTGGGTGTTTATCATCGGCAGTGCCATCCCGCTGGTCGCCTACATCTTCTGGCAGCTGGCGACGCTTGGCGCCATTGATTCTGGCGTCTTCAGCTCGCTGCTGGCGGATCATTCCGGCCTGAACGGCCTGCTGGCAGCCGTACGCCAGGTCGTTGCCACGCCGCACGTTGAGCTGGCCGTTCATTTGTTTGCCGACCTCGCGCTGGCAACTTCGTTCCTGGGCGTCTCCCTGGGGCTGTTTGACTATCTGGGCGACCTTTTCCAGCGTAACCGCAGGGCCTCCGGGCGGATGCAGACGGGGCTGATGACCTTTGTTCCGCCGCTGATTTTTGCGCTCTTCTACCCGCAGGGCTTTGTAATGGCGCTGGGCTATGCGGGCGTGGCGCTGGCGATCCTCGCGCTGATCGTGCCGTCGCTGCTGGTCTGGAAAAGTCGGCAGCAGGATAACGCCGGAGGCTACCGTGTTGCTGGGGGCAAACCGCTGCTGATGCTGGTTTTCGCCTGCGGCGTGGCGGTAATTGTCATTCAGGCGCTGATCGCCACCGGCGCGCTGCCTGAGGTGGGGTAAGCCACCAGCAAAAGTCCCGGCCATCCGACAATGACAAAGGCGCGTCAGATTGTTATCTTGCGCGTCTGCTCAACGTTAATGAAGAAGCCGGGATGAAAGAAAAAGGCACAGAACTCAAAGCTAAAATTCTCGACGCGGCCATCACGCTGTTTACCGAAAAAGGCGTCGAGAAAGTAACGACCCGCGATGTCACCGAGCAGGTCGGCATTGCCCGCAGCCACATCTATCATTACTTCCCGGACTGGCAGACGCTTTGCCTTGAAGCCTTCACCCGTTTTATGTACGCCGAGCTTGAGGCCTACACCCAGAAAACCCAGCCCCTTTCTCCGGAGCAGGCCCTTAACGTTTTTATAGAAGACTATCTGCCGGATCGCGCCGATGCCATCTGGGAGCTTTACGGCTCTTTATGGCGGCTGGCGGTGCACAACAAAGCCTATGCCGACCTCGCCCTTGAAATGACGGAAAAGTGGGATGACCTGCTCGCAGGGATCCTTGAAAGAGGGATTTCAGACGGGGTATTCCGGGAAACAAACGTCCGGCGTGTTGCCAGGCAAATCAGCGCCCTGCTGAACGGCTATTCCGATCAGCTGATCATCGACAGCGCCCCGCTGGCCCGCCGACAGGCGCTGGACGATATTCAGGCATTCGTGAAGCAGGTATTGTAGACCGGCTATGTCGGATGGCGCTGCCGCTTATCCGACCTACAAAACTGCCAACCAGTCCCTTCGTAGGGCAGATAAGCATATGCGTCATCCACCAGAATCAGCACTCGGCTAAGGATAGGTAATCCCCGGCGGATTCACCTTCGAAGCCTCTACCTCTTCGCCCTTTTCTCCCCAGCGGTCAAGAACCTGCTGGTACTCACCACTTTTTGCAGCGCCATCCAGCGCAGCCTGTAACGCATACACCAGGCCATTGCCTTTTTTGGTCGTCGTTGCAACGTAGGCTTTCTTTGGCCCGAGCCCAACAACGCTGGTCTTACCGGTAAGCGCCAGTGCTCCTGATTTCATCTTCTCTCCTTACAGCACTTTGGATAAAAACTGCTGCGTCCGCACCTGCTGCGGGCGATTGAGCACCTCGTCGCTGCTGCCCTGCTCGACGATTTTACCGTCCACCATAAACACCACTTTGTCCGCCACCTCGCGGGCAAAACCAATCTCATGCGTCACCACCACCAGCGTCGTACCGGAGCGGGCCAGCTTTTTGATAACGTCGAGCACTTCCCCCACCAGCTCAGGATCCAGCGCCGAGGTCGGCTCATCAAACAGCATCACCCGTGGGCGCAGCGCCAGAGCGCGGGCGATGGCAATGCGCTGCTGCTGGCCGCCGGACAGATGGCGTGACCAGGCATCCGCCTTATTGCGCAGGCCGACAACATCCAGCAGCTCGTAAGCCCATTCGATAGCCGCTTTGCGGCTCAGCTGCCCATGGGCGATGGGGGCCTCAATCAGATTATCCAGCACCGTGAGATGGGGAAAGAGATTGAAGTTCTGAAACACGTAGCCGACGTTTACGCGCTGGCGGAGGATCTCCTTCTCTTTCAGCTCATAGAGCTTGTCGCCCGCCAGCCGGTAGCCAATGTAGTCGCCGTCTATCTGGATGAACCCCTCATCCACGCGTTCGAGATGATTAATCGCCCTAAGCAAGGTGGATTTCCCCGATCCTGAAGGGCCGAGGATCACCGTCACCGATCCCGGCGGCAGCTCGAGGGAGACGTCGTCCAGCGCTTTATGACGGCCAAAATATTTGCTGACGCCGGTAATGGAAATGTGTCCCGGCTGATTAAGAGCCTGATACATGAGCGGCCTCCTGGGTCTGTAGCGCGGGCTGACGAACGACGGAGCGGGACGCGCTCTGCGGATTAATGGCGGAACGACGCTCGCTGCGCGCAAGCCAGCGCTCAACAAGATGCTGAATAAGCGACAGGACGCTGGTGATCGCCAGATACCAGACCGCCCCCACCATCAGCAGCGGGATCACTTCCTGAGTACGGTTGTAGATCATCTGGATCGTGTAAAAGAGTTCCGGCATCGCCAGCACGTAAACCATCGCGGTCCCCTTAGCTAGGCTGATGATTTCGTTGAAGCCCGAAGGTAAGATCGTGCGCAGCGCCTGGGGCAGGATAATGCGCACAGTACGCCGCCAGGCAGGTAAGCCGAGCGCCGCAGCCGCTTCATACTGGCCGTGATCGACCCCCAGAAACCCGCCGCGAATTATTTCTGCGGTATAGGCACTCTGCACCAGCGTCAGGCCGACAACCGCCGTCGAGAACTGGCCTAGCACGTTTATCGTATCAACGCTGCCCCAGCTGATACGGGTGAACGGGATCCCCAGCGTCAGCGTGTCGTACAGGTAGGAGAAGTTATAGAGGATGATCAGCACCACAATCAGCGGCAGCGAGCGGAACAGCCAGATATATCCCCAGGCCAGCGCGTTCAGCAGCCATGACGACGATAGCCGCGCCAGCGCCAGCATGCCGCCTATTATCACGCTCAGCACGGTGCCTATCAGCGTCAGCTGCAGCGTCCGCGCCAGCCCTTCCAGTATCACCGGGTCGAAGAACCAGCGGGCAAAGACGCGCCACTCCCAGCGCGGATTAAACGCGACTGACTGAATAACAATCGCCAGCACAAAAAGCGCGGCAACGGCCCCGACGATGCGTAACGGATAGCGCGCCGGAACAACTTTAATGGTAGAGGGTGTTGTCATGTCGGATCCTCAGGCTGTTTTGCGGCTGTCCAGCGCCAGCGGTTTGCTAAAACGCAGCCGACCATCGTACGGTTCGACGCTGTACTCTTCAGGGTTGCGATGAATATCAAACTGCGGCTCGTACCCTTGCCCGAGGTAGAGCCTTACGGCCTCCGGCTGACGGAACCCCGTGGTCAGATAAACACGGCTGTAGCCTGCCAGCAGCGCCCTTCTTTCCAGCTCGCGCACGATGCGGCCTGCCAGTCCCTGCCTGCGTAAACCCGAATGCGTCCAGATGCGCTTCAGCTCGGCGGTATGCTCATCAAACGGCTTGTAGGCACCGGTCGCGATTATCTCCCCGTCGCGCTCCAGCACGATAAACAGCCCCTGCGGAGCGAGATACCACTCCGTCAGCTCCACTTCCGCATCGCGGGAGAAATAGTCGCCGTAGCGGGCCTCATACTCACCGAACAGCCCGGTAATAATGGGCTGCAGCTCCGACGCTTCCGGCGAGACGTCACGAAATTGTTCGCTCATCCTGTTCTCCTTAGTCGCCAAGACCGGCGGGGTTGATTTCAGACGCCGGGATCTGCTCGACGCTCTCCCCCCAGCGGCTCAGCACCCTGCTGTAATCGCCGTTTTTAATTACGCCGTTCAGCGCGGTTTGCACCGGCTCCGCCAGGCCGCCGCCTTTTTTCAGCGTTACCGCGATATGAGCCGCCTTCGGCCAGCCGCCGTCCACGCTGCCCACCAGGCGCGTTTTACCCGTCAGCGCGGCTTTCCACGCGCCAATGACGTTCGGGCCAAAAAAGGCGTCCGCGCGCCCGGACTGCAGCGCCAGCGTCAGGGCGGCGTCATCTTTGGTATACACCGGCGTGAACGGCTTCAGCCCCTTCTTCAGGTTCTCTTCATTCCACGCCAGCAGGATAGATTCCTGATTGGTGCCCGAGCCGACGATAATGCGCAGCCCGGCAATGTCCTCCGCTTTCTTTATGGCCTTGATCCGGCTGGAAGATTTGACGTAGAAGCCGAGGGAGTCTTTGCGGTAGGTGGCAAAATCAAACTTCTCTTTGCGGTCTCTGGTGACGGTGATGTTGCTGATCGCCGCGTCGTATTTGCCGGAGGTGACCCCCAGCGGCCAGTCCTCCCAAGACGTGGGCACCACGTTCAGCTCAAGACCCAGGCTGTCAGCGACCAGACGGGCAATATCCACCTCGCTGCCGAGCAGCGTTTTGTTATCGTCGGCAAATACGGTCAGCGGAGGCGAATTCAGCGCGGCCACCGCCACGGTAAACTTACCCGGCACGGCAAAGCGATACCCCTTCGGCAGTTCGGTGATGGCCTGGGGGTTCCTGGCGGTATTAACCGGCGTTTTGTTGGCCTCAAGGCTTACGCCCGCGCCGTTAATGGTGACTTCCTGTGCCTGAGCGGCATACGAGGACAGCGCCAGAGCGATAGCCAGGATCAGCGTAGATTTCTGCATAGAGGATTCTCTTATTATTGTTGTTGGCTGTATTGGTTGGCGGGCACGGAAAGCCCCAGGGTTTCGCGCAGCGTCGTGCCCGGATACTCCTTGCGGAACAGCCCTCTGGCCTGTAGTACCGGCACAACCTCATCCACAAAGCGCGGGAAGGTGTCCGGCGTACCGCCCTGAATAATGAAGCCGTCTGCGCCGTGGCTTTCAAACCAGCGCTGCAGGCCGTCGGCTACCTGCTGCGCCGTGCCGGAGAAGCGCGGGCGCGGTGTGGCTGACTCCAGCGCAACCTGCCGTAAGGTCAACTGGCGTTCGTGGGCGTTACGTTTGATTTCATCCGTCGTGCTGCGGAAGCTGTTCTGCCCCAGTTCGCCAATATCCGGGAACGGCGCGTCCAGCTCGTACTGGCTGAATTCATGATGTTCGAAGTAGCGCCCAAGATAGTTCAGCGCGTCCTCAACGGAGACGAGGGCGGCGGTCGTCTGATACTGGTTTTCCACGTCCAGCGCGTCAGAGCCGACAATCACGCTCACGCCCTGGAAGATATGCAGCTCTTCCGCTGTGCGGCCATGCGCCGCGAGCTGGCTTTTCACGTCGCGATAAAAATGTTGCGCCTCTTCCAGCGTTTCATGGTGGGTGAATATGGCGTCCGCGTGGCGGGCCGCTAATTTCTTGCCGTCATCGGATGCGCCGGCCTGAAATACGATGGGCCTGGCCTGCGGCGTGCGACCAATATTCAGCGGGCCAGCCACCTTAAAGAAGTCACCGTGGTGATTAAGCGCATGTAGTTTACCGGCATCGAAAAACTGACCGCTCGCTTTATCTCGAATAAAGGCATCTTCTTCCCAGGAATCCCACAGGCCTTTGACAACGTCCAGATATTCATCCGCTATGCGATAACGCAAAGCGTGTTCCGGATGTTTATCTCTTGAGAAGTTTTTAGCTGAACCTTCCAGCGGAGACGTCACGACGTTCCAGCCCGCGCGGCCCTTGCTCAGATGATCCAGGCTTGCGAACTGGCGTGCAACGGTGAATGGCTCGCTGTAGGAAGTAGACAGCGTGCCGACAAGCCCCAAATGCGTGGTAATACTGGCCAGCGCGGATAACAGCGTCAACGGTTCAAAACGATTGAGAAAATGGGGGATCGATTTTTCATTGATATATAAGCCGTCTGCTACAAACAGAAAATCAAGCTTTCCCCCTTCGGCCTTGCGGGCGGTCTGTTTTACAAACTCAAAATTAATACTCGCATCGGCCACGGCGGCGGGATGGCGCCATGCGGACATATTGCCGGACGCGCCGTGTAATATTGTGCCAAGCCGTAATTGTCTTTCAGCAGACATAACTCATCCTCATGGTCAGACATTATAAAGGTCGTCGGGGTAATTAGTTTTCGATCAGCGCCAGTTCAGCCAGCGAGGCGAAATATCGCGCGGCCTCATCTATCAGCGCCTCGTCAGGATCAAATGCAGGGTGGTGCAGACCGAATTCGCTGGCGCTGCCGATGCTGACAAACGCGCCGGGTATGGTTTTCAGGTAGACGGCGAAATCCTCCCCGCCCATATGTACGTCCGCCGTTTGCGTGCTGTAGCCGGTATCCTGCGCCACGCGGGTGGCAAACGCGGCCCATTTTTCATCGTTTACTAACGTTGTCGGCCCGGCATACCATTCCACTTCGAGCTGCGCGCCGAACGCGGTGGCGAACCCTTCCGCCAGTTCGCGGATGCGCTTCTCCACCTGCCGTTGGATATCTGCCCGATGCGTGCGTACCGTTCCTTCCAGCTCTACCGACTCCGGGAGCACGTTCCAGGTGTTCCCTCCCTGAATCCGCGTCACGCTCACCACAACTGATTCCAGCGTGCTGATATTGCGGCTGGCGATGGATTGCAGCGCGGTAACCAGCTGGCTCGCCAGCAAAATGGCGTCGTTTCCTTCGTGCGGTCGGGCCGCATGTGCACCTTTGCCTCTCACGCGGATCACAAAGCGATCGACGTTGGCATAAAAAGCTCCGCCTCGGGTGGCAAACGTGCCCACGGGCAGGCCGGGTTCGTTATGCATACCAAAAATAGCGCTGACGCCCTCCAGCGCACCGGCTTTGATCATTGCTTTTGCGCCGGTAAAGTTCTCCTCTGCTGGCTGGAAGATGATCCTCACCCTTCCCGGCAGCTGTTTTTCATGCTCTTTGAGCAGCAGCGCGGCCCCCAGCATCACGCTGCTGTGTACGTCATGGCCGCAAGCGTGCATGATACCTGGGTTAACGGAGCTGAAATCTACGCCGCTGGATTCTTCAATGGGAAGTGCGTCAATGTCCGCCCGCAGCGCGATGACCTTTTCGCCTTTTCCTAGCTCCGCCACGACTCCCGTGCTGAGCGGATACTGCGGAAGCCGTAGCCCCGCGCCTGCCAGCCATTTACGCAGGCGTGCCGTCGTTTCTACTTCCTGGCCCGAAAGCTCAGGGTGCTGGTGCAGCTCACGCCGCCAGTTAATAAGCTGTTGTCTGAAGGTCAATGTCACGTCTGTCACCTGTTTCCCCTTATCCGGCTTCATGTAGGGCAGCAGGTTTTGCATTTGCCGGATACGGCATACCTGCCGCCAGCAGGCGCAGCGAAAGCGTGCGGGCATGCGCTTCGGCAACCGGCGTGTCGATAATAAATTCATCGATACCGTATTGTTTCTGCAAGGCGGCCAGCCCGGCATGGACCGTTTCAGCGGTGCCTTTCAGCAGCGAGGGTTCACGTCTTACCAGGTTTTTGATCGGGCTACCGGCCTGGCGGGCAAAAGATTGCGCCTGACCCTCGCTGCCGACCGAGACGCGTTGCCCGTTTTCAAGCTCCACGCCCCAGATTTCCACCTGACCTGCCAGCTCATCGGCCTCCTGCGCCGTACCGGCGACGATGACCTGCACCGCGACCAGCGTCTCGCGCTGGCTGTGCCTGCGCCACGTAGTGAGAACCTCATCCAGCAGCGTCCTGTCGCCGTTAAGGTGCGCAGCAAAGACAAAATCCCAGTCCAGCTGGGCGGCCAGCAAAGCGCTTTCCCTGCTTGCGCCCAACAGAAAACGGTTGGCTCCACGCTGTGGAACAGGCGTGGCACGCAGCGCATTTTCATCTTCATCGGCAGCGGCGGGCAAAGAGAGCCAGTTGTCGAGCTGGGCCAGCTGGTCGGCAAAGGTGCCTTTCTCATCCTGATGCAGGCCGGTCTGCAATGCGCGGGTGGAGAGCGGCAGCCCGCCCGGCGCTTTCCCAACGCCAAGGTCGACCCGACCAGGGGCAATGGAGGCCAGCAGGTTAAAGTTTTCTGCGACTTTGTAAGGACTATAGTGTTGCAGCATCACCCCGCCGGAGCCGACGCGGATATGGCGCGTCTGCCCGAGAATCCAGGCAATCACCAGCTCCGGCGAAGGGCTGGCCAGCCGGGACGTATTGTGATGCTCCGCGATCCAGAAACGGTGATAACCCCAGTTTTCCGCATGCTGTGCGAGGCTGAGCGTACGCCTTAGCGCCTCCTCGGATGTTTCATTGACGGCAACCGGGCTTTTATCCAGCAGGCTGATTCGATAGGACATATCACGCACTCAATTTACTTAACATGTGTTCATTAATAGAGCGTCGCGTGGCCGCTGAGAAACAATTTATTTACATTTGGATAGTTGAATAACGGGAAAGGATAACCGCAAGAAATATGAGGAGAGGAAGGGATAAGAGCTTTATTTAAAGCCCTTAAGCCCATTATTTGGTGTTAATAGACACAAATAAAGCTCTGATTTTGAAAACCCCTCTCCTTGCGGAGAAAGGTTGCGGGAAGCAAATCAGAAGGTTTCCCAGTTTTCATCGGTGGCTGCTGTTTTCACCAGTTTGCGAGGTGCAGCGGCAGAGGCCGGAAGCTTAGGGGTTTTCAGCTCGGCGCCTTCGCCTGCCGCATTGTGGGTGATGCGGAACACGGAAACGGCCTGGGTCAGACGGCTGGCCTGCTCTTCCAGCGCGGCGGCGGCGGCGGCGGACTCTTCCACCAGCGCGGCGTTTTGCTGGGTCACGCGGTCCATTTCAGATACCGCAAGGCCGACCTGGTCGATACCCCGGCTTTGCTCGTCGGAAGCGGAGGCGATTTCACCCATAATATCGGTCACGCGGGTAACGGCATTGACGATTTCATCCATTGTTTCACCGGCACTTTCTACCAGCGTGGAACCGGTATCCACCTTGCTGACGGAATCCTCAATCAGGCCCTTAATCTCTTTAGCAGCCTGAGCGCTGCGCTGGGCAAGATTGCGCACTTCCCCTGCTACCACGGCGAAACCTCGACCCTGCTCGCCTGCACGGGCAGCTTCAACCGCCGCGTTCAGGGCCAGGATATTGGTCTGGAAGGCAATGCCGTCGATCACGCTGGTAATATCGGCGATCTTCTTGGAGCTGCCAGCGATATCGTTCATAGTGCGAACTACGTTATCAACCACTTTTCCGCCGCGCTGGGCCGTTTCCGAGGCGCTCAGGGCAAGCTGGCTCGCCTGGCGTGCGTTTTCGGCGTTCTGCTTCACGGTGGCGGTCAGCTCTTCCATGCTCGCTGCCGTCTCTTCAAGAGAAGCAGCCTGCTCTTCGGTACGAGAAGAGAGATCGTTATTACCAATGGAGATTTCACTCGCACCGCTGTAAATGGCGTTAGCGCCGTTACGCACGTCGCTCACTGTGCTGACCAGTTCGGCCTGCATGTGCCGCAGGCTGTCGGCCAGCTGACCCATCTCGTTGGTGCCTTCCACTTCAATTCTGCGTACCAGATTGCCACCGGCGATATGGCGGATGCTGGCGATCAGGCTGGTCAGCGGTGCGATCAGCGTCCTTTGAATGCCCAGCCAGACAATCACAATCACCACCAGCACGGCGAGCAGAATGGAAATCAGCAGCCAGATGGCCAGATTGTAGGAGCTGCCGTTGTCCTCTACGGCCAGCTGGTAGAGATGATCGTTCTGTTCGAGATAGCTGACGTACTGCTGCTCAAAGCCGTCCTGATATTTCTGCGTTGGCTGGTCAAAGAACTCGTTAATCTTACCTGCCCCCAACAGCTGAATCAGCTCGGCCAGTGCACCGTGGTAGATATCGTAGTTGCGCTTGATTTCAGCGATCGCCTGTTCGCTTTGACGAGGATCGCGCGGCAGGGCTTTATAAGCCGCCCACTGCTCTTCGGCACGCTTCAGGGAGGTGCTGGCGATTTGCATCAGCTCAGGGACGGTAGAGCCGCTGCCGGTGTTGGTAGTATCCATCATGTAACGGATGCCGGCGCGGTTGAGGGTATTACGGGTTTGCAGCAACGCAACCCAGCTTCCGTTCAGCGTGGACTGTTGCTGACGAATGGTTTGCAGGACGGTGAAGTTTTCCTTGTCGTTTTTCAGGGCGTTAAAGAACAGCCCGCCGGAGGTTAATTGCAGAATTCCGAACAATGCCAGCACAATCAGCAGGCTGGTAACAACTTTTATACGATTTAACATGCTTTCCCGATCTCATTCCAAAAGATGCATTGGGTTTCGGCACATTGGAGCAAAACTTTATGCTTAATCGTCTGCTGACTGGTATGACTAGCTGCGTTCGATCTCTTTTGCCGCCCGATCCAGGGTATCGATAATCTGATAGACCGTCTCCTGGGACAGATCGCCCTTGCCGAGACGGGTATTCAGCGCCATCCTGAAGTTGTGGATTGCCCGCTGCATTTCAGGAATGCGGCGGTTATCCCCCAGCACGCCCAGCGACGCCAGGCGCTGAATGACCTGGTCCACTTCCTGCTGTTGCTGCCCCAGGAAAGTGCTGCCTTCCGGGGTTAGCGTCCAGACTTTCTTGCCTCCTGACTCTACCGTGGCGCAGATCGCTCCCATCTCTTCAAGCAGCGTCAGGTTTGGGTAGATAATGCCCGGGCTGGGGACATATTCCCCTTTCGCCATCGCCTCAATGGTTTTGATTAGCTCATAACCGTGCGCGCTATTACCGGCAAGGCAGTGCAGGATCAGCAGGCGAATATCCTGGGCATCAAACAGCTTTTCGCGGCGGTGCCGCGCTTTTCCTTCCGGGCCGACGTGGCCGTCGTTGTGGATGCGCATATGCTCTCCCTTATTTACTGTGCCAGTAGGCAACGGCGCGCACGAAATCACTGTCAAGATTGCAGGAGGTTATCAGCTCGTCGCTCATACGTTTCACATCGGCACCTTCACCGGTTATCCAGACGAAGTAATCTTCTTCCGGGATAGCCAGCGTTTTTAATCGTTCAGTAAGGGAAGCTTCATTAAGCCATTCCACCGCGGCATGAGAGAACTCGCTCAGATAAGACTGGGTGTCGCTGTGATGACTGTTCACCAGAACCTGAACCGTCACGTTGTCGGGCAGCGAACGCAGGCGGCGGCGCACGGCGGGCAGCCCGCTTTCGTCGCAGACATAGAGCTGGTAAGCATACTCCGTTGGGATCACCAGCGATCCGCGTGGCCCACCGATCATCAGCGTGTCGCCTGCTTTGGCCTCCGCTGCCCAGCCGCTCGCCACACCGCCGTCATGAATATAGAAGTCGATGGTCAGCTCACCGGCGGCAGCGTCAAAAGCCAGCGGCGTATAGTCGCGGGAAAGCGGGCGCGGTCCGTCTCCCCAGACGATGCCCTCTTCTGTAATTGCGGGCATCTGCAGCTCACCGTTTTCTGCCGGGAAAAAGACCTTGATATGGTCATCGAAACCGTGGGAAGCAAAGCCGTTCAGCTGCTCGCTGGTGAAAACAATTCGCCAGAAGCAACCCGCCACGACCTGCTTACTTTTAACCACCAGCTTGCGAAATTTAAGCTCATTCTTGACGCGTTTTGGTAATTTTTCTTTGTTCAGTTGGGAAGTCATAGCCTGCTCCGCTGGATCATTAAGATATATCATAGCTATGTTTTAACACGCCATGGCAGACCCTGTCTTTCACAATTTGCGGCACTAATTCCTAAGACGTTGCCGGGTCGTGCAAACCTGTCCCGGAATGCGCTACCCCGATCGCAAATTGACAAACCCATACGATTCTAAGCTTCCCTTTGATTCCGTCTCGCCTCTACACTGGCGCTGGCAGCTAAGACTTATGCCCGGTAATACTCCATCCACCGACAAACGTCCCAGGGAGGTCAGATATGTTTCCAGAATATCGCGAGCTTATCACCGAGTTAAAATCCGCCAATCCACGCTTCCTCAGCTTGTTCGACAAACACAATAAGCTAGATGATGAAATCCTGCGCAGGGAGGGCCCGCAGGGTAACGGCTACTGCGAGAAGGTCATGCAGTTGAAAAAAGAGAAGCTGCGGCTCAAAGACGAGCTCTATCAGATGCTAAAACAAGCCAGCCGGTAGCGCCTCTTCAGGAAGGGGCTGTCCCCTTCCTTATCCACTTTCAGACAAAAGGGTTTTTATTGATATTTATTAGTCGGTTGGAGGGAATAACCCGGACAAGTGCATGATTTAGGAATATGAAGATATAGAAATTATGCGAACTGATGGTTACTCTATGTACGCCAGATTACTGCCGGTGCCACAAATATATCCTCTTTGAGGCATGGCTTTATTTTTAAATTTTTTATTCCGCTATCTCTTAATCAATTAAGATGATGTGCATGTATGCAGAGTGTCAATGGTGTTGAAGTTTTTACTTAAATTCGTTTTATTAGCGGCCTTTATTATTTCGCCATTTTTTGCTCCCCATGCCTCCATGGCGCATATGAGCGAGCAGCAGCCCCAGAGCGGTCCGCTGGTGCAGGCTAACCCTTTCCTGCCGGCAGAGTAACCGCCGGACGCTGGGGCAACCCGTAATACAGGCTGCCCTTTCCTGACCACGCAGCCAGCCATAAACCGGCGGCGCTCTTCGTGCACTTCGCCTGTTACTGTACCAGCGTGAAAGAAATAACGTACAGCTCATTCAGCCCAGGATATATTTCGCCAATCACCTGCTTTAACTGCGGCAGCGTCATATTTTCCTGACGGGCATGTTCATCGGTCAGCTCATCCATTTTTACTGGCAGCACGCTTTTTACGTCAATAGTACAAAAGTAAACATTATCCTCGTAGCGTCCTACCCGAAGCCGCTGTCCCTGCTGAAAGTGGGATTCAGCCTCATCGCGCAGGGTGATGGTCTTTCGTCCGGTGACAATGTCGGCTTCGAAACGCGCAAAGAAGGTAATATCGTTGTTCATGACGGGCACCCTGAAGAATCTAAAGCAAGACGCCCATCATACCTTTGCTCAGACAAACGCTGCCAGCGGATCTGCGGTTTCAAACGCAATCTTGCGATCCGCCTTCGGCGGGTAGATAAGTTCGCTGGTGATCGAAAGCTTAAGCTTTTTCGCTTCCGCGCGCGTCAGCTTCACATCCTGCTGCCACCCTTCGGTATAGACCGCGCCCCAGCCGCCCAGATCCAGACAGGTCACGTAGTTTTCCTGGCGATAGGTCAGCGGTGCGACGCCCAGCAGAGAAGCCGCGGCGTTATGCCCGACAAAGCGGCCCAGCATGATGGCATGCTGGCAGGTCATCAGCGCCACGTTGCCCTTGTCGTCGGTTGCTGCACGGGCAACGTCCCCGGTGGCGAAAATAGCGTCATAGCCCGGAACCTGGAGGAATTCGTTAACGTGTAGACGGCCCTGACCGTCACGTTGCGCAGCAATTTGCTGCGTCAGCTCGTTAGCCTGTACGCCTACCGTCCAGATGACCGTATTTGACTCAATGACTTCGCCGTCCGCCAGAATAATACCCTGCCCGTTCACTTCCGCAATCTCTGCGCCCAGACGCCATTCAACGCCCAGTTCGTCGCTGGCCTCACGAATCACTTCTCGCAGCTCTTCGCTCCAGCGGCCGCCAATCACACTCCCACGTTCAACGACAATGACGCGTGGCGTACTGCCTTCACCCAGAATCTTGCGCAGACGATGTGGCAGCTCGGTGGCAACCTCAATTCCCGTGAAGCCGCCGCCGCAGACGACGACGGTATTGCGTGCCTCGGTCTCAGGCTGCTCGCCGAGATGGCTAAGATGTTGTTCAAGGCGCAGCGCGGTTTCCAGCTGGTCAAGATCGAAGGCATGCTCTGCAGCCCCTTTCACTAAATCGCGGCGCAGGTGGCTGCCGGTTGCCAGTACCAGGCGATCGTAATGTTCAGGCGTGCTTTCATTTTTTGCGTTGCGATACCAGACGCATTTTCCTTCGGCGTCGATGCGCTGGGCTTCACCCTGCACAAACTTCACGCCGGTTACGTCAAACAGCGGCAGCAGCGGAGAAACTAACGTTTCCACCTTCTCTTCATAGAAGCGGGGGCGAACGCGCAGCTCAGGCTGGGGAGCAAGCACCACAATTTCGATATCGCTACGCTCGTGCATCGCCGCTAAACGAGCGGCGCTGAGCGCGGCCCACATGCCGGCGAAACCGGCGCCGAGAATAAGGATCTTTTGTTTCATTGGATCTTCCTTTACGAAATGAAGCCGACTCCGGCTGGTGACTACGACTATACTTGTCGCAGTTAACTCCGACAAGTATAGTCGTAGTTAGATTTAATCTCGCTTAAGACATGGCTTTCCATTGCATGCGGGAGAAGATATGCCTACATTACTCGGATTATTCACGGTGGGGGTTTTATGGCTTTTTACAGCGCGGGCGTGGAATACGGCATTCACAGCCTGGTGTGCATGGTGGACAGCAAAGGGAACGGCGTGGAGATGAGCGTGCGTGAAATCGCCGAGCTTCAGGGCGTACCCTACGACTACCTCGCCAAGATCTTCACCAAACTTTCAAAAGCCGGGCTGGTCGTCAGCAGCGAAGGCAAAGGCGGCGGTTTTACCCTGGCTCGCCTGCCGGAGCAGATAAGCGTACTGGACATCGTCGGGGCGATAGACGGCCCTAAAACAATCTTCGATTGTAAAGAGATCCGCCAGCGCATAGCAGTCTTTGACGACTCTCCCCCCGCCTGGGCCTGTGAAGGTATCTGCGGTATCCGCGCCGTGATGAATACCGCCCAGCAGCGTATGGAAGAAGCCCTGTCTCAGCACACGATTTTAGATCTGGCCCGCCGCTTCTACCGCAAAGCGCCGGATGAGTTTGTGGTAGAGGTGCAAGAGTGGATCAGGGATAAGCGCAGCCAGTGAATTGTCAGTTAAGTAGCGCTTAATTAGATTTTATGATTAATAGCTGCTTAATAAGATAAGAGGTAATTAAGCAGCTGCTTATTTATCCACCCACATCGACATGTCATATCGGGCTAACTTTATGTACAAAATGGCCTTCTCTGCGCGCTGATAATATTCTTCCGGGCGGAATAAAGGCCACGCTTTTGCTACGGATTTTATAGTTTATGACGGTAATTAATCGTCAGCAAAAATATTGATTCAATAAAATCGTTGCACCGTCATCAATAGATTTCAGCACCGCTTTTACGCAGCGGTTGACATCTTTTTCCGCCAGTCCTTCCAGTAAATCATCATAATTATGATGCCCCTGCGCTGTCTCTTGCGACTGCGGGTACAAATAGTTAAAACAAGGGCCAATACGCACCCATAACTGCTCGATGAGGACCGAGAGCGTCGGCATCTGCGCGTAGTCGTAGAGCTGAAAACGGAATGTGCGGTTGGCCTGTAACGCCTGTTCTACGTTGGCAGACAGTTTTGCCGTCCGGAAATGATCGTAGAGCTGGCGCAGCCTCTCAAGCTTCTCTGCGTCCATTAAGCGCACGGCTTCCGTCACCGCCATCACCTCCAGGCTCTTACGGATGGTAATAATTTCCTGATAGCGGCTTAATGAGATTTCCGGCACAAGAAACGCCTGTGCCGGGGTAGCGTCCAGCGCACCGGAAGAGACCAGACGTAATAACGCTTCCCTGACGGGAGTAATACTGGTGCCCAGCTGCTCAGCAATATCTTTGGTTACAAGCCGGGCGCCGGGTTTCAGTGCCCCGACAATAAGCGCACTTTTTAACCGGGCTTCAACCTGCAGAGTTAAACTCATTCTTTGCGCTTTTTCCAAATCGAACATGTTTATTTCCTATAGCAAAAAAACTATTTTGTATTTGTTTTTGCAGAACTGGTTTGTCATAAAGGGCAACTCTAAGATACAGGATGATTTTGCCCTTATCATTTTAATAATTAGCACGATTTTTATGTTAACTTTCCATAAGTTTTTAAACGCCAATAATGCACAGGATTGACTATAAATGAATCGACCGGGCCTTAAATTTACCACGCTGGCTGTCCTTTTAGCTTTATCCTCTTCGGTTAGTTATGCAAGTGAACTCACTATTGCCCAGCCTGCCTCCGCTGCAGCTATGGATCCGGGCTTTCTGAAAGAGGCGGCCACGCTGGTCGATAACATATTCGATACGTTAATCCTGCGCGACAGCGCCATGCAGCTCCAGCCGGGCCTTGCCACCTCATGGAAAGCGCTCGATGATACCACCTGGCAGTTCGACCTCCGTAAGGGCGTAAACTTCACCAACGGTGAGCCGGTTAACGCGGCGGCGGTGAAGTTCTCCATCGACCGTATTCTCGATCCGGCGAACCATGCCCCTACCATATCTTATATCCGAACCATAAAATCTGTTGAAGTATCTGGAGACTATCAGGTACGTATCCACACGGACGGCCCCGACCCGCTTTTGCCCACTCGCATGAGCCGTTACCCGACGTACATTGTCCCGCCTGCCTATCTAAGTAAAGTCGGTGCTGCAGAATTTGCACGAAAACCTGTCGGCAGTGGCGCGTATACATTAAAAGAATTTATACCAGATGAGCGGGTTGTCATGCAGGCCAACCCGGATTACTGGCGCGGTAAGCCGGCAATCGACACCGTCACCTGGCGCCCCATTCCCGAAGCCACGGCCCGTATTACCGCCCTGCTGACCGGTGAAGTCCAGCTGGTGGACAGCGTGCCGGCCGATCTGGTTGGCGCGCTGAAAAACAAACCCGGCATCCACCTGGAGCAGGTTAAAGGCGGCGGCCTGACGATTTATCTGGGCCTGAAAAATAACGAAAAACCACTGAATGACGTGCGCGTACGGCAGGCGCTGTCTTTAGCGCTTAACCGTCAGGCCTACACCAGTCAGCTGCTGCACGGTTTTGCTACGCCAACCGGTACCATGGCGGGGGCAAAAGATTTCGGCTATCTGAACGTCCCGGCTCCGGCGCAGGACATCGCCAAAGCTAAAGCGCTGCTGAAGGAAGCCGGTTACCCGGACGGATTTACTCTTAAATTCCAGGCTCCCCGCCGCTATATCGCCAGTGCCGAAGTCGGCCAGGCGATCGTACAGGATCTGGCGGCGATCGGCGTGAAGGCCCAGCTCGAAGTGCCTGAATGGTCGGTTTACACCCAGCAGGTGGCTTCAGGCAAGCAGGCAGATATGTACATGCTGGCCTGGGGATCAACACAAACGCTGGACGCCGACGCCGCGCTGTATCCTATTCTCCACTCCGGTGAACCGTACTCAACGGTCAATTCACCCGGGCTGGATAAGCTTCTTAACGCCAGCCGCAGCACCGTAGACAGCAAAAAGCGCGAACAGCTGCTGCAGCAAATCCAGCAGGAAGTGGCGAAAGAGCAGCCGCTGATCCCGCTGTACCGTGAAGATTCGCTTTATGCAAACGGCGACAGCGTGACGTTTAAAGGCCGTGCCGACGCGCGTATTCCGCTGTTTGACCTGAGAGTGAAATGATCTTCCCGAATAAATCGCTGACACGCCGTCCCCGGAAGCGCTTTTCCGGCGACGGTATCGTTGGGGGGGCCCTGCTGGCGATTGTCATACTCGCCGCGCTGATTTCCCCCTGGCTGCCCCTTCCCGATCCGTTAACCAACAGCCTGGCGGAGTTGTTCCAGCCGCCGGGTACTGCTACGGCTGGCGCGACCCACTGGCTTGGGACCGACCAGCTAGGGCGGGATCTGCTTTCCCGCATCCTCTCCGGCACAAGGCTGTCGCTGATGGTCGTCCTGCTGGCCGCGGCGATTGCCGCCGTCATCGGGACGCTGCTGGGGATGATCGCCGGCTACGTCGGCGGCTGGGTGGATGCCACCATCATGCGCCTGATGGATATTCAGCTCGCCGTGCCGTTTATCCTGCTGATCCTGCTGGTGATGGCGCTGTTTGGCACGACGCTTGAGAACATCATTATTATCATGGGCGTCACAAGCTGGGCGATTTACGCCCGCGTCGCGCGCGCCAAAACGCTCGAAATTCGTGAGCTGGAATATATCGAGGCCGTTCGCGGCATGGGGTTTTCCACCCCACGGATTCTGCTGCGCCACGTCCTTCCCAACCTGGCCACGCCGCTTATCGTCCTGCTGACGCTCGATATCCCCCGCCTGATTGTACTGGAAGCCTCAATTGGCTTTCTGGGCATGGGCATTCAGCCGCCAACGCCAACCCTGGGCAACCTGATCGGCGAGGGCCGCTCGTACATGCTGCTGGCCCAGTGGCTGGTGCTTTACCCCGGGCTGGTGATTGCCGCGCTGGTTATCGGCTGCAACCTGCTTGGCGACAGCCTGCTGCGCAAAACCCACACGAGGCTTGACTGATATGCTGCGCTACATTCTCTCGCGCCTCGGGCAGTCCGTGCTGGTCATGTTCGGCGTCTCGGTGCTGATTTTTTATAGCCTGCACCTCACCGGCGACCCGGCTGCGGTCATGATGCCGCCCGGCTCGAGCCAGGCAGAGATTGACCATTTCCGCCAGGCGATGGGCTTCGACAGGCCACTGCTTTGGCAGTACGGCCATTACCTGAATGCGGTTCTGCACGGCGACCTTGGCCAGTCACTGCGTTATGACCAGCCGGTTACGGAACTCATCGCCCAGCGCGTGCCGGCGACCCTGCTGCTGGCCGTGACTGCGCTGGCATGGAGCACGGTTGTTGGTTTACTGCTCGGGCTGGTGAGTGCCATCTGGCGTAATAGCTTTTGGGATCTGCTGGCGCGTTTGCTTGCCTTCAGCGGCCAGGCGATACCGGTGTTCTGGCTCGGCCTGCTGATGATTTTACTCTTCAGCCTGCAGCTGCGCTGGCTTCCTTCCAGCGGCTACGGCAGTGCCAGCCAGCTGGTCATGCCTGCCGTCAGCCTCGGTGCTTATTATATGAGCGCAATTGCCCGCCTGGTCCGCGCAAGCCTGATTGATGTGCTACACCTGGATTATATTCGCACCGCGCAGGCCAGAGGGCTGAGCCCGTGGCGCATCCTGATCCGCCACGGGTTGCGAAACGCGCTGATCCCTGTGGTCACCGTCCAGGGCATGTATTTCGCCTCGCTGCTAGGCGGCGCGCTGGTCACCGAAATCATTTTTGCCTGGCCGGGCATCGGCCGTCTGGCGGTGCAGGCCATTCAGAATCGCGACTTCCCGCTGGTGCAGGCGATCGTCCTGCTGGCGGCCCTGGTTTTTGTAATGGTTAACCTACTGATTGATTTGCTGTATGTCGTGCTGAACCCGAGGATCAGGTTATGACTCAACTTGACGCTACGCTTGCCCTGCTCCGGCAGCTCACGCCTTTTGAGAGCGTGGCGGGCAATCTGCCCCAACAACAAACCCTGGCTAAGTGGCTGGAAGAGTGGCTGGCCCACGAAGTGGATGCGCGGGTGATTTACCCGGTGCAGATGCAGCTGGGCGAAGATGCCCCGCCGCTGGTTCATGTCCGCATTGATATTGGCGCGCCCGAAACCGTCGTGCTGTACAACATGTATGATGTCATGCCCGCCACACCAGAAGGCTGGGACGTCGATCCCTTCGTGGGCGGCATCGTACACTGGCCCGAAAAGGGCGATGTGTTTATCGCCCGTGGCGCGGAGAATAATAAAGGTCCGCTGGCCGGCATGCTCATGGTCGTCCGGGATCTTTACCATTCAGGCCATTTGCACACCAATATAGAAATCCTGCTTGAGGGCGAAGAAGAGACCGGCAGCGGCCATCTGCGTCGCTATCTTACCCGTACGCCGTGCCCTGTCGACCCTGCTGCTGCGGTGCTGTTCCCTTCGCTTTGTGAATACGGCGGCGGCGTCCCGCGTCTTTACCTGGGCTTTACCGGCATGAGCGCAGGAAGGCTGAGTGTTAAAGGCGGAAGCTGGGGAGGGCCGACGGCGGCAATTCATGCCAGCAATGCGGCGTGGATCGCAAACCCCGTCTGGCGGCTGGTGCAGGCTCTTGGCACTCTTGCCCCCGCTCAGGCCAACGGAGTGCTGCAAACCCAGTCGCTGGATGAAGAAGCTGGCCAGCTGCTGGATGAGCTGGCCCAGGCGTTTAACCTGCAGGATGAACTGCGCTTCAGGCGCAGCGAAAAAATGGTGGTAGCGGGCGATACGTACAGCAGCCTCGCCTGGCTTCTTGGCAGTGCCGTGCTGAACATTTCGGACATCAGCAGCAGCCCGCAGGGGGGACGCGGGGTGATCCCATGGCAGGCCTGCGCTGAATTTGCGCTGCGTACTCCGCCCGGTATTGATGCCGATGCCCTGCTCAACCGCATGCGTCATCAGCTGCAAAATCCCGCTCTGGAAGGCGTTGAGCTATTGCTGAACGACAGCTATCCCGGACACCGCTTTAATCTGCACGACGCCGGGGTGCTGGAGCTGATGACCAGCTATCACCAGCAGCAGGCCCGACCGCAAATCTGGCCCTGGGCACCCGGCTGCGCGCCTGCCTACGCCTTTGCCCCCGTCGCCCCCGCCTTCCTGATTGGCGGGCTTGGCGAAGGCGGCAACGCCCACGGCATCAACGAATTTGTGACGCTGCGAGGATTAGCGCGGTATCAACAGTCGATTCGCGACTGGCTTCTGGCTTTCTAAAGGGAAATATCATGTCGGTAATGCGCTACTTAACTTACTCACAGGTAGCCGCTCTGGGGGGAAACGATCCGCTCAGCGCATTTGATGACGTTGTGGAGACAGTAAAGCTACTGCACAGCGGTGAGGCCAGCATGCCCGCTGAAACGCATGTGGATCTCACCTCGCCGCAGGGTAAGGTTTATTCCCTCCCAGCAACCGTCGGAGGTCGCTTTAACGCAGCCGGAGTGAAGTGGACGGCACACAGGCCGCAGGCACGGGACGGCTACCCGATGGCGATGGCCATGACGCTGTTAAACCGCGCGGACAACGGCCTGCCCGTGGCGATAATGCAAAGCGGATCGCTGACGGCGACCCGTACAGCTGCAGTCTCCGCACTGGCGTTACGCTATGCCAGCCCGAAACCGCCGCGGCGTATTTTATTGCTGGGAGCTGGCGTGCAGGCAGCAGCTCATCTGAAGATGCTTGCCGCACATTTCCCCGGGCTTGAAAAAATTTACTGCTGGAACCGCACGCCTTCACATCTGGAGGCCATGCTCAACCAGGCCGAAACGCTGCCCTGGCAAACAGAGAAGCTCACCAGCATCGAATATGCCCTCGCCCAGCCGTGGGATGCACTTATCACCTGCACCAGCGCCAGCCAGCCGTTCATCGGCCAGCAGTTTATCCAGCCGGGGCGAATGGTGATGCAGATTGGCTACCATGAAGTGAGCTTTGAGGCGATTGCCCGTGCAGATAAAGTGGTGGTAGACGGCTGGGGAGACTACTGCAATACCAGCGCCAAAAGCCTGTTCCAGATGTACCGTGCGGGAGAGTTCGTGGTGGATAGCGTGGGGGCAGATTTAAATGACCTGGTAGTAAACAACTGGCGCGCCAGCCCGACGGACAGCGTCTATTTTTCTTCGTTTGGACTGAACGTGTTTGATATCGCCCTTGCCGCCCGTGTGGCGCATGAGGCAGAGCGACAGGACGTCGGTACTGCGTTACCGCTGGAGTTCGCGCTCTCTTAGAAGCAGCGCCTGTCTGATATCGGGCGCCGCAGCCAGAAGCTGGCGGGTGTATTCATGGTTCGGACTTTCCAGAACCCTTGCCGTGTCGCCCATCTCGACGACCTTACCCCGGTACAGCACGACCACGCGGTCGCAGACCTGGCGCACAGCGCCCAGGTCGTGGCTGATAAACAGCACGGTTAAACCGAGCTTGTCACGCAGTGCCGCAAACAGCGCCAGGATTTGCCCGCGCACGGAGAGATCCAGTGCCGAAACCGCTTCGTCTGCCACCAGTAAATCCGGCTCCAGCGCTAACGCCCGGGCGATAGCGATACGCTGACGCTGGCCGCCGGAAAACGCCGCGGGCATGCGTGTCGCGAAGGCTGCATCAAGGCCAACCAGCTCAAGCAGCTCCGCTACACGCGCCGGAATTTGCGAAGCAGGCCGCAGTTTATGCACCCGCAGCGGTTCGGCGATCTGCTCGCCGACGGTCATTTTCGGATCGAGACTGGCGTAGGGATCCTGAAAGATAATTTGCGCCCTGCGCCGCATTTGCTGCAGCTCGCGCGAACTCGCACGCGATAAATTTAGCCCGTCGAACATCACCGTGCCGCTGTCCGGTGCAAGCATGCCGGTCGCGGTGCGGCCCAGCGTGGTTTTACCGGAACCCGATTCCCCAATAAGGCCGACGATTTCCCCCCGGCCAATGTCCAGCGTGGTTGAATGAAGCACCGCAGTCCGCTTTGGGGCAGCAAACGGCAGTGATGAAGTGACAGGGTAACTTTTTGTGACCTGAGACAGGTGAACCAGCGGCGTGCTGGCACGGCTGCGCCTGTCGAGCGGCATAATTACGGCTTCAGAGGCGGCGATTAGCCTGCGGGTATAATCCGCCTGCGGGCTGCCCAGCAAAACCGGCACCTCTCCCTGCTCAATAATGTTGCCCTGGTGCATGACGTACGCACGGTCGGCGTAGCGCGCCACCACGCTAAGATCGTGGGTGATAAATAACACGCCCATGCCCATGTCGCGCTGAAGCTCCTGCAGAAGCGCCAGAATCTGCGCCTGAATTGTTACGTCCAGCGCGGTCGTTGGCTCGTCGGCGATCAGCAGCGAGGGCTGGCAGCAGATGGCGCTGGCAATCATTACCCGCTGGCGCATCCCGCCGGACAGCTGGTGGATATACTGCTTTGCCCGCGCGGCAGGATCGACAATGCCCACCCGATCAAGCAGCGCGACCGCCTCACGGTGGGCCTGCTTCCAGCCCATATTCTGGTGGCGAACCAGCACTTCGGCAATTTGCTCGCCCACCTTCAGCACCGGATTCATGCTGCTCATCGGCTCCTGAAAAATCATCCCGATTTGCCTGCCGCGCAGGCCTTTTACAAAGGGTTTTCCAGGGGTTGCCACAACATCGTCGTTAAAACAAACCTCTCCGCCTGTTTGCCGGACACCCTCAGGCAGCAGGCCCATTACCGCGAGCGAACTCAGGGTTTTCCCCGACCCTGACTCACCGACCAGCGCAACGATTTCGCCCTTTTCAACGGCAAACGAAATGCCCTTTACCAGCGGGGAGTCATCCGACGTTGAAATCGCCAGTGAATTAACGGTTAGCAGAGATGGCTGGCCAGACATAGGCTTCCTGCGGCAGAGAAAACAAGGAGTTCCGAGACTATAAGATCGCGCTGCGGGGAACAAGATGAAATGCTGTTACCTTATTCATTTGTTTTATCTAGAGATAGCTACTTATACTTTGCCTGTTTATCACCAGAATGAATCCGCCATGACAGCCAAAGCCCTGAACCGCACAATGAGTCTCTCCGGTGGGATGATCCTGCTGGTGCTGGCCGCGCTTGCCATCATCACCGCCTCCCAACACTGGAGCGCCTTTATTCAGTGGTGCCTGAGCGTGCAGATCACCCTGCATCGCTACCTTGTGCTCTATCTGTTGCAGATTAATAACGCCCAGTACAGCGGTGGCATCTGGTTGCTGACCGGCAGCTTTATCTATGGCGTGCTGCATGCCATAGGGCCGGGACATGGAAAATTTATCGTCACCACCTACCTGAGCACCAACAATGAAACGCCTTTCGTCAGCCGTGCGGTGCCGTTTTTAGGCAGCCTGATGCAGGGCCTCACCGCCATTGCCTTTGTTTTTATCCTGTCGGTGTTGCTCAATCTTTCAGGCGGGGATTTAAGCCAGAGCCGCTGGTACGTTGAGAAGCTAAGCGCAATGCTGATCGGTGCGTTCGGGATGTTTATTATCTGGCGTGCGGTTCGCGGCTATCGGCCAGCGAAAATGCAGATAAAAAGCCTGGTGCCTGCCGGTCAGTCAGGCCATCAGCATGATGACCAGTGCGCTGCGGGCACAACCATGGCGTGGGCTACAGCGGACGGGACGGTAGCTGGATGACGCATCTGGGGGTGATTCTGGCCATCGGCGCAAGACCGTGCAGCGGCGCAATCATGATCCTGCTTTTCTCTAACGCGCTGGGGTTTATCACGTGGGGCATAATGGCGGTGATGACAATGGCGCTGGGGACAGCGCTGTCCATTATGACGCTCTCGGTAGCGGTGACCTGGGCGCGAGACGGTATCAGCAAACTCTATCTGACCCGCTCACCGCGGCATCGTCGCATGCTGACGCTAGTCCTGAAGGTCGTCGGCGGGGTTTTACTTATTCTCTTTGCCTGCGTGCTGTTTCTGACGGTGATACCGGTGAGCGCTAACGGGGATTATATCGCTGCGGGCTGCTGAATAAAAAAGGCCGGTCATCAAGACCGGCCTTTAGCGTTTCAACTGAAGTTACTTTGTATGAGTCCGTTTCAAACTATTAGTTACCTCCGTTCCGCCGTTACTGACCCCAACATACTCCTTCCCGTAACCCAGAAACAAAACCTGACTCACACTTTTGGCCTGGCGTATGTTTGAGGTTTATCAGAACAGCGAGAACATCAGCGCAACCGGAAAACTCATCGGCCAGGTCGCCCCAACCAGCACGGAACTTAACAGTTTGATTCGTTTAGATTCGTGAGACAAAAACCAGGTGATCACCGCAGAGATGCCCGACATTACAGCGTAAAAAACCAACATATGTTGATAAAGCGTCATTCTAATTTTTAATAATTGATAAAGAAATTTGGCAAATTATGCTCTTTTTATATGACGCAGATCAAGTTTTTACATCCCGAGAACAACGCTACGCGAGTGGTATCAGACAAAGCGTAGCGTCATCCCGCCTTCTAATGCTTTATCATCACGTGCCGGACTACCGTGTAATCCTCAAGCCCGAACAGCGACATATCTTTGCCGTAGCCCGACAGTTTCTGCCCGCCGTGCGGCATTTCGCTGACCAGCATAAAGTGCGTATTAACCCAGGTGCAGCCGTACTGTAACCGGGCGCTCATCCGGTGCGCGCGGCCTACATCCTGCGTCCAGACGGACGATGCCAGCCCGTAGTCAGAGTCGTTCGCCCAGCCCAGCACTTCCGCTTCATCGCTGAACGACGTCACGCTCACCACCGGACCAAAGACCTCTTTCTGCACGATGTCATCTTCCTGCTTTGCCCCGGCGAGCAGCGTCGGCTGGAAGTAGTATCCCGGGCCTTCCACCTTCGCGCCGCCTGCCACCACTTTCACATGCGGCAAAGCTTTCGCGGCCTCGACGGCTTTGCTCACCCTTTCAAGGTGCGCCTGTGAGCTGAGCGGCCCCAGCTCGGTGGATTCGTCATCCGGTGAGCCATACTTCAGACTGGCAACCGCCTCCCCAAGCTTTTCGACCAGCCTGTCGTAAATGCCCTTTTGCGCGTAAATGCGGCATGCTGCGGTGCAGTCCTGCCCGGCATTGTAGTAGCCAAAGGTACGGACACCTTCCACCACGGCATCCAGATCCGCGTCGTCAAAGACAATCACCGGCGCTTTGCCGCCCAGCTCCATGTGGGTGCGCTTAATCGAAGGCGCAGTATGGCTGATGATGTGCTCCCCCGTCGCGATAGAGCCAGTCAGCGATACCATCCTGACTTTATTGTGGCCGGTCAGCGCGTCTCCCACCGTTTGCCCACGCCCAAAAAGCACGTTCAGCACGCCAGCCGGAAAAACCTCTTTTGCCAGCTCTGCAAGTTTAAACGCGGTCAGAGGCGTGATTTCCGAAGGCTTAATGACGACGCAGTTCCCCGCAGCCAGCGCCGGGGCCAGCTTCCAGGCCGCCATCATCAGGGGATAGTTCCACGGCGCAATCGACGCCACCACGCCCACCGGGTCGCGGCGGATCATGGAGGTATGCCCGCTGAGGTACTCCCCGGCGGCCAGGCCATTCAGGCAGCGGCTCGCACCGGCGAAGAAGCGGAAAACATCTACCACCGCAGGAATCTCATCATTCAGTACGCAGTGGTAAGGCTTACCGCAGTTCTGCGATTCCAGGCGGGCGAAAACCTCAGCATTTTGTTCAATAACATCCGCCAGCTTCAGCAGATGCTCCGCTCGTTCTTTAGGGGTTGTCTGGCCCCACGACGTAAACGCCGCGTCTGCCGCCGTCACCGCCTCATTAACCTGCTCAACCGTCGCTTCGGCTATCTCCAGCAGCACTTCTCCGGTGGCCGGATTATAAACCGGCAGCTTCTCGCCCAGCCCATCCACTAACTGACCGCCTATCAACAGCTGGCTTTGCATAGTGATACCCCTGAAGTTATTCCCCATCCAAAAACAATAGCCTGAGCCAATATATCCTGTATGTACCAGGTGAAAAATTTCGTCAGCCTGTGATAGACCGCGCAGTAAACCCGCACGCAGGATCGCAGGCGCGGGTTAACATAAGCCTGTGTTTTTTAAGTGTAGACAGCAGGTCACCGCTGCGCTTCCTGGCAGCCCGCTTATTGCAAATTATAATAATTTCATATGGATGGAGGGGGTGAATGCAGGTTGCGCATATTGCACTATGGACCAACAATCTTGACTGGGGAAAGCTTCAAGGAAGCGGTAATTGGGTAATCTTGTTGAGATTACCTCCTGACTGCTGGCGGATGACGCAGGCTTATCCGCCCTACAGGCGACCTAACTACAGGGCGGATAAGCTTTAGCGCCCCGCCGCCGTGCCTTATTTATTCATTAACTGCAGATCGGCTTTACGCTGGCGCTTTAGCATCTGGTAGAAGTTTTCATGTGCGCCGAGGCTTAACAAGTAAAGCGCCAGGCGCGCATCAACCCAGCTGTAGCCCAGCAGCGCGAGCTGGCTGTTCAGATGAAATTTATGGACGCGCAGGTAGGCAAGATCGCCTTTTTTGCGCTCACCTATTTCCGGGTGAGCAATGACTTTCTCAATTTCATCTTCAACCTGCGTCAGCAGCGGGTACGGCAACTTTGCCAGCGCCTTGCCGAAGCGGGCCGTTTCATAGACAGTCAGGGGTTTGCTTTTTCGTTCTGCGGACATATTTCTGCACTCTGCCATTTTCCATTTCGCTTTGTGCCAGCATCGTCTCTTTGATAAAGCTGAACGGAAGATCCGGGTTATCCTCAACAATTTGCCCAATCTTCGCCCAGTATTCGATCTGCTTCGGCACGCTTCGGCTGCAGGCGTCGGCGTGAATTTTGACATCCGCTACAAACTGGTCATCTAACCGTATGCTAATAGCCATGTTCATGCTCCATCACCTCCTTGTGACCTTCAGTTATAAAGAGTAAAGCGCAATAAATCGCTACGCGCGACAAAATGTCGCACAAATGCGAGGCGTCTTCCAGAATTAAATTTCGCCGCTGTGATTCAGCTCTTTTTTATCCGATAAACCACATGCCGCCGCAGCGGATGGCCTGCCTCAAGCGCCGGATGGTCGAATTCCTCACCGCGCACCATGCCGATTTTGTCCATCACGCGCTGAGAAGGGGTATTCACCATAGCCGTGAAAGAGACAATTTCTGACATCCCATACTGTTCAAAGCCAATCTCCAGAGCTTTGCGTGCGGCTTCCGGCGCATAGCCTTTGCCCCAGAACGAGCTATCCAGCCGCCAGCCAATCTCAATACAGGGGGAAAATGGCAGCGGGTAAGACGGGACGTTAAGCCCGACGAAGCCGATAAACGCCCCGCTGCGCTTTTCCTCCACGGCCCAGAGGCCCCAGCCGTTGATTGCCATCTTTTGTTCGATAACATCGACCATGCCGTTGCTTTCTGCTGGCGTCAGCGTGTTAGGGAAATAGCGCATGACGTCAGGGCTGGCGTTCAGGCTGGCAAAGGGCCGCCTGTCGCTTTCTCGCCACGGGCGCAGTATTAGCCGATCGGTCCGGTAGTACATCAGGACTCCCTCATCTCTTTGATTAAACGTGACAACGTCACCACCGCCTGCTGCTCTCTTTCCCCCCACAGCCAGGAGGCATTAAGCCGGAAATAGTTGGCCCAGGCGTTCCCTGTGGTAAACATCTTCCCGGGCGCGATGCTGATTTTGTGGGCGATGGCCCGCTCGCTGAGCACGCTGGCGTCCATCCCCTCCGGAAGCTCCAGCCATAAAAAATAGCCGCTTTCGCTGTGGTGAATTTTTACGTCCACAGGCATGACCGCGTGCAGCGCCTGCCAGGCATGCTGTTTGCGTTCGGCCAGCACCCGCCGCAGGCGGCGCAGGTGCGTGTCGTAACGTTTGGTCGCCAGATAGTCCACCAGCGCCAGCTGCATCGGGGTGCTGGTGGATAACGTGCTCATTAACTGTAGCTGCTGGATGCGCCTTGCATGTTTCCCTGCCGCCACCCAGCCAATGCGAAAACCAGCCACCAGGCACTTCGAAAAGGAGGAGCAGTGCAGCGTGATGCCCTGCTCGTCGTAGGCGCGGGCCGGAAGCGGTCGCTCCCGTCCGAAGTACAGTTCGCTGTAAACATCATCCTCGATAAGCGTGACGTTATGCTCCTGCAGCAGCGTCACCAGCTGCCGTTTTTTCTCCGGCGTCAGGGTCACGCCAAGCGGGTTCTGGCTGTTGGTCATCAGCCAGCAGGCCTTAACCGGATAGTCGTTCAGCGCCTGTTTCAGCGCCGCCATATCGATGCCGTGCTGCGGATCGGTTGCCACTGAAACGGCCTTAAGCCGTAAACGCTCCAGCGCCTGAAGCGCGCCGTAGAAACAGGGGTTTTCGACTATCACCCAGTCCCCCGGCCCGGTGACGGCCTGGAGGCTTAAATTCAGCGCCTCCAGCGCCCCCGCAGTAATAACAATTTCGTCAGGCGAAACCTGCATCCCCTGCTGGGCGTAACGCCTGGCGATGGCGTGACGCAGCGCCTCGTTGCCCGGCGGGAGATTTTCTATCACGCTCATTGCCGCAACGGTACGCCCCACCGTCGCCAGGGATCGGTTTAGCTGCTGGAGTGGAAACAGGCGGGGATCGGGAAAAGCGGAGCCAAACGGCACCACCGAGGCGTCGCAGCTGGCCTGGAGAACGTCGAAGATATAGGTGTTAATGTCTACCGTTTCGTCGCTCATCACCTTTGCGGGCGCGGGAGTCGTCCGGGCAACCTGGCGCGGCGCAACGTAATAGCCGGACTGCGGACGGGCCACAATCACACCCTGGCTTTCCAGCACCTGATAAGCGTGGCCGACGGTCATAAAGCTCATGCCGCTGTTGGTCACCTGCTCGCGCAGGGACGGCAGTCTGTCCCCCGGCAGCCAGACGCCTAGCTCAATCTGGTCTTTAATCTGCTGCGCCAGCTGCTGATATTTCTTCATCTCGATTCCGCTCTCCGTGTCTATATCAGTCCGTTAAAAATACGCCATTTTCAAAAACTGTTATAGCTAAATAAGCGCTTTCGGTTTCTGCCATGGCCTGCAGCAACGCACTACCATAGCCTCGTCGTTATTGTGCTTTGAGGTTGTAAATGTTCGGTTTAGATGCGTTTCACCTGGCGAGGATCCAGTTTAATCGCGACATCGATAAATATAGATTTTTCAGCAAGTTGAGCAACAACTATGAGGCTCACCCCTATCAATCCCAGCATGAGTAATTGCTTAAAAACAATAAGATATAAATAGTTTTGCGGGTTAGGGGAAGAATGTGTAAGGGAGGAAACTGTTATGGTTTTATGCTTACAGTTTGTTTCTACAACCCAGACTTAGTGCGGCCTACAATCGAGATGAATGTTTTTTATACGGAGATTTGCATGTTCGGTTTAGATGCGTTTCACCTGGCGAGGATTCAGTTTGCATTTACTGTCTCCTTTCACATTATCTTCCCGGCCATCACTATTGGGCTTGCCAGCTACCTGGCGGTGCTTGAAGGGCTATGGCTGAAATCCAGAAATCCCGTTTACCGCTCGCTTTATCATTTCTGGTCGAAGATCTTCGCCGTTAACTTCGGCATGGGCGTGGTCTCCGGGCTGGTGATGGCCTACCAGTTCGGCACTAACTGGAGCGGTTTTTCCCAGTTTGCCGGGAGCATTACCGGCCCGCTGCTGACCTACGAAGTGCTGACCGCCTTCTTCCTGGAGGCCGGCTTTCTTGGCGTGATGCTTTTCGGCTGGCAGCGCGTCGGCCCGGGCCTGCATTTCTTTGCCACCTGTATGGTCGCGTTGGGCACCATTATTTCAACGTTCTGGATCCTCGCTTCCAACAGCTGGATGCAGACGCCGCAGGGGTTTGAAATCCACAACGGGCAGGTTGTCCCGGTGGACTGGTTCGCGGTGGTGTTCAATCCTTCCTTCCCTTACCGCCTGTTGCATATGTCCGTCGCAGCGTTTCTTAGCAGCGCGTTTTTTGTTGGCGCTTCTGCGGCCTGGCATCTGTTGCGCGGCAACAAAACGCCGGCCATTAAAACGATGTTTTCTATGGCGCTGTGGATGGCGGTCATCGTCGCCCCGCTTCAGGCGCTGATTGGCGATATGCACGGTCTGAATACGCTGAAGCATCAGCCTGCAAAAATTGCCGCCATTGAAGGCCACTGGGAAAACATTCCCGGCGAGCCAACGCCGCTGCTGCTGTTCGGCTGGCCGGATATGGAACAGGAGCGCACGCGCTACGGGCTGGAAATCCCCGCGCTTGGCAGCCTGATCCTCACGCACAGCCTGGAGAAACAGGTTCCCGCGCTGAAAGAGTTTCCGAAGGAGGACAGGCCAAACTCGACGATGGTGTTCTGGTCGTTCCGCATCATGGCCGGGCTCGGCATGCTGATGATCCTCCTCGGCGCCATCAGCCTTTGGCTGCGTTACAAAGATCGGCTTTTTGAAAGTCGCCCCTTCCTGCATTTCGCGTTATGGATGGGGCCGTCCGGGCTGATAGCCATTCTTGCCGGCTGGGTGACCACCGAGGTGGGACGCCAGCCGTGGGTGGTTTATGGCCTGCTGCGCACCAAAGACGCGGTATCCGCGCACGGTAATCTGCAAATGAGCATCAGCCTGCTGACGTTCTTTGTGGTCTATACGTCGGTATTCGGCGTGGGCTACAGCTACATGGTGCGGCTAATCAAAAAAGGCCCGCAGCCCTTTGATGCGCATCCGCCCGCCGCCCCTGGCACCCCTGCCCGCTCGCTCTCTGCGGTGAATGAATCTCTGGAGGAGACACGCTGATGGGTATCGATCTTTCCGTTATCTGGTTTGTGATTATCGTCTTTGCCACGCTGATGTATATCGTCATGGACGGTTTCGATCTGGGCATCGGCATCCTGTTTCCCTTTATCCGCAGCGCTGACGACCGGGATGTGATGATCAACAGCGTCGCGCCGGTCTGGGACGGCAATGAAACCTGGCTGGTGCTGGGCGGCGCGGCGCTGTTCGGTGCGTTTCCGCTGGCCTACGCGGTGATTGTCGACGCGTTGACCATCCCGCTGACGCTGATGCTGATCGGCTTAATCTTCCGCGGCGTGGCGTTTGAGTTTCGCTTCAAAGCGACGCCGGAACATCGTTCGTTCTGGGATAAAGCGTTTCTTGGGGGATCGATCCTGGCGACGTTCTGCCAGGGTGTGGTGGTGGGTGCTGTGATCACTGGCTTCCCCGTGGCGGGCCGAACGTTCGCGGGGACGCAGCTCGACTGGCTGACGCCGTTCAATCTGTTCTGCGGCGCGGGCCTGCTGGTGGCCTATGCCCTGCTCGGCGCCTGCTGGTTGTTGATGAAAAGCAAGGATCCTCTGCAGATCAAAATGCGCATGATAGTGAAGCCGCTGCTGCTGGCGCTGCTGATTATTATCGCTATCGTCAGCGTCTGGACGCCGCTATTGCATGAGCAGATTGCCGCCCGCTGGTTCAGCCTGCCGAACCTGTTCTGGCTGCTGCCCGTGCCGGTACTGGTTCTGCTTTGCAGCCTGTGGCTGTGGCGCAGCGCGGGCAGCAGTACCAGCCTGCACAGCACGCCGTTTGTCCTTACGCTTGCGCTGGTATTTCTGGGCTTCAGCGGTCTTGGGATCAGCATCTGGCCCTGGATTATCCCGCCGTCCATCACGCTATGGCAGGCCGCCGCCCCGCCGCAAAGCCAGGGGTTCATGCTGGTTGGCGCGCTGTTTATTATCCCGATCATTCTGGTTTACACCTTCTGGAGCTACTACGTATTCCGGGGCAAAGTGCAGCACGGCGAGGGGTATCACTGATGAACAAGATAAGACAGCTGTTATGGATGGTGGCGCTCTGGGCAGGCAGCGTGCTGTTGCTCGCCGCCGTGAGCATGGTGTTCCGGCTGCTGATGAACGCAGCCGGATTTAAATCATGACTGGCAGACTATCGGGCTATGGAGCTGCTGCCTGCGCAGAAGCGTAATCACCGCCAGCAGCAGCATGATCGCAATTTCCACTCCCGTAAATCCCATCATCGCCGTGAGATAATTCCCGTGGCTAAGGTCGCGAAACTGCAGGAACAGCGCGCCGAAGATTGCAGGACCAAGCCCAAGGGTGGACTGCTGGAGCGTGCTTAAAATCGCGCTTCCGGCCCCCGCATCGTTCGGGGCGATATCTCTCATCCCCAGCCGATAAAAGCTGTTGACGATCAGCGCCTGGCCATACCCTGTAAGGTGCGGGCTGCCAGCAGTTTTTCAACGCTGCGGGCAACGCCGCAAAACAAAGAGGCGATGCCAAACAGGGCCACGCCCCACATCAGCACGCGCCTGCGCCCCAGGTTATCACCCAGCTTGCTGCCCACCGCCAGGCAGACCGCAAAGGCGACGCCGTACAGCGCGACGATAAGCTCCAGCTGCGTGTGGCTGGTTCCCAGCGAACGGGTGATTGAGTCGAGGGCGACATTGGTGATTGAAGTATCGATCAGCGGCAGCATCTGGCTTGTCAGCAGCAGGATTAATCCGGCCCGCCCGAGAGAAACAGGGGTGATATTCATCAGGAACTCCATTGCATGGTTCAGGTTACCGGGCTAGCATTCACCAATCCATAACCGGGTACCAGTTCCTGCTTATACTGGTACTGGCACTACCCTGCAGGAGTTTGCTATGGCCACCGTAACCGACTTTGAACCGCGCCTCACCACGCTTGAGGACAATCGAAAAATGCTCGCTGCTTTTCTGCGAACCCGCAGGGAAAGCCTTGACCCTCAGCGTCTTGGCCTGCCGCGCAGCGGTCGCCGCCGCACACCCGGGCTGCGTCGGGAAGAGGTCGCCCTGCTGGCGGACGTCGGCGTCACCTGGTATACCTGGCTTGAGCAGGGGCGCGAGGTTAATCCCTCCGTCAGCGTCATGACCGCCATCGCCAGCGCGTTGCAGTGCAGTCCTGTAGAAACACGCCACCTGTTTATCCTTGCGGGGCTGTCACCTTCTGAGATCCCCGCATCGGCAATCTGTGAAAACCTCAGCCCCGCCTCACGCCGCCTGCTGGACGCGCTGATGCCCAACCCGGCCTGCATGCAGACCCCCAATTTCGATATCCTCGGCTACAACCGCAACTTTTGCCTGCTGATGGGTGTGGATCTGGATAGCGTCCCACAGGAAGAGCGCAACTGCATTTACCAGTATCTGACCAGTGAAACCTGGCGCAGCCGGCTGGGCGATAAAGAATCGTTGATGCCGTTGTTCGTGGGCTACTTTCGCGCGGGCATGACGGAAAACAGGGGCAATCCACGCTGGGAAGCGCTGCTGGAGCAATTTACCCGCGTCTCCGCAGAGTTTAAGACCTTGTGGCAACAGCGTTATGAAGTGAAAGGAATTGAAAACCATCTCAAAGAGTTCATCCACCCGCAGATTGGCACCGTTCAGATGCAGCAGGCCAACTGGTTCTCTACCCCACGAGACGGTGCTCGCCTGCTGGTTTACCTGCCGGTGGATGATGCCGGAGAGCGGGCTCTTGCGGGGCTTTCGGAATATTAGGTTGCCGGCAAGAAACCGCTTTATCACGCGGCTGCGCTTGCCCGGTAAACTAAATATCGCTACATTCCTCGGCTCCACGCTGGTCCTGACTGAAACGGATAACTGAAATGACCTATACCTGGCTGATTATTGCCATTGTGGCGGAAGTGATTGCCACCACCTCCCTGAAACTCTCCGAAGGCTTCAGCCGCCTGTGGCCGAGCGTTGCCACCGTGCTGTTTTACGCCGTGGCTTTTTATTGCCTGTCGCTGACCATGCGCACCATCCCCACGGGCGTGATTTACGCCATCTGGTCCGGCGCGGGCATTGTGTTGATTGGAGCAGTTGGCTGGATTTTCTTAGGCCAAAAGCTGGACTGGCCCGCAATCGCCGGTATGGCGCTGATTATTATTGGCGTGCTGGTGATAAATTTATTTTCGAAATCCGTCGCGCACTGATTGTTTGCGGTGGATGACGCTCGCGCTTATCCACCCTACAAAGACTTAACCTTTCATCAACAGAACTCAGTCTCCCTCCTCTTTTACACTGCTGACAATTCTTTAACGCTCTTTTGAATAATCAAATAGTCACTTACCGGAATTATCTATACAGTGTGGCCGTCACGTTAATGAGGTTTGGGAAAATGGTTAATAAACTGCGCGCAAGGCTGGGAATGATTTTACTGCTGATGAGCGCCGCACTCTTCTCCGGCCAGACGATGGCGGAGTCACACGGGCATCTGTTTCTGGTAGTAAAAAGTGCAGACATGCTGCTACGCCATCAGGCCGACAGCGATGAGATCCGCCAGAGCGCGGAAGAAGCCGCAGCGGATTTTCGTGAACGTTACCACCACGTACAAATAAAGAAAGCGCCAACGACCATTGGCTAAATAAACGGGCGGAGTAGCACGTATGCCATCCGCCGCATGAGTTTACTTCTCGCCGAAATGAATCACGGTACGAATCGATTTCCCTTCGTGCATGAGGTCAAACGCTTCGTTAATCTGCTCCAGCGGCAGGCGGTGGGTAATAAACGGATCGAGATTGATCTTTCCAGCCATCGCGTCCTCTACCATGCCCGGTAACTGCGTACGGCCTTTTACGCCGCCGAATGCGGAGCCACGCCACACGCGGCCGGTCACCAGCTGGAACGGACGGGTTTTGATCTCCTGGCCCGCACCGGCCACGCCGATAATCACGCTTTCGCCCCAGCCTTTATGGCAGCATTCCAGCGCGGAACGCATCACGTTCACGTTGCCGATGCACTCGAAGCTGAAGTCCACGCCGCCGTCGGTCATCTCAACGATGACGTCCTGAATCGGCTTATCGTAATCTTTTGGGTTGATGCAGTCGGTCGCGCCCATCTCCGTGGCGAGCTTAAACTTCTCCGGGTTGGTATCGACAGCCAGGATACGCCCGGCTTTTGCCTGTACGGCACCCTGAATGACCGCAAGGCCAATACCACCTAAGCCAAATACCGCTACGGTGTCGCCTTCTTTAACTTTTGCGGTGTTATGAACCGCACCGATACCGGTCGTCACGCCGCAGCCCAGCAGGCAGACTTTATCCAGAGGAGCCTGTTCGTTTACTTTCGCCAGTGAGATCTCCGCCACAACGGTGTATTCGCTGAAGGTGCTGGTGCCCATGTAGTGGTAAATTGGCTCGCCGTTGTAGGAGAAACGGGTGGTGCCATCTGGCATAAGACCTTTGCCCTGCGTGGTGCGAACGGCCTGGCACAGGTTGGTTTTACCGGATTTACAGAACTTACATTCTCCACATTCGGCGGTGTAAAGAGGGATAACATGGTCGCCCGGCTTCAGGCTGGTAACGCCCTCGCCCACTTCAACCACGATACCGCCGCCTTCATGGCCCAGCACCGCAGGGAATACGCCTTCCGGATCGTCGCCGGACAAGGTAAAGGCATCGGTATGGCACACGCCGGTATGGGTAATTTTTACCAGCACTTCGCCTTTTTTCGGCGGTGCGACGTCAATTTCTACGATTTCCAGAGGCTTGCCCGGACCGAATGCTACTGCTGCACGTGATTTCATTGTCTTCTTCCGTCGTCAGGTGGGAATGTATTTATTTTAGATAAGAGCGGATCAGATTACCGACTTCCGCCATACGCACGGCGCGCTGCTCCTCGGAGGTCTCCCCCGCGACCAGCTCATCCTTCAGGTGGATTTCCATCATCTCGCCCATCAGGCCGTTAGCGGCACCGCGAACGGCGGCGATCTGCTGCAGAATAGCGATGCAGGGATCGCCGTTTTCCAGCGCGCGCTCAATCGCCTCCGTCTGACCGCGAATGCGGCGCACGCGGGTCAGAATGCGTTTTTTGTCTTCCGGTGAATGGGGCATAGCGGCCTCCTGATACTATAGGGGGGTATCGTACATGTAATTAGGGCCCGGGTAATCATTATCTTTTAACTATTTTCACGGTACGGGCTAACCTTCACAGTGTTATCCGGCGCCAGCAGGCCGAGGAATGGCATCCGTGCCAGACGGCTCAAACGTGGCCGCGCTGTCGACACTGAATATCTGGTCCGGCAGCGTGAAACCGCGAAGTGCCAGCAGTGCCAGCGGTCCTTTGCCCAGCTGTGAGCGCAGCACCCACTGCAGGGTTCGACCGTCCGGCGCGGTAAAGCTCATCATCCACTGGCTGCGGTCGAGCTGTCGGCGTTTGCCCTGCTCCAGCCAGCGAATGAAGCCCCAGGTCCCGCTGTAATCCCCGAACAGGCGCGCGCCGGCGTTAACGGTGGTCCAGGTCAGCATGGTTCCCGGCCTGTACGTGTCTCCCGGCCAGCGGAAGGACTGCCAGTCAGCCATCTGATTGAAGTAGTGCAGCTTCTGACCGTCAATGGTCAGCTGGGTTTCCACCACCTGCGGTACAGGACGCGCCTGCAGCTCAAAGCTGATGCCCTGGCTGCCGTCGGTGAACAGAATGTCTGACAGCTGGCTCAGCTGATTCATCGCCCGCAGGAAGGCCGGGTTAAAGCTCAGCCCCTGGCCGTTGACCTTATCCGGCACCCACTGGCTGCCCTCCTTGTGCAGCACGCCGCTGAGCTCCGTCGTCAGGAAGCGCTCAATGCGTCCGCTGTCCTTGCGCAAAAACTCAGCCAGCATCGGCAGGGAGGCATCACTTTTGCTCGCCGCAAACGGGAAGCGCCCGTCAAAGGCGGTGTGCCAGTTCGCCACCACGGAGCGGCTCCACTTGTCATTGAGGCTGGCCGCCGACGGCTGAAGCACGGTCTCCCAGGCCTGGGTCAGCGGCTGCACAAACATCGTGCTGCCAAAGCCGCTCCACTCCTCGCCAAGGCTTGCGGAAATCAGGCTGCCGTACTGCTGGGTGTCGGTCAGGTCCACGCTTTTCCCCTGGAACACGGTCTGCGCCAGGGTCTGCATCATCTCCTGCGGGTCGGAAGCGCTGGCCACCTGTTGCAGACGCAGACGCACGCGGGTGATGCGGGTCAGATACGTCTGCAGGCTCAGGGAGGTGTCAGCCGGCATGACGTTGCTGCCTTTGTTTTTACCCATCAGCATCAGCAGCGGGCTAAAGGTTTCATCGAGCGGCCCCTGCGGGCCTGATGCAGACTGGTCAATCGCGGGTTTGTCTTTTCCACCCACCAGGTCTTTAGCCGATTTGAGGATGGAATCGGAAAGCCCTTCGCTTTGCTGGCCGGTCTGCCCCTGCCAGGCAATGGTGTTCATCAGGGCAATCAGCGGAGACTGGCGGACATCGCTCATCAGCGTCAGCTGGTCGGTGACGTCCGCAATATTATTTGCCGGATTAAGCCGCAGGCCGTTGAGGAAGCTCAGCCAGCTGCCGGCAAAGTCGGCGAAGTAGCGCTGCGTCAGACGCGCCTTCAGGGCCTCCGGCGACAGGTCAGCCGATACGGCCTGATGGGAGTCGCTGAGCACCCAGTCAATTTCATCCCGGCGTGAACGTGCCGCCTTCTCAATCGCCTGCTGAATGCCCCCTTCCCATGCCTGGCGGGTGAACATGCCCGGCACCACCTCATCGGTGGTAAACAGGCGGCGGGCGTCGGTACCGCTGGTCATGTCCTCCAGAGAGACATCGGCAAAGTTACGACGCACGGATTTGAGCATGTTCTCGTACAGCGTGCTTTCCGCGTTGCGCCGCCCTATCTGCTGCAGCAGCACCTGGCGGCTCTGGCTGACCAGCTGCATGTCCGGGGTGATTTTCCACTGCGGCTGCGCTGGCAGTGCGGAGAGATAAAACGCCCACAAATCCGGCGACAGGCTTTGCCACAGGCCGGTTGAGATACCCGTGCGCGTCGGCTGCACGGCCTTCATGGTCTGCGCGAAAAATGCGCCGTCGGCTTTATCCGGACGGGACATCATCAGCCAGGCTTTCAGCTGGTCATAGCCCGGCTTCGCCAGCCGTGCCCGCTGGTCGCCGTTGGGCGCGGAGTTTGCCAGCGCGCTGAGCTTCTGCGTCAGGGCGGCATTTGCCGGGTCGCGTATCAGGCGGTTGTTCGCCACGCCGTACCAGGGCAGCATCGCGTCGAGCAGCTGCCGGTTATGGTCCAGACCGAAGCGCTGGTACCAGGGTGCACCTTCCTGAACACGGTGCTGCAGGCGGCCGGCGTCATTACGCAGCGTATGCAGGGCCGTCAGCTGGTAATCCGAGACGGAAGGATGCTCCACCAGGGCATGCGCCTGCTGCGCCACAGAGACAATCTGCAGACGGTTGACCGCAAACGACAGCAGCGTCCCCGCCCCCCAGACACCAATAATAGCCATCAGCGTCCAGGCAAGCGTCTGCTCCCAGGCCATGCCGACACGGCTGCCACGAATACGGATACAGTCGTCCACGATGCCCTGCCAGGTTACCGGCAGGGTCAGCGCATGGCGTTGTGATTCAGGGATATATTTTTCTGCATCGGCCAGTGCAGAGGCAGCGGCTCCCTCTGACGTATCAGCGGGTTGATTCTCCGGCAGGCTGAACATCAGGCCACGCAGCGGCACGCGCTGCTGTGAGGCAGACAGCCATGGCACCAGCTGCTGGGCCCAGCGGGCGATACCGCCGTCTTTGAGGTGCTGGCCCAGGCGCAGCAGGAAGTCGTGGCCGTTGTTCTCAGCGACCTGACTCACCCCCTGCGTGCGCAGTGCCGGCAGCATCAGCTCAAGCTGGCGGGTAATATCGTCAGGCTTAGCACGCAGCGGGAAACTGGCCCCTACCGCCTGTTCAGTGCGTTTTGCCTGCGGCCAGGTGCTGTCGCACAGCTGCCACAGCCAGACCGGGGCGGAATAACGGAGCAGCTCGCTGATTTTTTCCAGGCCGCGTAAATCGTTGTCACTTATCCGCGGGGTCAGATTAAGCGACTGCGGCATGACACGCACAATCCCGTCCAGTGGGCGTCCGCGGCGCAGTTTGCGCAGCGCGGTGTATTTTTCCTTGTCGGGCTCAGCGGTCAGGCTGCCGCCGTAAAGCAGAACGGTACGGTTACCTTCAAGCCACTGGTTTTCCTGCAGGCCAGGTACCAGCTGCCCGATTGCGGCTTCGTCGCCGGTGATCAGCAGCAGGCGGGTTTTACGACGCCAGAAGATCAAGTACCGTCTTCTAAGATGTTTGATCAGTGCTGAATAATCATATTGATCCGACGCTCTTTCTCCATTGTGATTGTTTTCACCATCAGGCGTAACGGGAGAAGGATTTTGTTGCCAGAGCAAAGTAAAAAATACCACGGTGCATAATGTGGCACTCAGGATGATGAAACCTGCCAGCACATACCAGAAATTATCGTCACCGCTACCGGAGGGCAACTGTGCTGTCTGTGCAAGAACAAAGAGCACCATAAACAGGATTGCCACGATAAGTAGCCCCGCTCCCATGGGTTTCGAAACCTTTTTCATGCCGGTTATTCCTTTCCGGAGTGTCGTGCAACCCTGATAAATTCAGGGCGCTGAAAATGGGCTATAATTCGTCTCAACAAAATGGCCAGCCCGGGCAATGTCACTATTAGTGACAGCAGAAGAAGAGCGATCCCTGACGAGGAGAATGCAGTTGAAGGGAAATAGTGGATCATCAGGCTGTACAGTCCTGCGTTGAGCAGTAATGCCATCAGCACAGACCCCCCGGGAAAGGGTGGCTGAATAACCGAATGATCGTGCCCGACTGCGGGGGCAGAGTTTCCGAGTGCCACCGCCCAGGCATCATCTTCACCTTCGAGGAGGAGCCACTGGCAGGCGGGGCCATAAGCCGCCATCTCGGCCGCAGCCCCAATCATTGCCCAGCCAGCAAGACCGCTATACCGGACGCATGCACTGTCATAGTCAATAACACCGCCAGTACCAATGCCATCGTACAGAGGAACCGACAGATCATTCAGCACCCTGCTAATCGACTGCCGTGGTGCATCTGACAGCCCACTGTGCCAGATAAGGTGTTTTTTGCTGGCAGGCGTGAGGGCCATATCCCGTAATTCACTGAGTTCCGTTTCAAGCGTACGGGTGTTGAGCGGCATCGCCCGGAAAAGCCGCAACGCATTTTTTCCTTCACCTTGATTTAGCATCGACGGATGTACCATAAACAACGCGCTGGCAAATTCAGGCAGAACATCATCGGGTAGCCGATAGTGCATCACCAGAACCAGAACGGGCCGCTTTGTTGGCCCCATAAACTGATTCCAGTCATCAAAGGATGGGTCTACGTCCTGAAAATGAATCTCAGCTTTCCAGGGAGGGGAACCAGCTGACCAGATACGATGGAATAAATGAGATTCACGGTTTTTGTCGCTACCGTTGGTCTGAACAATAATCTGGAGCGAGCCCGAGGGATAACGTCGACGAACAGAAGGCGTTATCTGAGCAATGAGATGACGAAGTAGCTGCTCAAAACGTGAAATACCGGGCGTAAGGGGCTCTTCCGGCAACAGCGTTAAAGGCGGTATGTCCGCACTATCCCCTTCTTGTGTATGTGCAAGACGAGACAGCAATCCCGTATCTGCGGCGATGAAAACATGGCTGAGAATGACAAGATGCTGATGCGCGCGTAAGCGCCATTTCAGACGCGTGTTCCGGCACCACTCATTCCAGTTCCAGACACGAGTTGCCAGCATTTCCCAGCAGAAACTGTAGACAGCAATGACGGCCAAAATGCCCGTAAATGTCCAAATTGTCAGCGGCAGCCAGTACCCGCTGCTTAGCGAAGGTAATCCTGTGGTTGGGGATTTTAGTACAGCAACAAGCAACCCAATGAAAAAACCCAGGATAATAATCAACAGACAGATCCACGGCGACCAGGCTGGTGCCCGCTCTTTTTCAGGCACCTCCGGCAGAGACCATCCCATCAGCTAACCTCCATATCCTGCCGGCTTGCAATGACACGCGCGCCGCACTGCGTTTTACAACCATGCAATACGATTCCACGACCGTTTTCTTCATATGCAGAAACATCGCACTCAATGATTTTGTTTGTGCCGTGCTTCGGGCATGAAACAGTATCGTGTAAAAGCGCAGCATTCTTCCCTGAGATATCGAAGCTGGACGAGGCTGAAGTGACTTTGCCACCATGCGTAGTGGCATCCCCTAAAACAACAACGTTTTTCTCCATTTTCCATTTCCTTTTTAACTATTTCATTTGACTCTATAAAGCACGCTAAATATAAAAAATAGTATAAGCATACTCACGCCTTATTTAGGAGTGGCAAAGCTTTTCCAGGAGGCACGCCCATTATCATCAATACAGGTATCCAGGACCCGCGTTGGCTCAGCGCTGTTATTATTCACTTTTCATCTCCCTTTTAAATTTCACAAATCGAATTTTCGTTGGCTTAATATTGCTATCACAATGAAAACGAATGTCGTATTTTCTGTTTTTCAGGGTTTCCTTATCAAATTTAACGCTTCTGTTTTCAGTAACGTTATCCGAAAGGCTTTTACCATAAACAAAAGGTATCCTCTTTATCCCATAGTCATAGTCATCACCTCTAAAGAAAACATTATTACCAACCGTAAAAACAGTACCACTATGAGGATGACTTGAGGATTTTTCGTAAATTCGATCGTAAAATGTTTTCCCTCCATCCGTTGAAACCATCGCTCCCTGATAGCACCCCCGGTTATTATCGCATCCGCTCCATGTATTATTAACATAGGGAAAAGCCAGCGCGCCATTAGTCGCGTCGTACAGCAATATTCCTCTATAGGCCATAATACCATTTTTTACATTCTTTAACTGGATCTGCTCATCGCCTACCAGATAGTTTTTTATCACTGTTCCGTCATCTTTATGGTAATCGCGATCAACGGTATCAACCCTGGTCTTAATGCCCAAATTTGTATCATGGTAATAAATCTGCCCGCTTTTATCACAGGCAATATAGTTCTCCAGCGTCAGAAAACGGTGATCGTCAATGCGGAACACGACCTGCGGCGGTGCATCTGTCACCACGACCCTGTCGTCATTATCAGCCCTGGCTGGACGGGGCATTCCATAGCCAAAACTCCCGCCCACAGTGGGTAAATTGGATAATATTATCAATCCAACAATAAATAACACACAGAAGCCAGCTATAATGATTAACGTTTTATCCTTCATTTAATTACTCTCTCCAGCCAGGTGATTTCCATGTCATCAGTCGCCTGCGATTGGGTTAAAGAGGTTTCTCCAGCTTCAGAGGTAATACCTTCAACCACTTTTCCACCAGGTAACCTGGTACGGTATCTTAATTCCCTTTACCAGTGGTTTTTGGCTACAGGCCGTCCCATGCTACGATTCTTTCTCTCGGTCACATCAGAGGTAGACTCATCATTTAAGATTTCAGGTTTTGGAGGCACATTCAATATCCCTTTCTCCATATAACTGTCATAACCCTGCGTCCAGTCAGCAAAAGCCCTTAACTTTGCCATGAAGGCTTTATTTCGACTGGCATCACAAAACCCGATCGGAATATCATAGGCGACAACCCGACGCATAAACATTTCGCTTTTAGGCAAGGTGCTGTGATCCGTAGGTTGGGAGATATATTTCCCCACGCGGATATGGCGTTCTTCCACCGTTTCACGACGATAGCGGGGAAGACGGGTATAACCAACCTGCTCATACCCCGTCAGAACCTGTTCAAATGGGTACAGATTGATATAGTTCTGATAGGTATCGTCATTGGGAATATCTAAATTATTTTTTTCATGCGCATCTTTATCAAGCTGTCCCCATCCATAACCATATTTTTCACCCGGAATTTCTTTTTTACCACCACGTGTCTGATCAAATCCTAATTGTGTTAACTCAACTACCTTAATTGGTTTAGGAACCTTTTCACCATTAACATTCAGTGTCCAGTAGCCCGGATTGTTATAGGTTAACCAGTCGCCATCATCATCCCAGAATGGCTTACCATCGGTTGGGGTAAAGGAGGTTCTGGGCTCCGGGGTATCGCCGCAGGGGAGCCAGCGTGCCAGAATACGCTGGTAAAGGTGCCCTTTATGCTGTTCAAGCAAAGGGTGGGGACTGCCATCCGGGTTGTTTTTCAGCCCCTGCCAGCCAAGGCTCAGGAGTGGGCTGGCGCCCATCACCCTGTCATGCGGGTTGCAGTAAATATAAAACCGCCCATGGTTATCGCGCTCCGGGATTCTTGCTTCAACACTTGCTGAGGGCAAGGTTACATCCGGCGCCCAGCGTTTTTTATCGTCCGTTTTTCCGACGCACAGTGCATTATAATCGTCGGGTTTTAAGACCCCGGCCCGTGCGGCAATTTTATCCACAATTGCCGATAACGTCTGGCTACGGGCAGTGCCCGAAGAGACTTCATCAGCAGGCAGGGCCAGGCTGTCTGTCATTTTGGCTTCCATGGCATACGGCGAGTTAAGAATAAACAGCGCATCAGGTGCTTTTTTAGCCAGCGCTGTCGCCGCCATGGCAATCATCGTCCCCTGGCTGTGGGAGATAATACTTACCGTATCGTGAGGGTATTGTTCACGAATTAAATCCACTAAATCCGCCAGGCGCTTTGCCGCATGGGCGTAGTATTCTCTGGGCGGGGCGTCAGTTAACAGACGATCCAGATCGGGGGCAAACTGCTGAACGGGAACCACGCCCAGAACGTTCGCTTTAAACCCCGCTTTACTCCACAGTGACACCAGTTGGGTGGTACCGTTCTGAAACGGCCCCCCGCCCCAGAAAAAGGGGCCTTTTTTCCGAACCTCTTCTTCAGGCATGCCCTCCGCGATAAGCTGGTGATAATCTTCATTACGAATATTGACCAGCGGGATTTTATATTTCCCCTCCTCCCCTTCGGCAGAACGATAACCCCAGTAAAACCGGATCACCGGAGAACGACCTTCCTGCACTAATCGCCTGAATCCCTTATCAGCAGCGTCGCCATCGCAGCTATAAATATTTTTGCTTAACTTATAGCGGGTATCGGTAAGCCCAAGCCGATCGTTAAATCCTGCACAAAGGTTTTTTTCCGCAATTTCATACCACTCTCCGGTAGAGTTAACACCGTGAACAAAAATAACAATCCCAGGTAAATGGGGCGGAAGCTGACACTCACCACGCACTTTCACAGATTTAGGAGAAGCAAAACTTTTCCAAAAAGGGCGACCATTATCATCAGCGCAGGTTTCCAGTACCCGGGTTGGTTCCGTATTATTTTTACTCATTCTTCCATCGTCCGTTTGAATTTAACAAATCGAATTTCCGCTGGCTTAATCGTGTTATCACAATGAAAGCGAATATCGTATTTTCTGTTTTTCAGGGTTTCCTTATCAAATTTAACCTCGTTGTTTTCAGTGACATTATCCGTAAGTTTTTTTCCATAAACAAAAGGTATTTTCTTTACTCCATAACCGTAATCATTACCTCTGTAGAAAGCTTCATTACTAACAGTAATCACAGTACTAATACTTGGCCCATTAAAAGACTTTTCATAAATACGGCCATAGAATGTTCTGCCTTGATCTGTTGAAACCATCGCTCCCTGATAGCACCCCCGATTATTATCGCATCCGCTCCATGTATTATTAACATAGGGGAAAGCCAGCACGCCATTAGTCGCGTCGTACAGCAATATACCGCTATAGGCCATAATGCCATTTTCGACATTCTTTAACTGGATCTGCTCATCGCCTACCAGATAGTTTTTTACAACTATTCCGTCATCCTTATGGTAGTCACGATTAACAGTATCGACTCTCGTTTTAATCCCCATCTTCGTATCGTGGTAATAAATCTGCCCGCTTTTATCACAGGCAATATAGTTCTCCAGCGTCAGAAAGCGGTGATCGTCAATGCGGAACACGACCTGCGGCGGTGCATCTGTCACCACGACCCTGTCGTCATTATCAGCCCTGGCTGGACGGGGCATTCCGTAGCCAAAACTCGCGCCCACGGTGGGTAAATTGGATAATATTATCAATCCAACAATAAATAACACACAGAAGCCAGCTATGATGATTAACGTTTTATCCTTCATTTAATGACTCTCTCCAGCCAGGTGATTTCCATGTCATCAGTCGCCTGCGACTGAGTTAGCGATGTTTCTCCAGTTTCAGACGTAACGCCTTCAGTCATCAGCGCAGGTTTCCAGTACCCGGGTTGGCTCCGTATTATTTTTGCTCATTCTTCCACCGTCCGTTTAAATTTCACAAACTGAACTTTTGTTGGCTTAATCGTGTTATCACAATGAAAGCGAATATCGTATTTTCTGTTTTTCAGGGTTTCCTTATCAAATTTTACGTCTCTGTTTTCTGTGACGTCTCTGGTAAGGCTCCCCTTTCCAGTAATCTCACCATAAGCAAAAGGTATTCTCTTCACCCCATAGCCGTAATCATTACCTCTGTAAAAAGCATCATTACCGACTGTAAATACTGTCCGGACACTGGGGTTATTAGAAGATCTTTCATAAATGCGATCATAAAATGATCTTCCCCCATCCGTTGAAACCATTGCTCCTAAGTCACAGCCCCGATTATTATCGCAACCGCTCCAGGTATTATTGACATAGGGAAACGCCAGCGCCCCATTAGTCGCGTCGTACAGCAATATACCGCTATAGGCCATAATGCCATTTTCGACATTTTTTAACTGGATCTGCTCATCGCCTACCAGATAGTTTTTTATTAACGTTCCGTCATCTTTACGATGATCCCGGTTAACCGTATCGACTCTGGTTTTAATCCCCATCTTCGTATCGTGGTAATAAATCTGCCCGCTTTTATCACAGGCAATATAGTTCTCCAGCGTCAGAAAGCGGTGATCGTCAATCCTGAATACCACCTGCGGCGGTGCATCTGTCACCACGACCCTGTCGTCATTATCAGCCCTGGCTGGACGGGGCATTCCGTAGCCAAAACTCCCACCCACGGTGGGTAAATTGGATAATACTATCAATCCAACAATAAATAACACACAGAAGCCAGCTATAATGATTAACGTTTTATCCTTCATTTAATTACTCTCTCCAGCCAGGTGATTTCCATGTCATCAGTCGCCTGCGATTGGGTTAGCGACGTTTCTCCAGTTTCAGACGTAACGCCTTCAACCACTTTTCCACCAGGTAACCTAATACGGTATCGCTGGTTAGCTAATGGTTCTTGTGTCAGGCTATGGGTCAGTTTAAATTTCTCATCAAAGCTCTCCGGCTCAAACGATTTCATCACCCCCTGCATACTGCCGGAGCCGGCCTTTTTAATACCCGTATTCTTAATCAGCAGTTTGCCCGGCCCGCCAATCTCAACGTTCCCGCCTTTGATTTTGATATATCCCCCGCCGCAGACCAGCGTCAGCTCATCCTGGGCCGTGACGACCAGCTTCCTGCCACTCGAAATATGCGTGTCCTGCGTCGACCAGGTGGTGATATTTCCGCCCTGCGCCTGAATATCAATGTCGCTGTGCGAGCTGAACAGTTTTGCCCCTTCACGACTGTACAGGCTGAGCTGCTTTCCTGCCGCAAGGGTGAAGTCCTTCCGGACACCAATATCCAGCTGCCTGCCCGCCGTCAGCGTCAGATTTTCGCTGGCTGACAGCTGCATATCTTCACCGCTCACCAGCGCCATGCCTTTCGGTGCGCTCGCCAGGATCACCTCTTCATGCAGCCGTTCTATTTTTTCCTTCAGGCGTTTTTGCTGGCGACTCACATCTGCAGCCAGCGCCTGGGCCTGCAGTGCGCTGGCGGCAAGCGTTTCCATTTCCACTAATGCTGCTGAAAGCCGTGCGAGCGCTGGCTGCATCTCCAGCACCTGGCCCTGCGCTTTCGTCTGGCCATCAGCGCTGATGAACAGCCCCTTCTGTGCCCGTATCGCGCCCCAGCCGTCGGTTCTGAGCTCAAAGCCCTCACCGCGCTTCTGTTTTTCACTGTCGACGAGATGGCCCAGGTTCAGCTGACTCTTGCCGCCGTACTCCGTGGAGACCTTGATATGCTCCTGGCCGCGGCTGTCATCGAGGCGGATTTTGTTGTTCGCAGGCGTCCGCAGGACGTTACGCTTGTAGTTGCGGATGGTGACGTGGTCGCCGTGCGCCGAGTCGTGCAGCACGCCTGCGATGTACGGCCTGTCCGGGTTACCGTCCTCAAAGCCAATCGCCACTTCGGTGCCCGCCAGCAGCGGCAGGTGCAGGCCGTAGGTATCCCCTGCATACGGGCGGGACTGACGCACCCACAGGCTCTCGAACCCGGTTTCCCAGTTATCACGGTCAAACAGCATGCTGACGCGATAGCGACCGTCTTTATCGATGTGGCCGTAGGTGTCGTTCTCGGTGGTACTGGTCACGCGGGCCGGTAAGGTGCCGGCCATCACCGGGCGTGAGCCAGGCTGCGGGCGGAAACTAAAATCAGGGTTGTTCGGGATACCGTCGAAGTGAACGCCAAAGTCCTCATCCCGCCGCGCATGGCTGTGCATCGCCGTAATGACCACACCACGGGCAAATACGTCGGCCACTTCGTACCCGCCGGTGACTTTCAGCACCTGCCCCGGAAAGAGCGTCGGGCAGCTGGTGATGGCACGGGTCTGCGTCTGGCCGTTCAGGTAGCGCTCATGGCGAATGCGGGCGTAAAACGCCCCGGACTCCGGGGCCGGATGGCGGTCATACGCACTTCCCGGTGTCAGATAATTATCGCCGTAGTGATAGGCCTCCCCACAGGTGGTGGCGTCTCCGCGCGTCACATCCACCTGCGTATTCATATCTTCGGTGGCCTGCCGGTAGTTGTAATCCCGGGTGCTGACCTGCTTCTGCACCACGTTATGATGGCTCTCCATCCCCCACACCGAGTCCACACCGTCCGAATGCTGGCCCGACGGCGGCACCGATGGCAGCGTCAGGCCTTTTTCATACCCCTGCTGACCGTCGTAAAACTCCACCACGTCGATGTTCAGGCGCGTGTCGGTGGTAAAGCGGAACCAGATGCCGACCTCACCCAGCAGGCGGGTAATAAAGTGCAGGTCATCCTCGCCGTACTGCATCACCTGCTCACGGCGCGGGTACTCTTTTGAGAGCGAGAACAGAAAATCCTGACCGCGCATGCTGTGGCGCTCGCGCAGGATTTTTTCCACAATCTGCGGGACCGACATATCCTGATAAATGGCGTTCTGGTGCGAACGGTCAAGCAGCGCCAGGCGCGGCTGCAGCGTCAGGGCGTAGTGGGTTTCATCCTTTGAGGTGCTGAGGCGTTCAAAGCCGCTCACCACCCCCTGAAGGGTACGCACGGCCTGCTGCATTTTGATGCCGTAGCCCTGGTCCACCGGGGCCTGCAGCGTCAGGGAGGCTGCTTTCATCAGCATCATTTCTTTACTGATGGCATGGTCAGCGCTGGTGAATTCAATCCGGTAGCTGAACGGCGCGCTCATGGCCTCATCGCCTTCAAACGCCAGCACGTCCAGATCCGAGCCGCACCCTTTTACCGCCAGCAGGTGGTGGCTGTGGCTGAATCTTACAACAGGATTTGCACTCATAATTCCTCCACATTGCTGAACTCACAGATATCAGGAGCTTTAGGAACGGCTCAACTTTTTTATTTGGGAACCGCTCGTCAGACGATGTAAATTAATAATTTCGCTCGCGAGATATTTCTTTCTAAAATGATTCAGGCAAAAAATATTCATCCGCTGAATAAATTAATTTCTTTGACGAGTACAGTGTCACCACGGAAAATATACATGTTGATTCTAACGTCAACTTTGCTGCGGCGTAAAGCAAATAAAACGGAAGTGATGACTCCAGCAGGCAATAACAAAAGTTAAGCACTGCTACAATCTACCAATATAATTAGGCTAAGCCGTAATTATGTCTCGCGCATTCGAATAAAATAAAATTGATTGCGAACAAACTTAATAATCTTCACGCGTTTTTCTGAATTTACAGGCGGGTTAATATATATAAAAAAGAACGAACTTCCCCCTTCACATTATTTCCAGGCGATCTGACTTAGCATAACAGAGAGATCATTCTCTGCCCGGAGTGGGGTAACCCCTGTAAAGCCTTATCGCCCGGTAGTCGGCGTGTTCTGCAACTACCTTGTTTCCTCCCCCTTACGGAAAACCTGCGTGGTTTGGCCTAAAAAATTACTCCCGCTTACCCGGCAGCATGCGCACCAGCGTGTTGTCCTTCCAGATGTAATGATGGAACAGCGCCGCGAAGGCATGGATAGCAATCACGAAATAGCCCGTATTGGCAATCAGCTCATGGATTTCCTTCATGGTGAACTGGCGATCTTCATCCAGTTCCGGCGCGTGCGGCATGGGAATACCCAGAACCGACCAGTCGCTGCCTTTGTAGTAGACGGTGAGGAAGCCCATAACCGGCAGCACGATAAACATCAGATAGATGATGGTGTGCACCAGATGGGAAACGCCGATAATGGCAGGATGGGGTTTTGGCGTGATGGCCGGCGCGCGGTATTTGAGTCTGACCAGCAGGCGCAAAACCATTAGCACCAGCACGCTTAGCCCACAGGTTACGTGGGTGGCGTTAATCACCGGACGGTAGCTGCGCGGGAAAAAGCCTTTCAGCTCCATGGCGCAGTAGGCCGTGACGATTAAAAGAAAAACCAGCCAGTGGAGGGTTATCTGTAACGAGGTGTATTTGCTGCGCATTTAAAAGTCCTGACCCAAATCGCTAATGGCACCACGATAGCGGCTACATCTTAAAAAATCATTAACATCTGACGAAATTAGCCAGCAAATCACGCCCGTCGGCCCGGTTTGCGGCCCCTCTCATTATGAGCTATCACTAGTGGTGATTACGGTTTTTGCTACTTCCAACTGTAAATAATGAGGATCCCGTCATGAAAAAAATTGGTATTAATGGCTTTGGCCGCATTGGACGCCTGGTGCTGCGCCGTGTTCTGGAAACGAAAAGCGACGTGGAAATCGTTGCTATTAACGACCTCACCTCCCCGAAAGTGCTGGCCTACCTGCTGAAGCACGACTCCAGCTACCGCAACTTTGACGGCACCGTGGAACATACCGACGACGCGCTGGTGGTCAACGGCAAGACAATTAAGGTTTACGCCGAGAAAGACGCGAAGAATATCCCCTGGGGCAATGATGGCGTGGAGATTGTCATTGAATGCACCGGGTTCTACACTTCCGAAGAGAAGGCCAGCGCGCACCTGGATGCGGGAGCTAAAAAAGTACTGATCTCCGCTCCGGCTGGCGACATGAAAACCATCGTCTTTAACGTCAACTGCAACACTATTACGCCGGAAGATAAAATCCTCTCTGTTGCCTCCTGTACCACCAACTGTCTGGCCCCTATGGCGAAAGCCCTGCACGACAACTTTGGTATTAAGCTCGGCACCATGACCACTATTCACGCTTATACCGGGACGCAGTCGCTGGTTGATGGCCCGCGTGGGAAGGATTTACGCGCTTCGCGCGCCGCCGCGCAGAACATCATTCCCCACACTACCGGGGCAGCAAAGGCCATCGGGCTGGTTATTCCGGAACTTCAGGGCAAGCTTAAAGGCCATGCCCAGCGCGTGCCGACGCTGACCGGTTCGGTCACCGAACTGGTATCGATTTTAGAGAAAAAAGTCACGGTCGATGAAATCAACGCCGCGCTGAAAAAGGCCACCGAAGGCAATGAATCGTTCGGCTATACGGATGAAGAGATCGTCTCGTCTGATATCGTTGGCACCCATTTCGGCTCGGTATTCGACGCCACGCAAACCGAAGTTACCGAGGTCGGTGACCTGCAGCTGGTGAAGACCGTTGCCTGGTATGACAATGAATATGGGTTTGTTACGCAGCTGGTTCGCGTGCTGGATGCGGTAGCAAAAGAGTAGAAAAACGGAGAATGACGCCCATCAGCGTCATTCTCCGTTTAGTTAATCCGCAATCCGCTCTGCTCATCAAACAGATGCATCTGTGACACGTCCGGCTGTAATTGCATGGCGCTGCCCGGCGTCGTCTGTACCCTTTCGCGAAACACGGCGATAGCCTTTTGTTTACCGATATTAAGGGCGATTTGCGTTTCCGCTCCCGTCGGCTCCACCACGTTGACCTCCGCGACTACCCCGCCCTGATTAACCTGGGTGAAGTGCTCCGGGCGCACGCCGTAGAGCACGCGTTTGCCATGGTTCGCCGCCGGGACATTGTTCAGCGGCAGGCGCAGGCCATCGTCGGTAATAAACGAGTCACGGTCGACCGTCCCGCTCAGCAGGTTCATGGATGGCGAGCCGATAAACCCGGCGACAAAGGCATTGCGCGGGCGATCGTACAGCTCCAGAGGCGTACCAACCTGCTCGATAACCCCGTCTTTAAGCACCACTATTCTGTCCGCCATGGTCATCGCCTCCACCTGGTCGTGGGTGACGTAGACCATGGTGGCGTTCAGCCGCTGGTGCAGCGCTTTGATTTCGGTACGCATCTCAACGCGCAGTTTTGCATCCAGGTTGGAGAGTGGCTCGTCGAATAAAAAGACGCGCGGGCTGCGCAGAATGGCCCTTCCCATCGCCACGCGCTGCCTTTGCCCACCGGAGAGCTGGCCCGGCTTGCGTTTCAGCAGGTTGCTCAGCCCGAGCGTGGCGGCAACTTTCGCTACCCGCTCGTCTATTTCAGCTTTCTTCACGCTCTGCATTTTCAGCGAGAAGCCCAGGTTGTCCTCCACCGTCATATGCGGATACAGCGCGTAGTTCTGGAACACCATCGCGATATTGCGCGCCTGCGGAGAGAGGTCATTGATGACTTCGCCATCGAGCGCTATTTCCCCGTCGGTGATGCTTTCCAGCCCGGCAATCATGCGCAGCAGGGTCGATTTCCCGCAGCCGGAGGGCCCGACCAGCGCCACGAATTCTCCTTCGCGGATGGTTAGATCCAGCCCTTTAATAATCACGTTATCTTCATAACGCTTGTGGATGTTGCTTAAGGTAATAGTCGCCATAAATCAGTCCTTCAGGCCGCCAGCGGTCAGGCCGTGGACCAGATAGCGCCGCACCAGCAGCGTAAACGCCACCACCGGCAGCATCACCAGCGTGCCGCTGGCCGCTATCTTGCTCCACTCCCACCCTTCGTACTGGAGAAAGTTAACGATCGCCACTGGCGCCGTGACGGCCTGGGTGCGCGTCAGGATCAGGGCATAAAAGAAGTCGTTCCACGAAAAGATAAAGCAGAGGATGGCGGTTGCGGCCAGCCCCGGAGCCACCAGCGGCAGCGTTATCGTCCAGAAGGTCCGCCAGATGGAACAGCCGTCGAGCCAGGCCGCCTCCTCAAGCGCGGGCGGCACGGCGGCAAAAAAGGTCTGCATCAGCCAGATGACGATCGCCAGGTTAAACGTCAGATACACTATCGCAAGGCCGATCACCGTGTCCTGCAACCCGAGCCAGCGCCAGGCCAGATAAAACGGAATGGTGAAGGCAATCGGCGGAGCCATGCGGGTCACGAGGATCCACAGCGCCACGTGCCTGCGCCCCGGAAACTGCCAGCGCGTTAATACCCACGCCGCCGGAACGCCGATAATCAACGACAGGCCGGTAGAGAGCGTGCTGACCAGCAGGCTGTTGCCAAACGAATGCAGGAAATTGCCCTGCCACAGCGAGCGGAATGCGTCCAGCGTTGGCGTGAACCACAGCGTTAAATCAAAGGCCTCCATGGCCGGGCGAAACGCCATGATCACCATCCACATGAACGGCGCAAGCATTGCAAACAGAATCAACCAGGCTGCAAAGGCCCGCCCGCCCGGCAGCCGGAACGGCCTGCCTCTGCGTGCCGTTAAGGTATGAATAGTTTCAAGCGTCAGCTTTTCGCTCATCGCTCCACCCCGCTTTACCCACGATATAGCTCAACACAAAGACCCCGACGAGGATCACCACGGCGATAGCGCTGCCGTATCCCCAGTACGAGAAGTTAAAGGCCTGAATAAAGCCGTAGTAGTTAGTGACTTCGCTTACCGAGCCCGGCCCGCCGTCGGTTAACACGTAGATCAGCGGAAAGGCTTTGAAGCTGTCGATAAGGCGGAACAGCGCGCAAACAACCAGTACCGGCTTGATATACGGCAGCACGATATAACGAAAGATATTGCCGGGGCTGGCACCGTCAAGGCTCGCCGCCTCCAGCGGATCTTTGGGGATCATCTGTAACGCCGCCAGCACCATCAGCATGGTAAAGGGAAACCACTGCCAGATATCCGCTACGGCAATCGCCCACAGCGCCGTCGCCGGGTTAGCGATCAGCGACGGCAGCGTGATCCCCCACATGTCCAGCACCTGGTGCAGCGGGCTGATGTCCGGCGTGTAGATGATTTTCCAGATCAGCGCCACGATAATCGGCGGCAGTACCATCGGGATCAGAAATAGCGTCCGGGCGGTATGTAGCCATTTAGATGCGCCGTTGAGCAATAAGGCCAGCCCGAGCCCGATGATCACCTGAAACAACACGCTAACCAGCGAGAGCTTTAACTGCGTGACCACCGAGTTCAGGAATCTTGGGTTATCCAGCAGCTGGCGATAGTTAATGAGCGGATCGCTGAAAGTAAACGTTTCCTGCGGGTTCGTCAGGCTTAGCGGCGTCAGGCTGGTGACAATCAGCGCCACGGCGGGCAGCAGCGTGATTATCGCCAGCACGACGATGGACGGCACCAGCCCCGCAAGATACGCCATTTTTTGCTGGCGCTGCCAGTTGGATTTCGCGTGCATGGTCGCTCCTCAGATCTTCGCGCCGGAGCGTTTAAGATCGGCAATCGACGCGGTCTGCGCCTGCTGCATCGCCTGTTTTGCAGAAAGCTGGCCGGAGACAATCAGGGCGATGGCCTTGTTGAGCTGCTGGTCGACCTGCGGGAATACGTCCACCGTACGGTATTTCATGTAGCCGCCCTGGGCCGCGCGATCCACCGCGCTCAGGGAGAGTTGAGCCAGGTCGACGCCGTTGATGACCTGCCTGCTGCGGAACGCCTGCGAATCGATATCGCTGCGCCTTGTAGGCGAACCATAGCCCGCCGCCACCGCACGCTGGGTGTTCTGCTTCGAAAGCGCCCACTGGATAAACGCCCACGCGGCCTCTTTGTTCTTCGAACCTGCCGGAATGCCCAGCGCATGAACCGCCATGCCCGGGAAGCGCCCCGCTGGTCCCTGCACCATCTGGCCGAAGTTCACCGTTTTCAGGGTGCGCGAGGTCGCCGGATCGCCAAGCTGGGCCAGATAGGCCTGGCTCGAGTCGGAGAAGTTAACCCGGCCAAGTTTCAGTGCCTGGGTGGACTGGTCGGCGGTATAGGTCAGGCCGCCGTTCGGGCCGAACTCCCGGATCAGACGGGCAAAATAATCCGCGGCGGCAACGGCTTCCGGCGTATCCAGCGTTGGGAACAAATCGTCCGGCGGATTGCGGAATACGTTGCCGCCGAAGGCCTGCAGATAGGGAATAAACGTCCAGCCGTAGTGGTTATCCGTCACGTAGCCCGCTACGCGCTGCTTCTTGTTGACCGCCTGTAAAACCTTAAGCAGATCGTCAGTGGTGTCGGGGAATTTAAAGCCCGCCTCAGTTACCAGATCAAAGCGCGAAGAGCCTGCCAGCATCCCCTCTACCACCCACGGAATGCCATATAGCTTGCCGTCGCGCCCCGTTTCCGGCACCAGCCCGCCCTGCAGGAAGTCATGCACGTCCCATTCGGCGCTGGTCAGGTTCGGGTTGGCGATAAACTCGTCGAGCGGCGTCAGCCAGCCGGAGTTAATCCAGCGGCTGGTGTAGATAAAGGTGACGTTCACCACGTCATAGGCCGAGCCCCTGGTGGACAACTCCAGGTCCGCCCGCTGGTTGTACACCGGGAAGGACGGCGTGTCGAAGTTGACCTTTGCGCCGGTCAGCGCTTCAAACTCCGGCAGCCACTGGCGCAGCAGGGTTGGATAAGCGGTGCTAAACGTCGAGACATTCAGCGTAACGCCCTCGTATTTTTTCGCGCCGTTTGCCCCGCGGGCGAACGCAGGCACCATGGCGTATACCCCAAAGGCAGCCATCGCCTTCAATAAATCTCGACGTTGCATCATCATTATCCTTTTTATTATCGGCTGTCAGGCTACGGCGCTAACCGGCGACTGCTGTGCTGGATGGGAAACCGTGCGGCTGCGCGTGCCGTCAACGGCAACGGCAGCATCGCCTTCAATGGTCACGCGACGCACCAGACGCGGCTGATTGCCATAGTCGTTAACCGCATAGTGCTGGGTGGCGCGGTTATCCCAGATGACCACATCGTCCTGCTGCCAGCGCCAGCGCACGGTATTTTCCAGCTGGATGACGCGGTTTTGCAGCAGCTCGAACAGGCGTGCGGACTCGCGGCTGCTGAAGCCGGACAGGCGCTTAAAGAAGTGCCCTAGCAGCAGGGCTTTTTCGCCGCTAACAGGATGAACGTGAACAACCGGATGCTCGGCTTCATACACTGCGGAAACGAACACTTTGCGATGGTGATCCAATCGTTGCTGCTCGGCGACAATGCGCTCTGCGCCGTAGTCATAATCGTTGCTGTGCACGGCACGCAGGCTCTCGGCAAAGCGCTTCAACTCTTCAGGCAGTTTTTCATAGGCGCTTGCGGTATTCGCCCAGACGGTATCACCGCCGTACTCGGGGATTTTTAAGCCGCGCAGAATGGAGATTTTCGGGAAGGCTTCCACAAACGTAACGTCGGTATGCCAGGAGTCCGCCCTGCCGCCGCCTTTTGAAGCATCCAGCTCGAAAAGTTTGGTGCCGGTTGGTGCAGGAACGGTCGGATGCGCGACAATTTTGCCGAAGCGCGCGCCAAAGGCCTGGTGGCTTTCATCGGTTAGCTGCGTCTGATTACGGAAAAAGAGAACTTTATATTTCACCAGCGCGGCTTCGATCTGGGCAAATATTGCCGCGTCGATATCCGGCGAAATTTTAATATCCAGAATTTCAGCGCCAATATTACCGGCCACGCGGCGAATGGTCAGATCGGGAAAATCAGTATCAACAGAAGCGGTTGTCATAGCGGCAGACCCTTATTGTGAAATGGATCCGCAGTATAGAAACAGAAAATTAACACTTAAAAGAATCGATATTTATATCAATAGACTTTTCACCTGGCAAAGCTAAGCAGAAATTTAGCTAACCGAAAACTTGCGCTTTCGTTTATTCGCCACTGCTTGTTGAAATGCCCAATACCATGGCGTGATATATATCACAGAAAATTGATCACGAATGCGTTCCCCAAACTGTGACTCCCCCGCATCCCCTCCGCGTAAGAATTCCCTATCATAAACTCGAAGTTGTACATGATTGTCCATAGACAACTCTGAATGTTCAGGTGCGCATCATGAAAACGTTGAGTAAGAGTTCACAGATTCCCCTCTACCAGCAGGTAGTGGAGTGGATCAGGGAAAATATCTATAGCGGCGATCTGGCCGAAGACGACCGCATTCCGTCCGAATTCCAGATCATGGATATGCTGGACGTCAGCCGGGGGACGGTGAAAAAGGCAGTCAACCAGCTGGTTCGTGAGGGTCTGCTGGTACAGGTGCAGGGAAAAGGAACCTTCGTCTACGCGATTTTCTATACCCTCTCCAGTAACATCGGGCCGGCCGCGCAGGCAATGGTTGAACGCACCGGCATCAGCCTGCCGGTGGTTGACCTCGGCTGGCCGCCGCTGACAACCATTACCTAGGGCTCTCCGATTGCCCCCTTAGTGATCCGCTTAATCATGCTGATTAAGGTCGCGATGCTGGCGCTGAATAAAACGCGCACGGTGGGCGTAGACATGTGGAACTACTGGCACTTTGCGCTGGCCGGAACGCTGGTCTACCAGGGCTCCGTTTGGGAAACGGAAAATATTGTACATTAAGGCCGAATTTTGACCATTTCGATACGAGAGAACCGCTATCTGAAAGATTTCTCGTATCTTCTGAGGAAGCTCGATACGGCGCACTACCTAAACGATCTTAAGAGGATTCTTCTGAATCTTTGATCGTAATAGTATATGTTTTATCGAATTCTCCTGATTTTGAAAGCATTCCGCCACCAAAGCCGCCATGTACTCGCACTTTAACGATAGCTGCTTTTGTTGGCGTCCCCCTAATCTGAATGCAATTATTGAACTCATCATCATCACAATACTGTAGGTAGAGACCTAAATTATCTGGATGAATATCTCCTGCAATGACTTGCTTACCATAAATATCATAAGAAAGAACCACTCCGCCAAATATATTTATTTGATTATAATAGGGAATCCCAACAGTTGCATCATTAAGAATTTCTCCTTATGGAGTAAACTCTGCCTGTAAAGAACAGGCAGATAGTAAAAACAAAGATAAAACAAAAAATATTCTTCTCATTATTATTTCAATGGTTTAAAAACCATCCCTCCAAAAAATCTGTTAATAAAAAATTGCAAATCTCTTTTAGGTCTTATCCAGTTTCTTGTATTCCCCCAAGAAAATAATTCCAAACTAATATATCCGTTGGGATCTTGTGTGACTGAACCATCCCAGACAATCCAGAGTGTAGGTAACGTTGTTTTGTTTGAACTACTTACAAGAAGCCCATCATTTATTAATGTGACGACTCTATATCCTTGCTCTATATATTTATTTAAATCTCTGACTCCCTGGACGCCTGCCTGAGTGATTCCTACATTACTAAAGATCATTTCATAACCGGCTTTTTCAAACCACTCCGTCAGAGTTTGCCACATTGTATTATATTTTTATTAAAAGGGTCTCTGGAATCACCAATGGGATATTCTTTCGCAACAAATGGACGTTCCGGGATAGTGATTCTAATCTGCTTTGTTTCGCCCCCCTGACTCTCAGGCTTCATTGTCCCTTTTGACTCAAAATAGCAGGGATTTTCCCGTTTCACCGGCGACCAGGCTTTGCCTGATGCAAATTCTTCCAGCGTATACATTTTTGTGAACGGAACAGGCGTTACACAGTGCGTATGCAACATGGTTTTTCGGTAAAGTTTCATTTCCATAATATAAATAGTCGATAGTGACTCATTTATATTTCCGGTCATGTGGCTCTGTGTTTCATAATTCCCCTGAAAAGGCTGTTGTTTCACATCTACCAGGGGGTGTTTATTCCTGCTGGAGTCCATGCGATAAATACACAGGTCATACAGCAAAGAATCAGCCGGGGCGTTAGAGTTAACACGGGTACTGAGGTGGTAAATAGCCATAATTAATCCATTAATATATGCAGGTTAATATTTTCAGCGGATTCAGCATAATGCCACGCTGTCATCCCCTGGCTATCCGTATTCCCCGTTTCCGTGTGGCCATCCGGGAACATCAGAACATACCGGCAATCCACCATCAGTCTGCCATCATCATCTGCACACTGAAAACGAAGGGTATTACGTGAAGAATGTTGCCGGGCAGACCGGCTTTGTGCGCTGGCAATTTTTGCCGTTAACGGATTTCCTGCCGCAATAACGAAGTTCGTGCCGGTCGCACACCCGCAGCGTACTGGTGAACCATCGACGGCTACTGCCCTCCCTTGTGGATTGGTCTGCCGGAGATCGCCGGAAGCAATCACTCCAGGTTGTCCGCATTTCGGGCAGGGTGACGTTTTATCACCCACGTAGAGCTTTCGCCTTCCGTTCACTGACCAGCCCTGGCTTCCTGCATAACAGACTGCCCCTGTTGATGTTTTATCCCCATCAAGCCCGGAGTTTTTACCGTGCACACCACTCCATTTGTTGTCTGACATACAAGTTTTCCTCAGTCCGTAAGAATATGCAGGTTGATATCGTCTGCCGATTCGGCATAGTGCCACCCCGTAGCCCCGTGCTCATCGGTAACGCCAGCTTCAGAACGTCCGTCCGGGAGCATCAGGGTGTAGCGACAGCCAGCCATAAGCTGGCCATCGTCACCGGAGCATTGAAAGCGAATACAGTTCCGGGCGCTGGGATCCTGTGCCTACTGCGCCGGTACAGGAGACTGGCTGGTATTACGGGAGGTCAGAGAGCCAGTACCTGTGCTGGTAGACTGCGTGGCTGAACCGTAAACATAGTGATCGGGGCAACGGCACAGCACTCTGTCACCTGTGGCAGCATACGCTTTGCCTTCTTCTGCCCAGTCCTGTGCGGAGGCAAGGATTTCAAAATACCCGGTGCATTTGCTGCATGATGCCTTGTCGCCGGTTCGGGCTATTGCTTTACTTCCTTCGAACCAGGACGCAGTCGCTGAAATAATTTCTCCATAACTCGTTTTATCGCCCAGGCAGGCCAGTGCTCTTGCCATTATTAATCCCTCAATATATAAGCGGTTATACTCACCGGCAGCATACAGCAATCACGACTTAATCAAAATCACTCGCTTCTGATTATCGTTACGGTGCCTGGATGAAGCATATCTTTGGAGGGCCGAATCCTGTTGCATCCGCTGTTTCCCTTATGGACCCGTTCAATTCCCTGCTTCTGGCGCTTGTGGCAGCTCAGTAAGTCCCTATGCTACATCGCAGCCATCAGGTCGATAAGCATGTTATTGATGACGGTTATCACGGGGCTGGCGTTAAAGGAAACACGACGATTGAGCTTATCTGCGAAGGCCAGGACGAGCAGGCGTTTATGAACGAGCTGACAAACGGTTTCGCTCAGGGATTTGGCGAGACGGTGATGTAGGCCGGATAAGCGAAGCGTCATCCAGCAGTGTTATTGGATGACGCTGACGCTTTCATACCCTCTATCGGCAGGTTATTTAAAACTAATCCGAATCACATCATCCGGGCTGGTTGGCTCTTTTTCACGGGAACCCGCCTGCTTGACGCTGACAAACAGCGTTTGTCCATCGGCAGACAGCGCCATGCTGTTCGGGTGCGTAGGCGTATCGATGCTATCCATCAGGCTCAGGCTTTTCGCGTCAATCACGCTGACCTTACCGGCAGCACGATGCGTGACGTACACTTCATTACGCTTTTCGTTGTACAGCACGGCAAGGGAGACCGGCAGATCGATTTTCTTTATCACTTTGCTGGTTTCGGTATCTACTACCAGCAGCTGCGGTGATTTGGAATCGGTAATAAACGCGCGATGGTTCGCCGTATCCAGCGCCACGTTCAGATAAAAGTGTTCGCCGTCCTGGTCGAGCTTAGTGCGGCTGATCACCTTGTTGGTCCTGGTATCAATCACGATAAATTCATTATCGGCGTTGGTCATATAGATGCGCGATGCTTTTGCGTCGATGGCCAGACCGGTCGCTGACTTGCCCAGCCCTTCGATGGTGGTGCGCAGCGTTAAATCTTTACCGTCTACAACCCACAGCACGCTGGATTTACCCAGCCCACCTACATAAACGGTATCGGTCGCTTCGTTGACCACCAGTTCACGCGGCGCGAACGGGCGGAAATCTTCCGTGCGCTTACGGGCATCCAGAACCAACGTGTTCTTCACCTCACCCGTTTTCACATCAACAGCGGTAACCGCGCTGTTGACCGTATTGCCCAGGAACAGCGTCCCGGTCGCGTGATTGACGGCCACGCCAAACGGTTTAAGGTTATTGTGGATCACCTGGTTAACCGCAAGCGTAGCCGGATCCAGCCGATAAACAATGCCGCCCTTATCGAGCTTACGGCTCTGGGAAGTAGCGACATACAGCGCGGTAGGCTCGCCGGTCAGCGCCATCTCGTAGGCGCCCTTGCCTACCGGCTTGCGCTCAAGGGTGAAATTATCGTTAGCGAAAAGTGCCGATGAGAACAGAAGGGTTGAAAGTGCAAGCACAGGTAAAACGCGGCGTTTTGAATCCGTTACGGTAAACATAACTCTCCCTGATGGGTTGATGAATGTGGTAATGATTATCATTATCTAAAATAAGAAGTAAACGATTATCATTAACAAATCATTCATCGCTGGCAGAACGTGCGTTTCATGGCTACAATCCACTCACTCATCAACCAGCTGAATATAAGGAGGATCCCCATGCTGTACTGTAAAACGCTTATCGTTTTGCATACTTTTGGCGATCGCCGTTGCTCAAGCGTTATCGATGCCGTGCTGCGATAACTTCGGCTTGAGCGAAGACACCCCAATCTAAATCCTTCCCTCAGGCTTACTGAGTTATCGTCAGCTTTGTATGACGAGGCATTCCCATGCCCAACTCTTGAGTAAGCACAATGAGCACATTATTAACCGCACAATCCCTTAGCCTCGACACGGCCTTCGGCCCCCTGCTGGCTGACATCACTTTTACGCTTAAAAAAGGCGACCGCCTGGGTCTTATCGGCCATAACGGCTGCGGCAAAAGCACCCTCCTGAAACTGCTGGACGGCACCCTTGCGCCTGACAGCGGCAGCGTAACCCGCGCAAACCACTGTCTGATGGCCCGGGTTGAACAGCATCTGCCGGAATATCTCCATCCGCTGACAATGCTCGAGGCGGTGCTGGCGCAGCTACCCGCCTGCGAACACCACGGCGAAAGCTGGCGGGCCGAAGCGCTGCTGGCTGGCATGGGCTTTAGCGAAGAGGACTGGCATCTCACCGCCGGTACGCTGAGCGGCGGGCAGCATACCCGACTGCTGCTGGCGCGCGCGCTGATAAGTGAGCCGGATCTCATGCTGCTGGATGAACCCAGCAACCACCTCGATCTGCCCACTTTGCTGTGGCTGGAACAGTTTCTGAAGAGCTGGAGCGGCAGCTTCGTGCTGGTTTCCCACGACCAGCATCTGCTGGATACCGTTACCAATGGCACCTGGATCCTGCGTGATAAAATGCTCAGCTTCTTTCAGCTTCCCTGTTCACAGGCGCGGCAGGCGTTAGAAGAGCGGGACAGGACAGATGCCCACCGCCACCTGGCGGAGCAGAAAGAGATCGACCGTATAGCGGCCAGCGCTAAACGGCTGGCCGTCTGGGGCCGCGTGTATGACAACGAGGATCTGGCGCGCAAGGCCAAGCAGATGGAAAAACGCGTCGATAAGCTTAAGGACGAACAGACCGATCTGAGCGCCGGAAATCAGTGGCAGCTTATCCTGCGCGGCGAGCGGCTCCAGGCTGACCGACTGCTGGAAATGGAAGGCCTGTACGTCAGCCCTGCGCCTGACGCCGAACCGCTTTTCCGCCTGCCGTTACAGCGAGTGAAGAGCGGTGACCGCGTGGCGATTATTGGCCGCAACGGCTGCGGTAAATCCTCCCTGCTGCGCCTGCTGTGGCAGGAATATCAGCAGCCGGAACGGGAGGAAGGTATCCGCCTGCATCCTCGCGCGCAGATGGGTTATTACGACCAGACGCTGCACCAGTTGCGGGATGAGGATTCTCTGCTGAAAGCGCTCGAACCGTTTGCTCCTTTAACCGAACAGGACAGGAAAATGGCGCTGATCGGCGCGGGTTTCCCGTGGCTGCGCCATCAGCAGACGGTCAGTACCTTAAGCGGCGGCGAACGCTCTCGCCTGCTGTTCGTTGGGCTGACGCTGGCACGCTACTCGCTGCTTATGCTCGATGAGCCAACGAACCACCTGGACATGGAGGGCAAAGAGGCGCTGGCGGAAACGCTGCAATCCTTTGAGGGCGGCGTGCTGCTGGTCACCCACGACAGAACGCTGATCGCGAAAAGCTGCAACCGCTTCTGGCTGGTGGATAACGGTGAGCTGAGCGAATGGCACGATCTGGATCGGATGTACGAGCTGCTGACGGCGGAGGAAACCGGGGAGACGAGAGTTAAAACTGTACCCGGAGCCGTGGCGGTGGTTAATGAGGCAGACGCGCTGCTGGAGAGGCTGATAGAGCTGGAAGTCAGGCTGGCAGAGGATCTGGCGCGCAAGGAGAAGCACCAGAAACCAGCGTTACAACAGGAATGGCGGGCGGAGATTGCAGCCTTGTACGCTTTGCTTTCGTAAAACAAACGGCGGATGACGCTGTCGCTTATCCGCCCTACCAGACTATTTTGTAGGTCGGATAAGCGCAGCGTCATCCGACACCTTTACCAGACTTTATCCGCAATAGCCGTCACCAGGCGCACCTTATCCCACTGCTGCGCTGGCGTCAGGCTATTGCCCTCTTCCGTGGAGGCGAAACCGCACTGCGGGCTGAGGCAAATCTGGCTGATATCCACAAACTGCGCGGCTTCCTTAATACGCGCCTGAATTTGCTCCGGGTTCTCCAGCTCGCCATTTTTTGTAGTGATAAGGCCCAGCACAACCTGCTGTTTCCCCGGACGCACAAAGCGCAGCGGCGCGAAATCACCGGAACGATCGTTGTCGTACTCCAGGAAGAACGCATCGACATTCACGCTGCCGAACAGCACTTCAGCCACCGGCTCGTAACCACCTTCGGAAATCCATGTAGAGCGGAAATTGCCGCGGCAGACGTGCAGGCCAATAGTCAGGTCGTCCGGCTTGCCTTCCAGCGCTTTGTTTAGCACGCGTGCATAGATTTTTGCCAGCTCTTCCGGGTTATCGCCACGCTCGCGGATCTCTTTACGCTGCGCGTCGGAACATAAATAGGCCCACACGGTGTCATCCAGCTGCAGATAACGACAGCCGGCAGCGTAAAACGCCTGAATCGCATCGCGCCAGGCCGTGGCTAAATCATCAAAATACTCGTTCAGATCGGGATAAACGGTACTGTCGATGGCGTTACGGCCACCGCGGAAGTGAAGCACGCTCGGGCTTGGAATGGTCATCTTCGGCACCGCATTACCGCTGATGCTTTTCAGGTAGCGGAAATCCTCCAGCATTGGATGGTCACCAAACGCTACTTTGCCCACCACGCGCACGCTGTGCGTTTTAGTCTGTACACCGTTGAACTGAATCCCCTTTTCCGATTCATAACGCTCCACGCCTTCCAGGCCGTCGAAGAAATCGAAGTGCCACCAGGCGCGACGGAACTCACCGTCCGTTACAACATGCAGGCCGCATGCACACTGCTGTTCAACCGATGCTCGTATCGCTTCATCTTCAACTTTACGCAGTTGAAGTGCATCAATTTCACCCGCAGCGAACTGCAGGCGGGCTTCTTTAATTGCATCCGGGCGTAAAAAACTGCCGACGATATCGGCGCGGAACGGGGCGTGTTGACGTGTGGTGTGCGGCATGTGCATTCTCCTGATACCCCGGCTAACTAATTTAGCGAGGTGATAATTCATTATTTGAATATTTAGACGTCTGGACGTCTGTTTGTTGGGCGAGGATGCCACGCGCCGGGCTGCCCGGCAAACGAGGAAAATTCATGGTTATTGAAAATAATTCATGTTGTTAAAATAATGTGAAACAAATATTGATCTGGCTCACACTCTGCCGTTAAATATGGCGTCCTGCTTTAGAGCCTTGTCACTATGATTGTTCGTCCGCATCAACACTGGTTCATCCGCCTGTTCGTCTGGCACGGCTCCGTGCTGGAAAAGATCTACTCCCGCCTGCTGCTTAACCTTGTCCTGTCCATCTGCGTGATCTTCTTCCTGCCGTGGTACGAAAAGCTGGGTATCAAGCTCACCATGGCGCCGTTCAGCATCCTGGGCGTAGCGATTGCCATCTTCTTAGGCTTTCGTAACAGCGCCTGCTACGCCCGTTTCAACGAGGCTCGCCTGCTGTGGGGGCAACTTGCGATAACTTCACGCTCGCTGCTTCGCGAAGTGAAGAGTTTGCCCGCCGCAACGGATATCGACATTAATTATTTTGTGAATCTCCAGGTGGCGTTCTGCAACTGCCTGCGGCTGACGCTGCGTAAAAAGCCGATCGACGTCGCTCTGAAGCCCTGGCTTCCTGAGGTTGAACTGGCCTGGGTGATGCAGAGCCATGCGCCCTGCAACCGTATACTGATGCTGATGGGTAACTGGCTGGCGATGCAGCGGGCGAACGGCGTAATCTCCGATGTACTGTGGCGCAGCCTGGATAATCATCTTAATGAATATTCCGCCATAGCAGGGGGCTGTGAGCGCATTGCCAGCACACCGCTGCCGTTTGCCTACACGCTGATCCTGCACCGCACGGTTTATCTGTTCTGCATCATGCTGCCCTTCGCGCTGGTGACAGATCTGCATTACATGACGCCCTTCCTGTCGGTGTTTATCTCCTATACCTTTATTTCGCTGGACTGCCTTGCTGAAGAGCTGGAGGATCCATTTGGGACGGAGGATAACGACCTGGCGCTGGACGCCATTTGCAATACCATCGAACGCGACCTGCGGGATATGAACGGCGAGAGCGAACTCCCTGCAAAGCTGCTGCCAAACGCTTATTACCGCCTGAGCTAAAGCAAAATTAGAGGCCTGCAATGACGGGTGACGCTACGCTTACCCGACCTACGTAACTCATTGAAATCTAGGGTGGATGAGCATTCGCGTCATCCACCAAAATTTTCTCTCAGCCGCCGTTAATAGACGCGCCGCCATCCACCAGTGAGGCGGTACCCGTCACAAACGATGATTCGTCCGAGGCGAGCCACAGCGCGGCATAAGCAATCTCGTCCGGTTTACCGACGCGCTTGAGAGCGTGCAGGCTGGCAATGGCGTTCTGCGACTCTGCGGTATTATTCGCTTCGCGGTACATATCCGTCTCCACCGCACCGGGCAGCAGCGCGTTGACGCGAATGTTTTTCGGCCCAAACTCGGTGGCCAGCGCCTGGGTCAGCCCGATCAGCCCCGCCTTGCTGGCCGCGTAAGAGGCCATCTGGGGAAAGGCGACCGTGTAGCCCACCAGCGTCGAGGTAAAAATCACCGAGCCGCCGCCTTGCTTGAGCATCTCCGCAATCTGATGTTTAGCGCCCAGGAAAGAGCCGGTTAAATTCACCGCAACGGCATTAGCAAACCCTTCGGCGGAAACGTCGGTGCTTGGCCCTGCTTCCCCCAGCGTGCCCGCATTGTTGAAAGCGATATCCAGCCGTCCCCAGGTTTCCACTGCCTTCGCCACCAGCGCTTTGCCGTAAGCCTCATCGCTCACGTCGCCCGCCAGCGACACGGCTTCGCCTCCGGCGGCTTTGATTTCATCCACCAGCCGCGCAAGCTCCGCTTCACGCCTTGCTCCCACAACCACTTTTGCACCCTGCGCCGCAAACAGCTTCGCGGTGGCATAACCAATGCCGGAACTGGCACCCGTAACGATGGCAACTTTGTCAGCTAAACGATTCATGAGGAGACTCCGGTGAAGCGGTCAGAAATTGACCGCTTCAGGAGTATGGTACCGGCGGGAGATTATTGCATGTTTAGTTTTGGGCTGGATTTGTCGGATGGCGCTGGCGCCTATCCGACCTACGAGACCGGCCTGGGAAGTCTTCATCCGCCGATCGTTAACCGGTAATGGCTTCCATCGCCTGCAACACGCGCTTGTCGGAAATCGGATAAGGCGTGCCAAGCTGCTGGGCGAAGAAGCTGACGCGCAGCTCTTCGATCATCCAGCGGATCTCCTTCACGTCATCGTCTTCACGGCGTTTTGGCGGCAGCTTGTTGAGCCACTGTTGCCACACCTGCTGGACGCTTTCCACTTTCAGCATTTGCACGCGATCGCGGTGGGGATCGATAGCCATTTTCTCGAGCCGTTTCTCAATAGCCTGAAGGTAACGCAGCGTGTCGCCCAGCCGCTTATAGCCGTTGCCCGTGACGAAACCGCGATAAACCAGTCCCGCCATCTGCGCCTTCACGTCCGACAGCCCCAGCGCCATGGTCATATCCACGCGCCCTTTCAGCCGCTTGTTGATGCTGAACACGGCAGTCAGAATTTGTTCGACCTGCTTCGCAATTTCCACCACGGTTTCGTTGAGTTCTGCGCGCACCTTCTCATGCAGCTTCGCAAAGCCCTCCTCCGTCCATACCGGGCCGCCCGCCTGGGCAATCAATTTATCCACGCCGCAGGAGATACAGTCGTCGATTAAATCCATCACCTTGCCGTACGGGTTGAAGTAGAGCCCCAGCTTGGCCTTGTTCGGCAGCTTCTCGTGCAGATACTTAATCGGCGACGGGATATTCAGCAGCAGCAGGCGGCGCAGGCCTCGCCACATGGCCTGCTGTTGTTCAAGCTGGTTATCAAACAGCTTGATCCCCACGCTCTCTTTTTCATCCACCAGCGCCGGGAAAGCCTTCATCCGGTAGTTACCGCGTTTCTGCTCGTAGCTTTCCGGCAGCGCGCCAAAGCTCCAGATGTGCAGGCCGCTCTGCTCGATGCCGTCATCAGCAACGGCGGAGAGCGTTTGCTGAACTTTATCTTTCAGGCCGCCGCGAAGCTCGCTCAGGTCTTTGCCTTCTTTGAGCTTTTTGTTGTTCTCATCCACGACCCGGAAGGTCATTTTCAGGTGATCGGGCACCAGATCCCAGTGCCAGTCTTCCCGGTCGATGGTCACGCCCGACATGCGGCGGAACTCGCGCTCTAAGCTTTCCAGCAGCGGCAGTTCCAGCGGCGTGGCGCGGCCCAGGAATGCCTCGGCGTAGTTCGGCGCGGGCACAAAGTTGCGGCGCACCGGCTTGGGCAGCGATTTAATCAGCGCGATAACCAGCTCCCGCCGCACGCCCGGGATCTGCCATTCAAATCCCGCGTCTTCCACCTGGTTGAGCAGCGGCAGCGGGATGTGAACGGTTACGCCATCGGCGTCCGCGCCCGGCTCAAACTGATAGGTCAGGCGCAGCTTGAGGTTGCCCTGATGCCAGAAGTTCGGGTAGTCCAGCTTACTGACCTGCTCCGCGCCTTCTTTTATGAGCATGCTCTTTTCGAAGTTGAGCAGATCCGGCGTCTCTTTAGCGACCTTTTTCCACCAGTTGTCGAAGTGGCGGGCGGAGATCACATCGTGGGCGATGTGCTGGTCGTAAAACTCAAACAGCGTGTCGTCGTCGACGAGGATGTCGCGGCGGCGGGACTTATGCTCAAGCTCTTCAATTTCGTTGCGTAATTTAAGGTTTTCCCGGAAGAACACGTGGCGAGTCTGCCAGTCGCCCTCAACCAGCGCGTGGCGGATAAACATCTCGCGGCACAGCGCCGGGTCGATCTGGCTGTAGTTCACGCTGCGGGCAGCAACAATCGGCAGGCCATACAGCGTGACTTTCTCGGTTGCCATGACCGCGCCCTGCGCTTTCTCCCAGTGCGGCTCGCTGTAGGAGCGTTTAAGCAGATGCTGGGCCAGCGGCTCCACCCATTCCGGGTCGATACGAGCAGCAATCCGGCCCCACAGGCGGCTGGTTTCCACCAGCTCAGCAACCATCGTCCACTTTGGCGGCTTTTTAAACAGTCCGGAGCCAGGAAAAATGGAGAAACGGGCGTTGCGCGCCCCGGTGTACTCCTGCTTATCGGCATCTTTCTGGCCGATATGCGACAGCAGCCCCGTCAGCAGCGCGCAGTGAACCGAGCGGAAATCCGACGGCTCGCTGTTAATCGACAGACCAAGTTCTTTGACCACCTGGCGCAGCTGGGTATAGATATCCTGCCACTCGCGCACACGCAGGTAGTTGAGATAGTCCACCTTGCACTGGCGGCGGAACTGGTTAGACGACAGCTCTTTTTGCTGTTCGCCCAGGTAGTTCCAGAGGTTCACATAGGCCAGGAAGTCGGACTCTTTGTCGTGGAAGCGGCGATGCTTTTCATCCGACGCCTGCTGTTTGTCCATTGGGCGCTCGCGCGGATCCTGAATGGAAAGCGCAGAGGTGATAATCATCACTTCGCGTACGCAGCCAAACTTCTGCGCCTCCAGCACCATTCGCGCCAGGCGCGGATCCACCGGCAGCTGTGCAAGCTGGCGGCCAGAAGGCGTTAATTTATAAACGCTGTGATCCTGTTCGCTGGTGATGGCCCCCAGCTCTTCGAGCAGGCGCACGCCGTCCTGGATATTGCGCTTATCCGGCGCTTCCACAAACGGGAAGGCGGCGATATCGCCGAGGCCTAGCGAGGTCATTTGCAGGATAACGGACGCCAGGTTGGTGCGCAGAATTTCCGGGTCGGTAAACTCCGGGCGCGACAGGAAGTCATCTTCAGAATAAAGCCGGATGCAGATCCCTTCCGACACGCGGCCACAGCGCCCCTTACGCTGGTTGGCCGAGGCCTGGGAAACCGGCTCAATCGGCAAACGCTGGACTTTGGTGCGGTAGCTGTAACGGCTGATACGCGCCGTGCCAGGATCGATAACGTATTTAATGCCCGGCACGGTAAGCGAGGTTTCAGCCACGTTGGTAGCCAGCACGATGCGGCGGCCCGCGTGTGACTGGAACACGCGGTTCTGCTCGCTGTTCGACAGGCGTGCATATAAAGGCAGCACCTCGGTATGCGGCAGATTCAGCTTATTCAGGGCATCGGCGGTGTCGCGGATTTCGCGCTCGCCGCTCATAAAGATCAGGATATCGCCCGCGCTTTCGTGGCCCAGCTCATCAACCGCGTCAAAAATCGCCTGCAGCTGGTCGCGGTCGGTGTCGTCCGCGTCTTCGACAATCGGGCGATAGCGCACTTCCACCGGGTAGGTACGGCCCGAGACTTCAATAATCGGCGCGTTGTTAAAGTGGCGCGAGAAGCGCTCCGGGTCGATGGTGGCCGAGGTAATAATGATTTTCAGGTCGGGGCGCCGCGGCAGCAGCTCGCGCAGGTAGCCGAGCAGGAAATCGATGTTCAGGCTGCGCTCGTGGGCCTCATCGATGATGATGGTGTCGTACTGCATCAGCAGCCTGTCCTGCTGGATTTCCGCCAGCAGGATCCCGTCGGTCATCAGCTTGACCATGGTGTTATCGCCGACATGGTCGGTGAAACGCACCTTGTAGCCTACGCAGCCCCCCGGCTCCGTTTGCAGCTCTTCAGCAATACGGTTAGCCACCGTGCGTGCCGCAAGGCGACGAGGCTGCGTGTGGCCAATCAGCCCTTTCACGCCGCGGCCCAGCTCCATACAAATTTTTGGCAGCTGGGTTGTTTTGCCCGAGCCAGTTTCCCCGGCCACGATAACAACCTGGTGGTCGCGTATGGCTTCGAGAATGTCCTGCTTTTTCTGGCTGACCGGCAGGTTTTCCGGATAGGTAATCGCCGGACGGGAGGCTTCGCGCAGCAGGACTTTACCGGCGGCCGCTTCGATCTCCTGTTCCAGGCCATCTAACACCGCCTGCTGGGATTCAGGATTTTTCACCTTCTTCGCGCCGTGGATACGACGGGAGAAGCGCTGGCGGTCGCGCAGCATAAGGGCTTCTAAACGGGAAGATAACGAGGAGACTGAAGGTTTTGTGTTTTGCATAGCGTCATCATCATGGCAGCGCACTGCCGGAAAAGTCTTGTACGAGAATTCTCGCTAGATTATCACATCGCGGTTATCCGCGCCTTGTTCAAAAAAAATGAACGTAGGGTTCGATATATTGCGCTATCACTGCAATCGGATTGTGAATAAAGTAAGTCTCAGCGAACGGGCAATCTGTCCGAATGACCAAAAACAAAGGAATCACCCATGAGCAAAGTATTAGTTCTTAAGTCCAGCATCCTGGCAGGTTACTCTCAGTCTAATCAGCTTTCCGACTATTTTGTTGAACAATGGCGTGAAGAGCACTCTGCGGACCAGATCACCGTGCGCGACCTGGCGGCCAATCCGGTTCCGGTTCTGGACGGTGAATTAGTTGGCGCGCTGCGCCCATCAGATGCGCCGCTGAGCCCGCGTCAGCAGGAAGCGCTGGCCCTGTCCGACGAACTGATTGCCGAGCTGAAAGCGCATGACGTGGTGGTTATCGCCGCGCCAATGTACAACTTCAACATCCCAACCCAGCTGAAGAACTATTTTGACCTGGTTGCCCGCGCAGGCGTCACGTTCCGCTACACCGAAAAAGGCCCTGAAGGTCTGATTACCGGTAAGCGCGCCGTGGTTCTGACCAGCCGTGGCGGTATCCATAAAGATACCCCTACCGATCTGCTGGTGCCTTACCTGAACCTGTTCCTGGGCTTCATCGGTATTACCGACGTGAACTACGTGTTCGCAGAAGGTATCGCCTATGGTCCGGAAGTTGCAACTAAAGCACAGACCGATGCTAAAGCTGCCATCGACAGCATCGTTACCGCTTAAGCTTTAAGGTTAAATGGTGGATGGCGCCTGCGCTTATCCACCCTACAAAATTATCCGCCCTGCTTCACTTTATGGGCATCGTCGAACGTTATCTTACGGCGATGCTCCTCCACCTCGCGCAGCGGCTCGACCTGATGCATGGTCTGCTGGCAGCGGATGACTAAATCCTGATACTCCCGCGTCCCTTTCTTCTTCCATTCGATCTCTTCAGGACTCAGTTCACGAATTGCCTTTGCCGGGCTGCCGACGATGAGCTTATTGGCCGCAAACTCCGCTTTGGCTTTAATAAACGCCGCCGCGCCAACTATGCTGTTTTCGCCAATCTGCGCCCCGTCGAGGATCACCGCATTCATGCCAATCAGCGCGTTTCTGCCCACCACACAGCCGTGAAGTATCGCCCCGTGGCCGATGTGCCCGTCTTCTTCAACGACGGTCTCCTGCTCCGGGAAGCCGTGCATCACGCAGTTATCCTGCACGTTTGCACCATCTTTGACGATGATGCGCCCAAAATCCCCGCGCAGGCAGGCACCCGGCCCGATATACACGCGATGGCCGATAATCACATCGCCAATCAGCACCGCCATAGGGTGCACATAGCTGTCTTCCGGCACGACCGGGGTCAGGCCGTCTATCTGGTATACAGGCATACTTTCTCCTTACTGGCTCGGGGTCAGTCCCCCGAAGCGCTGGAAATAGCCGCTCCCCGGCTGCGGGAGTTCCCCTACCGAGGTTTCACCCTGCTCGCTGACGAACGCCAGCGCGCCGGGAGCAACGCGTTGATAGATATTGATGCATAGCTGGCGGGCGCTTTGCCCCTGCCAGTGCGGCGGCAAAAGCTCATCCGGAAGCAGCGGATCCTTAAGCACTACGCGGCGGTAGAAGTGAATGAGCAGCAGCTGGATCTGGAAGCAGCGCAGCGGGGTAAGCTCGCTGTCGTCGGCTTCGCGCAGCAGAGGCAGCAGAGGCCGAAACGACTGAATAAATTCGCCGTATCGCTCGTTTTTTTCCGTCAGCAGCCAGCACTCTTCGACTCTCGCTTTAAGTGCGGTTCTGGAAGTCTGAAGCGGCGAAGTCGCCTCAAAGCACATCACATTATCCGCCACGCCCGCTTCGTGCAGCAGATTCTGAACATCGTTGAGATTCTGTGAAGGGGATGCCATCAGGCTGGGGGCTAACGTGCCAAAACCCTGCCAGATCAGCTGTTTTTTGACCTGTGCGAGGGTGTTTTTCTCCAGCCCTTCGGAAAGCAACAGCAGCCATTTCCCATCCCACTCCGGCTGTCCTGCCCGGTAAATTTTGGCCTCTGCCCGCCGCGTCATGCGCTGCCCCATCTCCGTCAGGCGATAAAAACTGCGCCGCCCTATGCGTTCTACGTCAAGCCAGCCTTCTTTGTTCAGGCGGAATAACGAAGTGCGGACAAAGCGCTCGCCAAAGCCCAGCGACTCCAGCATGGTCGCAAGGCTCCCGAGCCAGACCTCACCGCCACGGTGCGCCAGCGCATCGCCGTACAAAGAGACTATCAGCGACGTCCCACTGATGGGCACCGCATTCACCGCCTGCCCGATAAACTGTTCCAGTTTGTTGCTCATTAGCCGCCAGAAATGTCGTTAAATTCCATAACAGCCTAAAACATAGCACAAAAAAGACACCTGAAATCATGTCATTAGCTATGCGATTCACAATTTTGAAAATTGACGAAAAAATGCAGCGCAATGGGTCTACCAGGAATGAAGATAAGGGATAAATTGCGTTAATATTTTCGTTTTGCGAGGTGTTTCCACATCACGGAATAAGCACATTGCCGCCCTTTAATTTTCCTTTTATTTTTCCGTTGAATATTAATTGTACGTATTTTATTCTCTGGAAACATAAGGAAAGCCCCTATGGAATGGGATGATACTGGTCTGGACGATCTGCTGAATTACCATGGCGCAATCTCTTACCGCACAGATGGTTACTGGTGGAAAATTGAAGCATGGTTGATACAACCAACGGTCTTTTGTCCACATGGCGTTAGATACAATCTGACCTTGCATAACCCCTCCAATAGAAGAATCCTGGGTTATGACAATGCGCATAGTATTAAGATCCCTGCCAAAAGTAACTTCAGTAACAGGATAGTTCGCGATCATATGCACCTTACATCGCAGGACAAAGGCCGGCCCTATGAATACACAACTGCAAGAAAATTAATGGCTGACTTTTTTACTTCAGTTGATGAAGTCATAAACTTGTTAGAAGGAAAAAACAGATGAAAGCGCATATAGGCATTTTGTCCGAGGAGCTTCAACGAAAGCGTATCCTTGCTGGTGTCTCAGGGAAATATAAAACCATGCCCGACGAGCCAAAAATATGGTTTTGCTCTTTTAGTTCACTCGGGAAAGTATTAAGCCCTGAAAATCTCGCACTTCTGCAAACCATGAAAAATAATCAGCCGGAAAGTATTGAGAAACTTGCCGAACTGTCTGGCCGAGAGCTGCCGCAACTGTTGATCGTCCTGGGAAGATTAAATGGACTTGGCTTCGTTGAACTTGAGCGGCAGGGTAAAAACGTCAAACCAAAAGCTCTGTTCACCGACTTTGTTATCCATGTCGACAGCACGTTAGAAGCTCGCATCAACGCCGCCTGAACAACGGGTTAAATTGCGTTATTCGCTCTACAGATAGCAATGTAGAGCGGATAAAAGGCGTGTCATCCACCGTTTGTTTACTGGTTCGCCGCCGTGCGCAGATCGCTTACACGAATGGCTTTGCCTTCCGAACGTGGCAGGCTACCGCAGTTAACGATGCTGATGTCCGTGGAGATGCCGACCATCGATTTTATGCGGTGGCGCAGCTGGTGACAGACCGAACAGCGCTGCTCGTGGCTCAGGTACAGGCTGCTCTCTTTCAGCTCCACCTTTACCGACAGCGTGTCCAGGTGGCCGTCGCGGTGCACTTCAAGCTGGTAATGCGGGGCGAGATGTTCAAATTTGACGATCTCCTCTTCCAGCTGCGACGGGAAGACGTTCACTCCCCGGATGATCAGCATGTCGTCCGAGCGCCCGGTAATTCTATCCATGCGGCGCATGGTGCGCGCCGTTCCCGGCAGCAGGCGCGTCAGGTCTCGGGTTCGATAGCGGATCACCGGCAGTGCCTCTTTGGTCAGCGTGGTAAACAGCAGCTCACCCTGCTCACCGTCATCCAGCGGCGTACCGCTAATCGGGTTAACGATTTCCGGGTAGAAATGATCTTCCCAGATGGTTGGCCCATCGGTGGTCTCCAGACACTCCATCGCCACTCCAGGCCCCATCACCTCCGACAGGCCATAGATATCCAGCGCGGTAATGCCCAGGCGGCGTTCGATTTCGCGACGCATGGCGTTCGTCCAGGGCTCGGCACCGAATACGCCAACGCGCAGCGAACAGTCACTCGCATCGCCGCCCATCTGGCGCTCCAGCTCTTCAATCAGGTTCAGGCACCAGGACGGCGTCACCATGATCATATCCGGCTGGAAGTCGCGGATCAGCTGCGCCTGTTTCTCCGTCTGGCCGCCGGACATGGGGATAACCGTCGCGCCAAGGCGTTCTGCACCGTAGTGCGCGCCCAGCCCGCCGGTAAACAAACCGTAGCCGTAAGCGACGTGGATTTTGTCTTTTGGCGTGCCGCCCGCGGCGCGCAGCGAACGGGCAACGATATCGGCCCAGGTATCAATATCTTTTTGGGTGTAGCCCACCACCGTTGGCTTGCCGGTCGTACCCGATGAGGCATGAATACGTACAATCTGCTCCATCGGCACCGCGAAGGTGTCGAACGGATAGTTGTCGCGCAGATCCTGTTTGGTGGTGCAGGGGAAAAGCTGAATGTCCTTCAGCTCTTTGAAATCGTCAGGGTGTACGCCCACCGCGTCAAACTTGCGTTTGTACATCGGCACGTTGGCGTAGGCGTGGTTAAGCGTCCACTTCAGGCGCTGCGTCTGCAGGGCCTGCAGCTCGTCTTTTGACGCGGTTTCAATCGGTTCCAGCTTTGCAGTAGAGGTTATCATTATAGGGTACTCGCAGGTTTGATTAGCTCACACGCTCAAGGATCAGGGCAATGCCCTGGCCAACGCCGATACACATCGTACAAAGGGCATAGCGGCCCTTCCGGCGATGCAGTTCGTGGCTGGCGGCCAGCGCCAGTCGGGCTCCACTCATGCCCAGCGGATGGCCTAAAGCGATGGCGCCTCCGTTGGGATTAACATGGGGGGCATCGTCAGGCAGCCCCAGCTGTCGTAATACGCCCAGCGCCTGCGCGGCAAAGGCTTCATTCAGTTCTATTACGTCCATGTCGTTGATGGAGAGTCCCGCCAGCTCCAGCACCTTGCGCGTAGCGGGTACTGGGCCAAGCCCCATATAGCGCGGTTCTACACCTGCGGTAGCCATTGCGACGATGCGGGTCTTTGGCGTCAAACCGTGGCGTTTAGCCGCTTCTGCGCTGGTAACGATCAGCGCCGCCGCCCCGTCATTTACCCCGGACGCATTCCCGGCGGTAATGACGCCGTTTTTACGGAACGGTGCTTTCAGGGCGTTAAGTTGTTGCAGAGTTGTTTCGGGGCGAGGATGTTCGTCGTCGCGAACTTCTGTCACCGCCCCCTTCTTGCCTTTCACCCTAACCGGCACAATTTCCTGCGCAAGAATGCCATTTTTCTGCGCCTCTTCGGTACGCTGCTGGCTGCGCCAGGCAAAGGCATCCTGGTCTTCACGGCTTATATTTAACAACTCGGCTACATTCTCTGCCGTTTCGGGCATGCTGTCAGTACCAAAATGCTCAGCCATGAGCGGGTTCACAAAACGCCAGCCAATGGTGGTATCGAACATCTCTGCCTGGCGCTGGAACGGCGCGGTTGCTTTGCCCATCACAAAAGGCGCCCGGGACATGGATTCCACGCCGCCCGCAATCATCAGCTGTGCATCCCCCGCCTTAATAGCCCTGGCAGCCATGCCGAGTGCGTCCAGGCCGGAGCCGCAAAGGCGGTTAATCGTTGTGCCGGAGATCGTCTGCGGCAGCCCCGCCAGCAGCGTAGCCATCCGTGCTATGTTGCGGTTGTCTTCCCCCGCCTGATTAGCACAGCCCATAATCACGTCGTCCACCGCGCTCCAGTCCACGGACGGGTAGCGCGTCATCAGCTCTTTCAGAGGAACGGCGGCGAGATCGTCCGCCCGCACTGACGACAGCGCCCCGCCGTAGCGGCCAATGGGGGTTCTCACGCCGTCACAGATAAATGCGTCATTCATAGCGTTGCTCCAGAGACAGGGGGGCCGATACGGTGCGAGCGCCCACGGAACAGGGCGACGGTTTTCTCGTGCTGATTGATGATTTCAATGTCGTATACGCCGGTCTGCCGTCCCTGGGTGCGCATCTGCGCCACGGCAGTTAATGTGTCGCCCGCTTGGCCCGGGCGAACGAAGTCAATACTGCACCCGGAAGCCACTGCCGCCAGCCCCTGGCTGTTGCAGGCGTAGGCAAAAGCGGTATCCGCAAGCGTGAAGAGCTGCCCGCCGTGACAGGTCTGATGGCCGTTGAGCATCGCTTCGGTCACCGTCATGGTCAGCTTTGCGAAGCCTTCCCCCATCTCCACAATCTCAATGCCCATCTGGTGGGCGCAGTTATCGTGGGCGTACATCTCGCGGGCGTTGGCCCAGGCATCAGTGTTCATGTTGCGTCTCCAGCAGCGCGCGCTGGCGCAGTAGCGAAGCCGGGCGATAGCGTTCTTCGCCGTAGTGTTGTTGCAGATTTTCCAGCAGGGTCAGCACCCGCTGCCAGCCGAGTTCAGCGCCCCAGGCCAGCGGCCCGTGGGGATAGTTGACGCCAAGGCGCATCGCGGTATCGATGTCCTGCTCGCTGGCAACGCCCTTTTGCAGCGCGTCCAGCGCTTCGTTCGCCAGCATTGCCACCGTGCGCCAGACCAGCATGCCCGGGTAATCGTTGATCAGCAGAACCTGCTTGCCCTGCAACTGGAAGAAGTGGACGGCTTTTGCGGTTTGCTCGGGTGTATTGCCAGCCGCAGCGGCCAGCACGACCAGTCCGGTTTTGCGCCAGTCGTTAATTAAATCGACCAGCACCACAGGACGTTTCAGGCGAAGCGCCAGCTGCGAGGCGGTTTCACCCTCGGTAACCTGAACCAGCACTTCATCAAGTTCAACGGAAGAAAACGTGACAACGTCACATAAAGCGTCGGAAATCTCACCGGTTTCGTAAGGTAAAGATTCGTTCAGCGGCCAGCGGTAGACGCCCTGCCCGGTTTTCTTGCCAAGGCGTTTGCCGAGCACCAGCTCCTGCTGAATCAGCGACGGCAGGAAGCGGCGCTCCTGCCAGAAGCCGTTAAACACCGAACAGGTGACGGCGAAGTTCACGTCCTGGCCAATCAGATCGGTCAGCGCCAGCGGCCCCATCGGAAAACCTCCGCAGTCGCGCAGCGCCGCATCTATAACGGCTGCCGGAGCAACCTGCTCCTCTAGCGCGCGCCAGGCTTCTGAATAGAACGGACGAGCCACGCGGTTGACGATGAAGCCCGGCGTGGAGTGACAGTGCACCGGCTGTTTCCCCCAGCGCATCGCCAGCCCGGTCAGGCCGTCCAGCACGGCTGGCGCGGTTTCCAGCCCGCTGACCACCTCAACCAGCCTCATCACCGGAGCCGGGTTAAAGAAATGCAGCCCGACCACGCGTTCCGGGTGCGGAATGCCGCTGGCAATCGCGGTGATGGAGATGGAGGAAGTGTTGCTGGCGAAAATCACCTCTGCTGAACAGACCCCCGCCAGCTCTCGGAAAATGGCCTGCTTGATATCTATCTGCTCCGCAGCGGCTTCGATAACCAGATCGGCCTGCGCCAGTTCGCTAAGCGTTTGTGCGACGGAAATTCTGGCAACGGCGGCGTGTCTGTCATCTTCGCTGAGCTTACCCTTCGTGACTCGTGCGCTAAGGGCGGTGGCAATACCGTCAACGGCACGGCGGGCCGCGTCGGGCTGAATATCGTATAGCTTCACGGCGTGACCGGCCTGTGCCGCCACTTGGGCAATGCCTGCGCCCATGGTACCACCGCCAATCACCGCAACAATGGAGTGAGGAGTCAGCATTATTATTTCCCCTTAAAGACCGGCGGGCGTTTGGCCAGAAACGCCGCCACGCCTTCGCGGTAGTCGTCGCTGCGCCCGGCAATGCGCTGGTAATCACGCTCCAAATCCAGCTGCACGTCCAGCGTGTTGCTTTCCGAGGCGAAGAGGGCTTTCTTCACAAGCCCCAGGCCGAACGTAGGCTGGCTGGCGAAATGCACGGCGAGCGCGCGGCTGGTGTCGGTGAGCGCGTCGTCATCCACCACCTGCCAAATCATGCCCCACTGGTGGGCCTGCTCCGCGCTGAGCTTATCGCCCAGCAGCGCAAGGCCCATCGCACGGGCACGCCCTGCGACTCGCGGCAGGAACCAGGTCCCGCCGCAGTCAGGGACCAGCCCTAACCTACTGAAAGACATGATGAAGTTAGCAGAGCGCGCGGCGATGACCATGTCACAGCCCAGCGCCAGCGTCGCTCCGGCTCCGGCGGCAACGCCGTTTACAGCAGCTATCACCGGCTTCGGCAGCTTGGCCAGCCGCCTGACCAGCGGGTTATAGAAGTTTTCGACGGAGGCACCAAGGTCTGGCGCGGCCCCGTTCGGATCGACGTTACGATCGTTAAGATCCTGGCCCGCACAGAATGCACGGCCCTCGCCGGTAATTAAAAGGCAGCGGATAGCGTCGTCATGCTCGGCCTGGTTCAGCGCCTCAGCCAGCTGCCGGTGCATCTCGTCGTTAAAGCTGTTCAGGCGCTCCGGGCGATTCAGGGCCAGCGTCATCACGCCGTTTTGTACATCGCTGAGAATGAAAGTCATGGCTATCGTCCTTTGAACGCGGCGGGTCGTTTTTCCAGGAACGCGGCAATGCCTTCCTGACGGTCGGAGGTGGCGGCAAGCAGCGTGAAGAGCTGGCGCTCCTGCTGTAGCCCCTGAGTCAGCGAAAGTTCGTGCGCCTGACGCAGAGCAATTTTTGCAGCCTGTAACGCAAGCGGCGCATGTTGAGTTATGCGGGCTGCAAGCTTCTGCGCATATTCCAGCGTCAGCGCTGTGGAGCAAACTTCAGCCGCCAGGCCCGCCTGTAGCGCCTGTTCCGCAGTGATAGCCTCTCCCGTCAGCACCATGCGGTAAGCCAGCGCCTTACCGATGGATCGGATAAGCCTCTGGGTGCCGCCAGCGCCGGGCATGATGCCCAGCGTGATTTCCGGCAGGCCAAAGCGGGCGTTGTCCCCCGCCAGCACGATGTCGCTCAGCATGGCAAGTTCGCAGCCAGCGCCCAGCGCATAGCCGTTAACCGCCGTCAGCAGCGGTTTGGGGAATCGTTCGATGCGTGCCCACAGCTGCGGGCGCGGATCGTTAAGCGTGGCAGGCATATCACGGCTCGCCATCTCTTTCAGGTCGGCACCTGCTGCGAAGCAACGCTCGCTGCCGGTAATGACCACCGCACCGATACCGTCATCGCTTTGTGCCGCTTCCAGCGCATCCGCAAGCTGCTCCAGCAGCGCGTTATTCAGCGCATTGCGGGCCTGCGGGCGGTTCAGCGTCAGCGTTAAAACCCGGTCGTTCTGGCTGCTAAGAAGTTCTCTCATCACAACCCCTGCGCGTCAAAGTCGAGCACCACGTCATCGCCTTTCGGCAGCGTCTGGCAGCTCAGGACGTAGCCCGCCGCCAGCTGATCGGGTTCAAGACTGTAGTTGATACCCATCTCAACCTCACCGCTCACCACCTTACAGCGGCAGGTGGCGCAGACGCCGCCTTTGCAGGCGTAAGGCAGATCCGCGCCCTGCCGCAATGCCGCATCAAGAATGCTTTCGTCGTGGGCGTCGAGGGTGATTTTGCGGTCGCGTCCGTCCTGGCGCAGAGTGACGACTTTGCCCGCCGCCTGTTCGCGACGGCGCAGGCTCGGTGCGGTACCCGGCGTATTGAAATGCTCGATGAAGATGTTCTGCTGCGCAACGCCCAGCGCCAGCAGCGCCGCTTCGGACTCCTGCATCATGCTTTGCGGGCCGCAGATAAAGGTGCGGTCGAAGCCGTTCAGATCCAGCAGCTGATCGCCCAGAGCCTTTAGCTTCGCGCCGTCAAGCCGCCCGCTGAGCAGATCGCTCTCCTGGCTTTCCTGACTGAACAGATAGATAAGCTGTAAGCGCTGCGGGTAGCGGTCTTTCAGATCGGCCAGCGCCTGGCGGAACATCATGCTGCGGCTGCTGCGGTTGCCGTAGACCAGCGTCACGGTGCTTTGCGGCTCGGTGGCGAGCGTGGAGCCAATAATCGCCAGCATTGGGGTTATGCCGGAGCCCACCGCCAGGGCCAGATAATTGCCCTGGGTTTCAGGCTGCGGCTGATAGCCAAACGTTCCCTGCGGGATCATCACGTCCATCGCCATACCGGCCACCAGGTCGCTGACCGCGTAATGGGAGAAGCGCCCGCCCTCGATTGCCTTCACGGCCACACAGATTTCACCTGGCTGCTCGGCCCGGCAGATGGAGTAGCAGCGGCGCAGTTCTTCGTCCCCGAGGCGGGTTTTCAGCGTCAGATGCTGGCCGGGTTTAAAAGCGTAATGGCTGCGCAGCTCTGCGGGAACCGCGAAGGTGATGGCCACCGCCTCCGGGGTTTCCTGTTCAATGCGTGCCACCTTAAGCGAATGAAACGTCGTCATGGCAACCTCAAATACATTTAAAGTAATCAAAGGGTTCGCGGCAGCTGTCGCAGCGGTAGAGCGCTTTGCAGGCCGTGGAACCGAATTCGCTAATCAGCGAGGTATGCAAACTTCCGCAGCGTGGGCAGCTGACTTCTGCACTCGCCGACGAGGCGTGACAGGCGTGGCCCTGCGGCGGGCTGATGCCGTATTCGCGCAATCGCGTTTTCGCCGCGGGGGTCATCCAGTCCGTTGTCCAGGCCGGGTGAAGCACCTGATCGATGTGCACGGGCTGCAAATCGGCTTCGGCCATCGCTTCGCGGATAGCCGCCAGCAAAAAATCCGTCGCCGGGCAGCCGGAGTACGTCGGCGTGAAGCCGATGTGCCAGCCGTCGTCACGATGGTGTACGCTGCGCACCATGCCCAAATCGGTGATGGTCAGCACCGGAATTTCCGGGTCGCTGATTTGCCCGAGAATGCGCCATACGTCGCGAACCTTAGCCGGCTCCAGCGCGTCGAGAGTTTGCATAGGCTGCCTCGCTACCATTGCAGTTCGGGATAAGCGCGCTGCAGGTACTGCATCTCCGCCAGCAGCGGGCCGAGGTGCTCGGTGTGCAGCCCCTGTTTTCCGCCGGTGCGGTACTGCGCTTCCTGCGGTTTCACCAGCGATGCATCATTCAGGGCGCTGAACACTTCCGCTTCCCATTCGTCACGCAGGCCGCGTGGATCGACGGCGATACCCTGCTCTGCCAGGCTGATTTCCAGCTCGTCGGCGTGAAACAGTTCACCCGTGAAGCGCCAGAGCTTGTTCAGTGAACTCTGCATCTTCTGCTGTGAAAGCTCGGTGCCGTTACCCAGCCGCACCAGCCAGCCGCGGCTGAAGCGCAGGTGGTAGCGCACCTCTTTAATCGCTTTTGCGGCGATGGCAGCCAGCTGCAAATCTCGGCTGTGCAGCAGGCGGCTGAAAAGGGCGACGTGCCAGGCGTCCAGCAGATACTGACGCATGAGCGTATCGGCGAAATCGCCGTTCGGCTGTTCTGCCAGCAGCAGGTTATGGTACTGGCGCTCGTCGCGTCCAAAAGCCAGCTTGTCCTCATCGAACTGCTCGCCCTGAATCTCTGCGGCATAGGTCAGAAAGTTGCGACCCTGGCCCAGCAGATCCAGGCCGATATTCGCCAGCGCCAGATCGATCTCCAGCTCCGGCGCATGGCCACACCAGCCGGTCAGGCGCTGGGCCAGCACCAGACAGGTATCGCCCAGCCGCAGGGTGTAGGTGGTTAACGGGGAATAAGTCATGGCGCGCCTCACATGTGCTCGATGCCGTCGGGCAGCGTGTAGAACGTTGGGTGGCGGTAGATTTTGCTTTCCGCCGGATCAAAGAACGCCGGGCGTTCCTCCGGCTGCGAGGCAACGATTTCGCTCGCCTTCACCACCCAGATGGAACAGCCTTCGCTGCGGCGGGTGTAGGCATCGCGGGCGTTTTCCAGCGCCATTTGGTCATCGGCTGCGTGCAGGCTACCGACGTGACGATGCGACAGCCCCTGTTTGCTGCGGATAAAGACTTCGTATAACGGCCAGTGGACATTGCTCATATGATTTTCCTTTTCTGGTGGATGGCGCTGACGCTTATCCCCCTACAAACTTCAAAATCTGCTTTCGGTGGATGGCGCTACCGTTTATCCACCCTACACATTCTGCTTTCGTATTTTCGTAGGTCGGATAAGCGCAGCGTCATCCGACATTTTTAGCAGCGTACGCAAGAGCGGCTTCGCGTACCCACGCGCCCTCTTCCCAGGCTTTACGCTTGGCGGCCAGGCGCTCCTCGTTGCATAACCCTCGTCCGGCAACCACTTCGTTAAATTCGTGCCAGTCGATTTCGCCGAATTCGTAATGACCGATTTCTTCATTCCAGCGAAGATCTTTGTCCGGCACGGTCATACCCAGCAGCTCAACCTGCGGAACGGTGTTGTCCACGAAGCGCTGGCGCAGCTCGTCATTCCCGAAACGTTTAATTTTCCAGGCCAGGCTCTGCGCGCTGTTCGGGGAGTTGTCGTCGTTCGGGCCAAACATCATCAGCGCGGGCCACCAGAAGCGGTTGATGGCGTCCTGCAGCATCTGCCGCTGGGCCTCACTGCCCTGGGCCAGCACATTGCAGGCCTCAAAACCCTGGCGCTGATGGAAGCTCTCTTCTTTACAGATTTTCACCATCGCCCGGGCATACGGCCCGTAGGAGGTCCGGCACAGCGCGACCTGGTTTACAATGGCCGCACCGTCAACCAGCCAGCCGATTACCCCGATATCCGCCCAGTTCAGCGTCGGATAGTTAAAGATCGATGAGTATTTCATCCTGCCGTCGAGCATCTTCTGGTAGATATCCTCCCTGGCGCAGCCCAGCGTTTCCGCGGCGCTGTAGAGATAAAGCCCGTGCCCGGCTTCGTCCTGCACCTTCGCCAGCAGAATGGCTTTGCGTTTCAGACTCGGGGCGCGGGTCAGCCAGTTTCCTTCCGGCAGCATGCCAACAATCTCCGAATGGGCGTGCTGCCCGATCTGGCGGATCAGCGTCTTACGGTATTCATCGGGCATCCAGTCCTGCGGCTCTATCGCAATCTCCCGTGCGATTCGCTCCTCAAAGCGGTGTTGTTCAGTCACGGCATCACCTTTTATGATTCAAATTAGATTCAATAAACGCGTTAAATGAATCACTTGATACCTAAAAGTTACAGACAAGTTAACGAAAACAGCAAAATTAATCCGCGTACTTTGTGAGCACTATCACGATAAATATTGCTAACTCACCATACTTCAGGATGTTAGATAGCAGACCCTCATCACTCCATTTCACATTGTTAACAAATTATTAAATTACACCTTGATTTTTATGATTCACAAATCAAACATTGGATGTATTAAATGTAATACTTATTGGAGAGTGTGATGCAACAGTTAACAAGCTATCTGGCAGGCGGCTGGGCAATGGGCCACGGAAAAGAACGTACGATCAATCATGCGATTAACGGCGAGGTGCTGTATCAGGTGACGAGCGAGGGGCTGGATATGGCAAAGGCGCGCCGCTACGCCATCGACCACGGCGGAAAGGCGTTAAGCGCCATGACGTTCGTAGAGCGTGCCGCCATGCTGAAAGCCGTGGCGAAGCATTTGCTGGCTAACAAAGAGGCGTTTTATGAGATCTCCTGGCAGACGGGCGCCACGCGTGCCGACAGCTGGGTGGACATTGAAGGCGGCATCGGCACCCTTTTCGCCTACGCGGGCATGGGCAACCGCGAACTGCCGGACGACGTGCTGTGGCCGGAAGATGAAATGATCCCCCTCTCAAAGCAAGGTGGCTTTGCCGCCCGCCACGTGCTGACGTCAAAATCCGGCGTCGCGCTGCATATCAACGCATTTAACTTCCCGTGCTGGGGAATGTTGGAGAAGCTGGCGCCAACCTGGCTTGCGGGCGTGCCTGCCATCATCAAACCCGGCACCGCCAGCGCGCAGGTTACGCACGCGATGGTGAAGTCCATCGTCGAGTCCGGTCTGGTGCCGGATGGCGCCATCAGCCTCATCTGCGGCGGCGTCGGCAACCTGTTCGATCTGCTGGATGAGCAGGACGTGGTGACCTTCACCGGCTCCGCCAGCACCGGGCAAAAGTTACGTTGTCACACCAATATCATCGCCCGCTCCGTGCCCTTCACCATAGAGGCGGACTCGCTTAACTGCTGTGTGCTTGGCGAGGACGTCTCCCCTGAACAGCCTGAGTTCGCGCTGTTCATCCGGGAAATAGTGCGTGAGATGACGGCTAAGGCCGGACAAAAATGTACCGCCATTCGCCGTATTATCGTTCCCAGTCAGCAGTTGGAGAACGTCACCCTGGCGCTGAAAGCCAAACTGGAGAAAATTCAGCCTGGCGACCCAACGCAGGAAGGCGTGCGCATGGGCTCTCTGGTCAGCCTTGAGCAGCGTGATGACGTGCAGCAGAAAGTGGATCTGCTTGTAGCCGCGGGTTGCAAAACCGTGGTGGGTGGCAAAGCAGATACCTCCACGGCTGGCGCTTTCTTCCCGCCTACTCTCCTGCTCTGCCAGCAGCCGGACGAGACGCCAGCCGTCCACGAGCTGGAAGCCTTCGGCCCGGTCGCGACCGTTATGCCTTATCGGGATGCAGAACATGCAATGGCCCTGGCGCGCGCGGGCCAGGGCAGCCTTGCGGGAACGCTGGTCACCGCAGACGGGAATATCGCCCGCCAGTTTGTTCTGGGCGCTGCCCGCGCGCATGGGCGTATTCAGGTGCTGAATCAGGAGTCGTCCGTCGAATCCACCGGCCACGGCTCGCCATTGCCGATGCTGGTTCACGGTGGGCCTGGGCGCGCAGGCGGCGGTGAAGAGCTGGGCGGCCTGCGTGCGTTGAAACACTATATGCAGCGCACGGCGATTCAGGGCAGCCCGACCATGCTCGCCGCAGTCAGCAGGCAGTGGAGCTACGGCGCGGCGGTCACAGAAGATCCGGTTCATCCTTTCCGCAGGCACTTCGACGACTTACAGATTGGTGAGAGCCTGCTGACCGCGCGCCGGACCATCACCGAGGCGGATATCGTCAATTTCGCTAACCTGAGCGGCGACCATTTTTATGCCCACGTCGACAAGATCGGCGCTGCGGAGTCGTTTTTCGGCGAACGCGTGGCACACGGCTACTTCGTTGTTTCTGCGGCAGCCGGGCTGTTTGTCGACCCCGGCGTGGGTCCTGTTATCGCCAACTACGGCATGGAAAATCTGCGCTTTATCGAACCGGTGAAAATCGGCGATACCATCCAGGTGCGCCTGACCTGCAAACGCAAAACGGCTAAACCGCAGAAAACGCCGGAGGACAGGCCCGTTGGCGTTGTGGAGTGGGCGGTTGAGGTGATGAATCAGGACGGCCAATCGGTGGCGCTGTACTCCATTCTGACGCTGGTTGCCCGTAAAGAATAATTTGCCGGATGACGCTGCGCTTATCCGGCCTACGGCTCCGTAAACGTAGGGGGGATAAGCGCAAGCTTCATCCACCGAGAAAATTGGCAAAATCAGCAAAGAGGTTGGCAAGCAGCACAATATATCCCGCCTGAGAAGTTGTTATGTTGAATTCAGTCCCGTCCAGCAAGCACACAACAACAAACGCCAGGAGTGAGACCTGTATGACTTTAACAACCGGAAAGAAAGCGCTGGCTGTAGCTATTGCCCTCCTGACCTCCCCAGCGGCCTTTGCCCACGGCGGCGAGGCCCATATGGTGCCGATGGAGAAAACCCTGACGGAGTTCGGCGCGGACGTGCAGTGGGATGACTACGCACAGATGTTTACCCTCGCCAAAGATGGCGCTTATGTAAAAGTTAAACCGAACGCCAAATCCGCCATCGTGAATGGCAAAACGCTGCAGCTGCAGGTGCCGGTGATCTTTAAAAACAAGACCGCGTATATCTCGGACGGGTTTATTAATGAAGTCTTCCAGTCGGGGCTGGATCAGACCTTCGCCGTGGAGAAGAAGCCGCATCCGCTGAACTCCCTGACCTCCACCGAAATTGAAAAAGCGGTATCCAGCGTTCAGGCTGCCCCTGACTTTAAACCAGGGATTCGTTTTACCGAGATCTCCCTGCACGAGCCGCCTAAAGAGCAGGTCTGGAAATTTGTCATGGACGGCACGCCGGTCACTGCCCCGCGTACTGCGGACGTTATCATGCTCGATGGAATGCATATTATTGAAAGTACCGTAGATTTGGACGCCGGAAAAGTGCTCTCCTGGCAGCCGATTAAAGGCGCGCACGGCATGGTGCTGCTCGATGATTTCGCCACCGTGCAGTCCATCATCAACGGCAGTAAAGAGTTTGCCGAAGCGCTGAAAAAACACGGCGTGGACGATCCCACTAAAGTGGTGACGACGCCGCTCACCGTTGGCTACTTCGACGGTAAAGATGGGCTGAAGCAGGATCAGCGGCTGCTCAAAGTAGTGAGCTATCTGAACACCGGCGACGGCAACTACTGGGCGCACCCGATTGAAAATCTGGTAGCGGTTGTCGATCTGGAAATGAAGAAAATCATCAAGATTGAAGAAGGCCCGGTCGTTCCGGTGCCGATGAATCCGCGCCCGTTCGACGGACGTGACCGCAAGGCTCCAGAAATCAAACCGCTGGAGATTATCGAGCCGGAAGGGAAAAACTACACCATCACCGGCGATACCGTTCACTGGCAGAACTGGGACTTCCACCTGCGCCTTAACTCCCGCGTAGGGCCGATTCTGTCCACCGTGACCTATAACGATAGCGGTACGAAACGCAAAATCATGTACCAAGGCTCGCTCGGCGGCATGATCGTACCTTACGGCGACCCGGACGTGGGCTGGTATTTTAAGGCGTATCTTGACGCCGGAGATTACGGCATGGGGACGCTGACTTCCCCTATCGCGCGGGGCAAAGATGCGCCGGGCAACGCCGTGCTGCTCGATGAAACCATCGCCGATTACACGGGCAAACCGACGACCATCCCGCACGCCATCGCCATCTTCGAGCGCTACGCCGGGCCGGAATATAAGCATCAGGAGATGGGCCAGCCGAACGTCAGCACCGAGCGCCGCGAGCTGGTCGTACGCTGGATAAGCACCGTGGGTAACTACGACTATATCTTCGACTGGGTATTTCATCAGAACGGCACCATCGGTATTGATGCTGGGGCGACGGGGATTGAAGCGGTGAAAGGCGTAAAGGCAAAAACCATGCATGATGCCACCGCCAAAGATGACACGAAGTACGGCACGCTGATAGACCATAACATCGTCGGCACTACACACCAGCATATCTACAACTTCCGTCTCGATATGGACGTGGATGGCGAAAACAATAAGCTGGTTGCGCTTGACCCGGAGGTGAAACCAAACGCCGCAGGTGGCCCGCGCACCAGCACCATGCAAATCAAACAGTACGACATCAACACCGAGCAGGAAGCCGCGCAGAAGTTCGACCCTGGGACCATCCGCCTGCTGAGCAATACCAGCAAAGAGAACAAAATGGGTAACCCGGTTTCCTACCAAATTATCCCTTACGCAGGAGGGACACACCCGGTCGCCACGGGCGCGAAGTTTGCCCCTGACGAGTGGATTTATCATCGCCTCAGTTTTATGGACAGACAGCTGTGGGTGACGCGCTACAGTCAGGACGAACGCTACGCGGAAGGAAAATATCCGAATCGCTCGGCGCACGACACCGGCCTGGGCCAGTACACAAAGGACAACCAGACATTAAACGACGGTGATGATGTGATCTGGATGACCACCGGCACCACCCACGTCGCCCGCGCCGAGGAGTGGCCAGTCATGCCGACGGAATGGGTTCACGCGCTGCTGAAGCCGTGGAACTTCTTCAACGAAACGCCAACGCTGAACCTGAACGGGAAGAAGGAGAAGTAAGGGTAAATCTGCCGGATGGATGAGCGACGCGTCATCCATCGGCAACTATTGCCCTGCTTGATGAAGGTCTAAATAAAGTCTATATTTAGTCCTTCATCCGTTTTAAGGAGAGTGATGATGAGAATTGAAACGATCAGCTTCGTTAAGAAAAATGCCGCATCTCTTGATGTTTCCGAACCCATCCTCGTCACGCAAAATGGTATCCCTGCTTACGTTATCGAGTCCTGGGAAGTGCAGCAGGAACGTGAGAACGCCATTGCCCTGCTCAAACTGATGACGTTGTCAGAACAAGACAAAGCCGAAGGCAAGGTTTTCACCAAAGACGAACTGTTGGCAGATTTAGGCATTAACAAATAATAATCAGGATCTTATATGGACAGTAAGAAGATTGTTATTGAGTACACCAGGACCGCAAAAGAGACGCTAAGGACGATTGCCAGTTTTCTGCAAATCACCGGTGGTGATTTAAAGATCATTTCTGACACGCTTGCAGTCTTTGAATCAAAAGCCCGTGAATTTCCACTTGGTAGCCAGATTTGCCCGGAACTGTTGAATCTTGGCTGCGCAAAGTATCGTGAATGTAATACCGAACAGGGGTATCGGGTTATTTATTCGGTCGATAATAATCTCCTCACGGTCCATGCCGTCCTTGCCCAGCGCCAGGATATCAAACAGCTCTTGTTTAAGAGACTGATCCAACCTTAATCAGACCAGCAGGCCCATACGCAAGACGTTGCATACCACAATATTTACATGACATTACCGCGTTTTGCGGGAGCGGTGAGTCGCCGGGTAACTGAATTTGCGGCTATGCTTAGGGCAATTTTAGCCTGAGGAGAGAAGCATGCAGGACTGGAACCCGGCACTTTATCTGCAGTTTGAAGCAGAGCGCACCCGCCCGGCAGCCGAACTGGCCGCGCGTATTAACCACCCTTTTGCAAAGCGGATTTCTGATTTAGGTTGTGGTCCGGGCAACAGCACCGCGCTGCTGCATGAACTGTGGCCCGACTCTCAGGTGACCGGGTTAGACAACTCCCCCGCCATGCTTGAAAAAGCCTCCACCGCCTTGCCTGGCTGTAAGTTTGAGCAGGCAGATATTGCCCGATGGCAGCCTGAAGAAAAGCAGGATGTGATTTACGCCAACGCCTCGCTGCAGTGGATCGGCAATCATCACGCGTTATTCCCGCACCTGGCTGAACAGCTGGCGGAAAACGGCGTGCTGGCCGTACAAATGCCGGATAACTGGCAGGAGCCGACGCACGGCTTTATGCGCCAGGCAGCCAGCGAGCTGGGAAATCCACCCGCCGGACGCGAAGCTTTGCTGGAAGCCAATGAGTATTACGATTTACTGACCGAACAAGGCTGCCGCGTGGACCTCTGGCGCACAACCTATTTCCATGTGATGCCTTCACATCAGGCGATCATCGACTGGCTGAGCTCCACCGGCCTGCGCCCTTACCTGGAAAATCTGGACGCCATTCAGCAGAAGGCGTTTCTGGAGCGCTATCACCACCTGCTGCAACAGGCTTACCCGGTACAAAAGGACGGCAACGTGCTGATGCTCTTCCCACGCCTGTTTATTATTGCCCGTAAAACTTAGGCTGACGAAGCTGCCCTGTCGCAGGGCAGCCTGCTGATTATCTGCTCGCCAGGTACTGCAGGCGACGGTTACGCAGCGCGTCGTAGCACCAGTTATAGATAACCGTGTACGGCAGGAAGAACAGGAAGAAGCCAATTTCCACCATAAATGCTTTCAGTAAAGTGACGTCCAGCATCCACGCTGCCAGCGGCAGGCCGATCAGGATAAAACCACCCTCGAAGCCCAGCGCATGGGCAATACGCAGCGGCAGACGACGCGGCTGGCCAACCGGGAAGAATTTATCGAAGCCGGTGTTATAGATAATGTTCCAGATCATCGCGACGGTAGCCAGCATGACGGCCAGCGCCCCCATCTGGAAAATAGGTTTGTTCATCAGCCACGCGGCGGCCGGGGCCGAAATACAGATAGCGATGACTTCAAAGCCGACCGCGTGCACCACGCGCTCAGCGAAAGATCTTTTTTGCGAATGCATAAATAACTCCAGTGTATTGCCTTGCGCCCTATTCTCATCGTAATTCCTGATAGAATGAAATGAAGAGCCATCGATAAAAGCGATAGATAATGCACTTCTCTCCTGAGTCACTCGAAGCATTCCTCCAGGCGGTGGAAACCGGATCTTTTTCGGCGGCGGCGCGCAAGCTGCGCAAAAGCCAGTCCACCATCAGCAACGCTATCGCCAATCTTGAGGCGGACCTGGGGATTACGCTGTTTGACCGCAGCAGCCGCCAGCCGGTACTCACCTCGCAGGGCTACCGTGTGCTGCCTTACGTGCAGTCAATTATTGCCGCCAGCGAACGGCTGGATGAAGTGTCGGTACGGCTGGCGGGCAACATCGAGCCGCGCCTCAGCTTCGTGCTTTCCGACGTTTGGCAAACCGCGCACCACGAATCGATCCTCAAACGCTTTTCCGGGAAGTTTCCGGATATTGAGTTTGAATGCCTGATTGCAGAAGACGAGGACGTTATTGATCTGATTCAGTCAGGCCGAGCCCACGTCGGTGTGCTGCGCGTACAGGAGCGTTATCCGGTTGACGTCACCGTCGCACGTTTGCAGGTTGGCGCCGAGATGTCGATTTTTCTGCATAGCCAGCACGAGCTGGCGCAGCTGCCATCCGTGGAACTGGACCAGCTGCATACCGTGCGTCAGCTGTGCCTGAAAACCTATAAGGACCCAACGCGGCAGACGGGCGGCGGCCCGGCCTGGTCATCCCCTTCACTTCTGATGCTGCTGGAGATGGCGGAGCAAGGCTTCGGCTGGGGAATATTACCCCGCTGGCTGGTGCAGCAGTTCGGCCACAGCGTGCTGAAAGAGCTGCCGGTGGCAGGTTGGCCCCAGCGCATTGACGTGGACGTGATGTGGTCAAATAAGGTGCCGCCCGGTGCGGCGGGACGCTGGATGATTGACCAGCTGCGGGCGCAGCAGGCCTGAGCCAGACGGCGAACATTCCTAAAGCGGCTGGCAGGTTCCGGGCTTTGGCTATACTCAATGGTGAATACACACCTAAGGAGTCCGACATGTTTGAGAAAGCCGAAGATAAATTGAACGAAGCAGCGGGTAAAGCACAGGAAGTTTTCGGTCGCGAGACTAACCGCCCTGACCACGCTGCGGCGGGTGCGGCAAAAAAATATGCCTCGCAGGCGAGCTACGCCGTAAGGGATGCCGCAGACACCGTGCGCGATCAGGTTTCCTCTAACCCACTGGGTGGCTTAGCCGTCGCGGGTGCGATTGGTGTAGTGATCGGTTTTCTGTTAGGCCGTAAATAACCGACTTTGTTTGCCGATAGTTCAACAGCAATAAAACAAAAAAGCCACTGTTTACAGTGGCTTTTTTTACAACAGGAGCTCAGGAATCAATGAATACCGAGGCTGTGTGCGTGGGAAATTTCTTCGCGCAGTTCTAGCGAGGTCAGCTCCATTAAGTCCGCAAACTCAAGCTTAAGCTGGTTGAACTTGACCAGGTACTGGGCCGGGGTCAGGCTCTCTGCTTCGCGACGAAGAAATTCAAACGCAAGCGTGGCCGGGCTGGTTTTGGTATTCATTGCAATCCTCAATATGTTCGTTGTGAAACCGACAATGATTGTAGCATAAATAGCCAGCTCAAAAAACCGTCAGTTTTATTCGGGCCGCTCATCCGTCCTCCAGCCACCGGTTTTGTAGAGTGGATAAACGCCATCCACCCTTTATTGAGCCAGACCGCGATTCTTCAGCATCGGTTCGCTGTAGGGATCGTGCCCGCGCCAGTCGCGATAGAGCTGAGACAGATCGCTGCTGTTTCCGCGGGACAAAATCGCCTCGCGGAAACGCTGGCCGTTCTCCGGCGTTAATCCGCCCTGCTCCAAAAACCACTGGTAGCCGTCGTCTGCCAGCATCTGCGTCCAGATATAGGCGTAATACCCTGCCGCATAGCCGCCGCCGAAGATATGGGCGAAGTAGCTGCTGCGGTAACGTGGTGGCACCGCCGCCAGATTTATCTTTTCTCGTTCCAGCGCGCCGCTTTCAAACTGCGCCACGTCTGAAACATCCGTTCCCGGCTGCAGGCTGTGCCAGTTCATATCCAGCAGCGCGGCGGCCAACAGTTCCGTCATGTCGTAGCCTTTGTTGAACTGCGCAGCTTTGAAGAGCTTTTCACGCAGTGGTTCAGGCATTGGCTCGCCGGTCAGATAATGGCGTGCGTAGTTGGCGAAAACTTCCGGCTGGCTTGCCCAGTGCTCGTTGATTTGTGAAGGAAACTCGACAAAATCACGCGGCGTATTAGTGCCGGATAACGTGGCGTAACGCTGGCTGGCGAACATGCCATGCAGCGTGTGGCCGAACTCATGGAACAGCGTCACCACGTCATCCCAGGAGATAAGCGCGGGTTCGCCTGCCGCGGGCTTCACGTAGTTACAGACGTTGTAAATCACCGGATCGTTTTCGAACAGGGTTGACTGTTCAACAAAATTCCCCATCCAGGCGCCGCCGCCTTTGCTGTCCCGCGCAAAGTAATCGCCGTAGAACAGCGCCATGCCGCGCCCGTCCTTATCGATGATTTCCCACACGCGCACGTCCGGGTGATAAGTCGGGATATCAAAGCGTTCAACAAATTTAAGGCCGAACAGTTTGCTCGCCGCCCAGAACATGCCGTTGTCCAGCACGCCGTTCAGTTCGAAGTAGGGTTTGATCTGCGCTTCGTCGAGGTCGTACTTCCCCCGGCGCACCTGCTCGGCGTAAAATGCCCAGTCCCAGACCTGCGCCTTAAAACCGCCCTGCTGTGCATCTATTACCTGCTGGATATCCGCAAGTTCGCGCTGCGCGCGCGCCGTGGCGGCAGGCACGATGTTACGCATAAACCCGAGCGCCGCATCCGGCGTTTTCGCCATCTGGTCGGCGATTTTCCACGCCGCGTAGTTGTCGAAACCTAACAGCTGAGCCTGCTCCGCGCGCAGCGTCGCCAGCCTTGCCACAATGGCGCGGGTGTCGTTGCCATCGCCGCGCTGAGTGCGTTCCCATCCGGCTTTGAAAAGCTTTTCACGGGTCTGACGGTCGCTCAACGATTGCAGCGCGGGCTGCTGAGTAAAATTCAGCAGCGGGATCAGCCAGCGCTCTTTCAGCCCCTTGTCTTCGGCGGCCTGTGTAGCCGCGGCGATTTCGCTGCTGCTGAGCCCATCCAGCTGAGAGGCTTTTTCAAGCACCAGACCGCCTGCCTTGCCCGCCGCATGCAGGCGGTTATTAAACTGGCTGCTGAGCTGCGCGGCTTCTTTATTGAGTATTTTCAGCCGGGATTTTTGTTGCGCATTGAGCGTAGCACCCGCCAGATGGAAATGCTGCCAGATGACCTCCACCAGGCGCAGAGACTCGCTGTCCAGATCCAAACCATGACGCTGCTGATAAACCGCATCGATACGGCTAAACAGGGCTTCATTAAGGCGTATGTCATCGCCCAGCTCCGCCAGCTCGCTGGCAAACTCTTCGTCCAGCTGCTGCAGATAATCGTTGGTGTGGGCCGCCGTCATGGCGAAAAAGACGCTGGTCACGCGGGACAGCATCCGCCCCGTTTTTTCCAGCGCCAGGATAGTATTTTCGAACGTGGGTGCTTCACCGGCCTGCGCGATCAGGGCCACTTCAGCGAGCTTAAGACGTTTAGCCTCATCGAAAGCGGGACGGTAATGGCTGTCTTTGATTTCGTCGAAGCGCGGTGCCTGGTACGGTAACAGGCTGACGTGGAAGAACGGGTTGTCGGACATTTAGGCCCCCGGAAAGGAGTGAACGGAAAGTATTGCCTTGATTGTAGGGCGGATAAGCGCCAGCGTCATCCGCCTGATTCAGAGGGCTGCCTGATAAACGGCAATAATCTCTGCCGCAATCGCCACGGCAATTTCCGCCGGGAGCTTGCCCTTCACGTCCGCAAGCCCCACCGGGCAGCGCATCGTATTAAGCTGCCGGGTGCTCACTCCCTTTCCTTCCAGACGATATTCAAAACGCTGGCGTTTGGTCTGCGAGCCAATCAGGCCAAAATAGCGGTAATCCCCGCGCCTGAGTATCGCCTCGGCCAGCTCCAGATCGCGTGGATGATGGTGGGTCATGACGACAAAGTAGCCGTCCGGCGCGGCAGCCGCCACCGCATCAAGCGGATCCTCAGCGTGAACAGCCTTTACCCCATCCGGCACGTTTAACAACTGATCCGGACGCTCATCGACCCAGGTAATACGACATGGCAGCGTTGCCAGCAGTGAGACGAGCGCTCTACCAACGTGACCCGCGCCAAATACGATGATCTGCGGCTGCGGCTGGATGAGCGGCTCGAACAGGACCTTCGTCATCCCTCCGCAGCACTGGCCCAGCCGCGCCCCCAGATTAAAGTGCTCCACCCGTGGCGTGCTGGCACTGTTTCCCAGCATTTCACGGGCCATCGCGATGCACTGAAACTCCAGGTGCCCGCCGCCGATGGTCAGCCAGGTTTGTTCCGGCCCGACCACCATTTTTGTGCCGCCGTTACGCGGCACAGACCCTTTTTCCTCCAGCACGGTGAGCAGGACGCAGGGTTCGCGACGCTCGCGCAGCTGCGACAGAATACCGATCCACTCGTCGTTCATCGTGCCTCCTGACAGCCCCAGAAGACGCGTTCAGGCGTGGCGGGCGCATCCAGTAAGGGATGTTTGCGATAGCCGCTGACGCTGGCAACCGCGTCCTGCAAGGCGCACCACACTGAAATGCCCAACATAAACGGCGGCTCGCCAACGGCCTTTGAGTGATAAACGGTCTGCTGCGGATTGGCGTGGCCGGCCAGCAGCGATACGCGAAAGTCCGCAGGCGCATCGCCAATCGCCGGGATTTTGTAGCTCATCGGGCTGTCGGTCATCAGCTGGCCTTTGTCGCTCCATACCAGCTCCTCACAGGTCAGCCAGCCCGCGCCCTGAATAAAGCCCCCTTCTATCTGGCCGATATCCAGCGCCGGGTTCAGGGAGGTGCCGACGTCATGCAGTATATCCGTGCGCAGCAGGCGATATTCCCCGGTCAGGGTATCGACAATCACCTCCGAGCAGGCCGCGCCGTAGGAGAAATAGTAGAACGGCTGCCCGCGCCCGGCGGCACGATCGTAATGAATGCCTGGCACCTTATAAAATCCGCTGGCGGAGAGCGGCACCTGGTTCAGCCACGCCATGTTTGCCACTTCTGCAAAAGTAAAATGATGGCCGGGTACTTTTACCACGCCGTTGCGAAACTCAACCTGCTCTGCAGAACAGCGGTGTAACCCGCATAGCATCTCCACCAGCCGGTCTTTTATGGTCTGCGCCGCGCTTTCTGCCGCCTTGCCGTTGAGATCGGTTCCGGAAGACGCCGCCGTCGGCGAGGTATTCGGCACTTTACCGGTGTTAGTGGCACAGACCTGAATCTGCTCCAGAGGAATTTGCAGCACGCTGGCGACAATCTGCGTCACTTTGGTGTTCAGCCCCTGGCCCATTTCCGTGCCGCCGTGGTTGAGCTGTACCGTACCGTCGGTGTAGATAACAATTAGCGCCCCGGCCTGGTTCAGGAAGCTTGATGTAAATGAGATGCCGAATTTGACCGGCGTCAGCGCCAGCCCGCGTTTGAGCACGGGACTCTGGCGATTAAATATTTCTATTTCTGCGCGCCGTGCCGCATAGCCTGCGCTCTCTTCCAGCTGGCGTGTGATTTCCGGCAGGATATTATGTTCCACCGTCTGATGGTAGTGGGTAACATTGCGCTCGTGCTCGCCGTAATAATTACGTTTGCGTACCTCAAGGGGATCCAGTCCCAGTTCGCGGGCAATGTGGTCCATGATCTGCTCGATGGCCACCATGCCCTGCGGGCCGCCAAAGCCCCGGAAGGCCGTATTGGAGGCCAGATTCGTACGGCAGCGGTAGCCGGTAATCAGCGCGTCGCCAAGATAGTAGGCGTTGTCCGCATGGAACATCGCCCGGTCGCAGATCGATCCTGAAAGATCCAGCGAATAGCCGCAGTTGGCCGCCAGATCAATAACCACGCCGTTCAGCATTCCTTCATCGGTAAACCCTACGTCATAACGCACAAAGAACGGGTGGCGTTTGCCGGTGATGCGCATATCGTCGCGTCGGGAAACGCGCATTTTTGCCGGGCGGCCGGTCAGCGTTGCCGCCAGTGCGGCATGGCACGCAAAGCTGGCGGCCTGCGTCTCTTTACCGCCGAAGCCGCCGCCCATGCGGCGCATATCGACGGTCACTTTATTCATTGAAATGCCCAATACCGAAGCCACCAGCTTCTGCACTTCCGTCGGATGCTGGGTAGAGGACCAGACCGTGACGCTGCCGTCCTCGCCGGGCTGCACCATGGCAATCTGCCCTTCCAGATAAAAGTGTTCCTGGCCGCCAATGTGAAACTGCCCCTGAACGCGATGCGCAGCAGCCGCCAGCGCGGATTTCGCGTCCCCGCGCTTGTGGATATGCGGCTCCTGAACGTAGCTCTTGCGCGCCAGAGCGGCCTCTACATCCAGCACAGGCTCAAGAATTTCATATTCAATTTTTGCGAGCTGGGCCGCAGCGCGCGCGGCTTCGGGCGTTTCGGCGGCGACGGTCAGCACGACCTGTCCGTGATACTCGACAATTTCTCTGGCAAACAGCGGATCGCCCGGCTCCAGCGGCCCGATATCCAGCTCGCCCGGCACATTCTGCCAGCCGAACACCCGCACCACGCCGGGGGCGGCAAGACAGGCGCTAACATCAATATTGACAATTCTGGCGTGTGCATGTTCGCTGAGCACCGGACACAGATGCAGCAGGCCGGGCAACGCCGGCCTGTCGTCGATATATTCCGCTTTGCCGCTGACCTGTTTATCGGCGCTTTCATGCCTGCTGCTGCTGCCCGCTCCGCCGGTCAGCTCGCGGGTAAACTGTTCAATCAGGGCCTGTTCAGAGAGGCGAACCGGGTTAGCTGACATAATTGTGTACCTCCAGCGGCATTTGAACGTCGCCGCTTTGCAGCATCAGGCGGCGCAGCAGGTTTTGCGCCACGGCAAGGCGGTAGCGACCGCTGCCGCGAAAATCACTCAGCGGCTGGAAGTCCTCACTCAGGGCACGGCTTGCCCTGGCAAGCGTCTCTTCATTCAGCGGCTGACCGATCAGCGTCTGTTCACAGCATTTTGCTCTGGCGGGGACGGCAGCCATCCCCCCGAAGGCTACTCTGGCGCTCATCACTACGCCTTCGTTGAGATGAAGGTTAAACGCGCCGAGCACGGTAGAAATATCGTCGTCCATGCGTTTCGACACTTTCCAGACGCTGAATTTTGGTGACAGTGTCACGCGAGGTATAACGATACGGCTGATAAACTCACCCGCGGCCAGGGCGGTCTGCCGGAAGCCGAGGAAGAACCGATCGAGCGGCAGCCTGCGAGTCTCAGCCCCGCTGCGCAGTTCAAGTACCGCATCCAGCGCTAACAGCACTGGCGCACAGTCCCCTATGGGTGAAGCGTTTGCCAGATTGCCGCCGAGGGTGCCGTGGTTACGAATCTGCCGGGAGGCAAAGCGCTCCAGCAGCTGGCTGAACGCCGGGATATGACCGGCCAGCGCCTGCTGACAGGCCTGTAAAGTGGCGGCGGAGCCAATGCGGATCTCATCGGCGGTGACGGTTATCTCCTGCAGCTCTTTTATCTGGCTGATGCCGATGATTAAAGGCATCGTTTTGTACTGCTGGGTGATGCTCAGCGCCAGATCGGTACCGCCCGCCAGCAACCGGGCCTCAGGGTTTTGCAGATAAATCTCTGCCAGCTGGTCGAGATTTTTCGGCAGCAGACAGCGATTGGATTTCATTAATACTGCGGTATCCGAGCTGCTCATCGCCTCCAGCCGACGGGCGGTCTGCTCTTCCTGCAGAGTGAACCGATCTGCGGACATGTTACAGGCCCGCTCCGCCGCCTCGATAATTGGCCGATAGCCAGTGCAGCGGCACAAGTTGCCGCCAAGATGCTGTTCGATATCGTGGCGGGTGGCTTCAACCTGCGTTTTTTGCAGCGCAAACATGGACATCACGAAGCCCGGCGTACAGAAGCCGCACTGTGACGCGTGGCAGTCCGCCATCGCCTGCTGCACCGGGTGAAGCGCGCCGTTATCGGCAAGATCTTCCACCGTCAGCAGCTGCTTACCGTCAAGCTGGCCGATCAGCGTAATGCAGCTGTTCGCCGTGTCATACCGCATCTTCCCGCCGTGGCTGCTGCCCAGCACAACGGTGCAGGCCCCGCAGTCCCCGGATGCGCATCCCTCTTTTGTACCGCAGCGCCGTTCACTGCCGCGCAGCCAGTTCAGCACGGTGGTATTCGGATCGACATCATCCAGCGTTTTCACCGTCTGATTAAGCAGGAACTGGATCATGCCGCCACCTCCAGCTCGTCTCGCTGCCAGGCGCATTTTCCGTCGACCCATGTTTGCCAGATATTGCGGTCATCCCCGAGCGTCATCAGGATAAACAGCTTCTCGTAGATATCGCGGCTATTGGCGTAGCGCAGTTTTTGCAGCGGGGTAACCGCCGGGTCGAGGATCACGAAGTCGGCCTCTTTGCCGGTCTGGAAGTTGCCAATCTTGCCGTCCAGATCCAGCGCGTGTGCGCCGCCAAGGGTGGCATGGTAGAACGCTTCACAAGCTGACAGGCGATAACTCTGCAGCTGCGCCACCTTGTAGGCTTCCGCCAGGGTTTGCAGCATATTAAACGTCGTCCCGGCGCCAACATCGGTGCCGATTCCCATGCGTACCTGCTTATGCTGACACTGTTTCAGGTTAAACAGGCCGCTGCCGAGAAACAGGTTTGAGGTCGGGCAAAAGGCCAAAGCTGAGTCGGTGTCGTGCAGACAGTCCCACTCGCACTCCTGAAGATGGATACCGTGGGCAAACACGCTGCGTTTACCCGTTAGATTGTAATGATGGTAAACGCCGAGATAGCTGGCGTGCGCAGGCCACAGGGCTTTGACCCAGTCCACTTCGCTGGTGTTTTCGCTCAGGTGGGTATGGACCCAGGTGTCCGGGAATTCTTCGCGCAGCTTCTGCACCGCAGCCAGTAACTCCGGGGAAGATGTTGGGGCAAACCGTGGGGTCAGCGCGTAATTGAGACGGCCCCGCTTATGCCAGCGCAGAATCAGTTCTCGCGTCTGCTGATAGCTCTGCTCCGGGGTTTCCGTCAGGTACTCCGGCGCGTTGCGGTCCATCATGACCTTTCCGGCGATCATCCGCATGCCGACATGTTCAGCCGCGCTGAACAGCGCATCTACGGACTGCGGGTGTACCGTACCAAACACAAGGGCTGTCGTCGTGCCGTTGCTTAGTAGCTGATTAAGGAAAAATACAGACATCCGCGCTGAATGGTCACGGCATTGATACTGGCTCTCCACCGGGAAAGTGTAAGTTTCCAGCCATTCCAGAAGCTGCTCGCCGTAGGCGCCAATCATCTCCGTTTGCGGATAGTGCAGATGGGTATCCACAAACCCCGGCAGGATAAGTTTGTCGCGACTATCCAGATAATCAGTTTCATGGCGCAGCAGGCCGCGCCCTTCTTCCCAGGGTAACAGCGCGGCAATGGTGCCGCCGTTCAGAAACAGAAGACCGTCGTCCAGATGACGAGCGTTGGTCTTCAGCGCCTCGGGGCTGGCCCCCACTTTCGCGATATCAAAAAACTGGCCGCGTATCGCCTGCGTATAATTAACCACCATCGCCGTACCCGTAAATGCTGAGGAATAGTCAACGTACTGTTGCAATCTTGATGCCAGATTAAAAGGTGATTGCAAACGGTTGCTTTGTAAACGGGTTGCGCAACAAAAGAGCAATGTTCACAAACTGCACCTTCATATAGCAGCAGATGCTTAGCGCTGCACTACTTTTGCGCAGCGGAAAACTTCGTTTATCGCAGGCCCGACAGCCATGCTAAGGTATAAAGACGTAAAAGCGTTGAGGAACAGTGACATGATTATTATGGTAACCGGCGCCACCGCTGGCTTTGGTGAGAGCATCACCCGTCGTTTCATCCAGAACGGACACAAAGTAATTGCTACCGGCCGTCGTCAGGAGCGCTTACAGGAGCTGCAGGAAGAGCTGGGCGACAGCGTCCTCACCCTGCAGCTGGACGTGCGTAACCGCGCCGCCATCGAACAGGCGATGGAACACCTGCCTGCCGAATGGCGCGACATTGATATTCTGGTGAACAACGCCGGTCTGGCGCTCGGTATGGAGCCTGCCCACAAGGCCGATGCCGACGACTGGGAAACGATGATCGACACCAACAATAAAGGGCTGGTGTACATGACCCGCGCCGTACTGCCGGGCATGGTCGAGCGCAACCGTGGGCATATCATCAATATCGGCTCAACCGCCGGGAGCTGGCCTTACGCTGGCGGCAACGTTTACGGCGCAACCAAAGCATTCGTTCGCCAGTTCAGCCTTAACCTGCGTACCGACCTGCACAAAACTGCGATTCGTGTGACCGACATCGAACCCGGTCTGGTGGAAGGCACCGAGTTTTCTAACGTGCGCTTCAAGGGCGATGACGAAAAAGTGGGTAAAACCTACGAAAACGCTAACGCCCTGACGCCGGAAGACGTGACGGAAGCCGTCTGGTGGGTCGCGACACTGCCGAAGCACGTCAACATCAACACCCTTGAGATGATGCCGGTCAGCCAGACCTTTGCCGGACTAAGCGTTCACCGCGAAGGCTAATGCTTTTCCCCTACCCGGATTAAATGTTCGGGTATGGGAGATCCCTCCGATCGGTGGTAAATTTAGTTAAGTTTTCTAAATAAGAACAAAGCCATGCCATCACCTTCGGTTCTCAATCCTACGCAGCCCGTTAATCAGCAAATTTATCGTATTCTGCGCAGTGATATCGTTCGTTGTCTGATCCCGCCGGGCACGCCGCTCTCTGAAAAAGAAGTTTCCGTACGTTTTAACGTTTCCCGTCAGCCGGTGCGCGAAGCGTTTATCAAGCTCGCCGAAACGGGCCTGGTGCAGATACGCCCGCAGCGCGGAACCTACGTGAACAGGATTTCCGTCACGCATGTTAAAAACGGCTGCTTTATCCGCGAGGCGATTGAGCGCGCGGTGGTAAAACGGGCGGCAAGCATGGCGACGGACAGCCATCTTTATCAGCTTGAACAGCTTCTGAGCCAGCAGCGCGTGGCGATTGATCGTCACCAGCTGGACGACTTTTTCCAGCTGGATGACGAGTTTCATCATCAGCTCGCGCTGGTGGCAGACTGCCAGCTTGCGTGGGACACGGTGGAAAACATTAAGGCGACAATGGACCGGGTGCGTTACATGAGTCTCGATCACGTCTCACCGCCAGACATGCTGCTGGCGCAGCATTACGACATTTTCGAAGCGTTACAAAGGCATAATGAGCACGATGTGGATCAGGCAATGCACCGACATCTGCATGAGATAAGTCAGTCCATCCTGTTGATCCGTCAGGAGAACAGAGATTGGTTTAGCGAGGATTGATAGTAAAGTAGGGTGGAAGGCGCTAAGGCTTTCTTAGTTCGGATAAGTACAGCGTCATCCGACATTCCAGCTTTCGTAGGTCGGATAAGCGCAGCGTCATCCGACAAAATCTGACGGATGACGCCCGGCCAATCAGTACTTCGCCACTGTTGCTTTAGCGCCGTTTTCGCGCACCGCAAGGTAAGCTTCTGTCACCTGCTTCACGAATTTCTCGTTTGCCGGTAAATCTTCGCCAAAGATGGTTTTCAGCCCCAGCAGCGCCTGCACACGGTTTTCCCCTTCTTTGCTTCCTGAAACCGCCTCCTGAATTGCCGACAGAAGCGGATCGCTGACTTCGATTATTTCGCCCTGCTCGTCCACGCCGCCGACATAGCGCATCCAGCCCGCCACGCCCAGCGCCAGCAGATCAAAACGGCTGCCGTTCGCCAGATGCCAGCGAATGGAGTCCAGCCAACGCTGCGGAAGCTTCTGGCTGCCGTCCATGGCGATTTGCCAGGTGCGATGCTTCAGCGCCGGGTTGGTGTAACGGGCAATCAGCGAATCTGCGTACTTGCCTAAATCAACGCCCTGCACTTTAAGCGTAGGAGCCTGTTCGTTAAGCATCAGCGCATGGGCGGTGCGGCGGTAGTTTTCATCCTGCATGCAGTCAGAAATATGCTGGTAGCCCGCCAGATAGCCCAGATAGGCCAGGAAGGAGTGGCTGCCGTTAAGCATCCGCAGCTTCATCTCTTCGTACGGCAGCACGTCCTTAACCAGCTCAGCGCCTGCTTTTTCCCACGCCGGACGCCCGGCAACAAAATTATCTTCGATAACCCACTGGCGGAACGGTTCACAGGCCACCGCCGCCGGATCCGCTACGCCTGTCGCCTGCTCAACCAGCGCCAGAGTTTCTGGCGTCACGGCTGGCACAATGCGGTCTACCATTGTTGACGGGAACGTGACGTTAGCTTTGATCCAGGCGCCCAGCTCCGGACTGATAGCGTCGGCTAAAGCGGTGATCACGTTGTGGGTCACGTGGCCGTTCTCAGGCATGTTGTCGCAGGACATCACGCTAAACGGAGGCAGTCCGGCGGCTTTACGGCGCGCCAGCGCTTCGACAATCACGCCCGGTGCGGACTGCGGCTGGTGCGGGTTTGCCAGGTCATGCACGATAAACGGGTGATCCATCAGGATGGTCCCCGTGGCCGGAGCGTGGCAGTAGCCCTTTTCCGTCACGGTGAGGGAAACAATCGCCACTTCCGGCTGCATCATGGCATCAAATACGGCTTCCAAGCCGTCAACCTGTCCGTGAATCGCCTTCCTCACTACGCCTACCACACGGCACTGCCAGCCGTCGGCGGACATTTCAGCCACGCTGTATAAATTATCCTGCTGTTTGAGGTCGGTAATCTGCTGTTCACCGCCGACCAGGTTTACTTCGCAATAGCCCCAGTCGCTGCCGTGCTCCTGGGCAAGGATATCGGCATAGACGGCCTGGTGCGCCCGATGAAATGCGCCGAAGCCCAGGTGAATGATGCGCGGAACAAGTTTGTTACGGTCGTAGCGCGGGACGGTGGCTTTTGCATTTAAAAACTTGTTTTCCATTTTTAAACTCGCTGATTAGGGATCTCGGGACAGCCACAGACTACCTGCCATGGTAGTCTGCATGTTGATTTGAGTTAATGTTACGTCATTTGGTATGACACTCCTTCAAAAGTTGTATGACAACTCACACTTCTTTCAGTTAATGCGTCACCGCCAGCGGCTTAACCGCTTTTGGCTGTTTGATGACGAAGAAGACTAAAACCGCACCGACGGCAGCCACGACCCCTGCGAGGATAAAGGCGCTATCAAACTTGCCGGTATTCTGCACGATGAAGCCGGTGACAATCGGGCCGATAATCCCGGAGATGCTGCCGACAAAGTGAATAAACCCGCTGACGCTACCGATACGCTTTTTAGTGACCACGTCCTGAATAATTGCCCAGTAAATAGAACCGGTGACGTACAGGAAGAAGATCGAGATGGACATCAGGATGACGGCCGGAACAACCGAGCTGACCGAGCCTGCAAGCGCAACGCAGATAGCCGCCGCCAGTAAGCAAACCACTAAGACAATTTTTCTGGAGAGCAGTAATTTTCCGGTGATGCGTAAAATAGCGTCGGAAATAACGCCGCCGAGTGCCAGGCCAACAAAGCCAACGATCCACGGGATCACGGTAGTGATACTCATCTCCTTAATATTCAGGCCGTGAGCCTGTACCAGGTAAGACGGGAACCAGCTCAGGAAGAAGAATAAAATGTAGTTGTAGCAGAAGAAGGCAAAAGCGGTGACCAGGATAATTGGCTGCTTGAGGTAGTGCCCCAAAGTATGGTCGGAAGCATCATCATTCAGGCCGCTGTTAGCTGCGTCATCCTGTGCTTTAAGCTCAGCAATAAAAGCCTGTTCTTCCACGCTGACGCGACGGCTTTTCTCCGGGCTGTCTGCCACGATAAAGAACCAGACCAGCATCCAGATGATACCGATGGAGCAGATGATCATAAACGCCGGGCGCCAGCCGAACGAAAGTGCCAGATAACCCACGATTGGCCCGGCAACCGCACCGCCCAATGGCGAACCGGCGCTGAGGAAGCCGACAGCAGTCGCCGCCTGTTTTCGCGGGAACCAGCCGTTGATCATCTTGTTAGCAGAGGAGCAAATCGGTCCCTCCGCCATACCGAACAGCACGCGCAGAATGAGCATCGACCAGAAGCCGGTGGCGAGCGCCGTCATCCCGCAGAAGATAGACCACAGGCCGACCGCGCTGCCCAAAACGACCATCGGGCCGAACTTATCCACCGCCAGACCGCCGATGAAATTAAATAACGCGTAGCCAAAGAAGAAGCTGCCGAATATCATCCCGAACTCTTCGGCATTAATGGTCAGATCCTTTTCGATCATCGGTAAGGTAATAGATAACGCGACCCGGTCGAGATAATTGATCATATAGACTAAAAACAGCAACAGTACGATTATCCAGCGTAAATTCTTAGCCATAACTACTCCATAAATACGGTCTTACTATTTTGTAGGGTACGCAAAACAACGAAATGAGCGTAATGATGTGTGGTTTAAAATTTCAAAAGAACCTTGCAGCAGTGCTTCTGGTCTTCTTCAAATATCTTCATCGCCTCCAGCACCTCGGTATAAGGGTACTGGTGGGTTATTAATTTCTCCGGCTGGATTTTTTTCTCCACCATCCAGCTGATTACCTGCGGGAAGCGGTTACTGTTCAGGCGTGAGCTGAAAATAGACAGCTCTTTACTGGTTATGCCCTGCTGGCTGATAACGCAAGGATCCGAGGAGAAGCCCATAATACCGATGCGTGCGGCCGGGGATGCGAGGCTAATGGCTTCCGGCAGAATTGATGGATGGCAGGCGGCGTCAATAATTACCGTTGGGCGAATGCCCTTTTCTTCCAGCCAACTTTTTAAATCGATATTCGTGTTGTTGATAACCCCGTCAGCACCGTTAAGCTTTGCCATTGCCAGACGCTCATCAATGCGGTCCGCCACGATAATCTCTTTCACGCCGTAGACGCCACGCAGCACCTGGATCGAGCTCAGCCCCATTGGGCCTGCGCCATACACCAGCGCCGTGTCTAACGGGCCAGGGTTTAGCTGGCTGCAAATGTTGGCGGCAATGGTGAACGGCTCCACCATCGTTGCTTCGTTATCGGGAATACTGTCCGGCACCACGTGGGCATTTTTAGCGGGCAGCGTAACAAACTCGCTGAAACCACCATCGCGGTGTACGCCAATGACCTGAAGCTCAGCGCATACGTTAGGACGACCAACAGAACAGGGATAACAGTGTCCGCAGCTCACCACCGGGTCGCCTACTACACGCTCTCCAATGCGCGACGCGTCCACGCCCTCGCCGACCGCGTCAATATGGCCAAAGAACTCATGGCCGATTACGCGCGGGTATTTCGCAAATGGATTGTGTCCACGATAAATATGTACATCCGAACCACATATTCCGGCGCTGGATACTTTAATACGGACTTCGCCAGACTGGGGATTAATAAGCGGGCGTTCCTCAATCTCTAATTTTCCTGGTGTCTGAATAGTGATGCTTTTCATTTCTTATTCTCCTGTTACCAGTTCCACAAGGTGCCATCTTCCAGACGGGCTACCGGCAGATGAGCGGGTTCATACGGGTATTTCGCCGCCAGCTTTTCATCAAATTCGATGCCCAGCCCCGGCTTCTCGCCCGGATGCATATAGCCGTTATCGAACGTCCAGCTGTGCGGGAACACTTCCAGCATCTGTTCGGAGTAGCCCATATATTCCTGCACGCCGAAGTTCGGTACCCACAGGTCAAAGTGCAGCGCGGCGGCCATGCAGATCGGGGAGAGATCCGACGGGCCATGTGAACCGGTACGCACCTGATAAAGCGAAGCAAAATCGGCGATGCGGCGCATCCCTGTGATGCCGCCCGCGTGGGTAATGGTGGTGCGGATATAGTCGATTAGCTGCTCTTCGATAAGCTGCTTGCAGTCCCAGATGCTGTTGAAAACTTCGCCGACGGCAATCGGCGTGACGGTGTGCTGGCGAATGAGACGGAAGCACTCCTGGTTTTCCGCAGGCGTCGGGTCTTCCATCCAGAACAGACGGTAATCTTCAATGCTCTTGCCGAAGCGCGCCGCTTCGATCGGCGTCAGGCGGTGGTGCATGTCGTGCAGCAGATGTTCTTCATAGCCGAACTTGCTGCGCACGGCGTCGAAAAGCTTCGGTGTGAAGTCGAGGTACTTTTCTGTGGACCACAGCTGCTCTTCCGGCCAGACCCCTTTTGTAGCAGGCTCGTAAGCCAGCCCCTTACCTTTTGACATGCCGTAGGTGGTTTTCATACCCGGCACTCCGCACTGCACGCGAATGGCTTTGAAGCCCATATCCTTATGACGAGCGTAATCCTCAAGCACATCATCAAGCGAGTGGCCGGTGGTGTGACAGTAAACCATCACGCCCTCGCGGGATGCCCCACCCAACAGCTGGTACAGCGGCATGCCTGCGGCTTTGGCTTTAATATCCCACAGCGCCATATCAACGGCGGAAATCGCAGACATGGTTACCGGACCGCGACGCCAGTAAGCGCCTTTATAAAAGAATTGCCAGATATCTTCGATGCGGTGTGCATCACGCCCTATCAGCTGCGGGCAAACATGATCCTGCAAATAAGAAGCCACCGGCAGTTCGCGTCCGTTAAGGGTGGCGTCGCCTATGCCGGTCATTCCATCGTCGGTGGTAATTTTTAACGTAACAAAGTTACGGCCGGGACAGGTGACAAATACTTCAGCCTTCACAATTTTCATTCTGCTTTCCTTACTACGGAGGTTTCCAGGTCGACAATGAGCAGAAAACTACCGCTGAACGAACTACCATACAAGTATATTTATTCGATTTTGACAGACTGAGTCACACTTTTCAGCGTGACTTAAGGATGGCTAACGGGAAGGGAAACAGAGGGTAAAACCGGCAGTAACAGAGTTCAGGCGCGGCCCCAGCCGGCCACGATAATCAGCATGCCGCAGAAAGCTACGCCGGCGCCAATCCAGTCGTAATGGCTAAGTTTTACGCCATCGACCACCCTGAGCCAAAGCAGCGCCGTGACAACATAAACGCCGCCGTAAGCGGCATACACGCGCCCGCTGGCGGCAGGGTGTAAAGTTAAAAGCCAGACAAAAATAGCCAACGAACAGGCGGCTGGCAGCAGGAGCAAAGGCGATGCCCCACGCTTGAGCCACAGCCACGGCAGGAAGCAGCCGAGAATTTCAGCAAGCGCGGTCGCAAAAAACAGCAATGTTGTTTTGATCATATTGAACTATGTCAGGGATAATAATGACTAACTGGCTCACCCTGTGGCGCACTGGATCCACAGTGGTATAGTAATGATGAATCGTGCTTCACCTTAAAAGGAAACTGCAATGAACACAATCCTTCGTAAACGTCTTTCTCAGGCTTTACTGCCACTGGCGTTACTGATGAGTGCATTTGCGTTAACCCAACCGGCTCAGGCAGAAACCAGCAAGCTGATTATTGAGTCCGGGGACAACGCGCAAACACGTCAGGATGCAGCGATGGACAAAGAACAATGGAATGACACACGCTCTCTGCGTCAAAAAGTGAACAAACGTGCGGAAAAAGAGTGGGATAAAGACGACGTCGCCTTCGACAACCGCGACAACTGCCAGCAAAGCGCGAACGTGAACGCCTACTGGGAACCCAATACGCTGCGCTGTCTCGATCGTCGTACCGGTCGCGCCATCACGCCGTAATAGCTGCATTGAACCGATAGGGCTTCTCTTCTGAAGCCTTATTTATCCAGAAAGGAATCCCCATGAGTACCGAACTCAGCATCAGGCTGCGCCCTCTTGAACGTGAAGATTTACGTTTCGTCCATCAGCTGGACAACAACGCGAGCGTGATGCGCTACTGGTTTGAAGAGCCTTATGAAGCCTTCGTTGAGCTTTCCGACCTGTATGATAAGCACATCCACGACCAGAGCGAACGCCGCTTTGTGGTGGAATGCAACGGCGAGAAAGCAGGCCTGGTGGAATTGGTCGAGATCAACCACGTTCACCGTCGCGCCGAGTTTCAAATAATCATCGCACCGGATTTTCAGGGCAAAGGGCTGGCCTCCCGAGCCGCTAAGCTTGCGATGGACTACGGCTTTTCCGTCCTGAATCTCTACAAGCTCTACCTGATCGTGGATAAAGAGAACGCCAAAGCCGTGCACATCTACAAGAAATTGGGTTTTATGGTGGAGGGAGAGCTCATACACGAGTTCTTTATCAACGGCGAGTACCGCAACACGATCCGCATGTGCATTTTCCAGCAGCAGTATCTGGATGCCCATCGCCCAACTGGCTCGATTTTAAAACCGACCGCGCAGTAAATTATTGCTGGGGGCAAGCCCCCAGCATTGAAGGCTAAGCCTGCAGATAGACCATCTGGGTCTGCAGGTATTCATTCAGGCCGTGACGCCCGTCCGCTCCACCGATCCCCGATTTGCGCCAGCCCGCATGGAACCCCTGCATCGCTTCAAAGTGCTCGCGGTTTATGTATGTTTCGCCGAACTTAAGCCCTTTTATCGCCTTCATGGCGGTATTCAGGTCGCGGGTATAGATTGAGGACGTCAGACCGTAGTCGCTGTCGTTCGCCATCGCCACCGCTTCGTCCAGCGTATCAAAGGTTGTCACAGGCAGCACCGGACCAAAGGTCTCTTCGTGCATGATGGTCATATCCTGGCGCACGTCGACCAGCAGCGTTGGCGGATAAAAGTAGCCTTTGCCCTCCGGCGTTTTGCCCCCGGTCAATACGCGAGCGCCTTCTTTCACCGCCTGTGCCACCTTCTGTTCCACGCGCTCAAGCGCGGCGGCGTTAATCAGCGGCCCCATTGCCACGTCGTTACGCTCCCCGGTGTCCCCAAAGCTAACCTGTTTAAATGCTTCGCTGAGGCGGGTAATAAACTCGTCGTAAATGCCCTTCTGCACGTATACGCGTTCCGCGCAGTTACAGACCTGCCCGGTATTGATCATGCGGGAGTCCACGACGGCTTTTACCGCGATGTCCAGATCCGCATCGTTCATCACGATAGCCGGGGCCTTGCCGCCCAGCTCCAGACAGACTTTAGTGATGTTTTTAGCCGCTGCCGCCATGATTTTCTCGCCCGCAGTGACGCTGCCGGTCATGCTGACCATCGCCACTTTCGGGTTACCGGCAAGCTCCTGGCCCACGGTTTCGCCACGACCCAGCACCAGGTTGAACACGCCTTTTGGCAGGCCGATGTCGTGAACTATTTCTGCGAAAGCAATCGCGTTATTCGGCGTGAACTCACTCGGTTTAATGACGATGGTATTGCCGGTGATTAACGCTGGCGCAAGCTTGCGGGCAATCAGGAAGAACGGGAAGTTCCACGGCAGGATGCCGGTGGTGACGCCCAGCGCACGCTTAAAGACCAGAATGTTTTCGCCAGGCCGGTCGCTTTGCAGGATTTCACCTTCGTAGCGGCGCGCCCACTCGGACATGTAATCCAGATAATCGGCGGTAAAGGCCACTTCCACCTCAGCCAGCTGCTGGGTTTTGCCCCCCTCGGCAACAATCAGCGCGCTGATGGCCGCCGCACGTTCACGAATGCCAACGGCGATTTTACGCAGCCAGCCCGCCCGCTCGATAGCAGGCAGCGCTTCCCACGCATCCTGCGCGCTGGCAGCGGCATCAATCGCGTCGCGAGCCTGCTGCGCGCTGCCGTCCGGAATGCGGGAAATCACCTCTTCGGTAGCCGGATTAATCACGTCAATCCACTTATCGCCCTGCCACTGAACAAACTGACCGTTGATGTACATCGGGTGCTGTACGGGTGCCGTCATGACCGTCTCCTGAATGTGCAGATGAATGTCTGCTGTTATCGATGCGTAAAGTATTTGTAACCATTTTAGGCATTTAAAAGTCCTGTTCGGGCAAAACGGTCATTTTTTGTGATGACACTCAATATATTCAACCCAAGAAGGATATTTTATTTACATATTAACAACATGAGGCTGACCGTTTTAGCGGCATTGCATTTAAAACGGTCAATACGGGCATATTTCAGCGGCTGCTGATTGCCAGTTTTGCGGCAAACAGCATAAATAAGCCGCCCGTTGCTCGGTCCATCCATTTCACTACGGCGGGAATGTTGAACAGGTTCGACGCGTAGCGGGTAGTGACAATCAGCGTCAGCGACCAGAGCGTACCAATAAACACGTGAATCGCGACGAGGAGAAAAGTCCAGATCACCGGGGAGTGCCCCGCCGGGATAAACTGCGGCAGAAAAGAGACGTAAAAAACGCCCATTTTGGGATTGAGAACGTTGCCCAACATCCCCCGGAAAAACCAGTTATCGCCGGGTTGGGCATCGGACTGAAAAGCATCAAACGTATGGCGCGGTCGGATGAGCAGCTGAACGCCCAGCCAGCATAAATACGCCGCTCCGCAGTATTTGAGTACGTCATAGGCCAGTTCAGAAGCAGCGAGTAAAGCACCGAGGCCAAAAGCAACCACCGCTCCCCAGATAAAACACCCGGCGTCTATGCCGAGCGCGGCATGAAATGCTTTCTTACCGCCTTCAACGGTGGCGGTGCGCAGAATAAGCGCGGTATCAAGACCTGGAGTAAGCGTGAGGAGTAAGGCGGCGAGGGAATAAGCAAGAAGTGCATCAGCGACGGACATTTTGTCTCTCCGAAAGAGTGGATGTTACTGAAAATTTGACATCCGCTCAATTGAAGAGATCTCATGATTGATGAATCACCAGTCCATCCATACCCCGCCCTGGTTGCTGCTGGCGCGCAGGGTTTCGATAAAGCGCATGCCGGACAGGCCTTCAACAATTCCCGGTAATAAGGGCGTCGTGCCACCGCGAATTTTCGTTGCCGCCTCACGGTAGATTTGCGCGAAGCCTTCCAGATACCCCTCCGGGTGGCCCGCCGGGGTGCGGCATTGGTGGCGGATTGAATCATGATTATTGACGCCGTTGCGCGTGACAACGTAACTATTTCCGTGCAGCGGATGGATCTCCAGCATCTCCGGCTGCTGCTGGCGGAAGCACATACTGCCCCTGCTGCCGACTATCCGCAAACGTAGATCGTTTTCAAAGCCCGGGGCAACCTGGCTTGCCCACAGGCGGCCCCGCGCGCCGTTGGCGTAACGCATTTCGGCATAAACTTCGTCGTCCAGCTCACGCCCTTCAATGCGGGTCAGCAGCTCACCGCGAATGGCTTCCGGCTCCATACCGGTGACAAATGCCGCCAGCTGCCAGGCGTGGGTGCCAATGTCGCCAATCGCCCCGGCCCCAGCGAACTGTGCTTTGCCGCGCCAGCTCGCCTGTTTGTTATCCGTCAGCTCCAGCCGGTCGTTCAGCCAGCCCTGCAAATATTCCACCTCTACGTTGCGGATATCGCCAATCTCACTGTTGGCGATCCGCGCTCGCGCCTCGCGCACCATCGGCAGCGCGCTGTAGTTATGGGTCAGAATAAAATGCGAGCCGCTCTGGTTGATGAGAAACGCCAGCTCTTCCCCTTCCGCAAGGCTGACGCCCAGCGGCTTGTCGCAGATGACATGAATTTTCTTTTCAACGAACGCTTTGGCAATGGGAACGTGCAGGAAGTTAGGCGTGACGATGGCTACGGCTTCAATACCATCCGATCTTGCGGCCTCTTGTTCTGCCATCTCCTGCCAGCTTTCATAGCTGCGGTCTGGCTCAACAAACAGCGCTTCACCGCTGCGTTTTGCTACCTCCGGGGATGAGGAAAACGCGCCCGCAATCAGCTCAAACTGGTCGTCAAGACGTGCGGCAATACGATGCACGCCGCCGATAAACGAACCTTCACCGCCGCCCACCATGCCTAACCGTATGCGTTTCATCGTTAACCCTCCAGCCCGAGCATTTTACGCACCGCCGCACCGTTGCTTTCGCTATGGGCAAAATCATCAAAAGCGTAGTCGGCAACGGGAATGATGTGGTCGGCGATAAATTTCGCCCCTTCGCGCGCGCCCGCTTCGCCCGATTTCAGACAGCACTCCCATTCAAGCGTAGCCCACCCTTCATAGCCGTACTGCGCGAGCCTGCTGAAAATGCCTTTGAAATCGACCTGCCCGTCCCCCAGCGAACGGAAACGCCCCGGACGCTCCACCCACGGCTGGAATCCCGCATATACGCCGCTGCGGGCAGAGCGTTGAAACTCCGCGTCTTTTACGTGGAATGCCTTAATACGGGAGTGATAGAGATCGATAAACCCGAGGTAATCCATGTGCTGCAGCAGCATATGGCTCGGGTCATAAAGGATATTGCAGCGCGGATGATTATCAACCAGTCCTAGAAAACGCTCAAATGTGACGCCATCATGCAAATCTTCACCGGGATGCAGCTCAAAACAGACGTCGACGCCTGCCTCATCAAAGACGTCCAGCACGGGCCGCCAGCGGTTTGCCAGCTCCTTAAAGGCTTCATCGATAAGTACGGCATTGCGCGGCGGCCACGGGTAGAAATATGGCCAGGCCAGCGCGCCGGAAAAGGTAGCATGGGCCTTCAGGCCCAGGTTTTGCGAAGCCCGTGCCGCCTGCTTCAGGCTTTCAACGCCCCACTGCTGGCGGGCTTTTGCATCGTGCGCCAGCTCCGGCGGGGCAAAGCCAGCAAAGGCGGCGTCGTAAGCAGGATGCACGGCGATAAGCTGGCCCTGCAGATGTGTAGAAAGTTCGCTGATTTGCAGGCCGACATTAGCCAGCGTGCCGCTGATTTCCGCGCAGTAATCTTTGCTTTCAGCTGCTTTGCGCAGATCGAAAATATGCGGCAGATGCGTCGGGATTTGCACCGCTTTGTAGCCCAGCCCGGCAGCCCAGGCCGCCAGGGTTTCCAGGGAGTTAAACGGCGGCCTGTCGCCGATAAACTGGGAAAGAAAAATGGATGGCCCTTTTAGCGTTTTCATTACAACACCTCCTTAATGTTCACCATGCGCTGCTCGCGCGCCGCGAGGTCAGCCGCCAGCACCACAGCCAGGCTCTCGATAGCCTGCTGCTGGTGCTGCGTTAAATCGTTATCGTCAAAAATTGCGCGGGCAAAGAACTTCTGTTCCAGGCGGCAGAGTTCGTAGTGGTCGGGTTCGCCGTCGGCACTTATCCACTCGTCCGGCGCGGCAAATTCGCCGTCGGCGTTCAGCCGGGAATGATGCAGGCGCAGGGATTCGGTGAGGGTATGGGCTTCAACGCTGGCGGACCGCCCTTCGCCGCCCGCCTCGCAGGCGACGATGGAGACGGAACCCTCCGGCCCGATAACGTCCTTAATAAAGAACGCCATCTGGCTCATCATCGGCCCCCAGCCCGCCTCGTACCAGCCCACCGAGCCGTCGGCAAAGCGCACCTGAAGCTGGCCGTAATTAAACTGTTTTGCCGGGATTTGATCGGTTAACCGCACGCCTATGGCGCTGACCGACAGCGGGCTGGACTGGGTCATCTGGCACATCACGTCCAGATAGTGCACGCCGCAGTCCACGATCGGCGACAGCGACTGCATCAGCATTTTATGGGTGTGCCAGGCGGCCCCGGCGCTCTGCTGGTTGAGGTTCATGCGCATCACCAGCGGTTTGCCGAGGGTATGCGCCAGTTCGATAAACTGCTGCCAGACCGGGTGATGACGAAGAATATAACCAACGACGAGTTTTTTACCCGCCAGCTGGGCCGTTGCCACCACGCGCTTCGCGCCGGATACGGTGGTGGCGATGGGTTTCTCGATAAACACATGGCAGCCCGCAGCGAGCGCCGTCAGCGCCAGCACTTCATGGCTGTCCGGCCAGGTGGCGATGCAGACCGCATCCGCCTGTGTTTGTATAATTGCCACCTGCATATCGTCGAACAGCGGAATATCGGCCCCCAGCTGCTGCCGGAGGCGATGTTTAGAGTCCCCACGGGCGAGCAGCCCGCAGAGAGTAAATTCCGGTAGCGCCTGATAGGCCAGAGCGTGAGCCGCGCCCATATTGCCGCAGCCCACTACCAGCACCCGGAGTGCCCTATCTGCCATTATTCGCACCTTCTTTGTAATGGAAGGTGAAGAAGAAAATGGCGGCAATCACGACCGCGGCGATAGCAGGCATCCACCAGAAGTGCTGCCACTGTACCAGCGCCTCGGCCCCCTGCGCGGTGACCGAGCGGTTGAATACCGCGCCGCTGATCTGCGAGCCGATGAGCATCCCCAGCCCGTAGGTGAACAGCACCAGCAGGCTCTGCGCCTGGCCTTTCACCTTGTCCCCCGCCACCTTATCGGTATAGATAAAGCCGATAACGAAGAAGAAGTCGTAGCACACCCCGTGCAGGATAATGCCGATGTAAATCATCCAGCGGGTTTCCTCCGCGATACTCAGCGCGAACATGGCGTAGCGGGCAAACCACGCGAGCATGCCGATCAGCAGCATCATCTTGATGCCGAGGCGGCGGAAGAAGAACGGGATCAGCAGCATGAACAGTAGCTCGGACATCTGCCCGAAGGCCATTACCCCGCTGACGTTCTCGAAGCCCAGCGCGGAGATAAACGGTGCGGCATAGGCGTAGTAAGCGGCCAGCGGAATGGAGATCAGCGTGGCGCAGATGATAAACACCATGAAGTGCTTTTGTTTCAACAGCGCGAAGGCGTCGGCGCAGACCAGGTCACGCAGGGAAAGTGGTTTGCCGCGATCCGGTGCTGGCGTGTTTGGCAGCGTGAAGCTGTAGATGCCCAACACCACCGAGGCGACGGCGGCCATGGTAAAGATGCCGGTACTGTCGGACAGCCCGCTCATCCCGACAATCAGCCCGGCAACAATCCAGCCGATGGTGCCGAAGGCGCGCACTATCGGGAAGCCCCTCTCGCTGTTTGCCAGGCTGTGGAACGCAACGTTGTTGCTGAGTGCGATGGTCGGCATATAGCAAAGCATGTAGGCGAAGACCACCCACAGCAGGCCGCTTTGCCCGCTTTCAAACATGCCCGGCAGCCACCAGAGCAGAGCCGCGCCGACCAGATGCAGAATGCCCAGCACTTTCTGCGAGGCAAAGAAGCGGTCAACCAGCATCCCGAGCACGAACGGCGAAAGAATCGAGGCGATTGGCCCGGTGGAGTACGCATCCCCTATTACCGCGCTCAGCCCGTATTTGCCCATCACCACGCCCAGCGTCACGTACCAGGCACCCCAGACGAAAAACTCCAGAAACATCATTAACGACAGGCGCGGGATAACCCACTTATGGGTTAACACCTGAGCCCCAACGGCTGATTGAGAAGACATACATCCTCCACGACAGAGTATTGAATTAAGGGTAAGAGGTTATTTTTGTAATCGATTACATTAACAGATCATTAAAAATGTAATCGATTTCAGAAGGGTTGCCATCATGCCTGCGGATTATTTGATACTATTGATGCAAATCTGGAATGTGCTTCACAAATAGCCAATGCGCTCAAAGGATCAGCATGTCGATAGATAAAGTCGCCCGCACCGCCGGAGTTTCCACCGCCACCGTCTCCAGAGTGCTGAACGGCAATCCCGCAGTGAAGCCCGATACCCGCGACAAAGTGCTGGCTGCTATAGAATCTTGCGACTACCAGCCCAACCTGCTGGCCCGCCAGCTTCGCACGGCTCGCAGCCGCATGCTGCTCGTTCTTGTCTCCAACATCACCAACCCCTTCTGCGCCCGCGTGGTGCGCGGCATTGAAGAAGAAGCGGAAAAACACGGCTATCACATTCTTCTGTGTAACTCTGAATCCCGGCTGACGCGCGAGTCCGCCTATCTGCAGCTGCTGAGCGGCAAAGTCGTGGACGGCGTGATCACTATGGACGCCATCAGCTGTCTGCCGGGCTTAACCACGCTTATCGGCGATTCCCCGTGGGTGCAGTGCGGCGAAGGCGATCCGGGTTATAACGCCTCTTCCGTCACGATCGATAACTTCAAAGCGGCGGCGGCTGCGGTGGATCACCTTACCAGCGCGGGCTACAAACGCATTGCGCTGATCAACGGCGATCTGCGCTATCTCTATTCCCAGCAGCGTGAGGCTGGGTATCGTTCCGCAAGAAGCAGTGCGTGGCAGGCCGTGGTCTATGCGGACAGCCTCGAATATCAGGCGGGCGTACAGGCAATGGCGGAACTGTTCACCCTGCCGGAGCCGCCGGACGCGGTGTTTGCCATCTCCGACGCCTTAGCCGGTGGCGCCTTGCATTACGCCCACATCAACGGACTGCGAGTCCCGCAGGACGTGGCAATTATGGGCTTCGACGGTGTGCCGTTCGGCTCGGTGACCAGCCCGCCGCTGACCACGGTCGAGCAGCCAATGCACCAGCTGGGCGTGCGCAGCGTGCAGCTCCTACTGGAGAGAATTGATAACCCAGAGGTGGAAACGGTGAATGAAATTCTGGACTGGAAGCTGGTGGTGCGGGGATCGGTGTAGGGCTGCGCACTGGTAATATGCCGGATGACGCTTCGCTTATCCGGCCTACGCAACTGTATTGATCGGTTGGTGGCGCTGTCATTGCTCATTTCGTGAAAAAACCGGGCCAATCTTAATCGATGTGGCTGGCAGCTTAGAGCGAGGAGCGGACGTACAGGAAATCACTACATCCATTGTCGATATCCCACTCACTGTTCCAATTCAGTCATCGCCAACTCGGCAACTTTTATAGTTGTTGAAACCGTATCGTTACTTGAGAGGGACCAGGCGGTTGAAAGCCCACACCATGCAATTATCCATTTGAGAAGACGATCTCTGTCCAGATCTGCCGTCTCGGCAACAATACTTAACCTCTGTTTAAATATCTCCGGTACAGTCGCGACACGAGGCACTGGATTACCAAGATCCGGATTAGTGAAAATATTGGCAAAGTCGAATCCCCGTTCCCCTATTAGTCCTTTTGGGTCAATGGCTAACCAGCCCGACGTTTCAAAATCAAGCACGTTACCGTGATGTAAGTCACCATGTAATGCGACCACATCTCGTGGAGAAGAAAGCAAATCTTCTGAAATTTCTGCGCAACGTGTCAGGATACCGCCATACTTCAATGCCGCTCGTTTTAGAGGATAAAACCACTCATGTAGAGGCGTAAGCTGGGGTAATGGTCTTTTGGGGAATGTATGAAGCCGGTTCGCAGTAATACACAAAATACGACAAGCTACATCATCCTGATCTTCACGGGACATAGCTGATAAAGATGCGGAACCTATGGCTCTTGAGAGAAGAATTGCTTCATTTTCATGTGCAAGAACCTGTGCCGCACCATTCCCTTCCCACCATGCCATGAGTGAATTACCGGCTTGTTCATCCGCATCATCCGTAACTTTTAACATGGCTTTAATACCATGTGCTGCCGTTTTGACCGGATATAACTGGGATGTATGAGTTATAAATGGAGTGCCATCAGGAATGAGGTTCCAGCGATTTAGCCAGGGTTTTAACTTGAACGTATCCATAAAGTCTTCTTAAACATCCTTATAGCACAAGCGGGAGATGGGTATGCATTCAGGCATTTTAAGCCATAGATGAAGCGCTTTCCTGCATGCTGATTTCTGGTAAGGCAACTTTCGTTCATTGTCGGTCGTTCACTAACCCTTCACCGAAAAAATACCGGATGGCGCTTCGCTTATCCGGCCTACGATACTTAATCGCCGTACGTAAGGTGAATAAGCATTAGCGTCATCCACCGAATACAAACCGCTGCAATAACGACCGGGACTCTGGCGTATCGCTCACGCGCGACAACAGCGCATCCCGATCTTTGCCCTTCATGGCAATTCTTTCGCTGCGGCTGGTGATGATTTGGCTCATTACCGGCGCGGTAAACTCCGGATGGAACTGCACCGAAATGGCCGTTGGGGAGTAGCGGATAATCTGATGCGGGTCGTGGCTGGATGCGCCCAATGCCGCTGCGCCCGGCGGCAGCGTCAGCACGCTTTGCTCGTGGCTCAGGAATACGTCAAAGGTATCGGGTAACTCACCCAGCAAGGCATCCTGTCTGGCAGCCGCGCTTAGCGTTACCGGCAGCTGCCCTACTTCGCTGCCCTGCGGATGGTAGTCCACCACGCCGCCCGTTGCGTAGGCCATAAGCTGATGACCGTAGCAGACGCCCAGCATCGGCACCCCGGCCTGCATCATTTCTCTTGTCCATTCGGCGGTGCGCTCGCTCCACGCCTCGTGGTCCGTCACCATCGACCATGAGCCTGAAATCACCGCCGCGCGAAACGTTCCTGCCACCGGCAGCGGGTCGCCGTCGAACGGGCAAACCACTTTCACCGATACCCTGTCGCCGAGCGCGGCGCGAAACCATTGCGGCTGTTCACCCACCGCATCACGAATATCCGCAGGCGGATGGCCCATCTGCACCAGCAGGATCGGAAGGGACTCAGGCATCGGGTTAATCCTTAATCGTTGTGGAACCTAATGATTAGCACAGATTGCAGCACGCCCCCAACGTCGATTTTCCCAATCCCCCAATAATTAGAAAAATATGGCGTCTCTTCTGCCGTTTGCTTCACGCACCGGTCGGTAAAATGTAATGCGTGAAGATGGCTCGAAAGGAGTCGTTAACAGCGGGATGATGACGTGGCAAAAACTTTACTGCGCAGCGGCAGTCTTGACGACTTTCTGGCGCTGGGTGAAAACGGACAGGCGGTGTTTGACTCGGCGCTGCAGATACGCGAAACCCTGCGCCTGCGTAAACAGCATGCGGTGGCGGACAGCCTTGCAATCCCCCAGCCGAACGACGAGGGCGACCGTGTTGACTGGTATGCGCCGCTCGAGGGCAGCGTGCTGAGCTGGGCCGCCGCCAGCGACGAGCAGCGAAAAAAAGCGCTGCGCTATTTGGATAACGGACTGGCGAACATCGCCACGCTCATTCAGCGCTGCCAGCAGGCGGAGAAAACGGCCATTCAGCTGTTTGGCTCGCTGCTCTCCAGCGCTTTGCAGTTCCCCGGCAGCCAGCATGTTTATCTGGTTAACGGCAAACCGGTTATCACTTTCTGGGGCTTTGTGAATCTTAATCAGGGCGCGCGTGATGACGTGCTGGACTGCCTGCGCGCGGCTGAACCCCATGAGCCGGTTATCGAATTTGTTCCCGAGCCTGATTTACCAGAAACTGCTCCCGCTCCCACCCAAATAAGCTCCCCGGACGAGCCGCTGGTTTATTCCCTGCCGATGCAGGCTGCTCCTGCCCCCGTTATCGTTCAGGAAGAGCCCGAAGCGCTACCGGCTGCGAAACCTAAATCCCGCTTATGGATGCTACCTGTTGCCGCAGCAGCGCTGGTTTTGATGGCGGCTCCCGTTGCCTGGAACTCTTTATCGACCCCGGAAGCAAAACCTTTAGCGTCGGTAAAAGCGAAGCCTGCATCCATTGCGCCTGCCGCGATCAAAACCGTCGATCAACCCGTTCCGCAGTCCACGCTGCCGCTGGCCCAGGCCAACGTAGTTGCCGCCCCCGCTCCTGAACCTGAGGCAGCACCAGAGCCCGCTCCCGCTTCTGCCCCTAAGCATGCCCTGATGCTCCCGGCGGAGGCGCTGAAAATTGGTTCGACGAAATTCCTTAACGGCTCCTGGCGCGTGACCATCGATGCCAGTAACCCGATCACCGGTAAACCTCCGGTGCTGCGCTATCAGATTGCGGATAACAAAGGCACCGCGCGGCTGGTTCATGGCGATAACATCAGCTGCAAAGTGGCGGTGTTCTCCGGCCTGCACAGCAACGGCGTGCTGATGATTAAAACCCGTGGCAGCGCGCGCTGTAGCGACGGCTCCCGCTATCCGATGCCGGAAATCTCCTGCAGGCCCGGCGATAACGGCGTGGCCCAGTGCAGCGGACGCTACGCGGGCGACACCGTAGTGCCGTTGACGTTTAAGAAAGTGGGTGACTGACCATGCTTGCCAACCTGTTCCATTACAAACCGGGCGTGACGCTCATTAAAGACAGCGGCATCCAGCTGCTGGACTTTGGCCTTGCCCCTCAGCCAGACGCCCCGCACACCGGGCGCTTCGTGCGTAAAACCGCCAATGGCCCGCTGCTGCGCCTCGATTACGATATCGTCCCCGGTAAGTTCACGCTGCCGGAAGGCCAGGGTGGCGCGCCGGAGGTGGTGAAGCCTGAGAGCACCGTTACCCTTGGCCATTCGCTGAAGGTGATGGATAAAACCTGGCTGCCGCTGCCGTTTGGCCGTTTCAACCCGCCGCGCACCTTCGTTGGCGGACCGGATAACTGGGCGCGCGTGCAACTCCGCCGTCTTGACGAGCCAGACTCTGCGGGCAACACCGTACGAATAAGCATTGCGCTGGATACAAAAATCTACGCGGATGACCACCCTGCCGCGCATCTGGCCCCCACGCAGAACGACGTCCGCAACGGCGCTCGCTTCACGCTGGCCTGGCAGAACCACGAAATCCACGATTTCCTCGACCAGACCTGGGTAGATGGCTGGCTGCGCGAGGTATTCACCCAGTTCGTCTCGCGCCACGAATCCCGCACGGAGCGTGAAATCGCCGGTGCGATGAAGATGTTCGAGTACCAGGCGCATTACCTGAATATCCTGGAAATGCTCGGCGCGCAGCTCTCCGTGCCGGAAGTGAAAATTGTCACCGCTACGCTGCAAGCCCCTGCTATCCCTGTGGACCTGGTGCTCGACGTTGGCAACACCCACACCTGCGGCGTGCTGATTGAAGATCATTGCGAAGCCAACGACGGCCTGCGCCAGACCGCCGAACTGCAAATCCGCTCCCTGAGCGAACCGCAGTTTATTAACGAGGCAATGTTCACCAGCCGCCTTGAGTTTTCCGAAGCCAGATTCGGCAAGCAGCACTTCTCGGTGGAGAGCGGGCGCGATGACGCCTTCGTCTGGCCTTCTATCGCCCGCGTGGGGACCGAGGCCCGCCGTATGGCGAGCGTGCGCCTGGGAACGGAAGGCGCCAGCGGTATCTCCAGCCCACGCCGCTACCTGTGGGACGAAACCCCGGCGAGCCAGGACTGGCGCTTCAGCCAGATGGGCATCAAAACCCAGCGCGAACCGCTCGCCACCGCCTTCCCGCTGATGAACCTGATGAACGACGACGGCCAGCCGCTCTACGATCTGCCAATGGACGAGCGCCTGCCGGTCTTCTCGCCGCAGTACAGCCGCAGTTCGCTGATGACGCTGATGCTCTGCGAGCTGCTCGCCCAGGCGCTGATGCAGATCAACAGCGTCGGCTCCCGCCAGAGCATGGGGCACCTGAACGCGCCCCGGCAGCTGCGCAATCTTATTCTTACCCTGCCTTCCGCCATGCCGAAGCAGGAGCGCGAACTCTTCCGCCAGCGCATGCGCGAGGCCGTCGGCCTGGTGTGGAAAGCGATGGAATGGCACCCGGCGGATGAAGGCTTTACCAACGAGCGCGATAAGCAGAAGAGCGTTGTCCCGGTCCCGGAGGTTCATATGGAATGGGACGAGGCGACTTGCGGCCAGCTCGTCTGGCTGTATAACGAAGCCATCGTGAACTACGCCGGGCAAAGCGGCGCTTTCTTTAAGCGCCTCGCCCGCCCGGACCGTCAGCTTAGCGAAGATGAACCTGCGGGCAAAACACTGCGCGTTGCTTCTATTGATATCGGTGGCGGCACGACGGACATGGCTATCACCCAGTATCAGCTGGACGACGGCGTGGGCAGCAACGTCAAGATCGCTCCGCGCCTGCTGTTCCGCGAAGGTTTTAAAGTCGCGGGTGACGATATTCTTCTGGATGTCATTCAGCGCTGCGTGCTGCCAGCTTTACAGGCGCAGATGCATAAGGCGGGCGTGGCGGATGTGACCGGGCTGATGACCACGCTGTTTGGCGAGTCGGGCCGCATGGATACGCGCGGCACCCTGCGCCAGCAGACTGCCCTGCAGCTGTTTATTCCGCTGGGCCATGCGGTGCTGGATTTCTGGGAAAACAGCGATCCGGACGATCGCCATGCGACGCTGGAAGCCACCTTCGACGAGCTGCTAACCCAGCGGCCAACGGATAACGTGATTAATTACGTTCAGCAGGCCGTACAGCACGCGCTGCCAGTCGACGCGCCGCAGTTTGACCTGTTCAGCGTACCGATCCAGGTCGAGCTTTCTTCGCTGCAGGAAGCGCTGATGGCCGGGCAATTCACGCTCACCGCGCCGCTTCAGGCCTTATGTGAAGTTATCAGCCACTACTGCTGTGATGTCCTGCTGATTACCGGCCGCCCGGCCTGTCTTCCGGGCGTGCAGGCGCTGCTTCGCCACCTGCAGCCGGTGCCGGTTAACCGCATCGTCTGGCTCGATAGCTACCAGACGCACGAGTGGTATCCGTTCAGCCAGCAGGGGCGCATCGGCAACCCGAAATCCACCGCGGCCGTCGGGGCCATGCTGTGCAGCCTGGCGATGGACCTGCGCCTGCCTGGCTTTAATTTCAAAGCCAGCGATATCCAGGCGTACTCGACCATTCGCCATCTGGGCATGCTCGACGGCAACAACGTACTGAGCGATGAAAACGTCTGGTACAGCGATATCGATTTGGATAATCCAAAAGCAACCCTGGATACCCGCCTGCACTTTCCGCTGCGCGGTAACGCCTGCCTGGGCTTCCGCCAGCTGGATAATGCGCGCTGGCCCGCAACGCCGCTCTATACCCTGGCGATTAACTCGGCCTCGCTTGCCAAATCTATCGCCGGAGACGGCGTCTTAAACGTGCGCTTACAGCAAACCCGCGATGCGGACGCCTTTGTATTAGCCGAAGCCTGGCTGCAGGACGGCAGCAAAGTGCCGCTCAGCCAACTGAGCTTTAAACTGAACACGCTCGCCGGCAGCTACAGCGGCGCGAGCCACTACTGGATCGACAGCGGGAGCGTCTATCAAAAATGAATACCCCCCCCGTACTGCCAGAGCTGGCGAACTGGGTGCAGAATACCCGCCAGCACGCCCCGCTTTTAGAAAACGAGGCGGACAGCCTGCTTGCCCGGCTTCTGCCGCTGCAGCGTCGCCAGCAGCAGCTGAATGCGGCGCAGCACGCACCGCTGACATTAGGCATCTGCGGCCAGTCACTGGCGGGTAAGCGGCACCTGCTGAGCGCGCTGCTGGCCAACCACGCAGGCCGCATTGAAGTCGAGCCTGGCGAGAAAACGCTGGATTACCTGACGCATATCGTTCCCGGACACGCCGCAGCTTCGCTGGCCGTGCGTTTTACCCAGCGCCAGGCACCGTCCAGCGATAAATTCCCGCTGCTGCTGACGCTGCAGGACGAAAGCGATCTGACGCAGCGAATGATTCGCCTGTACCACGCGCGCCCGCAGCAGCGCGTCGCCCAGTCCAGCACGGTTGCCGCCCGCCTGGCCGAATTGCAGCCCCACCGCCAGGCAGGAAGCGTGCCGGGTATCAGTAGCCACCAGATTGCCGATATCGCCCATTGTTACCATGCGCAGCTGCGTCGGCAGCACCATCTGGACGACGCGCTTTGGCAGCAGATGGCTGAGCTGATCCCCTGGCTGACCACCACCGACCGCGTTTCCCTTCTGGGGATGCTATGGGGAGAAGATGCGCAGCTTAGCGCGCAGTGGCAGCATCTCAGCGAAACTCTACATCACATCGGCGAGGCGCAGCAGTTTCTGGCCCCTGCCAGCCTGCTGGTCGACTCGTTCCTGCTGCCTGCCGAAGGTTTTCTGATCCCCGCAGCACCGGATGAAACGGACGTCCAGGCCGATGTGCTGATTTGCCCGCTCCGGGGGGACGAAATCGGCTCGCCGGTCAGCCTGCCACAGTCCGACCTGCTGGAACTTTGTGCTGAGGTCTGCCTGACGCTGTGTCATGCCCCCGCGCTGCAGGGCGTGGATATCATTGATATTCCCAATCGGCAGATTGACTATTATGCCGACCGTTTGCAGCCCGATACCCTGCTGGTCTGCAATGCTGCTGGCGATCGGGATGAGGTAAAAGCCATCGGCAAAACGCTTTCCCGCTGGGTTGACGATACCCAGGGAGCGCATGCCGCGCTTCCGGGGCTGATCTGGACGATAACGCCGCATGATGCACGCTTCACCAGCGGCGTCAGCGTGGACGACGGCGTGCAGCGCATGGTAGGCCAAGCCGGAAAGCGCTGGGGAACCCTCCAGACGCTGGACAGCCGCAATATGCAGCGTCTGCTGGAGTGGCTTTCTGACGCCGTCAGCGTCGTGCGCCGGAATAGCCGTCTGGCAGGGTTACAGGCCGAGCTGGATGCGAAAACTAAGGAGGTTTTCCACCGCTTCACGGACGGTCATGGCGTGGCCCCCGAAACGGCTCGTCTTCAGGCCGAAGGGCTGGTTCGCGCCCTGCAGTCCAGCGCAGCTCTGCACGGCGAGCTGCTGGCAGGCCTGGTGCCCGATCGCCACGCTCTTCAGCAGTGCTGGCTGCGTCATTACCATCAGCAGCAAAGCAAACCGGCTGGGTTCGTGCTGGATATTAACCTGTTCGCCGACGATGACGTTGAGGCACGCGGTCAGGCTGCGGCCACCAGCTATGCGCTGGCAGTTCATCAGCTGTGGGTTACCCACCTGCGCGGGCCTGGTCAACGGGCCGGAGCGGCTCAGCGGCTGGGGCTGGATGCCAGCCAGCTGCGGGCGCTGTGCGAACTGCTGATTGCCACCGGCTACCGGCTCGGTCTGCCGGATCTTCTGGAAGAGATGCTGGCATCCGGCGACGGCAGCATGGCGCAGGAGATCACCTGTGCGGCAGGCGTGCTGGGAGATTTTGTTAACTGGCTCGGTTATGCCAGCGCTGCGCAGGAAAACCGACCGGCAAGCCGCGTGAACAAAGGTGCGAAGGTGTTTTCACCTGCGGTGCAGGCCAGGGCGGCTACGCGCCTCACGCAGCTGGGGGAAACGCCAGCCCGCGGCAACGCCAGCTACGTTTATGACTGGCTGGTCGCCCTGTACGCTCGCGCAGTGGAAAATATCGATTATCGCCACCCGCACGACGTCAGCGAAGATCATCGGGCAAAACTGCGCGGGCTGCTGGCGAAAATTTAAAGCAGGATAGCCACGACGAGGGCAGAATCTGCCCTCGCTTATCAATAGTAATCAATCGTGTTTTTAATCGAGTAACGCGTGGTGGCGGGCGGAGTCACGCTGTCGTCGACGATATTAAGCTCGCAGGCGACCGGATTAAAGTGGCCGTCGTAATCACAGCTTTGCTTCGCCTGGGCGATGGCCTTGCCGTTAAGCGAGCTGGTCGCCGTATAATCCAGCTTTTTTTTACTATCGGCACCTGCTTTCGCCTCCACCGTCAGCGTGGCATCTTTCGCGGTAGTGATTTTCCCCAGCGGGTAGCCATCCGGGTCGTAGGAGTATTTCACTGAAACCTCTTTGCCATGCGCGGCTACCACGAAACCGTTGTCATCGGTATCGTAGGTAATCTGCGCGGCGGGCAGTTCGGCCAGCTGACATTTTCCCTGAAGCCTGACGCGTTTTTCCTGGCTGGTTGCGTCAACATAATAGTTCGCATCCAGCACCAGCGAAGCACCGCTGTTCTCTTCCAGGTCGTGGAACTCAAGGGTGTCAAAACAACCTTCCGCAGAAACCGATCCTGACACGCGCTTGACCACTTCGCCCTTTTCGTTCATCAGCGTCTGGCTGAAGTCTTTTACCGGCCCACGCAGCGGATCGAAATCGAACTCATTCGAGAAGCTCGCCATCTCCGGCGTGTAGCTCAGCGGAGTAGCCGGCTTATCGCATCCTGCCAGGGTCGCGACCAGCGCGCTGAGAATGATGATTTTCTTCACGTTAGTTCTGTTCCCGTTTTGAAATATCTCAACATGATATAAGCAAATACAAATATTTACAGCAGTTGGTCTATGATTATTGAACATCCTCAAGATAAAGGAAGAGATGATGAAGAAGTCAATCTGGCTGGCAGCTTTTGTACTGATGTCCGCCACCCCGGCGCTGGCGGCACAGGGCTCCTGCGATAAAGTTAAGGCCGACATTCAGCAGAAAATTATTAACAACGGCGTGCCGGAGTCAGGCTTTACCCTGACCATCGTGCCGAACGACCAGGCGGATAAGCCTGATGTTCAGGTCGTTGGGCACTGCGCAAACGATACGCAAAAGATACTCTACAGCCGCACCGGCAGCGGTAACGACTCCGCCGAAAACGCAGCCACCCAGGATGCGCCACAAGCGGAACAGCAGCAGTAACCTTTGGGGCGCCATGTGCGCCCTTCAGACTGATGACTAACCCAAACCGAATGGAATTCGAAAAGATCTCACCGAATAAATAACAAGGAAAATCAATTCATTGATTTTCGGCTGCTAACCACAAAGAAGGGAAAACCACGCTTTTTCCTTCTTTGTCAGCAATCCAGGGGCGCCATGTGCGCCCTTTTCTTGCCTGCATTTTCCCTTCCCCAATCACGCCAAAATTGACGGATGTTAATAAGTCATACCCCCAAGTAAGTACAATTTCTTTCAGAGGGTATTATTTGCCTGTTAATTAGTTAGGCATTTGCCCACCTCAGCTGCAATCACTAACAAAAACCTAAAATGACGCACCTTCTCAGGGAGTAGTCATGGAGTGAGCTATGTCTGATATAAACAACCCAGGCGGGATCAGCCGCCGAAGCCTGATGAAGTCAACGGCAATCGGGAGTCTTGCTCTCGCCGCCGGTGGGATTTCACTGCCCTTTGGACTGAAAGCCGCTGCCGTCGCCGTTAACGGCGCGCTGGAAAATCGCGACGATAAAGTGGTCTGGGGTGCCTGTTCCGTCAACTGTGGAAGCCGCTGTGCCCTGCGTCTACATGTGCGTGATAACGAAGTCTACTGGGTGGAAACGGACAACACCGGGCACGATGAGTACGGCGATCACCAGGTTCGCGCCTGCCTGCGCGGCCGTTCGATTCGCCGTCGTATTAACCACCCGGAACGCCTGAACTACCCAATGAAGCGCGTAGGCAAACGCGGCGAAGGGAAATTTAAGCGTATATCCTGGGACGAGGCGCTGGACACCATTGCCAAAAGCCTGAAAGGCACCGTAGAAAAATACGGCAACGAAGCCGTATACATTAATTACTCCTCGGGGGTGGTCGGCGGCAACATTACCCGCTCCTCCCCTTATGCTTCGCTGGTTGCTCGCCTGATGAACTGCTACGGCGGCTTCCTGAGCCATTACGGCACTTACAGTACAGCGCAGATTTCCTGCGCCATGCCGTATACCTACGGCAGCAACGACGGCAACAGTACTTCAGATATTGAAAACACGAAGCTGGTGGTGTTGTTTGGAAATAACCCGGCTGAAACCCGCATGAGCGGCGGCGGCATCACTTATTATCTGGAACAAGCGCGTGAACGTTCTCGCGCCCGCATGATCGTTATCGATCCGCGCTATACCGACACCGCCGCAGGCCGTGAGGACGAGTGGATCCCAATCCGTCCGGGCACCGACGCCGCGCTTGTCGCCGGTATCGCCCACGTGCTGATTAACGAAAACCTCGTTGACCAGCCGTTCCTCGATAAATATTGCGTAGGCTACGACGAGAAAACGCTGCCGGAAGGCGCTCCCGCTAACGGCCATTACAAAGCCTATATTCTTGGCGAGGGCGAAGACGGCATTGAAAAATCGCCGCAGTGGGCTTCTGCCGTCACCGGTATTCCGGTGGACCGCATCATCAAGCTTGCCCGCGAAATCGGCAGCACTAAACCCGCCTGTATCGTGCAGGGATGGGGGCCGCAGCGCCAGGCCAACGGCGAACTGACCGCCCGTGCTATTGCCATGCTGCCAATCCTTACCGGTAACGTGGGAATCAACGGCGGCAACAGCGGTGCACGTGAATCCACCTACAACATCACCATCGAGCGTATGCCGGTGCTGTCCAATCCTGTCAAAACGCAGATCTCCTGCTTTAGCTGGACGGACGCGATTGTGCGCGGCCCGGAAATGACAGCCAGACGCGACGGCGTGCGGGGCAAAGACAAGCTGGACGTGCCCATCAAGTTCATCTGGAACTACGCGGGCAACACCATCATTAATCAGCACGCTGAAATCAACAAAACGCACGATATCCTGCAGGATGAGAGCAAGTGCGAGATGATTGTCGTCATTGAAAACTTCATGACCTCCTCTGCCAAGTACGCCGATATTCTGCTGCCGGACCTGATGACCGTGGAGCAGGAAGACATTATTCCGAACGACTACGCCGGGAACATGGGCTATCTGATCTTCATTCAGCCCGCTACCGCACCGAAGTTCGAGCGCAAGCCTATTTACTGGATCACCAGCGAAGTGGCCCGCCGTCTGGGGCCGGACGTTTACCAGAAGTTCACCGAGGGTCGCACCCAGGAAGAGTGGCTCAGGCACCTTTACGCCAAAATGCTCGCCAAAGATCCGGCGCTGCCTTCTTACGAAGAGCTGCGCACCATGGGCATCTACAAGCGTAAAGATCCGAACGGCCACTTCGTCGCCTATAAGAAATTCCGTGAAGATCCGGCGGCCAACCCGCTGAAAACACCTTCCGGCAAAATCGAAATATACTCCGACCTGCTGGCGAAAATTGCTGCGACCTGGGAGCTGCAAAAAGACGAAACCATCAGCCCGCTGCCAGTTTACGCCTCCACCTTTGACGGCTGGGACGCACCGGAGCGCAGCTCTTATCCGCTGCAGATGTTTGGTTTCCACTACAAAGCCCGTACCCACTCCAGCTATGGCAACGTTGACGTGCTCAAGGCCGCCTGCCGCCAGGAAGTGTGGATAAACCCGATTGACGCGCAGCAACGCGGTATCGCCAACGGCGATCTCGTCAGCGTATTCAACGGGCGCGGTGAGATTCGCGTTGAAGCAAAAGTGACCCCTCGCATCATACCGGGCGTAACCGCAATGGGCCAGGGCGCCTGGCACGACGCCAACATGAACGGCGATCGTATCGATCACGGTTCCTGTATGAACACCCTCACCACGCAACGCCCGTCGCCGCTGGCGAAAGGCAATCCACAACATACCAATCTGGTCGAAATCAAAAAGGCGTGAGGCGTAGCGAATGACAACCCAGTACGGATTTTACATTGACTCAAGTCGCTGCACCGGCTGCAAAACCTGCGAGCTGGCCTGCAAAGACTACAAAAATTTAGGCCCGGACGTCAGCTTCCGCCGCATTTATGAATACGCGGGCGGCGACTGGCAGGAGGATAACGGTGTTTATCATCAGAATGTCTTCGCCTATTACCTGTCGATAGCCTGTAACCATTGCGAAGACCCGGCCTGCACCAGGGTCTGTCCGAGCGGTGCAATGCACAAGCGTGAAGATGGTTTTGTGGTAGTTAACGAAGATGTGTGCATCGGCTGCCGCTACTGCCACATGGCCTGCCCTTACGGCGCGCCGCAGTATAACGCCGAGAAAGGCCACATGACCAAGTGCGACGGCTGCTACGACCGCATCGCCGACGGCAAAAAGCCGATCTGCGTCGAGTCCTGCCCGCTGCGCGCGCTAGATATGGCACCAATCGACGAGCTGCGTAAAAAGTACGGCGAACAGGCCGCGATTGCGCCGCTGCCGTCCGCGCACTTCACCAAACCAAATATCGTCATTAAACCTAACGCCAACGGTCGCCCCTGTGGGGATAAGACCGGTTATCTGGCCAATCCGAAGGAGGTATAAGATGGGCAGTGGATGGCATGAATGGCCGCTGGTGTTATTTACCGTGCTGGGCCAGTGCGTCGTTGGCGGCGTTATCGTGATGGGCATGGCGTGGATGTCCGTCAGCAATAACAGCGAGCTGCAAAACAAGATTGTCCGCTCGATGTTCTTCCTGTGGGTGATTATGGGCGTGGCATTTGTCGCCTCCATCATGCACCTTGGCTCGCCGCTGCGCGCCTTTAACTCCCTTAACCGCGTGGGGCACTCCGCCCTGAGTAATGAAATCGCCAGCGGCTCGGTGTTCTTCGCGGTGGGTGGTTTCTGGTGGCTGGTTGCAGGACTGAAAAAGATGCCGGCTGCGCTGGGGAAGTTGTGGCTGGTGGTGTCAATGCTGCTGGGCCTGGTCTTTGTCTGGATGATGACGCGCGTTTACCAGATAGATACCGTGCCCACCTGGCACACTGGCTACACAACGCTGAGCTTCTTTATGACGGTAGTGCTGGGCGGTCCGCTGCTTGGCGCCGTGCTGCTGCGTCTGGTGAACTATCCGCTCGCGGGGACCAAACTCGCCGCACTTTCCGTGCTGGCGCTGCTGGTAACCGTTGGGGTAATTGTGCTTCAGGGCTTCAGCCTCTCCGGCATCAGCAGCTCCATCCAGCAGGCTTCCGCGCTGCTGCCGGACTACGCTTCGCTGCAGGTCTGGCGAATTGTGCTGCTGGCGCTGGGCCTGGGCTGCTGGATTTGCCCGCTGGCCCGCCGCCTGACGCCTTCCACCGCCACGTTACTGGCTGGTTTTGTGCTGGTGGTAGCCGGTGAGCTTATCGGTCGCGGCCTGTTCTACGGTCTGCATATGACCGTAGGCATGGCGATTGCAGGTTAATTAGTTCAAAATGCGCGGGAAACCCCGCGCAAATTTTTTGCAGGTATTACCAGGAAAAGAAATATGTCATCTCAAGATTCGCAACGACTGGCGGTTATCGCCCTTACGGGCCGCGTGCTCGGTGTGCTGTATCACCAGGCCCCTCAGAGCCGGGATGCGGCTCCGCTTTATGCCTCCCTTGCGAACCCTGTCTGGGCCGTCGAATGGCCGGTACAAGTGCCTGAACTTGCGGATATCGCACAGCGCATGGCGGAAGGCTGCAACTATCAGCAAGAGACGCTGAACGAGGCGTTCCAGCGCCTGTTCATCGGCCCTAACGCACTCCCTGCAGCGCCATGGGGTTCCGTTTACCTCGACAAAGAGAACGTGCTGTTTGGCGATTCGATGATTGAACTGCGCCGCTGGATGCGCAAGCACGAGATCGGCGTGGAGCTCGACCAAAACGAACCAGACGACCACATTGGCACCCTGCTGATGATGTGTGCATGGCTTGCAGAGCAGCGTCAGCCGCAGCGCGTGGACGAGCTTCTGGCCTGGCATATCCTGCCGTGGGCAGGGCGCTTCCTGGAGCTGTTTATCGAGAAGGCTGACCATCCGTTCTATCAGGGCCTGGGCGAACTGACCCGCTTAACGCTGGCCAACTGGCGCGAAGGTCTGCTGATCCCCGTCGCCAGCAAAGAGCTCTATCTCTAAGATTCTGAGTAGCGGTGGATGGCGCTGGCGCTTATCCACCCTACAATACTGAGGCAGGTTGCGCACGTTAGAGCGCATTCAGTCGCTGAACATTCAGACTTTCCAGCTTTCCATCCAGAATTTCCAGAAAATCATCGTGATACGGCATCGCGACGTGCTTCACCAAATCTTCCTCTGATTTCCAGCGCTCAATAAAGACAAATGACACTGCGCCCTCATTTGCCAGTTCGCGAACGTCCGCAATCGCCCGGCTTTCATGCAGATCGTATTGCAGACATCCGGCTTCCTGGTGCGTGAGCGGTACCATTGTTTGCGCAGCTTTTCTTATCGCAGGGATATGTTCAGGAAAAGGTGTCAGAGTAGCTACGATCTGAACTTCGCTCATTGAAAATCCTTGATTTATTGTTGCTGCCTCGGGGCCTACCCCCGGGAACTTGAACCAATCAGGCTAGCAGCGGGCGGGCTTTTACGCCAACCTTCTATCGGGGCCGGGCTGCCCGGTGGCGGATGGTGCTTATCGACCTTACAACTCCTCCCGTAGAGTAGGCCGGATAAGCGAAGCGTCATCCGGCACCCCGACGAAAGTTACAACGTCACGTACCGTTAACATTTTTAAGACAATTCTTTACGAAGCGTAACCAAGCGAGGCGGCAGAAGGCTCCTCAATGATTCACCGCATAAATCATTAGCCCCTTAATCATCACCCATGCTGGCATCCTCCCCGCGCCGTTGCTATAGCTTTCAACACCCTGCCGACACAAGGCATAACAACAGGCGCCTCTGGCAAAGCTCCACGGGCTGCTATAACGCGTGCAACAGGGAGACACACTGCAATGCAAAACGCATCCTTCGTAAAACGTACCCTTTTGGGTGCTCTGGCGCTGATTGTCGTGCTCGGGCTGCTGGTCTGGGGAATCGGGCCGGATATCATCCGGGCGCGAAAAGTCGATTTACTGTATCTGGGGCAGCAGCATCTGATTTTAGTCTTCAGCTCTATGGCGCTTGCGCTGCTGGTGGGCATTCCGAGCGGCATTATGCTCAGCCGCCCCGCCGCCCGCCGCTGGGCTGAATACGTGATGCAGATCTTCAACGTCGGCAACACTTTGCCGCCGCTTGCCGTTCTCGCGCTGGCGATGGTGATTCTGGGCATCGGCGACAAACCGGCGATTATCGCCCTCTTCCTGGCCTCTTTATTACCGATTGTCCGCAATACCTATGCGGGATTGTGCGGCGTGCCCGCCTCGCTTATCGAAGCGGCAAACGGCATCGGGATGACCAAATGGCAGCGCCTGCGTCAGGTGGAACTGCCAAACGCCTGGCCGGTCATTCTTTCCGGCATCCGCATTGCGACCGCCATCAACGTGGGTACCGCCCCGCTGGCGTTCCTGATTGGCGCAAGCAGCTACGGCGAGCTTATCTTCCCCGGCATCTATCTGAATGATTTCCCGACGCTGATCCTCGGCGCGGCGGCGACGGCTCTGTTTGCGCTGATCCTGGATATAGCCCTGGCGGGCCTGGGCCGCGTACTGAGCCCGCACATCGCGAAATAACAACAATAAGGAACGTTGCATGAATCCCTTAAAACGTCTGGTAACGGCCATTGCCGCCACGACTTTGCTGGCCGGAGCGGCCCACGCCGACCCCATTGTGCTGGCGACCAAAAGCTTTACCGAACAGCATATTCTTTCGGCTATGACCACCCAGTATTTGCAAAAGAAGGGGTTTCAGGTCACCCCTAAAACCAACATCGCCACGGTAATTTCCCGTAATGCGATGATCAACAAGCAGATCGATATGACCTGGGAGTACACCGGGACGTCGCTGATTATCTTTAACCACATCAACAAGCGCATGACGCCGCAGGAGTCTTACGACACTGTCAAAAGGCTGGATGGCAAGCTTGGTCTGGTGTGGCTTAAACCTGCGGATATGAACAACACCTACGCCTTTGCCATGCAGCGTAAGCGCGCCGAGAAAGAAAACATCAACACCATGTCGGAGCTGGTTGCCAGAATCGAACATATTCGCCAGACCGATCCGAATAACAACTGGATGCTGGGGCTGGACCTGGAGTTCTCCGGGCGCAGCGACGGCATGAAGCCGCTGCAGCAGGCCTACAACATGCCGCTGGAGCGATCGCAAATCCGCCAGATGGACCCGGGCCTGGTTTACAACGCGGTGCGCGACGGCTTTGTTGATGCCGGACTTATCTACACCACGGACGGCCGCGTGAAGGGTTTCGACCTCAAGGTACTGGAGGATGATAAAGGCTTCTTCCCGAGCTACGCCGTCACGCCGGTGGTGCGCAAAGATACCCTGGAAGCGAATCCAGGACTGGAAGAGGCGATGAACACCCTCTCCTCCCAGCTTAATAATGACGTGATTTCCACCCTGAACGCGAAAGTGGATATCGACCATGAAACCCCGCAGCAGGTCGCCCGCGAGTTCCTGCAGCAGAAAGGCTTGCTCTAAGGAGGCATCATGGACACGTTGCATTACATGATTGATAACGCCGGTTACCTGGGCAGCCTGACATTGCAGCACCTCTGGCTGGTGCTGATGGCCGTGGGCCTGGCGATAATTATTGGCGTGCCGCTGGGCATTCTTATCGTCCGTCACAAATGGCTGGCTACGCCGGTGCTGGGCATCGCCACCATCGTGCTGACCATTCCGTCCATCGCCCTGTTTGGCCTGATGATCCCGCTGTTTTCGATGGTCGGTCAGGGCATTGGCGTGCTGCCCGCCATCACCGCAGTGTTCTTATATTCGCTGCTGCCGATTGTGCGCAACACCCACACCGCGCTCGACAGCCTGCCGCCGGGCCTGCGTGAAGCGGGACGAGGCATCGGCATGACGTTCTGGCAGCGTCTGCGCTGGGTTGAAATCCCTATGGCCCTGCCCGTTATTTTTGGCGGTATCCGTACCGCCGTAGTGATGAACATTGGTGTAATGGCCATCGCCGCCGTGATCGGCGCAGGCGGTCTGGGTTTATTACTGCTTAATGGTATCGGCGGCAGCGATATTCGTATGCTGATTGCCGGAGCCGTCATGATTTGTGTTTTAGCCATTGTGCTGGACTGGCTGCTTCATCGCCTGCAGCTGGTACTGACACCGAAGGGGATCCGATAATGATAAAACTAGAAAACCTCACCAAACAGTTCGTTCAGAAGAACGGTCAGAGTATGAATGCGGTTGATAACATCAGCCTTAACGTGCCCGAAGGGGAAATGTGCGTACTGCTCGGCCCTTCCGGCTGCGGTAAAACCACCACGCTTAAGATGATTAACCGTCTTATTGCCCCGACCAGCGGCAATATCCTGATTAACGGTAAAAATACCAACGAGCTGGATACGGTAACGCTGCGCCGCAATATCGGCTACGTGATCCAGCAGATCGGCCTGTTCCCCAACATGACCATTGAAGAGAATATCACGGTCGTGCCGCGCATGCTGGGCTGGGACAAAGCCCGCTGCAAAGAGCGCGCCAGCGAATTAATGAGCATGGTGGCGTTGGATCCGAAAAAATTCCTGCATCGCTACCCGCGCGAAATGTCCGGCGGCCAGCAGCAGCGCATCGGCGTTATTCGTGCGCTGGCGGCGGATCCTCCGGTACTGCTGATGGATGAACCGTTCGGCGCGGTCGACCCGATCAACCGCGAAGTGATCCAGAACGAGTTCCTGGACATGCAGCGCCAGCTGAAGAAAACCGTCATGCTGGTAAGCCACGATATTGACGAGGCGTTGAAACTTGGCGACCGCATCGCGGTATTCCGCCAGGGTAAAATCGTGCAGTGCGCAAGCCCGGACGAGCTGCTGGCAAAACCGGCCAACGAATTTGTCGGCTCGTTTGTCGGCCAGGACCGTACCCTCAAGCGTCTGCTATTGGTACAGGCGGGCGACGTTACGGATCAACAACCGACGATTACCGCCCGTGAATCCACCCCGCTGCCGGAAGCTTTCGGCACCATGGACGATAACGATATGCGTTCAATTACGGTGGTAGACAGCGACGGCAAGCCGCTGGGCTTTGTAAAACGCCGGGAAGCACGAGGCGCAACCGGGGTCTGCTCGGAAATGCTGCACCCGTTCCGCATCACCGGGCGAGCGGAAGATAATCTGCGTATCGTGCTGTCGAAGCTGTACGAACACAACATGGTGTGGATGCCGATTACGGATGAGGACGGACGCTACAGCGGGGAAATTTCGCAGGATTATATCGCGGACTACCTCAGCTCCGGCAAGACCCGCCGGGCATTGAATATTTATCAGCCATAAGCAAAAACACGGTGGATGGCGCTATCGCCTATCCACCCCGCGACCGATTTGATAGGTCGGAAAAGCGCAGCGTCATCCGACAATTCTCGCTGGATGGTGCCGCGCTCCTCAGGCCTACACACTTCTTCTGAATTAATCCCGCTTGCCGCCCGTGATCCCTTCAATTTCATCCGGACGTAAACGAATTTCTGCCGCACGGCGGTGCGCCTGCATGCCTTCGGTACGGCTCTGGCGAATCGCCGGTTCCGCAATCGCCGCGATGCCGTGGTCGTCAATCCACTGATGCGTGCAGATCTTCACGTATGCGCCCACCCACAGACCACCGGTATAGCGCGCGGCGGCCATCGTTGGCAGCGTGTGGTTGGTGCCACAGCATTTATCAGAGAAAACCACGCTTGCGTTCTGGCCGATAAACAGTGAGCCGTAGTTGCGGATTTTGCTCGCCGTGGCGTGCGGATCGCGGGTATGGACCTGGAGATGCTCCGTTGCCATATGGTCCGCCCATGCAATCAGCTGCTCCTCATCGCGGCAAATCACAATCTCGCCCTGACGTCGCCACGCTTCCCCCGCCGTTACCGCCGTTGGCAGCGTTTTGAGCTGGCGTTCGATTTCGCTGAGGGTTTCGCTGGCGATACGCTCGCTGGTCGTCGCCATGCCTACGCGTGTATGAACGTCGTGCTCCGCCTGCGCCAGCAGGTCGGCGGCTAATATCTGCGGATTCGCGCTGTCGTCAGCAATCACGTAGATTTCGCTCGGGCCTGCCAGGGCGTCAATTCCTACCTTACCAAATACCTGGCGCTTGGCTTCGTTGACGAAGGCGTTGCCCGGCCCGACAACTTTATCCACCACCGGCACGGACTCCGTGCCCCACGCCATGGCGGCAATCGCCTGCGCACCACCGACCTTAAAGATTCGGTGCGCCCCGGCCAGGTGGCAAACGGCGATCATCGCCGGATGCGCGCCCGGCGGCAGACAGGCAATAATCTCGTCACAGCCTGCCACCACGGCCGGCACTATGGACATCACCGGCGCGGACAAGATGGGATAGCGCCCGCCCGGCACGTAGCAGCCGACCTTTTCGATAGGGATAATGCGGTGCCCCAGATGCACGCCAGGCAGCGTTTCCACCTCCAGCGGCTTCATGGTTGCCAGCTGCGCCTGGGCAAACCGCTTCACCTGGGCAATGGCAAACTCGCTGTCCCTGCGGGTCTGCGGGTCGAGATCCGCCAGTGCCGCTTTGATCTCGTCTGCCGATACTTCAAAGCTGTCCGGCACGGTTTTATCAAACTTCGCCGAAAAGTCCCGCAGCGCGGCGTCCCCTCGCGTCTTTACCTGTTCGATAATGTTATGAACGGTGTCCGTCAGCGTCCTGTCCGCCTGCGCGTCCTGCCCCTGCGGGCGTTTAAGAAACTGCACGTCTGCTTCACTGATTGCGCCCATCTCTTACTCCTCCATTTGACCCAGTTTGATTTGCGCCAGCAGCGCCAGGTGGTCGTAGACGACCCATTCATCGACGATTTTGCCGTTGACGATGTGGTAGTGGGACATGCCCATCACGAACAGGCGTTCGCCGGTTGGTTTGCCCAGCTCGCCGTAGCCCAGGTGGTGACCTTCCATAATCCAGCGTACCGCGACCTTGGTACCGCCCTCTTCGCACGGGTTGGAGCAGACGTGCTGCGGCAGCCACGCGCCGTCCGGGATCATGCCAATCAGCGCCAGCGTCTGGTGGATCACCGCCGCCTGGCCGTACAGCTCTTTCATCAGCGGGCCGTGCCACTGGACGTTGGTCGCGTACACGTCTTTGATTTTGCCCAGCATGCGGCGGTTGTAGATCTCATGCAGCCAGCGCAGGCACTGCTCTTCTGTGTCGGTATGGGCGATGGAAACGTCACATTCCATTTCCGGTGGATACTGACCTACCATGCGGCGGTTCTCGCCGATATCGGTCACGCGGAAGCCCTTATCAAACTGCTCTTTCGCCATGCCATACGCCACCGCGTCGGTATCCAGGCCAAGCTGGCGCATCATCGCCATGTTGTCGCTGACCACCCACTCGCGGTAGATTTTGTTCTCGTGGATCATGCAGTCCGCTACGGTGCGGGTTACAAAGGTGCGGTTCGTCGGCTTGCCCAGATGGCTGAACTGCGTATGACGACCGGTGCCGGTTACCAGGTGCGAGGTGTAGAAACCGTCAACGTCGTTACCGTTCCAGATAACCTGGGTCGCCATACCACGGCGCTCCGGGAAGGCAATCAGGCGCTGCAACGTATCCTGCACGACCTGCTCGCGGTTATACATGGTGCCCAGCGCGTTATATAAAACGCAGTTATGCGTGTAGTGTGAGTAAATTAAACCCACGTCGCGCTCGTCCCATATTTTATGCGTACAGCGCACGATATAATCCACAATATCGGTATAACAGTCGTCAAATCCTCTTAATGACTGTACGCGGGGACGTTTTTCTGGAACTAAATCCACAAAGTCACGGCGCTCAACCTGTAATACAGGCTCATCGCGAGTGGATTTAGTATTGGTTTTCTCAGCTACTACCGGCGTTTTATTTGTCGCTTCAGTTGATGACATATAACCTCCTGCGTTCGATGGATGCACTGAGAAATTTCCCGGCGCACTGTATTCGGGATGTAATTACCCCTCGCCTGCAAATAGTGACAGTTTGTTTTCAGAATCCAGGCAACAGCAGCCCCTGACAAATAAATTATCATTTACACGGGCTTTATTTATTCGGGGGGAGCTATCCCCCGCAGACTTAATTAAATATTTGTGACCAGATAGCTAACTCATCAATGCCCAGATATTCACGGATAATTAATCCGTCTCGCAGTTCCAGCTGGCTGATGCCGGTAATAGAGATCGGCCGACGCGTCGGCGCGCCGAATCGGCCATAGCCGTCGTGCCAGGTTAACAGCGACCAGCGCAGGGAGAGGCGCACGGGTTCGTTGGCGTCACGGCGGACAATAAGATGGTGCAGCTGCGTTTCGCTGTCGGCAAAGGAAGCCCGGTAGCCCGAGAGAAACGCGCCAATATCCTGCTCGCCGGTGCGCAGCACGTGCGCCGGACCGTGGAAGGTAGCCGCCGGATGATAAAGCCCCGGTACCACGCCGCTGTTACCCCCGGCCCACATAGAGAGATAGCGTTCAACGAGCCCGGCCAGCGGGCCGTCAACATCGTCGCCTTCCGGGCCACCTGCCCAGCGCGCGTCCATCTCCTCGGCGGAGGTATTCTCCAGCCCCAGCTCCTGACGGGCCGTCGCCAGCTGTAACGCAAAATCGCGCGCGCTGAGGCCAATCTGCGAGACAATCGCCGCGCGATCCTGCAGCAGCCATTCCTGCCGCACTGCGCCATCGGCACATACCCGGTCAGCCCAGGTGCGGACCCAAACCGCCTTGCCGCTAGGTTTACCGAAGAAGCCTTCACCCTGGTGCTGAATGCAGGCCAGCGTGCGCTGTGCCGCATAATACTCGAACTCCGGCGTGTGGGTGGTCAGAATATCTTCTGTCAGCACCGTGCGCTGCGGGAAGCTGTGCATGGCCTCAAGCGTCAGGCGCATAAAGCCGGAAAGATCGTTCAGCTGCTTTTCAGGCGTGTGGAAGACCACCGGCGTGGCGTAAAAATCCGCGAGCTGGCCGATGTCCTTCTGCTCCCAGACCACGTGGGTCAGCGTCAGAATAAACTGCTGTATGGAATCAAACTGAGGGCTAAAGCCCGGCAACCTGGTCATTCAACCTCCTGCGGCTGGAACAGAGACAATCCGTCTTTTTCGATTACGCCTGAGCGTGGGCGGCGCGCAGAGTGGCGGACAATCAGCGCCCCCTTGACCACCAGCTGTTCGGGTTCGATGTTTTCACTTTCTATCTGCTTCATCAGCAGCGCCACCGTGGCGCTGACCATCTCGTCCACCGGCTGCGAGGCGGAGGTCAGCGCGTAGGATGGCCAGCCGGACGGGCCGGTGTCGTCGTAGCCGATGACAGACAAATCGTCGGGGATACGCAGGCCGAACTCGTAGCGGGCGATATCCATCACGGTTAAGGCCATATGATCATTGGCCGCAAAGATGGCGTCCGGCGGCTGCGGTGACGAGAAAAGCTCCCGGGCGGCGCGGCTGGTTTGCTGCGCATTGTAATTACCCTGCACCACCCGGATATCCTCGACGCCTTTCGACCGCAGCGTACTGACGAACCCGCTCTGGCGCGCAACGTTTACCGATGAATCGGCAATCCCCGCAACATAGGCAAAGCGCTGGTGCTCACCGGCCAGTAAAAACTCGGCTATCTGGCATGCGGCGGCTTTGTTATCCGTGTTGACGCTGGAAACTATGCCGTTCTCATCGTCGCGGTTAAACAGCACCACCGGGATCCCAGCGGCCAGGCACTCTTCCGACAATTCAATGGATAGCGAAACGGACGCCAGCACGATGCCGTCTACCCGGTACTGCATGATCTGGTCAAAAATTCTGTCCACGTTGCCGTCGCGGTCGCCCACGAACAGCAGCAGGTGGTAGTTCAGCTCATCAAGCTTCTGCGCCAGCGCCTCAAGCACCTGCGGGTAAAACTGGTTGTCAAAATAGGACATCACCACGCCGACAATGCGTGAACGAGCGGTATTCAGCGACCGCGCGATAGCATTTGGCCGGTAGCCCAGCTCCCGCGCCGCTTTCAGCACTTTTTCACGCGTGGCCGGCGAAATGCTGGCCCCAGGCGTGAACGTGCGGGACACCGCCGATTGTGACACTCCCGCGATCTGCGCCACCTGCTGCGAGGTCACGGGTCCAAAAGTCTTACGTTTCATTGTCGCTGTTCCTTATCAACATTCCCGCCACGATGCATCTTACGTGAAAACAAGGCGTTGCATCAGTGTAACGGACCGCGAGGGGATTGCCAGCGTGGCCCTTTTTCCGCTCGCCAGAATGCCTGTTTTTAAGTCTTACACCATCTTTGCATGCGTATGCAACAGGCAATATTATTTTTTTCACATTTACAATCCTACCCTTTACAAAATTGAAACCTTTTCGTAACTTTCATTTTTGAATACGTATGCATGCAGTGCAAAAACGCCGTCAGTTTTTACCGGGGACAGGAGTCTCAGCCAAAGGATTGAACCGGTTTATGCCGTACTTGATTGGTTATAACCCATTAATTTTAGAGGTTCACCACCATGTTTCGTGCACTATTTAATCGATCCGAAGTCAGGCTGTTTTTCACCATCAGCGTCCTGTTCTTCATCTGTATCCACAGCATTGACGCCTTTCTGGCACCGATGCTGATCAGCGAAGGCATGCAGCCCGAAGTGGTCGGCATGATCATGGGTGCCAGCGGCCTGGCTACCCTGCTCGTTCGCTTCCCCATCGGCATTCTTTCGGACGTGGTAAAGAGCCGTAAGATATTTATTCAGGTCAGCCTGCTGCTGCCGCTGGTGACCTGGCCCATCGCTTACTTTGAACCAACCGCCGTTACGCTCTACCTCGCCAAGGCTGCCGACGGCTTCACGGCGGCCACCTGGGTGCTCTATAACATCCTGTTTATTCGCTACTTCGATCGGAAAGACGCGCCTGCTGCCGTTGCCCTGCTGGCGCTTGCCGGGCCGCTGGGCGTCTTTCTGGGGAACTGTATCGGCGGGACGCTTATCCACTTCTTTGATAAAAGCATCGGCTACTTCGTTTCAAGCGTTGCGGCGCTGCTGGCGCTGATATTGACCTTCCACATTAAGGAGTTTCATGATGCCGCCCTCGCGCCAACCCTCAGGGCCTGCGTTACCAGCGCTAAACGCCAGCTGGGCGACTCCTCCGTGTGGTTTATCGGCCTGCTGGCGACCATTGTAATTCTGGTGCCGTTTGCAACGCGCGATACCCTGACGCCGATATATGCCCAGCAGCTCGGGGCTAAAGCGGGCATTCTGACCCTGCTGAGCAACCTGCACCTGATTTTCTACGCGCTGGCTATCGCCCTGTGCAGCTCGGTGTTCTATAAGCGTTTAGGCCTGGCGAACACCGCCGTCATCGGCATTATGCTTCAGCTCGTCTCGACGCTTGGCGTGCCTTTCACCAGCAATATGTACCTGATCTACCTGCTACAATCCGTGGGCGGCTTCTCCTTCGGGATGGCGTTCGCGGTCTTTATGTCCCTGAGCGTGGTCAACACCGTCGAGGACGAGCAGTCCACCCGCATGGGCCTGTTCCAGACCATTTACTCCTGCGGGATGTTTGCCGGGCCGGTATTAATGGGGGTGATGCTGCAGCATATTAATTTATCCTCCGGCTATCTATTCATTTCAGGCCTGTGCCTGCTGGCGGCGGTATTAACTCCGTTAGCGGTTCGTAGCGTAAATCAGCGGCAGAATAAAAAGCCCGACGCCATAGCGGAAACAAATAATCTGGCTCCGGCACAGGATTACGGCAACAAAATTTAATTTACCACCCTACTTTCATAAAAAGAGTTTTCCTCCCGTTCAGTCGGGTGGGACAGACTCGCAAAATATTCATGGAGAACATCATGGCGCAGTATTTAAAAACCAGTAAATCTTTATCTGAACGCCAGCAGGCAAATAAACAGGTGAGCATGACCGTTGAAAATATCCTCGCCGATATTGAACAGCGCGGGAACGCCGCTATTCGCGAGCTGTCAATTAAGTTTGATAATTACGACCGCCAGGATTATCGCCTGTCGCAGTCTGAAATTAACAGCTGTATTAAACAGCTGAGCCGCCAGGACATAAAAGATATCGAATTCGCCCAGCAGCAGGTGTTTAACTTCGCCAGCGAGCAGAAAAAATGCCTGTTGGATCTGGAGGTGGAAACGCGTCCTGGCGTGATCCTCGGCCATAAAAACATTCCGATTAACTCGGTCGGCTGCTATGTCCCCGGCGGTAAGTACCCGCTTCTGGCATCGGCCCATATGTCCATCATCACCGCAAACGTAGCGGGCTGTTCGCGCATCATCAGCTGCGCCCCGCCGTTCCACTGCCAGCCCGCTCCGGCGATTGTGGCGGCACAGGCGATGGCTGGCGCAACCGAGATTTACGCGCTGGGCGGCATTCAGGCGATTGGCGCAATGGCGCTGGGGACAGAATCCCTGCAGCCGGTAGACATGCTGGTCGGGCCGGGCAATGCCTTTGTGGCGGAAGCCAAGCGCCAGCTGTTCGGACGCGTGGGCATCGACCTGTTCGCCGGGCCGACCGAAACGCTGGTCATCGCCGATGAGACCGTAGACGGAGAAATCTGCGCCACGGACCTGCTGGGCCAGGCCGAACACGGCATCACCACCCCCGCTATTCTGCTGACCAATTCCATGAAGCTTGCCCAGGAGACGCTGCGCGAAGTCGAGCGCCTTCTCACCCGCCTCCCAACTGCAGAAATTGCCAGCCAGGCGTGGCGCGACTACGGCGAAATTATCGTCTGCGACAGCTACGAAGAGATGCTTCAGGAAGCTGACCGCATTGCTTCTGAGCACGTGCAGGTTATGACCGACCGCGATGACTGGTTCCTGCAAAACATGACCAACTATGGCGCGCTGTTCCTTGGGCCGCGCACCAACGTGGCCTACGGCGATAAGGTCATCGGCACTAATCACACCCTGCCGACGCAAAAAGCAGCGCGCTATACCGGCGGCCTGTGGGTCGGCAAGTTTATGAAAACCTGTACCTTCCAGAAGGTGCTTACCGACGAAGCCTCCACGGAGATTGGCAGCTACTGCTCCCGCCTCTGCCAGCTGGAGGGTTTCTCCGGTCACGCCGAGCAGGCCAATATTCGTGTGCGCCGCTACGGCAACATGGACGTGCCTTACGCGGGGTCGGTGCCTCCCGTCGACGTGGCGAAGGCAAGCTGATGAGCCTTCCCCGCACCCCTGATTTCCGACTCGATAACCGTCGGGCGCTGGTCACGGGCGGCTCACGCGGTATCGGTTTCGCGGCGGCCGTTGCGCTGGCGCGGGCCGGGGCGGAGGTCTGGATTATCGCCCGCGATGCAGCACAGCTTCGCAAAGCGACCAATGCAGCCGCGCAGGAAGATCTGCGGCTGCATCCCGTCACGCTGGATATCACCGATACGCATCAGGTCCGTGAGACGCTTGCCGGGCTGCCCGCCTTCGACGTTCTGGTCAACAGCGCGGGCCTGGCGCGTCACCGGCCTTTTCTGGAGGTCAGTGAAGAGGACTACGACGCGGTAATGGCGCTCAACCTGCGGGCGACGTTCTTTCTCAGCCAGCAGGTTGCCCGCCGGATGAAAGAGAGCAGTATTGCCGGATCCGTTATTCATATTTCCTCCCAGATGGGGCACGTCGGCGGCCCGGCGCGCAGCGTTTACTGCGCCTCAAAGTTCGCGCTGGAGGGGCTGACCAAAACTATGGCGCTTGAACTGGGGGACGCGGGGATCAGGGTGAATACGCTGTGTCCGACGTTTATTGCGACCGAGCTGTCCCGCACAAACCTGGCCGACCCGTCGTTCCGCAGCTATGTGCTGGACAATATTAAGCTCGGGCGGCTCGGAACGATCGAAGACGTCATGGGGCCGGTGGTGTTTCTGGCCTCTCCGGCAGCGGCGCTGATCACCGGCTCCGCGCTGATGGTGGACGGAGGCTGGACGGCGACATGATGTTGGATAATCACGACACACCGCTGATTTTGCTGGGTGGCACGCTGTGCAACCACCGCCTGTGGCAGCCGGTCATCGAACGGCTTCGCGTCAGCCACGTAACCAGCATTGTCACCAGCGGCGCAGATTCCGCGCGGGAGCTTTCTTCCCGTCTGCTCGTGACTTTGCCACCGCGCTTCTGTGTGGCGGGGTTTTCCCTTGGCGCTATGGTCGCGCTGCAACTGCTGGCCGACGCCCCGGAGCGGATTGCCGGGCTGGCCCTGCTCTCGGTGAATCCACTTGCGGATTTGCCCGCTAACGCCGTCGGTCGGCGGGCGGCAGTTTCTGAAGCGCAGGCACTGGGTGCCGAACGTTGGGTGAGCGAAAAGATGTGGCAGAAGTACGTCGCGCCGGGGCATCTGGACGATGCTGGATTGCATTCGGTTATCACGACCATGGCTGACGAGTCCGGCATCGAAACCTTTTCCCGACAAACAGAAATAGCAATTTCCCGCGCCGACCACCGTGCACCCCTGGCAGCGTTCAGCAGACCTTCGTTAATCCTCAACGGCGCGCATGACGCCATTTGTACCCCACAACATCACCAGCTCGCCGCCGAAGCGGCTAAAACCGCACGCTGGTTAACCCACTCAGATAGCGGCCACTTTCTGCCGCTGGAAGCCCCTGACTGGGTTGCCACGGCCCTGCGGGTCTGGATCAAGGAGTCACAAGCATGAGAAAAAATTCGCTTAAAGAGGCCTTTCGCCGGCAGCAGCCGGTGATTAACGGCTGGCTGGCCATCCCTTCCGGCTACAGCGCTGAAATCGCTGGTCATCAGGGATACGATTCCGTCACCGTTGATATGCAGCACGGCATGATCGACTTTGCCAGCGCACTCGCCATGCTGCAGGCCATTTCCGCTACCCCGGCCACGCCGCTTGCCAGGGTGAACAGCAACGATCCCGCGCAGATCATGCGGCTGCTGGACGCCGGTGCCTGGGGCATTATCTGCCCGATGGTTTCCACGCCTGAGCAGGCGCAGCAGTTTGTTGCCGCCTGCCGCTATCCGCCGCTGGGTAACCGCTCATTCGGCCCCGCGCGTGCCCTGCTCTACGGCGGTAAAGATTATCCGCAGTATGCCAACGAAGAGATCCTGACGCTGGCGATGATTGAAACCCAGCAGGGGCTGGACAATCTTGACGCGATTCTGGCCACCGACGGGCTGGACGGCGTGTTTATCGGCCCCAACGATCTCTCGCTTACCCTCACCGGCAGCGCCAGCGCCGAATCACAGCACCCGAAAATGCTGGCCGCCGTGGAGCTCGTCGTTGCCCGCAGCCGGGCGCATAACAAAGTCGCCGGTATCTTCTGTACCTCCGGCCAGGCCGCCGCAAAGCGTCTGGCAGAAGGCTTTTCTTTTGTTACCCCCGCCAATGACGTCATGCAGCTTGGCCGCGCGTCCCGCGAGGCCGTGGCTTATGCACGCGGCGAAACGCCGTCCGCAAGCGGCTCTTCAGGCTATTAAGGAGAACAACATGCAATACGTAACACTGACTCAGGAAGAGGCGCGCCGCCGTCTCGTGCTTCCGGAAGACCGGGTTTCATGCAGCGTGGCGTTTATCGACTGCAAGCTGCCGGGTTCACACCTCAAGCAGAATTATTCGTTTATCGGGCCGGGCGTCACCCAGTCCGCCTCGCAGGTGGTGAACATTCCTGAAGCCCACGGCTTTAATATTGGCGCGGCCGCCATGCCCAAAGGCGTGACGAATAACCTCCATCTGCACTTCACCGCCGAAGTGTTCCTTATTCATGAAGGGAGCTGGCGCTTCCGCTGGGGGGCGAACGGCGAGCATGAGGCAGAGTTCAGCGCTCCGGCAATTCTGTCGATCCCGACGTGGATTTTCCGCGGCTTTACCAACGTCAGCCCGCAGGACACCAGCGGCATGGTCTTTACCGTGCTCGGCGGCGACAACACTGGCGGAATAATCTGGCACCCGTCGATTCTGGACGCGGCCAGCGAATACGGCCTGTATCTCAGCCGGGATAATATGCTGATTGACGTTGAGGCGGGCGCGCCGGTACCGGCGGAAAGCGAGCGGCTACAGCCTCTTGCCCCGGAGCAGATCGCTGCGCTGCGGGATTATTCCGTAGATGAGATGAGCCGCCGCGCGGTAACGGGTGAGCAGCGTCAGTGGTCCCGCGATGGGCTGCTGGATGCGGTTCTGCCCGGCCACGGCGGTGAAATCGCTCCGGTTATCGGCTTCGGCATCTCCCAGGATCGCAACAGCGCGCCCGCTATCGTTAACCCGCACGGTTTTTCCGTTGAGTGGCTGCGCATTCAGGACGGTTGCCTGGTTGGCCTGCACTGCTGCCCGGAAACGCAGGTGCTGATGGTGTTTAAAGGCACCCTGGAGGTGACCTGGAACCGCCAGGGCGAGGAAGTGTCGATTGTCGCAACCGAAGGTTCGGTGATCTCCGTGCCCGGCGGCAGCTGGCGTCGCTACCGCGCCACCGACGGCGTAATGGAGGCAATCCTGACCACCAAAGGCGACCAGCGCAAACGCCTTTATTGGGACAAAGACATTATCGAACGTGCCCGTGAAAATGACCGCTGCCTCGATCCGGACGGCTACGTTGCTATCGCCAGCATTTTGCCCGCCACCGCCCGTCGCGCGGGGCTGAAAATCGAACAGCCCGTATAATTACCCAGCCAGGGGTCCTGTAACGGACCCTTTTTCTTTCCGGAAGCTTAAGGGAAAGCAGTTTCTGCCGCACAATATCCCCCTTTTCCCGCTACGCTATTGTTTATGCAACGCTTAAATCACTTCCCCGATATCCATGGCATGCTCAGACGGCTGGTTTTCGCCGTCGGGATCGGCATAGCCTCCGCCGTTGTAGTCTGGCTGTTCCGCCAGTCGATGTATCTGCTTGAAGGCCTTTTTCTGGGCGACCACGGCGGTAGCCTGGTTGCGGCGGCTGCGGCCCTGCCTTCCTGGCGCAGGCTGATTACCCCCGCGATTGGCGGGCTACTGGCCGGTTTACTGCTCTGGGGTTGGCAGCGTGCAACTCGTCAACGCCCCAGCGCGCCCACGGACTACATGGAAGCGATTGAAACCGGTGACGGGCGGCTGGACGTGCCCGCAAGCCTGGTAAAATCCGCCGCCTCGCTGCTGGTTGTCGCCAGCGGCAGCGCCATCGGGCGGGAGGGGGCCATGGTTTTACTGGCGACGGTCTTCGCGTCGGTGTTTGCCCAGCGCTTTACCCGCAGCGATGAATGGAAGCTCTGGGTGGCCTGCGGGGCCGCCGCCGGGATGGCCAGCGCCTATCACGCGCCGCTGGCGGGCAGCCTGTTTATCGCTGAAATTCTTTTTGGCACCCTGATGCTCGCTTCGCTTGGGCCGGTAGTGATCGCGGCCGTGACCGCCCTGCTGGTCACTAACCTTCTCAGCGGCGGGCAGACGCTGCTTTATACCGTCAAAATTCTCAGCGCCCCAATCCCTCTCCAGTATGGTTTGATGGGCATACTTGGCGTACTGGCCGGCGTTGCCGGTCCCCTGTTCCTGTGGATGATGGCAACAAGCGGCGAGCTGTTTCGTCGCCTGCATCTGACGCCGCCATTACAGCTGGCTCTTGGCGGGCTGATTGTCGGCCTGCTTTCGCTTATCACCCCGCTGGTGTGGGGGAACGGCTATAGCGTGGTGCAGTCGTTTCTTTCGCGACCGCCGGCCCTGCTGTTTGTGGCAGCTATTTTGCTCTGTAAGCTTGCGGCGGTGCTGGCAAGCAGCGGGTCGGGGGCACCGGGAGGGGTATTTACGCCAACCCTGTTCGTGGGCGCGGCGCTGGGAATGTTGTTCGGGCAGTTCTGCGGCGTGTGGCCCGCAAGCGGGGAGTCGGTGGCTATTCTGATGGCGTTAACCGGCATGGCAACGCTGCTGGCGGCAACGACGCATGCGCCGATTATGGCGACGCTGATGGTTTGTGAAATGACCGGGGAGTTTTCGCTGCTCCCCGGCCTGCTGGTAGCCTGCGTGGTGGCATCCGCGCTGTCGCGCTGGTTACGCCCCCACTCGGTCTACCGTCAGAGCGCTGTCGAGCACGGATAAATCGATGTACTGCGCCAGCTCGCGCTGTTCGGCACGCGGCAGATAAGGCAGTTCGCCCATCAGCGGCCCCGGCAGCTTTTTGCTCAGCACGTCGATGATTTCAGCGTAGTGCGCCAGGCACGGATTAATACGGTTAGCCACCCAGCCCACCAGCGGCAGGCCGTCGTTGGCGATGGCCTGGGCGGTCAGCAGCGCATGGTTGATGCAGCCCTCCTGAATACCCACCACCATCAGCACCGGCAGCTGTTCCTGCACAACCCACTCCGACAGTGGACGAAGATCGTTCATCAGGCTGCGCCAGCCGCCTGTTCCCTCAATTACCACATGATCCGCCATACGGCTGAGGTTTTGCAGGCCATCCGACAGCAAAGTGTAGTTAATTGGGCAACTGTGGCTGACGCTGCTCTCCACTTCGCTTAGCGCGATTGGGTTAATGGCATCGTAGGGCAACTCCAGAGTAGAAACGCTCTGTAAAACCAGCGCGTCTTTGTTACGCAGTCCGTCCGGCGTCTCTTTGCTCCCTTTGGCTACCGGCTTGTAGCCGACAACACTTTTGCCACTGGTTGCCAGCGCCTGCAACAGCGCGCGTGACACCACCGTCTTGCCGACTGCGGTATCGGTACCTGTGATAAAGAAACGCTTAAGCATGATAACTCCCGAGGGTAATACGCAAAAAACTTTATTGAAAAATGAATAGTTCAGTGCCGGAAGTCTAAAAGATGCGGGAAAGGGGCGGTTTGAGATAGCGCAATATTTATTGCATCAATGAAAAGGATCATCCCTGCAGCAGGCGAATCAGTAACGAACCGTTATACATTGCGTCTTTGACCAGCGCCGCCCCGGCCATGGTGCCGCGGTGGTTGTACTGGGTGCTTTCCACGACCATGTGCTGGCTGTATGCGGGTAGCGACTGCTGACGGATACAGCTGGTGATCGCCGGATGCAAAATGTCGGCCGCGCGGTTAAGGGGGGAACCAATAAGTATCACTTGAGGATTAAATAAATTAACCATCATGGCCAGGATGCGGCCAACGTTAATCCCCACGCCCAGAATAATATCTTTCGCCAATAGATCGCCCTGTAAGGCAGCATCACAAAGCGATTCGACGGTGAGCGGCTGGCCGTGCAACATCGAACCCATCGACTGGTTCATGCGCTGTTGGGCAAGCTCGAGGATGCTTTCAATGCTGGCAATTGTCTCGAGGCAGCCGTGGTTTCCGCAGTAGCAGCGCTTGCCGTACGGGTCGACCTGGGTATGGCCAATTTCGACCAGGCTGCTGCTTCCCGCGTGCAGCAAACGCCCATCGGTGATAACGCCCGCCCCGACGTTATGATCGATAACAACCTGAATCACATCGCGGGCGCCGCGTGAAGCGCCAAACAGCCCCTCCGCCATCGTCCACGCGCTGATATCATGCTGAATAAACACCGGTACGCCGGTGTGCTTCTCCAGCTCTTCGCCCAGCGGCATATCACAGACGTCATAAAACGGCATCCGATGGACGATACCTTTTACCGTGTCGATGATGCCCGGCAGCGTAATGGCGATAGCGGTTAAGCGTTCGAGCCTGTGCTGATGGCGGATGAAAAACTGGTCGACCTGGCTAATAACGCGGGAAAGCAGCGGATTCGGGTCATCCAGCGGCAGAGAAACGGTATCCTCAACGATAAGCTGGCTACTGAGATCGTGCAGGCCAAGGGAGATTTCGCCGCGGTTAATGCGCACGGACAGATAGTGCCAGGCTTCTGTTTCCACCATTAAGCCCACCGCCGGGCGGCCCCGGCTGCCGGGATCCTGAATTTCCGTCTCCTGCACCAGGTGGGCTTCGAGCATTTCACGGACTATTTTCGTAATGCTGGCGGGGGCCAGCTGCGCCAGACGGGAGAGATCGATGCGCGAAACAGGGCCGTGCCGATCGATGAGGCGGTAAACCGCCCCCGCATTCGTCTGCTTAATCTGATCGATGTGCCCCGGCTGGCTATCAGCAACCACGTCATGCTCCCTTTATTTTCGCGCTTCGAAATAAACTTTGGGCTATGGTGAAACACTTCAAGCAGAGGAGTCAAATATTTACGTAGGGTTGTGATTTGCCGCACATATTTGAGCTTATTACGGCGCAGAATTTCCTATATTTGCCTCGGTCAGCAGGGCGCTGATGCGAACGGCAGCGGCGCTAAGCTCGCGATGTTTTGGCCAGACCAACCACATTTCCGACTGCGCTTCCGGCTCGCGGATAGGCAACCAGACGACGTCGCTAAGGCGCACGCGTTTGAAGGAGGCTGGCAGAATCGACACGCCCAGCCCGGCGGAGACCAGCCCAATAATCGTCATCGCCTCGCCCACTTCCTGGGTGATGTAGGGGGTAATTTCGTTACGGTGTAACAAACCGATGATGTCGTCGTACAGCCCCGTCCCGACGTGGGCGTCAAAAAAGACGAACGGCTCAAGGGCCAGATCCTGCAATGAGATAGCGGCCGCCCCGGCAAGCGGATGGTCCCGGTGCACCATTGCCAGCAGCGGCTCACGCAGCACCAGCTTCCAGTCCAGCGTGTCCGGCAGGCGCGTGTTACGCATCAGCCCGAGCTCAAGCTCGCCATCGTTGAGCGGCGCTATTTGCTGACGGGTATTGATTTCGCGCATCTGAATATGCACGTCCGGGTAGCGCCTGCGGAAGGTCGACAGGCTATCTGATACGCCCTTAATAAACGGCGCTGAAGAGGTAAAGCCAATGCGCAGCTCCCCCGTCTCGCCGCTGTGCAGACGCCAGGCGCGAACCGCCGCCGCCTCCACCTGGCTCAAAATCTGCCTGGCATCGTTCAGATACTGGCTCCCTGCCGCCGTCAGGCTCACGCTGCGGTTGGTGCGCGCCAGCAGCCTTGCACCAATCTGCTGCTCAAGGATCTGAATCTGCTGGCTTAGCGGAGGCTGCGAGATGCGCAGGCGCGCGGCGGCCCGGCCAAAATGCAGTTCTTCCGCCACCGCCACGAAGTAGCGCAGGTGTCTTAATTCGATAGTCATATCTGATATGTATCAATTGAGATTATTAATATATTAGACAGAACATTTACATTTTTCTACTCTCAGTGGACAGACCGTAAAGCGTAGTAAGGATTGATTTTGAGCCGTACATCTACCGTCAGCACTGCCCCCACAGAGGACGTTGACGAACGCATTTCAGCCAGCCCCCCTCTTTATATTAAGCGTGGTACGCCGCAGTTTATGCGCGTAACCCTGGCGCTGTTTTCAGCCGGGCTTGCCACTTTTGCCCTGCTGTACTGCGTGCAGCCGATCCTGCCCGTCCTGTCGCAGGAGTTTGGCGTTACGCCTGCCAGCAGCAGTATTTCCCTCTCCATTTCTACCGGCCTGCTGGCCATCGGCCTGCTGTTTACCGGCCCCCTGTCCGATGCGATTGGCCGCAAACCGGTGATGGTCACCGCCCTGCTGCTGGCTTCCTGCTGCACACTGCTGTCGACCATGATGACCAGCTGGCACGGCATCCTGATTATGCGGGCGCTGATTGGCCTGTCGCTCAGCGGGGTAGCGGCGGTGGGCATGACTTATCTCAGCGAAGAGATCCACCCGAGCGTGGTGGCTTTCTCTATGGGGCTGTATATCAGCGGCAACTCTATCGGCGGCATGAGCGGACGCCTGCTGAGCGGCGTGATAACGGACTTCTTCAACTGGCGCATTGCCGTCGCCGCGATCGGCTGTTTTGCTCTGGCTTCGGCCCTTATGTTCTGGAAAATCCTTCCGGAATCACGGCACTTCCGCCCTTCTTCACTGCGCCCAAAAACGCTGTTTATTAATTTCCGTCTGCACTGGCGCGACCACGGGCTGCCGCTGTTGTTTGCCGAAGGCTTCCTGCTGATGGGCGCGTTCGTCACGCTCTTTAACTATATTGGCTACCGGCTGATGGAAGCGCCCTGGTTCCTGAGCCAGGCCGTGGTGGGCCTGCTGTCCGTGGCCTATCTGACCGGGACATGGAGCTCACCGAAAGCGGGCGCTATGACGGCGAAATTTGGGCGTGGCCCGGTGATGATTTTCTCGACCGGCATCATGCTGCTGGGGCTTGTCCTCACCGTTTTTTCTCCGCTGGTTGTGATATTCGGCGGTATGCTGCTGTTCTCCGCAGGCTTTTTTGCTGCCCACTCGGTCGCCAGCGGCTGGATTGGGCCACGCGCGAAACGCGCAAAAGGCCAGGCTTCCTCTCTTTACCTGTTCAGCTATTACCTGGGATCCAGCATCGCCGGTACACTCGGCGGCGTGTTCTGGCATCAGTTCGGCTGGAACGGCGTAGCGGGCTTTATCGGTGCGCTGCTGGTGATTGCCCTGCTAACCGGTTCCCGTTTGCACCATCGCGCACAGTAACTACCGTCGGGCCTCGTGTTTTTCAACGCTTTTTGCTATTTTTTGCAGCGTCGATAACACTCGCGAGGCCCTATGGAAAAGCAAAACTATAACCATCTCACCCGCACCTTCCGCCGCCTGTCCCGCTTTGGACATCTTTCCGCCATCGCTGGCTGGGATATGTTCACCAATATGCCGCCAAACGGCAGCACCGCCCGGGGTGAAGCTCTGGCAGAGCTGAGCGTTCTGCAACATCAGATCCTGACCGACAAGAAAACCGTTACTTTCCTGCAGGCCGCCGCTCAGGAAGATCTTAACGATGTTGAACGCGCTAACCTGCGTGAAATGACGCGTCAGTATCAGGAAGCGGTAGTGTTGCCGGACTCGTTGGTTGAAGAGAAATCGCTGGTCGGCACCCGCTGTGAACACGGCTGGCGTACGCAGCGCCCGGCCAACGACTGGCAGGGTTTTGCCGCCAATCTGAAAGAGGTTGTCCGCGTGAGCCGCGAAGAGGCAAGGCTGCGCGCTGAAGCCAAGGGGAAAACCCCTTACGATGCGTTGCTCGATCTCTACGAGCCGGGCATGACCAGTGAAAAGCTGGACGTGCTGTTTGGCGATCTGCGAGGGTGGCTGCCTGATCTGCTGCAAAAAGTGGTCGATAAACAGTCTCAACGTCCTGCCCTCGACCCCATCGGCCCTTTTGCCATCCAGACGCAGCGTGAGCTGGGCCTTGAAACCATGCAGATGCTGGGCTTCGATTTCAACGGGGGGCGTCTGGACGTCAGCGCGCACCCGTTCTGCGGCGGCGTACCGGAAGACGTCCGTATCACCACCCGCTATGACGAAAGCGATCTGATTACCTCGCTTTTTGGTGTTATCCATGAAACCGGTCACGCTCGTTATGAGCAGAATCTTCCACGCGAGTGGCTGGGGCAGCCGGTGGCGCTTGCCCGCTCAACCGCCATCCATGAGTCCCAGAGCCTGTTCTTTGAGATGCAGCTGGGCCGCAGCAAAGCGTTCCTTAACCTGCTGCTGCCGAAGATTATTGCGCGCTTCGGGAACCAGGCCGCCTTCGATAAGCAGAATTTCATCGCCGTGAACCAGCGTGTGGAACGCGGGTTTATTCGCGTGGATGCGGATGAGGTAAGCTACCCAGCGCACGTCGTTCTACGCTACGAAATTGAGCGTGCGCTGATTAATGGCGATATTGAGGTGGACGACATTCCGGCGCTGTGGGATGAGAAGATGCAGCACTGGCTGGGCCTGTCCACCAAAGACAACTACCGCAACGGCTGTATGCAGGACATCCACTGGACGGACGGCGCCTTCGGCTATTTCCCGTCTTATACCCTGGGCGCAATGTACGCCGCGCAGCTGTTCAGCGCCGCCAGCCTCGCCCTGCCGCAGCTCGACAACGACATTGCGCAGGGAAATTTCACTGCGCTGTTCGACTGGCTACGCCAGAATATCTGGCAGCACGGCAGCCGCTTCACCACCTCGCAGCTGATGACCAATGCGACGGGGGAAGACCTTAACCCGCAGTATTTCCGCAAACATTTAGAATCGCGCTATCTGTAAGGCCCGTCGCCGGGAGCCTCCGTTCCCGGCGTTTTAGCCCCCACATCCCCCTTTTGTACATTGCGTTACACGCCGAAACCAATCACTCACTGAAGGCACTGGGCCGCAGGCCTATAGTTCATCTCAACGGCCCCATAGTGGGGTTACACAAAAACCAAATTCGAGGATGTCGAGATGAATAAAGTATTAGCGCTGACCGTTGCTGCACTGATGGGTTTGTCTTCCGCCGCTTTCGCTGCTGAAACTACTGCCGCTCCAGCACCTGCTGCCACCGTCGCCGCACCGGCTAAAGCACCAGCAAAAACTACCCATCATAAAAAGCACAAAAAAGCAGCTACCGAGCAGAAAGCTCAGGCCGCTAAGAAACACAAAAAAGAAGTGAAGAAAACAGAAGCTACCGCCGCTAAACCAGAGCAGAAAGCTCAGGCTGCTAAAAAGCACCATAAAAAAGCGACTCACTCTGCAACCAAGCCAGCTGCACAGCCAGCAGCATAAGTTTGTCGGGTTGATCCCGCTAACGACGTCCCCCCATAGAAACACCCGGCCTGCCGGGTGTTTCTTTCTGGAGACCGGATGATGCTGCGGCGCTACGGTTTTGAAATCATCCTCTCGCTGCTGATTATCTGCGGCATCATTACCTTTAGTTTTTGGATTTAAGAGCGTAGCACGCTGTTTTTACTCCCACTTTCGGCGTTACCCGTCTATAGTTATCCCATTCGTCGGGTTTATACATAATCATAATTAATCGCCCCATTAGAGAGTGATATGCTAAGAAAAGTTGTGTTGCTACTGGGAGCTTTGTGTTTACTTCCTGCCCTCTCCCATGCTGATGATGACAGCGCTGCAGATGTTAAAACGCTATTTTATGGCCACGATGACCGCGTACACGTCTCTGATCCGGAAAACAGCCCCTGGGATGCTATTGGTCAGTTAGAAACCGCCAGCGGTAATCTCTGCACGGCCACCCTTATTTCCCCTCATCTGGCGTTGACCGCCGGGCACTGTCTGCTGCAGCCGCCTCGCGGCAAACCTGACCGCGCGGTGGCGCTGCGTTTCATCTCGAACAAAGGGAAATGGCGTTACGAAATTCATGATATTGAAGGCCGCGTGGAAAGCACCCTCGGCCGTCGGCTGAAGGCGGATGGCGATGGCTGGATTGTCCCGGCCGGGGCTGCGCCGCATGATTTTGGGCTGGTTATTTTGCATAATCCGCCTTCGGGCATTACCCCGCTGCCGCTCTTTGAAGGCGACCGCGATGCGCTGACGGTGGCGCTGAAAGCCAGCGGCAGACAGGTCACCCAGTCCGGCTATCCGGAAGATCATCTCGACGATCTTTATACCCATACCGGCTGCCTGATCACCGGCTGGGCGCAAAAAACGGTGCTTTCCCACCAGTGCGATACCCTGCCGGGCGACAGCGGCTCGCCTTTGATGCTGAAAACGGACAAGGGCTGGCAGCTGATTGCGGTGCAAAGCTCGGCACCCGCCGCGAAAGACCGCTACCGCGCTGATAACCGTGCCATTTCCGTCACCGGCTTCCGCGACCGTCTGGAACAGTTAGCTACTCAGTGATTCGCTGTCATTGCTAACCCGCAGCCTGCGGTCCCGCGGGCTGCGAAGCTCCCTCAGGCAAGCTTAATAATCACCATACCCGCCAGCAGAATAACCAGCCCCAGCCAGCCCTTCCAGTTCAGCCGCTGGCCGAACAGGATCCAGCCCGCGGCGACGGTGGCAACGATGCCGAAGCCCCCCCACAGGGCATAGGCCACGGAAAGCTCGATGCCCTTTACGGCCTGCGCCAGCGCGCTAAACGCAGCGAGGACGGAGAGCAAGGAAAGCAGGCCGTAACCCAGACGGCGGAAACCATCGGAATGCTTAAGGAAGATGTTTGCCGTTATCTCCAGCACGATGGCGATCAGCAGCCAGCCCGCGTGAATCCATTCAAACGATTGCATGATCCCCTCCACGTTTCGCTTTATCGTCACGCCTGGTTCTGGTGGTGGTGCCTGATTTAATTAATACGATCCCTACTACCAGCGTGGTCAGCCCGGTAATTTTAAGCAGTGAGACCGACTCATCAAACAGCAGAACGCTAAACAGGGTGATGAATAAAATACCTATCCCTTCCCACATGGCATACGCCACGCCCAGCGCAATGCGCTTGATGGAGAAGGACAGCAAAATATAAGAAAGGGTGATCATGCCCAGCATGAAAATATAACCGAGGTTACTGTCGTTCACGCTCGACCATTTCATCGACAAGGTGCCAATAATTTCAGTGGCGATTGCCAATCCTAATAAAATCCAGTAAATCATGATTTCTCTCCTGACAGAGAAAATAACGGTGCAGCAGCATGCAATATCGCCAACGGCGACAGGCAGGCTAAAAATAGATCGTCAAAAAGCCTTGCAGCGCAAGCGTTTTGCGTGCAGGAATGTGCAGGAGAGCGGGGCTACAGCGCGTTGCGCCAGTGTTGTTCGCCGGACAGGGGGAAAGCAGAAGAGAAGATAACGCGGTGGTGCATTAATAACGTTTTGAACAGCTTGTTCGCACACATAATGTCCATAGTTTTTACAACATATCCGCGGTGTTGCTTCTCATCGGTTGCGGATAGTAAATTGTCCTCGGTAGTTAAACACGCCGGATTTATACCATATTTAAGGATTATCCTGCCTTCCCTTTTCACTTCTTTACTTTGCAATAACGCAGAAAATAAATGTACCGCGGCTTGCCCTTCCCCGTATTATGTCTCTAAACTCGGATAAATTAATCGCCCGGACAGATACCGGAACGACATTTATCTCACAATGATGTGGAGAACCTCATTTCATGGCAAAACCCATTGTCACCCTCAGCGGATTAAAAATTGTCATCATGCTGGGGATGCTGGTCATCATCATGGCGGGGGTGAAGATCGCCGCCGATATGATCGTGCCTTTTATTCTGGCGATGTTTATCGCGGTGATCCTTAACCCGCTGATCCGCCGTCTGGAGCGTTTGCGGGTGCCGCGGGTGCTGGCGATTTCACTCGTTGTGATGACGATTGTCATGCTGATGGCGCTGCTGCTGGCCTATCTGGGAACGTCCCTTAACGAGCTGGCGCGGACCCTGCCGCAGTACCGGTCATCGCTGATTACGCCGCTGCAGGCAATCGAACCCTGGCTGCAGCGCGCGGGAATTACGGTGTCGGTGGATGAACTGGTGAAGTATATCGATCCGAATGCTGCCATGACGCTGGTCAGCTCGCTTATCACCCAGCTTTCAAACGCCATGACGTCTGTCTTCCTGCTGCTGCTTACCGTAGTGTTTATGCTGTTCGAAGTGCCTCAGCTGCCGCTAAAACTTCAGCAGCTTATGTCACGCCCCGCCGAAGGGATGGGGGCCATTCAGCGAGCGCTGGACAGCGTCAGCCAGTATCTGGTGCTGAAAACGGCCATCAGCCTGGTAACGGGGCTTATTGTGTGGGTAATGTTAGCCACGCTGGACGTGCGCTTTGCCTTTGTATGGGGGCTGCTGGCCTTTTCGCTCAACTATATTCCTAACATCGGCTCGGTGCTCGCGGCCATCCCACCCGTCGCACAGGTACTGGTATTTAGCGGTCTCTACGATGCGTTACTCGTGGTGGCCGGGTATCTGGCCATCAATCTGGTGTTCGGCAATATCATTGAACCGCGCATCATGGGGCGAGGACTGGGCCTGTCGACGCTGGTGGTTTTCTTGTCGCTGATATTCTGGGGGTGGCTGCTTGGCCCTGTGGGCATGCTGCTCTCCGTTCCGCTGACCATCGTAGTGAAAATTGGCCTCGAACAAAGCGAAGGCGGCAAAGGGATTGCCGTACTGCTGAGCGATATGTCGAAAGCGCAAAGTTAACTGCCGCAGGCAGCCAGCGTAGGCTTCAACGGCTCTTATTATTATTGAAGCGATTAAGTGCTATCTGGAACATCCTCTAACTTATACCTTCAGAGATGCTTTCGGGAGTTGGGGAAATCATAGCGTTGATGACCTGAGTTACGAAACACAATGCAGGCAAGAATGGTGACAAAAAGATCTGTCGAAAAATGAGGTGCAATTACCAACGTTGAGAATACGTTAATACCCGCACCTCATCCAGCCGTTACAGGCTGTAGCCCGGTTTTCTGGCTAAGTTTTCAAGCTCTGGCGCTATTTCAACGTCGTAGACCTCTGCCTTCCAGCGCTCCTGCTCTACCGGGATAAGCGCCACAGACAGCGACGCATCCTTAGAGCCAAAGTGCTTCTTCACCGTCTCGCAGAGATCGTCTGCCAGGGCTTTTTTCTGTTCTTCGTTCAGTTCACGCGGGAAATGCTTAACGGTAATATGCGGCACGGGTCTTCTCCATTGGGGTGTTAATTTGTCTTCTGCATCACAAGATTAAACGCAGCGGTGAAAGTAGCAAGCCCGATACCATGCTGCTTATCGTCAAGGCGCAGGCCGAGCTGGGTTTGCAGCGCGTTGTATACGGCAACGGCATCGGGCAGCGCTTGTTTCTGCCCCGCCGCGTTCAGCTGATTATTACTGAGCGTGACGGTCTGCCCCTCTTCCCCTTTCAGGCACAGCGTCAGATTATGCCTGAAGTGGGAGGCGGGCCATGTAGCAACATAGTGATTCGCCATTTCATAATCGGCAAAGTACTGCGGTTGCAGATCGAAGCGGTACAGCGGCAGCCAGTCACTCTCTTCTTTTACGCTCAGCAGATAATCGTCATCAGCAGGCGTAAGTCGATACACGCCGTGTGGCGTAACTTGTTCGCTGTTCAGCTCCAGCTTAATCGGCGCCGTCAGCGTTTTACCGCCAAACCCCACATCCGCCAGCCAGCGTTCCTCACCAAGCGTCACCAGCTGCAGGCGGTGGGTTCTGGGCGGCATCTCCTGCGGGCGCATAATCACCACCCGCGCGGCTAAGTCAGCAACCTGAAAGCCAATTTCGACAAGTGCCCGCCGCAGCAGGGCGTTTTGCTCGTAGCAGTAACCTCCCCGCCCGGCAGCGACCAGCTTCGCGTAAACGCTGTTGTCATCAAGCAGAATCTGGCGTCCCAGCAGCACGTCCAGATTTTCAAAGGGGATGGTGCAGGTGTGGCGCAGATGTATCTGCTGCAAAGTTGCTAAGTCCGGTGCGCAGCCGCCGCTAAAGCGGATACGCGCCAGATAGGCCTTGAGATTGAACGACATGGACAGGCTCCGCTGTGTTAATTGAGTTCACTATAGCGAAAATGCGGAGGGCCATATGATCGATGGTGCGATCGCTACAGTTCATTGCGGCTCAAAATTTCATGCAATTCTTCGCGTGCCCGCACAGCCTGGGCAACGGCGTAGAGTTTAGGTGTATTTTGTTCAAACCAACCCTGCCGGGGGCGCCAGCTAATCATTGCGGCGAGGTAAGTATCCAGTATCGAGATGTGGTCGCCGAATACGTACGGCCCGTGCCCAAGCTGCGACTCAAGCCACAGATACAGCTGCTGCCGGTAGCGATTGGTGCTGTCGCGAAGCTCTTCGGCACCACTCTGTGTCCAGCGGTCGGGGTAGTCGCCGTAGGTGAATGTGGGATAGACATTCGCCACCAACCAGATCAGGAGGTGATGAAAGCGCTGGCGTTCGGATGAACCTGCAGGCGGGGCCAGCTCAGGATGACTATCAAGCAGATTCAGCGCAATGGCCGCGGTTTCCGTCAGGATGCTGCCATCGTCGAGCTTTAGCGTCGGCACCTGGCCAAGCGGGTTCAGCTCAAGCAGAGCGTCACGCTGCGGCCCCGGCTCGTCAAACCCCTCAACGTTAATCCAGCGGTACTGCTCACCCGCCAGCACAAACATCATTTCAACAATCGCCGAGCCGCACCCCGGCGCACCATAGAGTTTCATCATAATGGACTCCTCTCCTGCGATGACTTTATAGACCTTAGCGCATATTTTTCCCGTGTGTGATCGCCCCCGGAAGAACCCATCATGATTCTTTACAGCCCGGCGTTTAAAAATCATAGTGGCCGACAACTTTGAGCGCATCGCAACCCAGGATATCCATCTATGATCGTCAAAACCGGCACCTGCGCCGCTTCTCTTGCCGCCGTTCTGGCCCGCCGCGACTGGGAAAATCCTGGCGTAACGCAGATAAACCAGCTTCCTGCGCACCCGCCCTTTAACAGCTGGCGAGCGTCTGACCACGCCCGTGACGATCGCCCCTCCGCTTCGTTACGCTCCCTCAACGGCCGCTGGCGATTCAGCTATTTCACCCGGCCCGAAGCGGTACCGGAAAGCTGGCTGGAGCAGGATTTACCTGACGCAGATGACGTTGCGGTGCCTTCTAACTGGCAGATGCTGGGCTACGACGCGCCGATATATACCAACGTCACCTACCCGATCCCGCTAAACCCACCTTATGTACCGCAGGAAAACCCAACCGGGTGTTATTCGCTGCTGTTTCAGGTTTACGATGAGTGGCTAAGCGAGGGGCAGACGCGCATCGTGTTCGACGGCGTGAACTCCGCGTTCCATCTGTGGTGCAACGGCTGCTGGGTGGGCTACGCGCAGGACAGCCGCCTGCCCGCTGAATTCGATCTCAGCGCTGTGCTTACCCCCGGTGAGAATCGCCTGGCCGTGATGGTGCTGCGCTGGAGCGATGGCTCATATCTGGAGGATCAGGATATGTGGCGAATGAGCGGCATCTTCCGCGACGTCACCCTGCTGCATAAACCGCAAACCCAGATTGGCGATCTGCGCGTCACCACGCATCTTTTTGACAGCTTCACCAGGGCCGAACTGGAAACGCTGGTGGTCGTGACCGGCCATGCAAAAGCAGAAACGCATATTAACGTCCAGCTCTGGCGGGCCGACCAGCTTATAGCTGAAAAGCAGCAGCCCTTAGGCAGCGATATTATTGACGAGCGCGGGGCCTATGCTGACCGGACAACAGTTCGTATTCCCGTCGAGCGGCCTGAGCTGTGGAGCGCTGAAGTCCCTAATCTTTACCGTGTCGTCGTTGAGCTGAAAGATAGCCAGGGCGCGCTGATTGAGGCCGAAGCCTGCGATGCGGGCTTCCGTCAGGTTGGAATCGACAACGGGCTGCTGAAGCTCAACGGCAAGCCGCTGCTGATCCGCGGTACCAACCGCCACGAGCACCACCCGGTAAACGGCCAGGTGATGGACATCGAGACCATGCGCCAGGATATCCTGCTGATGAAACGGCATAACTTTAACGCCGTGCGCTGCTCCCACTATCCCAACCACCCTCTCTGGTATCGTCTTTGCGACCGTTACGGCCTGTACGTGGTGGATGAGGCAAACATTGAAACGCACGGCATGGTGCCGATGAACCGTCTCAGCGACGACCCCGTCTGGCTTCCTGCGATGATCGAGCGCGTCACGCGCATGGTGCAGCGCGACCGCAATCACCCCTCTATCATCATCTGGTCGCTCGGCAACGAATCCGGGCACGGGGCAAATCACGATGCCCTTTATCGTTGGATTAAATCCAACGACCCGACCCGTCCGGTGCAGTATGAGGGCGGCGGCGCGGACACCGCGGCAACCGATATCATCTGCCCGATGTATGCGCGCGTGGACCAGGACCAGCCCTTCCCGGCGGTGCCAAAATGGTCAATCAAAAAATGGCCTGGCCTGCCCGGCGAAAGTCGTCCGCTGATTCTTTGCGAATACGCCCACGCCATGGGCAACAGCTTTGGCGGCTTCCACAAATACTGGGCCGCCTTCCGCCAGCATCCCAAATTACAGGGCGGCTTTGTCTGGGACTGGGTGGACCAGTCGCTGATCAAACTTGATGAAAACGGCCAGCCGTTCAGCGCCTACGGCGGTGACTTCGGCGACAAACCGAACGATCGCCAGTTCTGCATGAATGGTCTGGTGTTTGCCGATCGCACGCCACATCCAGCCCTGTACGAGGCCCAACACGCCCAGCAATACTTCCAGTTCAACCTGGTTCGTGAGCCGTCATTGAAGATTGAAATTACCAGCGAGTATCTGTTTCGTACGGCAGATAACGAACGCCTGATCTGGACGGTAAAACAATCCGGTGAAGTGCTGGCGCGCGGCGAAGCGCTGCTTGAAATTAAGCCGCTGGGTAAGCAAGTTGTCGCGCTGGAAAATATACCGGACATCGTCAGCAGCGGCGACGTATGGCTGACCGTGCGGGTTCAGCAAATCGCAGCCACGGGCTGGTCCGACGCGGGCCATATCTGCGCCTGGGACCAGTGGCCGCTACCGGGCATTTTGTCCGTACCGGAATCTGTCCCGCAGAACGAAGCGCCGCATCTGCAAACAACAGACGCTAATTTTGAGATCGTTCACCGCAATTACCGCTGGGCGTTCAGCCGCGAAAGCGGTCTGCTGACGCAGTGGTGGAAGGACGGGAAAGCCACGCTGCTTTCGCCGCTGCAGGATCAGTTTACCCGCGCGCCGCTGGACAACGACATTGGCGTCAGCGAAGTCACCCGCATCGACCCGAACGCATGGGTGGAGCGCTGGAAAGCCGCTGGCCACTACGTTCTGGAACCTGAGCTTGTAAATTTTGAGGCCTTTACCGCGGGTGATGAAATTCAGATACGTTCCGTTCACCGCTGGCAACTCGGCAATCGAACCCTGTTTATCAGCAGAAAAACCTACCGCATTGATGGTCAGGGCGAACTGCATATCAGCGTGGACGTGGAGATTGCCTGCGGTACCCCGCCGCCGGCCCGTATTGGGCTAAGCTGCCAGCTAGCGGAAGTCCAGCCGACGGTAAGCTGGCTGGGGCTTGGCCCCCACGAGAATTACCCGGATCGCAAGCAGTCGGCGCTGTTCGATAAATGGCGCCTACCGCTCGACGAGATGTACACGCCGTACGTGTTTCCAACCGAGAATGGCCTGCGCTGCAATACGCAATGCCTGGAGTATGGCGATAACGAATGGCGGGGTGACTTCCAGTTCAACATAAGCCGCTATAGCCAGCGGCAGTTGCGGGAGACCTCCCATCGCCATCTGTTAAAACCGGAGGCGGGAAGCTGGCTCAACATCGATGGTTTTCACATGGGCGTCGGCGGGGACGATTCGTGGAGCCCGAGCGTGTCGCCGGAGTATCTGCTGGATAAACAGCGGTACCATTACGCGTTAAGCTGGGTGAAACGTTAAAACCGCCGGTGGATGACGCTGCGCTTATCCACCCTACGACTCACAACCGTAGGCCGGATAAGCATCAGCGTCATCCGGCAAATCCATCCCGCAATTTCCCAGCCGTAGACCGGGTAAGCACCAGCGTCATCCGGCAAATCCATCCCGCAGTTCCCCAACCGTAGGCCCGATAAGCACCAGTGTCATCCGGCAAATCCATTCCACAGTTCCATAACCGTAGGCCGGATAAGCACCAGCGTCATCCGGAAGAATCAACCCCCCAGGCTTCCTGCATTGCATCCAATAACTGCGTTAACAACGGCTGCGCTATTTGCCCCGGTTTTGACAGCGTCACCATCGGATGCGACAGGCCTGAATCACCAAATTCCGTTTCGACCCGTTCAACGTCGGGCCAGTTTTCCGCCCGAAAATGGTCCGGCAGGAACGCCCAGCCGTCTCCCGCCCCAAGCAGCTTCTCCAGCATGGCGATTTCATTTACACGCACCGTACGGTCAGCAATCCGTAACCGCTGCGCTAACCAGTCCGGCATGGCCTGGAAAGGGATCAGCTGCGTACTGGAAGCAAGCTGCAAAATGGAGACAGGCATTGCGGGGAAGAATCCCTTCGCGGCGTACACCGCCAGCGAAATGCTGCCGGTCACCCGCCAGCGCAGCGTACCGTTTACAGAACGGTTCATCGCCTGGAACAGGCCGATGTCGGCCAGCCCCTCCTCCAGCCACTGCTCCGCCTGGCTACGCTCGCACATAATTAGCTCTGGCTGAATCTGTCTGCTTTGCAAAAGTCTGGTCAGGCGGTACAGGAAATCACGCGGGGTAAACGGGTCGTAACACAGGGTGATATGCGCGCTCATCTGCTGGGGGATCTGCCTCGCTATCTGGGCAAACGCCTGCGCCTCGTGCAAGAACAAGCGGGCCTGACGATAGAGCAGCTGCCCGGCTTCGGTGAGCGTCAGCGGACGCGTTGAGCGGTCAAACAGCGGATAGCCGAGATCAAGCTCCAGATAATCCACCAGCTCGCTGATGGTCGTGCGGTCTTTCTTCAGTTTACGCGCCGCCTGGGTCAGGGTGCCGCTTTCACAGACGCACGCAAAGGCTTCGATTTGCGCAAGGGTAAAGTTGAGCAGGCTCATGCATCCTTCCTGAAGGGAATTAGCGGGTTAACTGATAGCTCTCATCGAGCAGCCCGAGGATCTCTTCCTCTGGCACTTTATCCAGCAGCACGGTCACCCAATGCTCTTTGTTCATATGGTAAGCGGGCAAAACACCCGGCATCATGCGCAGCGAGCCAATCATTGCCGGCTGAACTTTAAGGTTCATCGCCTCAACCAGCCCTTCTCCTTCCAGTCCAAGCTTTTGCGGCTCTATGCGGTAGACCAGCGCAAACCATTTACGTTTGAATTTGTGCCGCAGCACCGCGTAGTCGCTTAACTTCTGCCAGGGGTAATCAGGCTCTACCTGATACTTTTCATAGACGGCGGCAAAGAGATTTTCTCGTTTCACAGGCTGCTTACTCACCAGGGACGTTGCGAAGAGAATGAACGTTAACACATCGCCAGCTGAGATTACGATTCTTAAGCAATAACAGTGACATCATGAATAGCAAAGCAGGTTTTGCGTTGCCGCTAATTTCCTGCCAGGATTCACCGCCGAAATTTGTCATGTCCGCGATCCACAAACCACAGGACAGGCAGTTTCAAGGGTTAACACATCGAGACAAACAGGACAATAATGAAAACAACGCATAAAACCGAGGCTGAGCATCGCGCTGCCAAGAGGCGCTGGCTTAACTCTCACGACGCCGGCTATCACAAAGCAATGGGCAATAGACAGGTGCAGATGATCGCCATCGGCGGCGCCATCGGTACGGGGTTGTTTCTTGGCGCGGGTGCCCGTCTTCAGATGGCAGGCCCGGCGTTGGCGCTGGTCTATCTGGTCTGCGGCATCTTCTCCTTCTTTATACTGCGCGCGCTGGGCGAACTGGTTCTGCATCGCCCTTCAAGCGGCAGCTTCGTCTCTTATGCCCGTGAGTTTCTCGGGGAGAAAGCCTCCTACGTGGCGGGCTGGATGTATTTTGTAAACTGGGCGATGACAGGGATCGTTGATATCACCGCCGTAGCGCTGTACATGCACTACTGGGGTGCGTTTGGCGACGTGCCGCAGTGGGTTTTTGCCCTGGGCGCGCTGGCAATTGTCGGCACCATGAACATGATTGGCGTGAAGTGGTTCGCCGAAATGGAGTTCTGGTTCGCGCTGATTAAGGTGCTGGCGATCGTGGCGTTTCTGGTGGTCGGGACCGTGTTCCTGGGCAGCGGAAAAATGCTCGACGGCAACGCCACCGGCTTCCACCTGATCACCGATAACGGCGGCTTCTTCCCGCATGGCCTGCTGCCCGCGCTGGTGCTGGTGCAGGGCGTCGTCTTCGCATTTGCCTCTATCGAGCTGGTGGGCACCGCGGCGGGAGAGTGTAAAGATCCGCAGAATATGGTGCCGAAAGCGATCAACAGCGTGATCTGGCGTATCGGCCTGTTCTACGTTGGCTCCGTAGTGCTGCTGGTTCTGCTGCTGCCGTGGAATGCTTATCAGGCGGGCCAGAGTCCGTTTGTGACCTTCTTCTCAAAGCTTGGCGTGCCTTATATTGGCGACATCATGAACATGGTGGTTCTTAGCGCGGCGCTCTCAAGCCTGAACTCCGGTCTTTACTCCACTGGCCGTATCCTGCGCTCCATGTCTATGGGCGGTTCGGCACCAAAGTTTATGTCTAAAATGAGCAAACAGCAGGTGCCGTACGCGGGGATTTTGGTCACACTGGGAATTTACGTGATTGGTGTGATACTCAACTATTACGTGCCTTCGCAGGTGTTTGAGATCGTGCTGAACGTGGCGTCGCTGGGGATTATTGCTTCCTGGGCATTTATCGTGGTCTGCCAGATGAAGCTGCGTCAGGCCATCAAACAGGGCAAGGCGGAGGACGTCAGCTTTAAGCTGCCGGGCGCACCGTTTACCTCATGGCTGACGCTGCTGTTCCTGCTGAGCGTGCTGGTGCTGATGGCGTTCGACTACCCGAACGGCACTTATACCATCGCGTCCATCCCGCTGATTGCCGTTATTCTGGTGCTTGGCTGGTTCGGCGCGCGCAAGCGCGTGCATGAGCTTGCACATCAGGTGCACGATCACCACGAAGAAACGCCAGCGGAAAAGCTGACGCCGGCTGACGATCTAAAAGGCTAATCGCCTCAGGGTGGGTACCGCCTGGTATCCACCTTTCCCTCCGTACTCCCTACCCTGACGAACATCACTGGTTTCGCTAATTAAATCTCTCCAGCTTCCCCCCAATAAAAACTTGCAGCGTCCTGATTGATTTAATAACAAATATCCGTGCAGTTTTATTAACGTCGCTATTATTTTATTTTTATTGTCAGCAGCCATTTTATGGACTAGCAAATAAAATCCACTTCAACCGCAACTGATATTTAATGATATTAACGTCATGACATTGTCAAGCTGACGTTTTATTTATCAACTTATGCCATCCTGCCGCTAACAGACTATTCTTAACAAGACCGCCATGTTTTATAGGCATGGCTCCCGTTGGGCTTTCTTCGCTATCACAAAAAACGTGGAGTTCACTATGACCGACCGTAACTTTGCTGATACCAGAACTTATGACCCTGAATTAATTCCGGTACAGGGAACCTTCCTGAAGCGTATCTCCTGGAGCGCTATTTTTGCCGGTGTGGTTATTTCTATGGTGATCTATCTACTTCTCATGGTGTTAGGTACCGCAGTGGGTACCACGACAATCGATCCGCTTAAGGAACAAAATCCGCTGGACGGGGTGGCGACCGGCGCGGCTATCTGGACCGGCGTAAGCATGCTCATTGCCATCGCCGCCGGGGGGTATCTCAGCGGCTATCTGGCACACCGCGACGGCTGCCTGCACGGCGTCATGATGTTTGGCGTTAACACGCTTATTTGCAGCGTTTTTCTTCTCGCTATAGCGAATTACGCCGTAACCGGAGCGGCTAACGTGCTGGGGGCTGGCGTGCAGACGCTGGGCAACGGCCTGTCGGCTGCTGCGCCTTCGGTAGCCAATATGGCTAAAGAAAAGCTCGATGAAAACAACATCAATCTTGATGATCTACAGAATCAGCTGATGACAACGTTAAGGCAAACGGGTAAACCTGAGCTGCAGCCGGAGGCGCTGCAACAGCAGGCGACTAATGAAGGGCAAAGAGCACAGGATCAGTTAGGCCAGGGGGAAGACATCACCAGTTTCGTGAAGGGTCTGGCTTCCCGTAACAGCAGCACCTTTGAGGCGGCTGATAAAGAAGCGCTGAAGAATATTATTATGGCGCGTACGGGCAAAAGCGATGCGGAAGCCCAGCAGATAGTTGATCAAACCGAAAAGAACTATCAGGCGGCACAGGCGAAATACGCCGAGCTGAAAAAGCAGGCTGAACAAAAAGCTCGTGAAGCAGGCGAAAAAGCGGCTGCGGCAACGGCGAAGGCCAGCTGGTTCACCTTCTTTATGCTGATCGTCGAAGCCGTTCTGGCGGGTGCTATGGGGATGCTTGGCTTCCGTGGCTATTCGCGCAGGGTCGTCACTCATCCACGCTCTTTATAACTGGTGCCGCATACGCAGATCAGACTTAGCCAGGATTTATCTTAAACCGTTAAGTCTTTCCGGTGAATGATGCAGTATCGTCTATAAATAAAAGGCTTTTTAGCAGGTGAAGCAAGGGATGCTTTACCTGCTTTATTCCGGAAATTTTCCGGCTCTCCCCCTGACCTGTAAATGATGATCAACCTTTGAGGATCGTTTTGAATGACTGATATGCATATGAACAACTCTGTTCATACTATTCCCACGCAGTTTTTATCAGAATCGGCACTGGTTAATGCGGTAAAACAAAGATTAGTTGCGGAAAAAGGCTTTGCCACGCCGCGCGATTTAAAAATGGTGATTACTCAGCAACTGGAAAGCGAAACGAATGAGATTCTGGCGGATATATATCGCCAGACGCTGGCATTTTTATTTAGCGGCAATAAAACGCAGTCCTGGGCAGGCGTAACGCAACGGTAATATCCTTTGAAGCCCGGTTAAATTTGCTGGTTCAGTAAATCCGGGCGCTCTCTCTAAAATTCTAAGCCGTATGGCTGTACATGGTATATCCCTGCTCCTGCCAGTGGTCCAGCTGCTCTTTCTGACGCGGCGACATTTTGGGTCCCGCCCACACAAAAATATGCTGTCCTGGGAACATTTCCGGTCGCGGCGAATCCAGCGGCTCGGCCAGCACGTCAATGTGCCACCCCTGCTGCGACAGCCGCCAGGCTTCGAGCCACAGGCGCGTGCGGTCTTCGGTGTCCCACCCGATTAGCAGCGCTTCTTTGCCAGCTTTTTTCAGGGATTCCGCAAGCGACAGCACGGCAAAGTTTATCAGCGCGCCATCCAGCAGGCTGCTCATCACGCGTGCGGTGTTCTGTTCCAGACAAAGCCGCTGGCGTACCGGGACAAATACCCGGTCAATCAGATCGTCAACGGGATAATCGCGCCCCAGCGTGGCGAGGTTTGCCCGCAGCCTGGCCGGACGCACCTGGCGCAGGATGCCCATCATCTCTTCCTGTAGCGATGTCCAGCTATCGTCTGAGGTGATTTTTTTGCCTTCCAGCAGCGCTTTAACTTTGCCAACAGGCACGCCGTTTTTCATCCAGCGTTTTATTTCCTCGATGCGCTGGATATCTTCCTCGTCAAACTGCCGGTGCCCGCCTTCGCTGCGCTGTGGCTTCAGTAAGCCATAGCGTCGCTGCCAGGCGCGAAGCGTGACGGGGTTGATTCCGCATCGTTCGGCGACGTCACCGATACTGTAATAGGCCATAAGCTCTCCCCTGCGCAAACCCGATACGTCAATCTTTAAACTAACCATTCCGGTTAAGTTGTACAAATTTTATTTACCTGTACAAGCAGAAAAAGACTGAATAATCAGATCATCTTACACCAAGTGAGCATAGCAAATGGAAGTGATTGAAAATACATGTACAGCCGTTTGTACTGTATCAGCTGGGGATATCAGGAGAGAGTTGCGGCCGGAACGAATGAAGTCATTCTCCGACCACCGTGCAAAGGCTTAGATGAAGGGGACTTTTTTTTCTGGCCACGCAATCGCCGGGATGCCCGCCAGGCAAGGCCGGGCAAACAAGTGCCCCTGAAACTGATAAACGCCTGCGGACTCTAGCCACATCCACTCTTCCGCCTTTTCAACGCCTACGGCAATGACCGTGATTTCCAGCGATGTACAGCACCGGATGATGGCCTGAATAATGGCCTGACGCGGACCGCTTTTGTGCACGTCGCGGATTAAATCGCGGTTGATTTTAATCTTATCCGGCTGAAACTGCGCCAGTAGCGACAGCCCGGCAAAGCCTTCGCCAAAGTGCTCAATGGCAACCCGAATACCCGCCGCTTTCAGCTGCCGTACCGCATCGGTGAAGGCATCAAGGCGGGAAATTATCTCGCGCTCGGTGAACTCCACAATAATCTGTTCCGGTACCAGGCCGTTAATTTCAATCTCCTGCAGCAGAAAGTTGACCGCACCAGGAATATTCACCAGCGTCATTGGCAGCAGGTTCACGGTCAGGGTCTGCTCCCGCAGATTTAATTTCCGGGCCATGGCAAAGGCAACTTTTTTGCAGTCCAGGTCCGCTTCATAACTCTCATTGCCCGTCAGCCCTGCAAACCACGCCTCCGGGGAACCACCATCAGGCGTACGGAGTAAAGCCTCCAGCGCCACAACTTCCCTGGCCAGAGGATCTACGATCGGCTGAAACGCGAAGTTGCACTCCGTCTTGCTATCCATCGTCACCGTCGCTGGCGGCAGGATGGCGTCGTCGGCGATAAATTCCCAGGAGCCAGCGGGCGGAATTTCAAAGTAGTTTTCTTTTTCGGTCGATTCCACGAACGTCCGGAAGAACTGCAGCGCGCGATCGTCATAAATTAACTGGTACTTCGACGTGCCTTTATCCAGCACCGTTTGCAGGACGTCCTCCCTGTCATGCTCTCTTAAATCAAAGAGTTCCATCCCGGATTTCCCAAAACGTCGCGAGGGGGCGTAGTCGCGCATCAGCTCCACAACGTTGTAGTGCCGGGTATCTTCGCAAATGTGCTTATAGATAGCTGAAACGCTTTCGTCCGGCCCCTCAAGCAGCTGGAAAAAGTGCGTGCCGTTGAACAGCAGAATGCCCGTGACGTCCGCCTCGCCGTTTCGGCAGCTGGCAGCGGAAACCATATCCTCGAGTGATTTAACCGAGACGTTTTCGCAAATATGGCTGCGATAAAGGATTGTTGTGAGCATGAAGTTTCCGAAAGGGGTAAGCGTTAAGCTGTTCACATTAGCAGATTGTTGCCGTTTCGTCTCGAAAGTACACGTAAAATTAACAGGGAATTTACATAAGTTAAGCCTTTCGGCTCAGCAACTTAGCGCCAGACACAGCTTCGACTTTTCAGTTTTACCACAGATGTACAATATTACCGGTGCGTTACATTGCCCACCACCCTATAACTATATGTATTATAACGATTAGCACTTTTTGATCAAAAAACTTTAATTTTTTTGTACAGCTTTTATGTACAGCTTTGCAAAATGTGTATAGTTTAAATGTAACTTTTTGATGACCTAAATTTTACAGGAGCGAAAAATGCGCCAGAACAGTTACCTACCGGACACTGCCAACGATATCGCCCAGTACTTTAACAAAGCTGGCATGCCTTCTCAGCAGGAGACGCTGGGGCAAATCGTGGTGGAGATCCTGGGAGACGGCCGTAACCTGAACCGAAAAACGCTGTGTACTAAACTGCTCTCCCGCCTCGAGCATGCATCCGGGCCGGAAGAAGAGAGCCATTATCACGCGCTGATTGGCCTGCTGTTCGAGCGCGAGGTATAAGACCACCAGCAACGCTTTACCCGTTTATTTTTGTCAACTCTGGCAGAGGTAAGTTCACGATTTCACTTCTGGCTGCCAGTCTCCGGCGGACCTGTTCCATCGGAAAGTTGGCTTCTTGCTGCGCTTCCGGTGCTGGATAGTGTGGCCATCAGAGACGTAGTTATGAAAAGTAGTGAATTTGATCGACAGGCAGATGAACTTATTGGTGAAGCGGTTTTGGCCCTTCTGAAGGGCAAGGGGGCGATTAACACGCAAACCCTGGTAGCAAAACTGCGCGCCATGGAGGCTGGAGAAACCGACGTTCAGCGCCGTGAGGCCATCGTGCGTGTGATTAATGATGTAACAACGATGGCAACGAAACGCCGCCGTCTCAAGCATAAGTTAAGCGAAAGAGATCAAAGTAATAGTGAAATGCCCGGTTCGTTTTTCCGCGACGGGCAGCCGCAGGGCAAAGACAACATCCACTGACTTACAAAGGTCACTAACAATCAACTTACGGTGAAACGACATGATACAGGCTACGCAACAGCAATCCGATATCTATAAAGCCCTGTCAAACACGGCTATGTCAGAATATTTTCGTTGTGCTGGCGACCTGCTGGCCGAAGAGTCTGCCCTGTTGGGTTCCGCGATTAGCAATATTCTCGCTTCGGAAGGCCATGTTACGAACAAAGCGATCATTTTGTGGCTGGTGAATGCTCTGGAATGTACCGACGATGTTGTCACGGCTGACGTCATTCGTAAAACGCTGGAAATCGTTGTTGGTTACACAATGGACGACATCTGAACATAACGTTTGATGCTATCCATGGATGGATAATATTCCCCCCTCTGAAATTATTTCACATCCTGCTGACCTCTCCCCAAATCTCTAACGCTTTGTAGTGGCACAGAATAAACATGCCATTTACGCAAAATCGGCACTTCAACATTTTTGAAAACATAATATATTTACGACACCATAAGAAAACAATATTACTTTTCTGTTTTATTGCTATTCCGTTGGCGTTATTTTTATTTGCAGAAGGTTCTTTTATTTGTATAGTCACGGTGAGAAAATTAACAACTTATGCTCTCATAAAAACTCAGACCAATAATTTACTTTACATTAATCACTTTAGATAGATATCACCCCCTGCATATACAATATATTTCTTGTGCTGATACGCACATGACAACATTCGTTGTATTAATTATATTTCTATGAGGGCGTTATGAAAACTGCAACAGAAAGTGAAGTTTTTCTCAGAGCACTCGGTCCACTAGAAAGTTATGCATGGTTAATCGACCCAGTTAGCCCAAAACATTTCACGGTTACCGCCGAGATCGCCGGTAATACAACTATAGATGCCTGGACCGCAGCCCTGTATGCTGTCCAGTCGCGTCATCCATTAATTAACGTGCGCGTGAAGGCTGACAATGGATGGCCCCTGCATTTTGTTGCAGATTCCTCGGCCAAAATTCCATTACGCGTTGTCAGACTTGATAATACAACTGATATAGAACACGAAATTAAGCGGGAATTCTCCGCCCCGTTTGGTACAGGCGATTTGCCTTTACTCAGAGCAGCGCTGCTTTACAGCGATACGCGTTGCATTCTTATCATGACCTCACACCATTCTATTGCTGACGGCCTTTCTCTGACCCATTTTATTCGGGACGTACTGTCAGTCCTGACGGATGAAGTGCTGGAAGCTCTTCCGCTGCGGCTGGCCGTTGAAGATATTTGCACTAACGCTCAAACACCCGTTGCTGACATTAGCATGCCAGCAGGAAGACCAACGTCAGTGCCCTATACTGAACGCAGCCTGGCAAAACTAAACATCGTCAGAAGACGGCTTTCCGCAGAGCTTTCTGTCGGTATCCGCCTGCGAGCCAGAAGAGAAAACACCACCGTGCATGGTGCGCTGGCAGCCGCCTTTGCGCAGGCTTATTCTCGCTATTTTATCGATTCAAACAACCCTGTGCGTATTTGTACTCCCATTGATGCACGCAAGTTTTTCGATTTAGATTACGGGATGAGCTTTTCAGTACTTTTCCCAACCTATAGCTATGAGGCCTGCGCCACTAAAGCATTCTGGAACCTTGCCCGAGCGGTGACAGGCGATCTGCAGCCTGTCCGAACCCGATCGGGCATGGCCACATTTATTCATCATTTTCAGAGCTTTATGAATAATCCTGAAATAAATGCGTTAATTAATTTTGATAAGCAAAGCTGCGCTCCGGATATTTTAATCTCTAACCTTGGCGCGCTCCCTTTTCCCTGTAATTTCGGCGAGTTAACCTTAGAAGCGGTTTGGGGACCGAATGTTTTGATTGGTACAGAGGGGGAGCAAACCATCGGCGTTTCCACATTGCATGATGCCATACATCTTATACACACCAGCTACCAGCCATTACCTGAATTTTTAAAAACGGCTGAGGGGATTTTAACCTCGGCGTTAAATGACGCGTGACAAAGCTAATAGAACGCATCGCTTATTGATATTTAAAATTCGAACATCTGATTTAATTAATAATCAAGAGGTGATTTATGAGTGATTTAATTCAACGGGTTGTCGTCGTTACCGGAGCAAGCAGTGGAATTGGTGAAGCTATCGCTCTTTTTCTGGCCGAAAAAGGGGCAACGCTGGTGCTCGTTGCCCGGCGCATCGATCGCATCAATTCCCTGGTCGATAAAATTACCCAAACCGGTGGCCAGGCTATTGCTATTAAAGCCGACGTGACCCGCCTCAGCGAGGTTAAAAGTGTAGTGGACGTTGCTGTTGCAAAATTTGGTCGTGTTGATGTGTTCATCAACAACGCAGGCTATATGGCAATTGCTCCCCTGGCCTCGCTTAAAACGCAGGAGTGGGATCAGATGGTTGATACCAATATTAAAGGGGTACTTAACGGTATCGCTGCGGCGCTGCCCGTTTTCGAAAACCAAAAGTCAGGACATTTCATTAACGTGGCCTCGGTCGCCGGGATAAAAGTGCTGAGTCCGGGAGGTGCGGTTTATAGCGCGACAAAATTTGCCGTCAGGGCGCTAAGCGAGGGGCTGCGATACGAGGCTGGCAGTCATATCCGCACAACGCTTATCTCTCCAGGCGCCGTTGAAAGTGAATTGCAGCACGGTAGCTCTGACTCCGACAGCAAAGCGTTTCTGGGCGAATTCTATCAGCAGGCCATTCCGGCGCTGTTTATCGCCAAAGCGGTTGCTTACGCCATAGAACAGCCCGCGGAGGTTGACGTGAATGAGATAGTCATCCGCCCTACTCGCGAAGAATACTGAAGCCGCATGACGTTCCTCTGAATAAGGTAGACAGGCCATGAAATCCATCAATACGCTTGCAGACTTCTCGCTGCGTTCGGGTGCAGATATGCTGCTTGAAGTGCTTGAAAGCGAAGGCGTTGAATATATTTTTGGCAATCCTGGCACCACAGAGCTGCCGCTCATCGATGCCCTGCTTCGCCACGAAGATATTCATTATGTTCTGGCATTGCAGGAAAGCAGCGCGGTGGCTATTGCTGACGGATACGCAAAGGCATCAGGTAAAACAGGTTTTTTGAATTTGCATACCGCAAGCGGACTGGGCCACGGCATGGGTAACCTGATTAACTCACGAATCATGAAAACACCGCTTGTCGTGACGGTCGGCCAGCAGGACACCCGGCACTATGTGCGCGAGCCTTTACTTTATGATGATGTGGTGTCCATTGCTTCCCCCGTCGTGAAGTGGACAAAAGAAGTGACCAGCGCCGCTCAGCTTCCGGTGCTGGTAAGGCGAGCGTTTCACGATGCCAGCTATCCCCCGGCAGGTCCGGTGCTGCTCTCGCTCCCCATGGACGTTATGGAAGAGATGCACGATGCCAGCATTCTTGCCTCTTCGCGGGTGAATTACCATACCGTCGCCAGCTCGCTGGATGAGCTTGCGGTTGAGCTAAGCCATGTGCAGCCAGGTAAGCTGATGATGATTGCCGGTGATGAAATTCACAGCAACCACTCAACGGATGAGACTGTTCTGCTGGCAGAAATGCTGGGGGCGCACGTTTACGGTTCATCCTGGCCGTTAAATTTGCCCTTCCCGCCCCATCATCCCCTGTGGCGAGGGAATATGCCGACGGTGTCCCGGGATATCGCAAAAATCATTATGAACTACGATGCCGTCTTCATACTGGGCGGCAAAAGTTTAATCACTATTCTCTACAGCGAAGCTGAAGCTATTCCGCAGGACTGCGTTGTGTATCAGCTTTCTTCAGATATGAACGAGTTAGGCAGAACTTATCCCACCAGGCTGTCGCTGATGGGCGATATCAAAATCTCGCTTCAGCAGCTGTTACCTAAGCTCGAACGCCTGACCTATCGTAAGAAAACTCTTTTTCAGAAGCGTATTAACGAAGCGAAAAGCGAGCGTGAAAAAAGTCAGCAGCTGCTTGAGGCTGTTTTCACATTGGAATTTACTCACCCTGTTATTTCGCCCCTGGTCGCAGCCCACGAGGTTCTCCGCGCTATCCCGCCGGGCCTCACCCTCGTTGATGAGGCGATTGCAACAACCAACCACATCAGGAAATTTATTTCCGACCAACAATACCAGCGATATTACTTTATGCGCGGTGGAGGCCTGGGATGGGGCATGCCTGCTGCGGTAGGCCATTCGCTGGGGCTCGGCCGCGAGCCGGTAGTCTGTCTGGTGGGCGACGGCGCAGCAATGTATTCACCGCAGGCGCTGTGGACTGCCGCCCACGAAAAACTGCCGGTGACGTTTATCGTCATGAATAATTTTGAGTACAACGTGCTTAAAAACTTCATGAAAAGCCAGTCATCCTACACTTCCGTTGCCCAGGGGCGATTTATCGGCATGGATCTCGTCAATCCCTGCATTGACTTTCAGTCGCTCGCGGCGTCGATGGGTATTAGTGCGTGCCGGGTCACCCAGGCAGTGGACATCGCAACAGCGGTGAAGAGCGGCATAGCCAGCGGGAAGACTAATCTCATTGAGGTGATAATCTCAGCGGATTAGATAGCCCTGCCTGACGTTTGGAGCGGTTTTCCCGCTCCTCGTTTGTTTACAGCACTCTCCTTGCTCTTCGCCCCTTCTTCACCAACACTTATCATTAACGTAAAGTGCCTTTACAGTTTTCAAACTTTCTTCATAAGTATTAACATATGCGTAAATGTTCCAGATGGTTCGTCTGGACGCTCGCCCTTCTCACCTGATGAATTTGTACTGATGAAAATGATGCCACACGGAAAGTCCCGCCTGTCCCTGCTCCTGCTGCCAGCCCTGTCGCCATGGGTTTCTCCCGCCTTCGCCGGGGAGACGCCTAAAAATAACGAACAAACCATGGTGGTAACCGCCACGCCTGGCGTAGTTTCTGAACTCGACGCTCCCGCCGCAGTCAGCGTCGTTTACGGCGACGATATGCGCCAGGCCGCGCCGCGCGTGAACCTCTCGGAAAGCCTGAGCGCAGTCCCCGGTTTGCAGGTGCAGAACCGCCAGAACTACGCGCAGGATTTACAGCTGTCGATTCGCGGCTTTGGTTCACGCTCAACCTACGGCGTGCGTGGCGTAAGGATGTACGTTGACGGTATTCCTGCCACCATGCCGGATGGGCAGGGCCAGACGTCTAACATTGATATCAACAGCGTGGACAGCATCGAAGTCCTGCGCGGGCCGTTTTCTGCGTTATACGGCAACTCATCCGGCGGCGTAGTCAACGTTACGACCACAACCGGCACACAGCCGCCAACGCTTGAAGCCAGTACGTACTACGGCAGTTTTGGCAGCTGGCGCAACAGCGTCAAAGCCACGGGCTCTACCGGCGACGGCACGCAGGCTGGCGATGTCGATTATTCTGTGTCCGCTTCACGCTTTACCACCCACGGCTATCGTGACCACAGCAGCGCGCAGAAAAACCTCGGCAATGCCAAACTGGGCGTGCGCCTGGATGATGCCAGCAAGCTGACTTTCCTGTTCAACAGCGTGGATATCGATGCAAACGATCCGGGCGGCCTGACCGAACAGGAGTGGCACGACAACCCAACCCAGGCCCCGCGTGCCGAGCAGTACAACACCCGTAAAACCACTAAACAGACGCAGGCTGGCCTGCATTACGAGCGCCAGCTGACGGCGAATGACGATCTCAGCATCATGGCCTACGCCGGTGAGCGGGAAACGACGCAGTACCAGTCGATTCCCGTTGGGCCACAGCTTAACCCTACCCACCCGGGCGGCGTGATCCAGCTTTCCCGCCACTATCAGGGCATTGATTCCCGCTGGACGCACCGCGGCAACCTGCTCTCCATGCCGTTCACCTTCACGACAGGCCTTGACTACGAGACGATGTCCGAGAAGCGTAAAGGCTTTGAAAACTTTGTGGTGGAAAACGGCACCACGGTACTGGGGGAAAAAGGCAATATGCGCCGCGATGAACGCAACCTTATGTGGAACGTTGACCCTTATCTGCAGACTGCCTGGCAGTTCACCGATAAGCTCAGCCTGGACGCGGGCGTGCGCTTCAGCTCGGTCTACTTCGACTCCAACGATTTCTACGTTACCGGCGCCAACGGGGATGACAGCGGCGACGCGAGCTATCACAAATGGCTGCCTGCGGCGTCGTTAAAGTACGCGATTACGGATGCGTGGAACGTCTACACCTCGGCGGGCCGCGGTTTTGAAACGCCAACCATCAACGAGCTGTCCTATCGCGATAGCGGCCAGTCCGGGCTGAACTTTGGCCTGAAACCGTCCACCAGCGACACCATTGAAGTCGGCAGCAAAACCCGCGTTGGCAACGGTCTGTTCACCGCAGCCGTATTCCAGACGGATACCGACGATGAGATCGTCGTGGATCAAAGCAGCGGCGGGCGCACCACCTACAAAAACGCCGGTGAAACTCGCCGTCGCGGCGTTGAACTTTCGCTCGATCAGCAGTTTGCGTATGACTGGCGGGTGAAAGCAGCATGGACTTATCTTGACGCCACCTACCGTACTAACGTTTGCGGCGACGAAAGCTGTAAAGGCAACCGGATGCCGGGCATCGCCCGCAACATGGGATACGCGGCGGTGGAATACGCCCCTGCGGAAGGTTTTTATGCCGGTGCGGACGTGCGTTATATGAGTGATATCCAGGCCGACGATGAAAACGATGCGAAAGCGCCGACCTACACCGTCGCGTCGCTGAACAGCGGCTATAAATTCCGTATCCGCGAAAGCTGGCTGCTGGACGTCTGGGGACGGGTGGATAACCTGTTCGACCGGGATTATGTCGGGTCGGTCATCGTTAACGAGGGCAACGGGCGCTATTTCGAACCCGCACCGGGCCGTAATTACGGCGTTGGCGTAAACCTGAGTTATTCGTTCTTATAATGAGTTCTCCGTGGTGGATGGCGCTTGCGCTTATCCACCCTACGTACCCCCTCTCATCCGCGATTGCAAGCCTGCCCGCCAGGTAAGCAATGCGGTGAGTCTTTTATTACATTTCCGGGCATTCCACTTTGCCAATCGCGTCCCAGTAGTTTTGCTGATTGTTACGCTCCAGGGCTATTTTCGCATCGCGGACGTGGCGCTGGTTCTCTTCCGTAGACATGATTTTTGCGGCCAGCGCATCGTCAGTCATGGGCTTTTGGGTGTGGCAGGCCTTTTTCAGATCGCCCAGGATCTGTAGCTTGCTGTTCCCAAATTGCAGGTCCTTGAACGGGGAGTCGGCCAGCGCGCTGGTACAGAACAGGCAGCTTAAAAGCAGGACGGTTACTTTGGTAGCACTCATAAGATCTCCTTGAAGCATGAGCAGGGTGAGGTTTTCTTAACTATATGTACAGCGCTGTCAATGCGCAACCGGGCTGAGGCTTCGGTTCAGTCCGGCACCAGCCGACGACAGACGCCCAGCACCAGCGTTCTTAGCCAGCGGTGAGCCGGATCGACTTCGTTGCGCGGGTGCCACATCTGCGAAACGGTCAGGCCGCGAGTTTTCACCGGCAGCTCGAATACGTGAAATGCATAGTCTGCCTGATTCAGCAGGAAGGAGCCCGGCACCAGCGCAATGAGGTCGGACGCCTTTGCCACCGCAAGCGACGCCGGAAAGCCCGGCACCACGGCAGCAATATTGCGCTGCAAACCAATATCGGCCAGCGCTTCGTCTACCGGCCCCGTCACACGCTCCCGGCGGGATGCCACGACATGGCCGAATGCCACATAATGTTCAGCGTTTATCACGGGCATTGCGGCCAGCGGATGTCCTTTTCTGACGACGCCGACAAAGCGGTCCCGGAACAGCGCCTGCAGGCGGATCTCCGGCCCCATCTCCCCCAGCGTGCCAATCTCTAAATCCACCAGCCCCTCCCGCAGATGCTTTGCGCTTTTTTCAGGCTTTGGCGCAAAGCGTAAACGCGCCTTTGGCGCTGCTGCGGCAACCTCCGCAATCAGCTGCGCGCCAAACGCCTCGACAAATCCGTCGTTGGCCCGAATGACAAAGGTGCGGTCCAAAGCCGTCAGGGAGAGTCCGGCGGAAGAGGGGCTGAGCAGCGCGCGGGCCTCAAATGCCGCGTTTCTTGCCCGCTCGCGTATCTCCTGCGCGTAGGGCGTGAGCACCATGTTGCGCCCGGCTCTCACCAGCAGAGGATCGCCCGTAGCCGTTCGCAGGCGGCCTAGCGTGCGGCTCATCGCCGAAGCGCTTAATCCCAGGCGGCGGGCAGCCCCGGCCACGCTTCCTTCAGCCAGAAACGTGTCGAGGGCGATGAGTAAATTGAGATCGGGTTCAGTCATACCGCATCTTAGCATCAGATACGGCGTCTTGTGCAGGTAATAACTGCAACCGCTGCGTCTTCCGCCTTATCTCCTCGCTGGCTATAGTCCCCGCATCGACAATTCCCCACCGAACGGCAGAGGTAGTTAATGGCACTTTTTTCAGATCAACCCGGCGATGAGGGACTTCCGGGTCGCGAGCGGCGTTTAGCGACAATCGCCGTAATGACCACCACAACGATGGCGGTCTTCGACGGTTCGATGGTTAATATCGCGCTGCCGCAGATTGCAAAGGCGCTGAACGTAACGGCAGGCGCGTCCGTCTGGGTCGCCAACGGCTATTTATTATCTGCGGCAATGACGCTGGCGATTTTCGCCGCCCTTGCCACCCGCCTTGGCTTCCGCCGCCTGTTCACCTTTGGCCTGGCGCTGTTCACCTCTGCCTCACTCGGCTGCGCACTCTCTTCCTCTCTCGATATGCTGGTCGTGATGCGCATCGTTCAGGGGATCGGCGGCGCGGCAACGCTGAGCATTGCACCAGCTATCCTGCGGACAATATTCCCCAACCGGCTGCTGGGGCGCATCCTCGGTATGAACGCCCTGCTGATTGCCACCAGCACCGCCGTCGCGCCGCTGCTCGGCGGCACCCTGCTCTCTTCTTTAGGCTGGCCGTGGCTGTTCGCCATAAACGTCCCGCTGGGCGTTACCGCGTTTCTGCTCAGCCTGCGAGTTTTACCCGCTAATCAGACTAACCAGAGCAAACCCTTTGACTACGCGGGCGCCCTGCTTTCGGCTGTTATGCTGGGGGCACTGATCATGGCGGCGGTCAGCTTTGCCAAAGCAGACGCTCACGAGCTGCTCACCGCATCGGCCTATGGTCTGACCGCCGTCGCCGCAGCCGGGCTGTTTATCTGGCGTCAACGTCGTGCCGCGCAGCCGCTGCTGCCGCTGGAAATGTTCGCCTCAGCGCGATTCTCTCTTGCTGCGCTCACCTCGCTTGCTTCTTTTGTCAGCCAGGGCATCACGTTCGTCGCCCTGCCGTTCCTGTTCCAGAGCGTCTACGGCCACAGCGCTTTCGTTTCGGCGCTGCTGTTTATGCCGTGGCCGGTTGGCATCATGCTTGCCGCCCCGCACGCCGGACGCCTGGCGGACCGCTATCCGCCCGCAATGATTTCCACCGTTGGGCTCTGCGTATTCGCCGCCGGTCTGATCCTGCTCGCGCTCCTGCCGGAACAGGCTCAGATCTGGGATATCGCCCTGCGCAGCCTGATTTGCGGCCTCGGGTTCGGCTGTTTTCAAAGCCCCAATAACCGCGAGATGCTGGCTAACGCGTCGCGAGAGCAAAGCGGCTATGCCTCTGGCGTGCTGGCGATAATGCGTACTTTTGGACAATGCCTGGGCGCGGCGCTGGTCGGGGTTATTCTGTCGTTCTGGCTGCACACCGGAACCGGCGTGGTGCAGGAAGCTCAGGCGGTGCGCATGAGCCTGTGGCTGGCTGCGGCCGCTACGATTTTAGCCGTTGGCTTCAGCAGCCTGCGTAACCGACGCCGCCTGCCGCAGCGGGCCTGAGGCTATTTAAATCCGTATTAACGAGGCGCGGCGGCTGGCGTTTTGCTGGCCTTCGCCCCGTTCACCGTGATCTGACTCGCAAATTTCAGGCCGTTTTGCCTCCCCTTAACCGCTTATTCCGTCAGATAACCGCTTATTCCCCCCATTGACCGTTAAGCAGGTTTTCCCCTCCTTCGTGGTCAAATTTGGCACCCTGTTGCCCGAAAACAGGCCTCCTTCTCAGACATCAATTTTAAACATACAAATCTGAGAAGGCTTTTTCATTTGTCAGTAAATCACTGGGTTAATTATGAACAGAAACAATTTATTAAAGCATCTGCCCTGGATGGTTATCGCCATCCTCGGTGCCTGCTGCCTGGGCGTGGTTGCCCTGCGGCGGGGTGAACACATCAGCGCGCTGTGGATAGTCGTGGCTTCGGTCTCGGTTTATATCGTGGCCTATCGCTACTACAGCCTCTACATCGCGCAAAAGGTCATGCAGCTCGACCCTAACCGCGCGACGCCAGCCGTGCTGAACAACGACGGACTGAACTACGTGCCAACGAACCGCAACGTACTGTTCGGCCACCATTTTGCCGCTATCGCCGGGGCGGGTCCGCTGGTCGGGCCGGTGCTTGCCGCGCAGATGGGCTATTTGCCCGGCGTGCTGTGGCTGCTGGCGGGCGTTGTGCTGGCCGGAGCCGTGCAGGACTTTATGGTGCTGTTTATCTCCTCGCGCCGTAACGGGGCTTCCCTGGGCGAGATGATCAAAGAAGAGATGGGCCCGGTTCCCGGTACTATCGCCCTGTTCGGCTGCTTCCTGATCATGATTATTATTCTGGCCGTGCTGGCCTTAATCGTGGTTAAGGCGCTGGCAGAAAGCCCGTGGGGCGTGTTTACCGTTTGCTCTACGGTGCCGATTGCCCTGTTTATGGGGATCTACATGCGCTACATCCGCCCGGGACGCGTGGGCGAGATCTCGGTGATTGGCGTGATCCTGCTGGTGGCTTCCATCTGGTTCGGCGGCGTGATTGCCCACGACCCGTACTGGGGCCCGGCGCTGACCTTTAAAGATACCACCATCACCTTTGCCCTGGTTGGCTACGCGTTTGTCTCCGCCCTGCTGCCGGTCTGGCTGATCCTGGCCCCGCGCGACTATCTGGCGACCTTCCTGAAAATTGGCGTTATCGTCGGGCTGGCCATCGGCATCGTGATCCTGAATCCTGAGCTGAAAATGCCTGCCCTGACCCAGTACACGGACGGCACTGGTCCCCTGTGGAAAGGCGCCCTGTTCCCGTTCCTGTTTATTACTATTGCCTGCGGTGCGGTGTCGGGTTTCCACGCGCTGATCGCCTCCGGCACCACGCCAAAACTGCTGGCCTGCGAAACCGACGCTCGCTTCATTGGCTATGGCGCCATGCTGATGGAGTCATTTGTGGCGGTGATGGCGCTGGTCGCCGCTTCAATCATCGAACCCGGCCTCTACTTCGCCATGAATACGCCGCCTGCGGGCCTGGGCATTACCATGCCAAACCTGCATGAGCTGGGCGGAGAAAACGCACCGCTTATCATGGCGCAGCTAAAAGACGTGACCGCCCATGCCGCCGCCACCGTCAGCTCCTGGGGCTTTGTTATCTCGCCTGAGCAGATCCTGCAAACGGCGAAAGACATTGGTGAGCCTTCTGTGCTGAACCGCGCGGGCGGCGCTCCTACGCTTGCGGTCGGGATTGCGCACGTATTCCACAAGATCATGCCGCTGGCTGACATGGGCTTCTGGTATCACTTCGGTATTCTGTTTGAAGCCCTGTTTATCCTGACGGCGCTGGATGCGGGCACGCGTTCCGGGCGCTTTATGCTGCAGGATCTGCTGGGTAACTTTATTCCGGGACTGAAAAAAACCGATTCGCTGGTGGCGGGTATTATCGGCACCGCTGGCTGTGTTGGCCTGTGGGGCTATCTGCTGTATCAGGGCGTGGTCGATCCGTTAGGCGGCGTGAAAAGCCTGTGGCCGCTGTTCGGTATTTCGAACCAGATGCTGGCCGCCGTCGCGCTGATCCTCGCCACCGTCGTGCTGGTGAAGATGAAACGCACCCGCTATATCTGGGTTACCGTGGTGCCTGCACTGTGGCTGCTGCTCTGCACTACCTGGGCGCTGGGCATGAAGCTGTTCAGCACCAATCCGCAGATGGAAGGCTTCTTCTATATGGCCGGCCAGTATAATGAGCGCATTGCTAACGCCGGTGCGGATCTGACGCCGGAGCAAATCAGCAACATGCACCACATCGTCATCAACAACTATACTAACGCCGGGCTGAGCATCCTGTTCCTGATCGTGGTGTACAGCATTATTTTCTACGGCATCCGCGCGATTAAGCAGGCCCGTAATAACGACCAGCGAACCGACAAAGAGACGCCGTTTGTGCCGGTGCCTGAAGGCGGCATTGAGATCTCCAACGGCCATTAATCCTCCCTCTCAAGGCCCCGGATTGCCGGGGCTTTCTTTACGATCTAAAGGAGGAAAAATGTTTGATAACTTAGGTGCGGCAAAAAAGTATCTCGGCCAGGCCGCCCGCATGCTGGTGGGCATCCCGGATTACGATACCTACGTTTTGCATATGCAGACTAACCATCCGGATAAGCCCGTGATGACCTACAAAGAGTTTTTCCGTGAACGCCAGCAGGCGCGCTATGGCGGGGACGGTAAAGGCGGAATGCGTTGTTGTTAACAGGAAAAATTATGACCCCGATTGCGGTAACAGTTTTAACCGGCTTTCTCGGCGCAGGGAAAACCACCCTTTTGCAGCAAATCCTCCATAAGCAGCAGGATCATAAAATAGCGGTTATCGAGAATGAATTTGGTGAGATGCCCATCGACAGTCAGCTGCTTGGCGACGGCGCTACCCGCATCACCACGCTTGCCAACGGCTGCATCTGCTGTACCCGCTCCGGCGAGCTGGAAGCGGCGCTGCTGGATCTGCTGGACGGCTACGACAAAGGCGAGGTTTATTTTGACCGGCTGGTTATCGAGTGTACCGGCATGGCCGATCCGGGGCCGATTTTACAGGCCTTTTTCGCCCATGAAATTATTTGCGCACGCTATCTGCTGGATGGGGTTATCACGCTGGTGGACGCGGTGCATGCGGGTGCACAGCTGGATAAGTTCGCTATTGCCCAGTCGCAGATTGGCTATGCCGACCGCATCCTGCTGACCAAAACGGATATTGCCGGTGACAGCCCGGAGTTGATTGAGCGGCTGCAGCGCATTAACGCGCGGGCGCCCGTCTATAAAGTTGTACAGGGTGAGATCGACCTGGCGCTGCTGTTTGATACCCGTGGATTTATGCTGGAAGAGAACGTGGTGGTTGCGAAACCCCTCTTCCACCGCATCGCGCCAGCTGAAAACGCCGTCTCGTCCATTGTTGTGGAACTGGACTACCCGGTCGCGCTGGCCGCGGTGTCTGCCGTCATGGAAGGCCTGCTCAGCAGCTTTGCGGATAATTTGATGCGCTATAAAGGCATGCTGTGGATCGAAGAGCAGCCGTGCCGCCTGCTGTTCCAGGGCGTGCAGCGGCTGTACAGCGCCGACTGGGATCGCCCCTGGCAGCCGGACGAAACGCCGCGCAGCGCGCTGGTGTTCATTGGTCTGCAACTGCCCGAAGCCGAAATCCGCGAGGCCTTTGCCCGGCTACGGCCTGCCTGATACAACGGTGGGCTTTACAGCCCCACCGTCTCCTTCAGCGCTTTCAGATAGCGGCGGCTGACCGGCACGATTTGCCCGTCGCGCAGCAGCAGCTCCGCCTGATTTTTATCCTCCAGGCGGATCTCCTTCAGGTAATTCATGTTTACCAGGTACTGCCGGTGGCAGCGCAGCAGCGGCGTTCGCGTTTCCAGCGTGCGCAATGTCAGCTCGGTGAAGCTCTCCGTGCCGTCCTGACGGGTGACGTACACCCCGCCCACCCGGCTGCTGACAAAGGCGACATCTTCCAGCTGTAGCAGCCAGATCCGGCTGCTACTGAGGCAGGGGATAAATTTCAGCGGCTGCTGGTAGTCAGGCAGCTGCGAAACATCCTGCTGCTGATTTCCCTGCCGGAGCCTGTCCAGCGTCTTTTGCAGACGTGCCGTCTGAATGGGCTTCAGCAGGTAGTCAAAGGCGCACTGTTCAAAGGCCTGCACCGCGTACTCATCAAAGGCGGTGAGAAAAACAATGTGCGGGCGATGCTGCTCGTCGAGCATGCCGACCATCTCCAGCCCGCTGATGCGCGGCATGTGGATATCCAGAAATACCACGTCGGGACGGAGCTTATGAATGGTGCCAATCGCCTCTATGGCGTTGGTGCACTCCCCGACGATCTCAATATCGCTTTCGCCCTCCAGCAACAAACGTAAATTCTCGAGCGCCAGCGGCTCGTCATCAACAATCAGTATTCTCAACATGCGGATCCCTCCACCGGCAGTCTTAAAGTGACGCGAGTAAACTCATCGGGTTTGCAGCTTACGGTAATACCGTAATCGTCGCCAAAACGCGCGCGCAGACGTTTATCAACCAGGCTCATGCCCAGTCCATCGCTGATTTTTTCCGGCTGGTACAGCCCGGCGTTATCTTCCACCTCAATAACCACCAGCTCGTTTTCGGCGTAAGCGCGAATAATGATATTGCCGTTGCACAGCAGGTGCGAAGTGCCGTGTTTAATCGCATTTTCCACCAGCGGCTGCAGAGTGAATGCGGGCAGGCTGTGCTGTGACAGCATGTCCGGCACCTGTAAATCCACCTTCAGCTGGGTCGGGAAGCGCGCCAGCTCAATTTGCAGATAGGCGTTCACATGCTCCAGCTCGTCGGCCAGGGAGACCGTGCCGGAGGAGCGCTTAAGATTTTTGCGAAAGAATGTCGACAGGTAGTGCACCAACTGCCCGGCCTTCTCGCTGTCGTTACGGATGACCGCCATCAACGTATTCAGGGCGTTGAACAGGAAGTGTGGATTCACCTGGGCATGCAACAGTTTGATTTCAGACTGCGCCAGCAGCGCCTTTTGCTGTTCGAACTTGCCGGCCAGGATCTGGGCCGACAGCAGCTGGGCGATGCCTTCCCCCAGCGTGCGGTTGATGGAGCTGAAGAGCCGGTTACGTGCCTCGTACAGTTTTATCGTACCGATAACCCGCTTATTTTCACCGCGCAAAGGGATCACCAGCGTTGAACCGAGCTTGCAGTTGGGATGCAGCGAGCAGCGGTAAGGCATCTCGTTGCCGTCCGCATAGACCACCTCGTCATGCTCGATGGCCCGCCAGGTATAGTCAGAAGAGATACGTTTACCCACCAGATGGTGATCGTCACCGATGCCGGTAAAGGCCAGCAGCTTTTCGCGATCCGTGATCGCCACGGCACCGATATCCAGCTCTTTAAGCAGCACCTGCGCCACCTTCATACTGTTCTCTTCGTTAAAGCCCCGCCGCAGGATCCCTTCCGTAGAGGCCGCCACTTTCAGCGCCGTTGCCGAGAAAGCCGAAGTGTATTTTTCAAACATGGCGCGCCTGTCCAGCAGGATGCGCATAAACATCGCGGCGCCCAGAGTGTTGGTCACCATCATCGGCGCGGCAATATTGCTGACCAGCGACAGCGCGTCCTGAAAAGGCCGGGCGATAAGCAGAATGATCGCCATCTGCACCATTTCCGCCACAAATGTGACGCCGCCTGCCACCAGTGGATTAAAAATTTTATCGGGACGCCCGCGCTTGATAAGCACGCTGTGAACAAGGCCGCCCAGCAGCCCCTCCGCAATGGTGGAGATCATGCAGCTGAGCGCCGTCATTCCGCCCATGGAGTAGCGATGAATGCCCCCGGTCAGCCCCACCAATCCCCCGACCGCCGGCCCACCCAGCAGGCCGCCCATCACGGCACCAATGGCGCGAGTATTGGCAATCGAATCTTCGATATGCAGGCCAAAATAGGTGCCCATAATGCAGAAGATGGAGAAGGTGATGTAGCACAGCAGCTTGTGCGGCAGCCGCACGGTAACCTGCACCAGCGGAATAAACAGGCGTGTTTTGCTCATCAGCCAGGCGATAACCAGAAACACGCACATTTGCTGTAACAGCAGCAAAACTAAATTGAATTCATACATATCCGGACATCCGTTATCCAACACGCCGCGACTGTACCCTGCAACGGAAACTATTTCTTTGAATCAGCCTGAAGTTACCGAAACGCGCCGTGATAACGAGCTAAATTCATCAGCACATCAAGCGTTTTTTAGAAAGTGTCGGCAAGCGGCTTGATCGCTACAGCCTCCGGTCCAAGACTGGATATAATCACAGTATATAAAGGCGTCTTTTGAGGCATTTATGCTTCTGCTATGCTTCTGTAGTGCCTGGTAAATACGTAGCGATCCGCTCACGCTGCCTATATTGTCCACTATACTCAGGAATACTTATTTATGCTGTGCAGTAGCGTTTCTGAATAAATCGTCCGTAACAATATACAAGTATAATTTTGAAGCGAATTAACCAACGGTATAAAAATGAACAGAGAACATATATCAGACAAACTTATGGGCGTCACTTCTTTCAACCTGAACTTATTAACTATTTTCTGCCTTATCTATTCCACAAGAAGCATTACTGCTGTATCAGAGATATTGGGGGTAACTCCGCCCTCGGTTAGTCAGTCATTGCAAAAGTTGCGGCTTCATTTTCAGGATCCCCTTTTCATTCGTCATGGCAACTCTATTTCCCCTACTCTTTTTTCTGACGATCTTTATGTACAAACGCATAAACTTATTGAACAAATAAGTGACGCTGTCAATCACGTTGAAAAAACAAACAAAAGGGAAGAACTGGTAATCTACTCTCCCTTCTCTCTCGTGCTGCACGATCTACCCACCCTGCTAAAAAAGATAAAAGATGACAAAATACCTTATAAAATAAAATACATAGAAACGAACGTCTATCTACCTGATGCAGATGAGCTCCTCAACTTACGAAAAGTGGATGTTATTTTCTCCGCGGCACCTATCATCAATCCGGCATTGAAGTGCATTCAATACTCTAAAACAGAATTCGTTTTGGTTTGCCGTAGCACCAATCCTTACCATGAAAAAGACATCACATCAGAGCAACTAGAAACGCTTGATTTTGTTGGGTATATAAACTCAGACAGTTACGTAAAATACATTCAAAAGACCTCTATGGAGAGTGTTGGGAGTCGGCATTTCGTCTTTGAAACCAATTCTGTTCTGGCTCAGTTATCCGTCCTTTCACAAACTGACTGCATTGGTTTTGTTTCCAGCAAAACATTTTTTGACCTGGCTGGTTTTTTTAATCTGCGAGCGATAAAGCCTTTATTTCCTGTTCCAAAAATAGATATCTACATGACGTACCGCAAGGAAATGGAAGCATCAAATAATTTTCGGTTTTTTTTACAAATCCTTTTAAATAGGACCAGGCCATAATTAATTTTAAGTACGCTCATATGAATACGCTATGAAATTTAAAACTTTATTTTAATACCGACGATGCCACCATAATTTTTATTCTCTCCCGCCAGGGATTTTTCGTAGCTCATTGTACCGGTAAGCGAAACGCTGTTGTTAAACTGATGATCTTTCCCGGCAATAACCTGCCCCGATGTTCCTGATGTATTAGCGGTGAAAGGCACAGCGCCATCCTGCGAACTAAATTCCGTGCTGCTTTTCCCTTTGAACTCATGCAGGAGCCCCGGACGTAGCCAGAGCGTCGTTTGGGTCTGTTTATTCCTGTTTTTCTCTTTGCCGTTATGATCCCAGGTCTGGTGAAAACGTAAGCTTACCCGGCCTGTAAGCGACTCGCTTTTACTAAAGTTAACGGTAGCGGCATCATCATCAAGACGGTCCAGCTTTGCGGTTGAATAAACCAGCTGCGCCTGGGGTTCAACGAAACGCTTCACGTTTTTGTCAGGCTGCCATGGGTATCCTGTCTCCAGCGAGGCAGCTAAACCATAGCCCTTTGTCTTCACCGTAGCCAGGTCGTGCGGTGAAGACTCCGCATAATAGCGATTGTATTGCGCAACGGCATCCAGATAGGTGCCCGATGGTGTAAAATGAGTCCAGTAAACGCCTGCACCCCACGATTTGAGGGCATTCCTGCCCGCAAATTCACCCTCAGCGTGCGTGACCTTGCTATTAATTTTGCCCAAACTCCCCGTCACGCCGGCAAAATCGGAACGCCCTTCTTCATTCCTCCTACGGTATAAATCGATGCCCAGCTGAATGGCATTCAGCGTAAACCGTGATTCGGATTCATTTAAATCCAGACGTCCTTTTTTATAGATGGCACGCCCCCAGCTCATTGAAGGCGATGCTTCGGCTCTTTTAATATTTTCCGGGCTGGCGAATTGCTCGCCGGTACGTTCATGGAGGCTGTCCATGAGCATGCGATTGTAGAGTAAAGCCAGCTGCGGAAGCTCTTTATACAGCGAGGTTTCAGCTCGGTAATCAGGGACGACAGGTCGCTCAACAACCGGATCAGGGGGTGCCCCTTCCCCATCATTGCCTGTCTCATCGCTGCCTTCTGGCGGTTGTTTTCCCGGATCAGGCTTATTATCTGATGGAACGGCAGGGATTTCATCATCAGGTTTATTATCTGGTGGAATGGCAGGCGTTTCATCATCAGGCTTATTATCTGGTGGAATGGCAGGCGTTTCATCATCAGGCTTATTATCTGGTGGAATGGCAGGAATTTCATCATCAGGTTTATTCGGCGGGATAACGATATCATTGCCCGGGCTATCGGTTTCTTTATGTGAACGCAGGTACCACGCCTGCTCATTACTCCCGTCCACGCTTGATCGATATAGTGTGTACTGATACGGCCCCGCCTTCACTTTACTTAACAAGCTGAACGCTCCGGCTGTCGTGGTCCCACCATTGATGGCATCCACGACTTTAATACCGTTGCCGCGAGTCAGTGCGCCGCTGCCGTTGGTATTCGAGATTTTAAGATTGGTTGAGCCATCGGCATGTCCGCGATTAATCACCACCTGGTCCGAGGGGGAATTGTCATCGTGCAGATGCGTATTTAACGCAATTGTTCCGTTGTCGCCGTGATAATTATTCACCGTCAATGACTTATACTGATGGTTCTCTGACGTACTGAAATGAATAAGGCTTTGATTATTACTTAGCGTACCGAGCACAGAATTATCGGTTAAGAACCACAGGCTGGTGTTGTTCAGCGCGACTTCTGAATGTGCATTGTCCTGCGTTAACGCCGCACCGGTAGCCACACTCCCGGACAGATTAATATTAGCGTGACCCTGCAAATTACCCGCCCCATTGTTTACCTGTAACCACTGCCGTTCTCCTGTCACCCGGCTGTTCTGCATAGTGATATCCGCATAACCGGTGGTTTCAATGCCGTGGCCATGCTCCCCTGAAAGGGTCGTGTTCATTAAATTTGCCTGCCCGGTCCAGGCATCTGTTCCCTGAACGGCCAGCGCCGCCGCATTTTCGCCGTGCGCTGTGACCACGACATTATTCGCCTGAACCCGCCCGCCGTTGCTCGCCAGAATGCCGTGAGATAGCGCACCGTCGGTGGTTATCACAGTATTATTAGCCGTCAGCCCGGCACCTGCTTCAGCCCAGAGCCCAAGTGAATTATCACCATGCGTTGCCAGCGCGACGCCGTCCAGCGCCATTTCAGCGGTTTCAGATTTATATTTGCGGCCAGCAAACGCACCGGCCGCATTATCACCCAGCGTTTCGACGGAAACATTTGTCGCGGTCAGCCCCACGCTGCCCGGTTTTAGCACGCCGATACCGGCATATAAACCGATTGAGTTTTCCCCCAGCGTTTTGACTGACAGATTTCTCAGGATGATGCTTCCGCCGTCATCGGCGGTGGCACCGTAGGCCTGAGCGCCTTTTGTCACCAGGGTGGTTCCATCAACGGTGAGCATTGCACCGGGGCTGCGTGAGGCCAGGGCGTGAGGGAACGTGAGATTTGACTGTACCGGCGAGCCGTTGCCAGTCGTGGTGACGCTGCCTCCCGTTACCGTTACCGTAGCACCGCCGTTCGCCACAATCCCCATCGCATTATCATTGCCGGAGGTATTAATATGGCTGTTGGTGATGACTGCGGTGCTGTTGGCGACGCCAATACCGGTACCATAATCACCGGAGGTGGTTATTCTGCTTGTGTTCACCTCAAGCTGGCTGCCGCTGCCGGCACTGATCCCGCCGCTGGGGCTTTGCGTAGTGAAAATCTCGCTGTCTTTCAGAAGCAAGGATGAACCAGCTCCCTGAAGCAATATCCCCGGCGACCACGGACCAGTGATGCCCGAGCCTGCGGTAGTCAGCATTTTACTGCTGTAGATTTCGGCACTAGCTCCGTCGTTGATGTTCACACTTGAGCTGCGTGCGCCACGCGTTTCAATAGTTGTGTCGCGGATCAGGGCGCGGGAACCCGCACCTTCCACGGAGACACCGTGGCTTGTCATGCCGGTGGTGGTTAAGGCAGAGTGGGTCACGGAAACAGACGCCCCCGAAATGGCGCGAGCAGCGGCACTGGAATGCAGCGCATTTCCCGGACCGCTGACGGAGACCGTGCTGTTAACAAGGGAAATTTCGCTGTTCGCGCCTTCGGCACGGATTCCACCCTGATTTGTTCCGCTAACGTCGACAGACAAACCGGTCCCGCTGATAGCCGCACCAGACAATGCGTGCAGGGCTGCGGTGGTCGTCGTGCTGGTTGCCGTGCCGGTGGTCTCAACAAGAGTGTCAAATAAGGAGATCCGGGCATTATCTTCGGCTCTTACAGCACTCGCGCTCACGGCAGAAGAAGTTAACTGGAGGTCTCGTCCGGTAACCACGGTGTTTTCACCACTGGCCAGTAATACATGACTCAGGCTGAGCGTTTTTTCGTTATCCAGCGGGGCGGTAGCTGATATCGCTGCCCCTGACGTCTCTATTTTTCCACCGTTCTGCAGATTAACGTTGGCACCGCTACGCGCCCATAATCCAGTAGCCCCTTTGCCCGTAGTCTGGATGAGGCCGCCTGAAATCGTCGCCTCCGATGGACCATCGATGACTACCCCATGTCCATAGCCCCCGCCGGTGTAGATGGCGGTATCTTTTAAATCGAGTTTCCCCCCTTCGGTTGCCTTTACACCATATGCCGAGCCGCCGGTCGTGTTGATTGAGGCGTTTTCTGCATACAGCTGGCTTCCAGCGCTCTCTACAGTAATGCCATGACTGCCGCCATTATTCCCGCGAGTCCCGGTGGTCAGAATTTTGGTTCCCTCCGTAAGATTGATTCTGCCTCCTTGTCCTGCTGCTACGCCTACCGCCCCCCATGAAGACGTCAGTAGAGAGGAATTTTTCAGGGAAATTTCAGCGTCATCGCCGGAGACGACAGCGCCCCCATTATTATTCCCCTTTGCTCCCCCGCCGAGGATAACACTGGTGTTATCCAGAACCACACGGCTGCCAGAATTAACAACAATTCCTCTCATGTCATTTGCGGTCACTGTTGCGCCAGTACCCGTTTTGGGATCCATTAATACGGTAGTATCCGTGAGGGAAATATGACTATTCTCAGCGGCGCTGATTCCGACCTGACCCTTTGCTCCGGCAGCGGAGACAGCATTGTTTTTAATGCTTCCCAGGCTTAGAGAAATATTCGTATTGTTTTCTGCTTTGATGCCTGTGGTCCTGGTCGCATACATTTTTATATTTTCATCAACATATAAACCTGAACTGGTAATACCTGCATTTCCGGATGTGTTCACGTCGATGTCTGCATTTGCATCCATGCAACCAAAGCTTAGAACCCCGGCAATCAGGCTCGCGGATGTTTTTAAATGAAGAGAACAAGGGGCGTGATGAGCGTCCGTTGACAAAATTTTAATTATTTTCATATGAATGCCTCCAGACACCATAGTATTCTTGCAGCAGTGATCAATAAAAATTCATGGCAAGCATGAACCTTCCCATTACGCTCAAGGCAATGACGAAATAAATGCCTTAAAAAATAACCAGCGCACCTTATTCAATCATGTTAAATAAATATGCCAGCCACTAACATAAGCAGAATTTAATTGCGAATTAATTTGTGTTTAATCGTATGCAAGTGAAAATGTAATAAAAAATTAAATGAGAGGCGTGGTAGATCGCGTGATGCATTCCTGGAAAGGTATTTTCTCTTTCTCTGCTGCGACTGCTGGCTCCCGACCCTGCAAAAATAAATTCATCAGCACATCAAGCGCTTTTCAGAAAGTGTCGGCAAGCGACTTGATCGCGATAGCAATTCAGTTAACACTGTATGTATTCACAGTACATATGAGTAACCGATCATGATGTTGTACCGTCTTGACGTCAGCCTGAACTCCCCGACGCTTCCCCTTTACCTGGAGCGCATCTCTGCGGGTTTCCCCAGCCCGGCGGCAGATTATATGGATGAGGGGATCAACCTAGTAAAGCACCTGATCTCCCACCCTTCTGCAACCTACGTGCTGCGAGTCTCGGGCGAATCGATGCGGGATGCCGGTATTCTGGACGGCTCATTGCTGCTGGTAGACAGCAGCCTGCGGGCCGACCATCACGATATCGTTGTCGCCTGCCTGAACGGTGAGTTCACCGTGAAACGCCTGGTGCTGCGCCCCACCCCGCACCTGCGAGCAGAAAACCCGGAGTATGCGCCGATTTTGCTTAATGATGAGGACGATACCCGCATCGTGGGCGTTGTCACTACCGTCATTAATACTTTTCGTCGCGTTTGCACCCGCCAGTCAGCAAGTTGATCGCGCTATGTTTGCCCTTGTCGATGTGAATTCATTTTATGCCAGCTGCGAGCTGGCCTGGAATCCAAAGCTACAGGGCCTGCCGGTGGTGGTGCTTTCCAATAACGATGGCTGCGTGATCGCCCGCTCGGCAGAAGCTAAAAAGCTGGCTATCACCATGGGGGCGCCCTACTTCAAACAGCGGGATATCTTCGAGAAGCATAACGTTATCACCTTCAGCAGCAACTACGAGCTGTATGGTGATATGAGCTACCGGGTAATGGATACGCTGGAAGAGATCTGCCCACGCGTGGAGGTTTACAGCATCGATGAAGCCTTCGCCGACGTAAGCGGTATCCCCGATCTGGACGCTTTTGGACGAGAGATCCGCAGGACTATTTATAAACGCACCCGGCTGACCGTAGGGGTGGGCATAGCGCCCACCAAAACGCTGGCAAAGCTCGCCAACCATGCGGCCAAGCTTTGGACGCAGACCGGAGGCGTGGTCGACCTTTCCAGCCGTGAGCGGCAAAGAAAGCTGATGGCGCTGATGCCTGTCAGCGAAGTGTGGGGCGTGGGGCGGCGAATTGGTAAAAAGCTGAACGCAATGGGGATCGACAACGTAATCCAGCTGGCAGACAGCGATCTGCGGTTTATCCGCAAACACTTCAGCGTCGTACTGGAAAGAACGGTTCGCGAATTGCGCGGTGAGCCCTGTCTGGTATTTGAGGAGTTTGTGCCGATAAAGCAGGAAATTATCAGTTCCCGCTCGTTCGGCGCCCGCGTGCAGGATTACCGCTCCGTTCGGGAAGCGATATGCAACTATGCCGCACGCGCCGCCGAAAAACTTCGCGCCCAGCACCAGTATTGCTGCTACATCAGTGCCTTTATCAAAAGCAGCCCGTTCGATCTTCACGAACCTTATTACGGCAACAACTGCGGCACCCGCCTTATGACCCCCACGCAGGACACGCGCGATATTATGGCGGCGGCGACTCGCTGCCTGGATGAAATCTGGAAGAACGGGCCACGCTATCAAAAGGCGGGGGTCATGCTGGGGGATTTCTACAGCCAGGGCGTAGCGCAGCTGAATTTGTTTGACGATCGTGCTCCGCGCCCCAACAGTGAAGCCCTGATGAGCCTGCTCGACGAGGTGAAAAAGAAAGGTATGGGTAAACTCTGGTTTGCCGGGCAGGGCATTCAGCAGGAGTGGCAGATGAAACGCGCTCTGCTTTCCCCAGCCTGGACAACAAAAATTACGGATGTTCCTGTTGCTTACGCCCGCGGCTAGTTCCCCTAATAATCATTACTTATATCTTGTGCGATAATCTGTTGATGAATAGCGGAAAAAACGGCGCTTTCGCCTTCTCTTTGGCGGCCTTTTTTTGCATTATTCGCAAACGATAACCCGCAGATAAAAGGATGCACTATGCCTACAGTGGACCCGCAGCAGCTCGCCAGACGTATTGATACGGTGCTGGATATTCTGGTCGGCGGCGATCACGCCTCGGCGATTAACAATCTTGAGATCCTGAAGGCGGAGCTGCTGAGCATTGCCCGCGGCAAAGCGCCGCAGGACGGCGAGTTGAAAAAATCGCCGTGGGAGATTTGAGACACCTGATATTTCCTCTCCCGCAGGAGAGGAAATCATTTATCAGAGGCTTAAAGAACCAAAAGCGCCCTGCCAGTCTTTTTCAAAGGTAGCGATGGCGGCGGTAACGGCGGGTGTCGTCAGCAGCTGATCGGCGACGTCTACCGGTAAGGTGATGGACTCACAGCCCGCCAGCAGGCAGGACATGGCCTGATGCGGCGTGCGGAAGCTCGCGGCCAGCACTTTGGACCGTGGCGCATGCAGCGTCAGCAGCTGCTGCAGGTCCTGAACCATCTGAATGCCGTCGCCGCCCTGCGCGTCCAGGCGATTCACATACGGCGCAACATATTCCGCACCGGCCAGCGCGGCCAGCAGCCCCTGTGCCGCACCGTAGACAGCGGTGCCAAGCGTTGGGATGCCCAGAATTTTCAGCTGTTTCATCGCCGCAAGGCCTTCAACCGTCGTCGGTACTTTCACTACAATTCCCGGTACGCGGCTGGTCAAAAGCTGCGCTTCACGCACCATCTCATCCGCATTTGCCGCAATGACCTGGGCAAACAGCTTGCCTCCTCCACCCAGCGCATCCTGCAACGCAGGTAATACCTCCCAGATCGGCTTGCCAGCTTTGGCAACAATCGATGGGTTAGTCGTCACGCCCTGCAGTGGCAGGACGCGGGCCAGCCGCTTAACGGCAGCCGCGTCGGCGGTGTCTAAATACAGTTCCATAAGGTTCTCCAGATTCGTTGCAGATCTCATTGCCGTCATCATAGCTTCGCCTTCTGATTGATTCCTGATCGAAATCAATAAAACTTTCATTCGAAACCTATTTAATTTACGAAGGAAAGTTAAGGGGCGTAATTATGCTTTTCAATATCCAGCGTTACTCGACACATGACGGCCCGGGCATCCGCACGGTCGTCTTCCTGAAAGGCTGCTCTCTTAGCTGCCGCTGGTGCCAGAACCCTGAAAGCCGCGCCCGCACGCACGACATCTTATTTGACGAACGTCTCTGCCTCGCCGGGTGCGAGCTTTGCCAGCATGCCGCGCCGCAGGCGATCTCCCGCATAGATGAAAAAATGGTTATCGCTCGGGAAAAGCTCACCGAGGGCGACATTCTTGCTTTAAACGACTGCTGTCCGACGCAGGCGCTGACCGTGTGCGGCGAAACCCAAAGCGCAGACGCCATTATGGAAAAAGTGCTGCGCGATAAGCCATTTTACGACCGCAGCGGCGGCGGCATTACCCTCTCGGGCGGCGAGCCGTTTATGCAGCCTGAAATGGTACGCACGCTGCTGCAACGCAGCAAAGAAGCCGGAATCAATACCGCCGTAGAATCCTGCCTGCACGTGCCGTGGAAATATCTCGAACCTTCACTCCCGCATCTGGATCTGCTGCTGGCGGATCTGAAACATGTAGATAAACAACGCTTTAAGCAGTGGACGGACGGCAATGCCGACCGGGTGCTGGATAATTTTCGCAGGCTTGCCGCCCACAATGTGGAGATGACCATTCGCGTGCCGCTGATCCCCGATTTTAACGCTGATAAGCGGTCAATCCGTGCTATCAGCGATTTTGCTGCCGACGAAATCGGCGCGAAGACAATTCATTTTTTGCCCTACCACACCTTAGGTATTAACAAATACAAACTCCTGAACGTGCCCTATCTGGCAGCGCAGAAGCCCCTTGACGCGCCCGACCTGCTGCAGTTTGCCGAACAGTATGCCAGCCAGAAAGGCATGACCGCCTGGATAAGAGGATAAACATCATGACCGAACTCAACCTGAACTTTCTCAGCCCGCGCGTCAAAGCGCACAAAGAAGCGCTGATCCATATCGTGAAGCCGCCGGTGTGTACCGAGCGCGCCCGGCATTACACCGCGATTTATCAGCAGCATCAGGATAAGCCGCTGCCGGTTCGCCGCGCGCTGGCGCTGGCGCATCATCTGGCCAAACGCACCATCTGGATCAAACACGACGAGCTGATCGTCGGCAACCAGGCCAGCCACGTGCGCGGCGCGCCGTTCTTCCCGGAATATACCGTGGGCTGGATTGAAACAGAGATCGACGAGCTGGGCGACCGTCCGGGCGCGGGCTTCTCTATCACGGAAGAAGACAAAGCCGTGATGCATGAAATCTGCCCGTGGTGGAGGGGCCAGACGGTGCAGGATCGCTGCTACGGTATGTTTACCGACGAGCAGAAAGCGCTGCTGGCAACCGGCATTATCAAAGCCGAAGGCAACATGACCTCCGGCGACGCGCATCTGGCGGTGAATTTCCCGCTGCTGCTGGAACTGGGGCTTGATGGCCTGCGCGAAAAGGTCGCCGAACGCCGCGAACGTCTGCACCTCACCGACTGGGACGATCTGCATAAAGAGCAGTTCCTGAAGGCGATCGATATTACTTTCTGCGCCCTGAGCGAACATATCCTGCGCTTTGCGGCGCTGGCAAAAGAGATGGCGGGCAAAGAGTCCCGCCCTGCCCGCCGCGACGAGCTGCTGGCAATGGCGGATAACTGCGAACGCATCGCCCACCAGCCGCCGAAATCCTTCTGGCAGGCGCTACAGCTGAGCTACTTCGTACAGCTGGTGCTGCAAATTGAGTCCAACGGCCACTCCGTCAGCTTTGGTCGTCTGGACCAGTACCTTTATCCCTGGTATCGCCGCGACGTTGAGCTGGAGCAAACCCTGGGCCGCGACCAGGCTATCGAACTGCTGCAAAGCTGCTGGCTTAAGCTGCTGGAGGTGAACAAAATCCGCTCCGGCTCGCATTCCAAAGCCTCGGCGGGCAGCCCGCTGTATCAAAACGTGACCATCGGCGGCCAGACGCTGCTCAACGGGAATGCGGTCGATGCGGTCAACCCGCTCTCTTATGCCGTACTGGAATCCTGCGGCCAGCTGCGCTCAACCCAGCCAAATCTCAGCGTGCGCTACCACGCGGGAATGAGTAATGACTTCCTGGACGCCTGCGTTCAGGTCATTCGCTGCGGCTTCGGTATGCCTGCCTTTAACAACGACGAAATAGTTATCGACGAGTTCATCAGGCTCGGCGTCAGCCGCGAAGATGCCTACGACTATGCGGCGATTGGCTGCATCGAAACCGCCGTCGGCGGCAAGTGGGGCTACCGCTGCACCGGCATGAGCTTCATCAACTTTGCCCGCGTCATGCTGGCAACGCTTGAGCATGGCCGTGACGCCACCAGCGGGAAAGTATTCCTGCCGCAGGAAAAGGCGCTATCTGAAGGCAGCTTCACCTCTTTCGACGAGGTGATGAACGCATGGGACGAGCAGATTCGCTACTACACGCAGAAATCCATTGAGATCGAATGCGTGGTGGATACCGTTCTGGAAGAAAACGCCCACGATATCCTGTGTTCTGCGCTGGTGGATGACTGCATCGAACGCGGTAAGAGCATCAAACAGGGTGGCGCGAAGTACGACTGGGTTTCTGGCTTGCAGGTGGGGATCGCCAACCTGGGCAACAGCCTGGCGGCGGTGCGTAAGCTGGTGTTTGAACAGGGTGTGATTGGTCAGCAGCAGCTCGCCGAAGCGCTGGCGAACGATTTTGACGGGCTTAGCGGCGAACAGCTGCGCCAGCGTCTGATCAACGGCGCGCCTAAGTATGGCAATGACGAAGATGAAGTGGATCTGCTGCTGGCGCGAGCCTACCAGACCTATATTGATGAACTGAAGCAGTATCACAATACCCGTTTTGGGCGCGGGCCAATTGGCGGAACTTACTACGCGGGCACCTCGTCAATCTCTGCAAACGTCCCATTTGGCGCCGCAACTATGGCAACGCCTGATGGCCGTAAGGCGACAACTCCGCTGGCGGAAGGGGCAAGCCCGGCATCGGGTACTGACCGTCTGGGACCGACTGCGGTAATAAGCTCCGTTGGGAAATTGCCAACCAGCAAGATTCTGGGCGGCGTACTGCTTAATCAGAAACTGAATCCCGCCACGCTCGATAACCCGCGAGACCGTGAGAAACTGATGTTTATGCTGCGCACCTTCTTCGAAGCGCATAAAGGCTGGCACGTGCAATACAACATCGTTTCCCGTGAAACGCTGCTCGATGCCAAACAACATCCTGACAAGTATCGTGATTTAGTGGTGCGTGTAGCAGGTTATTCGGCATTCTTTACGGCCTTATCTCCGGACGCGCAGGATGATATTATAGCCCGAACTGAACATACTCTTTGATAACTTCGGCGGTGGCGAAAACCACCGCCTATAATTGGCTGACATGAATTCCAGACAACAAATCATATTACAGATGGTGATTGATCAGGGCCGCATGAGCGTGGCCGATCTCGCTAAAACAACCGGCGTTTCCGAAGTGACCATCCGTCAGGATTTGAATCTTCTGGAAAAGCTGAGCTACCTGCGTCGCGCCCACGGTTACGCTGTGCCGCTGGAAAGTGACGACGTCGAAACCCGCATGATGAACAACTTCACGCTTAAGCAGAATCTTGCCGGGTTTGCGGCATCGCTGGTTAACGATGGTGAGACGGTGTTCATTGAAAACGGCAGCAGCAATGCCCTTCTCGCCCGTACGCTTGCCGAACGCAAGCGCGTGACGCTTATCACCGTCAGCAGCTATATCGCTCATCTTCTGAAAGATACCAACTGCGAAGTAATTTTGCTGGGCGGCATTTATCAGAAGAAAAGCGAAAGCATGGTCGGCCCTCTGACCCGCCAGTTCATCCAGCAGGTTCACTTCAGCAAGGCGTTTATCGGGATTGACGGGTTCCTGCCGGAGACGGGGTTCACAGGGCGCGATATGATGCGTGCCGACGTGGTAAACGCGGTGCTGGAAAAAGGCAGTGAAGCCATTGTGCTGACGGACAGCAGCAAGTTTGGCTCAACCCACCCATACACCCTGGGCCCAATGGCACGTTTCAGCCGCGTCATCACCGATGACGGCCTGAACGATACCGCCCGACAGCAGCTGCAGGACAGCGGCATCCATATTGATATTGTCAGACAGTTCCCTCTGAGCTGACGCTATTCCCTGATACTGTCTGTCACGTTACAGACAGTGATCTAATCAGATTAATCCTGCCTCGCCTTTAAGAGTTTTCACCTGTATTAATTTTCTGTAACATTTAGACTAATTATTAGCGATATAACAGGAAGTAACAGCTATCCCAATTATATTTTGGGTTTATATCGCTATGCAGTTTCACGGAATCACCGCTTAAGAAGCTATACTTGTAGAGAGGCTTTGTTTCCGTGGATCAATTATTCAGGAGAAAAAATGATGACCTTAAATAACAAAAAAATTGCCGCCGTCGTGCTGGCTGTAACCGTTGCGATGTCACTGAGTGCTTGTTCAAACTGGTCCAAACGTGATCGCAATACCGCTATTGGCGCGGGTGCTGGTGCGCTGGGCGGTGCGGTACTTACCGATGGCAGTACCTTGGGTACCCTGGGTGGCGCAGCGGTAGGTGGTATCATCGGTCACCAGGTCGGTAAATAAGGCTGGATGCCAGCAAAAGCTTAATTGCTTTAACGAATTAAAAACGTTACGACTTTCAGGTCTTGCAGCAGACATAACAAAAGGCCACGGCAATTACCGTGGCCTGATCGTGCTGACAAAGAAGGAAAAAGCGTGGTTTTTCCTTCTTTGTGGTTAGCTGCCGAAAATCAATGAATTGATTTCCCTTATTTATTTTTTGTGAGATCTGTTCGATTCTCAAACGTTTTATGTTTGTCATTAGTCTGAGGCCACGGTAATGACCGTGGCCTGATAATTTCTATGAAATAAAAGCGTTAGCCGCCCGCCAGTTTTACTTTCATTCCTTTTGCTTCCAGCAATGATTTAATCAGGTCGCGTTTATCGCCCTGAATTTCAATCACTCCGTCCTTCAGCGCCCCCCCGCAGCCGCATTTTTTTTTCAGCTCGGCGGCAAGGGTTGCAAGAGAGGCATCATCCGCATCGATACCGGTAATCAGGCAAACCCCTTTGCCTTTTCGCCCGCTGGTCTGACGCTGAATTCGTACAATTCCGTCCCCTTTCGGACGCACCACTGCCGCTTTAGGCTCGTCAATTCGTCCCGTGTCCGTTGAGTAGACCAGACGGCTGTTCTCATCTTTCATGTTTATGCCCCCTGTTGCAGCGACGCGCGAATATCACGTAGCGTTTGCGCCGGATCGGCAGATTGGGTGATCGGACGCCCGATCACCATATAGTCCACGCCCGCCGTCTGCGCCTGAAGCGGTGTCATAATACGACGCTGATCGCCCGCCTCGCTGCCAACCGGACGAATGCCAGGCGTGACCAGCTTAAATGCCTGACCCAGCTCATTTTTAAAGCGCGCGGCTTCATGAGCCGAACAGACCACGCCGTCCAGACCGCAGTCTTGCGTCAGGCGCGCGAGGCGTTCAGCGTAATCTGCCGGGCTTGCGTTAATCCCTAAATCAGCCAGATCGCTGGCATCCATGCTGGTCAGCACGGTGACGGCGATCAGCAGCGGAGCATCTTTGCCAAATGGCGTTAACGCCTCACGTGCTGCGCTCATCATACGCGCCCCGCCGCTGGCGTGGACGTTAACCATCCATACGCCAAGCTCGGCCGCTGCCGCCACCGCACGGGCGGTAGTGTTTGGAATATCATGAAATTTCAGGTCGAGAAAGACATCAAAGCCGCGCTGCTGCAGATCGCTGACGAACTGCGGCCCGAAAAGCGTGAACATCTCCTTACCGACCTTCAGGCGGCAGTCCTGCGGGTCGATACGGTCGACGAATGCCAGCGCGCTGTCGCGCTTGTCGTAATCGAGCGCAACGACAAGTGGCGAATCGGTGGCAACACGGGAGGAGGATGCGGTTGAATTCATGACTTAACCTTCTGACTGTTGGGCACCAGCGCGGCGCAGGGGATAAACGGCAAGCATTCTACTCGGGCGCGGGGGAAATTTACAGTTGCCATTTAGGCCTGCCAGGCGATGGCTGCTCGATGCAAAAATGAGGAGGCAAAAACAGAGAAGTATGTTGTAACTAAAGTGCGGGCTTTTTTAAAACGGCGCTAGCCTGCCGCCGTTTTATTGTCCGTCCAGACCCCGAATGGGCTTAACGGTTGACCATGCCCGGCACGACGGGCAGTGCCAGTACATGGTGAAGGCGGTGAAACCACACTTCTGACAGCGATAACGCGGTTTGGTCCTCACCTGCTCGCCCACCATATCACGTAATACGATCAAACTCTCTTTCGCCCGCCCTTCTTCTGCTTCATGAAGATGGTAATCAATCAGGCGGTGGAATACGCGCATTGTCGGGTGGCGCTGCAGCTGCCGGTTGATATATACCTGCGCCGTATCGGCACCCTCTTTCTGCTCCAGAATACCAGCCAGCATCAGTTCCGCGACGGCACCGGCATTCTCTTCAACGCAGCGCTTGAGGAACGCTTCCCACTCGTCGGGCTTATTGAGCTGCTGGAAACAGACCTGCAGCATGTCCAGCGTTTCGCTGACCAGCTCGCTGTCCTGGTCGATAACGCGCTGTAAGGATTCCACGGCTTTGGCATACTCGCCTGTTGCCATGAAAATGCGGCCCATCATGATAGAGACGCGGGCACAGTTTTTGTCCGACGCCGCGCCCTTCTTCAGCAGCGACATGGCGCGATCCAGATCGTCGCTGCCCATCAACTGCAGCGCAAGCTCACAGTAAAAATGGGCAATTTCCGTACGCTGTTTGTCTTTACCAAGCTTGACCAGGCGTTCTGCAACGTCAATGGCTTTCTGCCAGTCGCTGGTTGCCTGATAAATCTGCAGCAGCTGTTGCAGCGCGCTGACTCGGAAGTCGGTTTCGTCTACCAGCTGGGCAAACATGTCTTCTGCCCGATCGTATAGCCCGGCAGCCATGTAATCCCGGCCCAGCTGTTGCACGGCCAGCAGACGCTGCTCGTAGGTCAACGAAGCGCTTTCCATTAGCGACTGGTGGATACGGATTGCGCGGTCGACTTCACCGCGAGAACGAAAAAGGTTACCAAGCGTAAGGTGAGCCTCTACGGTGCTGGTATCTTCTTTCAGCATATCCAGGAAGAGATCGACCGCTTTGTCCTGCTGATTAGACAGCAGGAAGTTCACCCCGGCGACGTAGTCTCGCGACAGGCGGTTGGCTTCCTGTTGTTTATCTTGATGCGCACTTCTGCGTCCCATGTACCAGCCGTAAGCGGCAGCCACGGGCAACAGCAGAAACAGCAGCTCCAGCATATACGGTTATTCCTTCACTGCCGGAACGGAGGTCGCTGGCACCACGGGCTCCACGGTCACCTGTTGCTCAAGGCGTTTAACTTTACGATCGGCACGCGCAAGAAGAATACGCACGCGCAACCAGAACAGGCTACAAATCAGCCAGCCGATGATAAAGCCAGCGGCAAAGAGTGTTGCCAGCAATGTGGAGACCCGGTATTCGCCCTGCGCCAGCAGGTAATTAAAGTTAACGACCTGATCGTTTTGCGCACCCAAGGTAACGGAAACCACAAAGATCGCCAGCAGCAGTAAAAAGATGAATAAATATTTCACATTACTTCCCGTTATGTGGTCTTGCGCGACTGTTATGCCCTAATGCTGTTCAACGGTATAAATTACCATTTCCGGGGAGCCCGGGGAATCCATTAGCGACGTCCAATTCATTAGAAATGGGGATTAAATCAATAATCTCAAGGTTCTTCATCCCTTTCGGCTATTTCCTGGTCTTCTTCCGCTGGCGGCGTAAGCGGTCCGCACCACTTTTGAGCAAGCCAGGTGGCAAGCGTGACCAGCAGCCAGGAGATGAGCGTAGCCACCGCCAGATCCCGTGGCCAATGCATGCCCAGCAGCAAACGGCTACCCATTACGCCTGTAGCCCATACCAGCAGCAGGACGAGGGTAAACGTGCGGCGACGCGGCCAGAGCAGCCCAACACCTAATAATGCCCAGCTGGCGGCAAACATAGTGTGGCCTGAGGGAAACGCAAAGCCGGTCTCTTTTTGCCAGTGCTGACGCAGCCAGCCAGGCACTTCGCTGTGGGTGGAAAGTTGATTTTTAACCAGCTCACCGCGCTGCTTACGCTTTAAATTGTAGAACTCATCGGTCGGAACATGCTGCGTTTTTTCAAGCCAGACCACAAACGGACGCGGCTCCTGGACTTTATCTTTAATCACCGACTTAACACCCTGACCAATAAGGATAGCCGAACCAAGGATAGCAAAAAGCATCAGCGCCGCTTTTAAGCGGAACCTGAGGCACCACAGGAACCAGCCGCAGAGCAAAACGTGCGTGATAATGCCCCAGGGCTGAGTCACGGTCTCTGTGACCCAATACATCGCTTTTAGCCAGGCGTTACCGCCGTCAGGTGCCCATTGCCAGCCAGAAAACCAGACGGTTAACGGCATGATTAATAGCAGTCCGGCACCGGCAGCCGTTCGTTTAGCGATAGCCCGCATTGTTGCTCCTTAACAATCAAAGTCGCCCAAGGATACCCGAAAAAGTGCACAGAAGGGAAAACGGCACGTTCTGCTACAGGTAAAAATAGCAGACCGGCCAGTCTATTAGGCGAAGTGTTCCGCCTTGTGGCAAAATAACGATAATCATTGCCGCCAGAAAGCTGGCAGTCGCCCCCGGGCGTCAAAATAAGTACCTGGAGAATCACATGCAGCTTAAACGTGTGGCAGAAGCCAAACTGCCAACCCCATGGGGCGATTTCCTGATGGTGGGTTTTGAAGAACTGGCAACCGGGCAGGACCACGTGGCCCTGGTTTTTGGTGATATTACCGGGGATCAATCCGTACTGGCCCGTGTGCATTCTGAATGCCTGACGGGTGACGCGCTGTTTAGCCTGCGCTGCGACTGCGGTTTCCAGCTCGAAGCCGCGCTGTCGCACATAGCAGAGGAAGGCCGCGGCGTGCTGCTTTACCATCGTCAGGAAGGCAGAAATATTGGGCTGCTGAATAAAATCCGTGCCTACGCCCTGCAGGACAAAGGTTACGACACGGTTGAAGCAAACCATCAGTTAGGCTTTGCGGCGGACGAGCGTGACTTCACCTTATGCGCGGATATGTTCAAGCTGCTGGGCGTGGACGCGGTGCGCTTGCTGACCAATAACCCGAAGAAAGTCGAAATTCTGAGCGAGGCGGGTATTAATATCGTTGAGCGAGTGCCGTTAATTGTGGGGCGTAACCCGAAGAACGCGCACTATCTGGACACGAAAGCGGCGAAGATGGGGCATTTGCTTTCCGAATAATTCTCGATCAATTGTAGGGGGGATAAGCGGCAGCGCCATCCACCAGACAACCCAGCGGCGGATGACTCTTCGTTTATCCGCCCTACGCTTCGGGCGGATCTCCTTTCTCACTTCAGCATATTACGGATCACGTAGTGCAAAATGCCATCGTTACGGAAATAGGTTAACTCATTGCCGGTGTCGATTCGGCAGCGACACTCCACCACCTCTTTGCGACCGTCGGCATGAATCAGCGTCACCGGCACCGTCGCGCCCGGCTTCAGGTCGTTCAGGCCGGCGATATCGAGCGTCTCGTCTCCCGTCAGGCCCAGCGTTTTGCGCGTCACGCCCTGCGGGAACTCCAGCGGCAGAATGCCCATGCCAATCAGATTTGAGCGGTGGATACGTTCGAACGATTCGGAAATAACCACCCTCACCCCCAGCAGACGCGGGCCTTTTGCCGCCCAGTCGCGGCTTGAGCCAGAGCCGTACTCTTTACCAGCGATGACCGCCAACGGAATGCCTTTGGCCTGATAGCGCATTGCCGCATCGTAGATGGACATCAGCTCATCGCCGGGCAGCAGGCGCGTCATGCCGCCTTCAATGCCGGGAACCATTTCGTTGCGGATACGGATGTTGGCAAAGGTGCCGCGCATCATCACTTCGTGGTTGCCGCGGCGCGATCCGTAGGAGTTGAAGTCTTTGCGCTCCACGCCGTGATTTTGCAGATAGCGTCCCGCCGGGCTGTCTGGCTTGATACTCCCCGCAGGTGAGATGTGGTCCGTAGTGACCGAATCCCCCAACATGGCCAGCACGCGGGCACCGTGGATATCCTCAACGGGCTTCGGCTCCGCTTCCATATCATCGAAGAACGGCGACAGACGGATATAGGTGGAATCGCTCTGCCAGCCATAGGTGTCAGACCGGTCAACCTGGATGTTGCGCCACTCCGGCGTGCCTTCGAAGACCTCAGCATATTCTTTGTTGAACATTTCAGTGGAAACCTGGGCTACCGCACGGGCGATCTCCTGGCTGCTCGGCCAGATATCTTTAAGATAAACCGGGTCACCTTTGCGATCGTGTCCCAGCGGATCGGTCACCAGGTTAACGTTCATGTTCCCGGCCAGCGCATAGGCAACCACCAGCGGCGGCGAAGCCAGCCAGTTCGTTTTTACCAGCGGGTGGATACGGCCTTCAAAGTTACGGTTACCGGAAAGCACCGCACCGACGGTAAGATCGCCTTTTTTGATGGCCTGCTCAATGGGATCCGGCAGCGGCCCGGAGTTACCGATACAGGTTGTGCAGCCGTAGCCTACAAGGTTGAAGCCAAGATCGTCCAGATACGGCGTCAGTCTCGCCTTCGCCAGGTAATCAGAAACAACTTTGGAGCCCGGAGCCAGGGAGGCCTTGACCCACGGCTGTCGTTTCAGCCCCAGCGTCAGAGCCTTTTTCGCCAGCAGCCCCGCAGCCATCAGCACGCTCGGGTTAGACGTGTTGGTACAGGAGGTAATGGCGGCGATAACAACGGCCCCGTCAGGAAGCTGATATTCGTGCCCGCCCATCATGTAATTAACCGGAGCGCGGTCTTTTTGCGATGAATTGACTTCGAGTTCGTTGCTGGCGCTAAAGGCTTTTGGCACATCACCCAGCGCGACGCGATCCTGCGGGCGTTTTGGCCCGGCAAGGCTCGCCTCAACTTCGTTCATATCCAGAGACAGCGTGCTGGTAAAGACAGGTTCATCACCGGTGTTGCGCCACATGCCCTGTGCTTTAGCATAGGCTTCAACCAGCGCAATCTGATCTTCCGTGCGGCCGCTGAGGCGCATGTAATCCAGCGTCACGGCATCTATCGGGAAGAAGCCACAGGTTGCACCGTACTCTGGTGCCATGTTGGCGATGGTGGCGCGGTCCGCCAGCGGCAGCGAGTCCAGCCCGTCACCGTAAAACTCAACAAATTTACCCACAACGCCGTGCTTACGCAGCATCTGGGTGACGGTCAGCACCAGGTCGGTGGCGGTAATGCCTTCGCCCAGTTTGCCGTCGAGCTTAAAGCCCACAACATCGGGGATCAGCATTGATACCGGCTGGCCGAGCATGGCGGCTTCCGCCTCGATGCCCCCCACTCCCCAGCCCAGAACGCCGAGGCCGTTGATCATCGTGGTGTGGGAGTCGGTGCCGACCAGCGTGTCCGGATAGGCCACGAGCTCATCGCCCTGCATTTCGCTCCAGACAGCTTTCCCGAGATACTCAAGGTTTACCTGATGGCAAATGCCGGTGCCCGGTGGCACGACGCTGAAACGGCTGAAAGCCTGCTGCCCCCAGCGCAGGAAGACATAACGCTCGTGGTTACGCTCCATCTCAAGGCGCACGTTCTCTTCGAAAGCATCATCATCGCCGAAGTGGTCAACGGTAACGGAGTGGTCAATGACCAGGTCGACGGGAGAAAGTGGGTTTACTTTGGCGGTGTCGCCGCCGAGACGTTTGACGGCTTCACGCATTGCGGCCAGATCGACGACTGCGGGAACGCCGGTAAAATCCTGCATTAATACGCGCGCAGGGCGGTAGGCAATTTCACGGTCGGCGTGGGCGTTTTTCAGCCAGCCCGCCAGCGCATGAATATCCTCTCGGGTCACCGAATCTTCATCCTGCCAGCGCAGCAGGTTTTCAAGCAGAACTTTTAGCGACTTGGGTAGACGGGTGATATCCCCAAGTTCCTTTGATGCCAGCGGCAGGCTGTAGTAGTGATAGGTTTTATCCAGCGCCTGTAGCGTATCCTTACTGGCTTCTCGTAGGGTTGACGACATAGCTCCTCCTTAACGATGTCCTGAGTGAATTCAGGGTCACTATTAAAGATAACACAAACATGTCGTAACGTTTTGATAACAACCCAAAATGATAAATGGCATTTTAGCGGCTGCGGAGACGAAAACGCCCGGGCTCGGAGCCAGGGCGTTTGAATTAGTTAGCCAGCGTGGCGATCAGTTGCGCCCAGAACAACACCGATACGGTGAACGCGCCAACCCATGACCAGTATTTAAGACTTCCGAAGTTAATCATAAGCATTACTCTTTTAATATACGCTATGCACATTGACTGACTAATTAAGCAGTCGCGAAGAATATTGCCGTGTGTAGTTATTAATAAGTACGCCAGTTTGCTGCCGCTAATATAAAAAGTGTGATTGACAGCAAGTTAATTAAACGTAAATGAAATGAGTAATTATTGTTTTTTGTGATCGTCAGCAGCAAAAAGATCGATAAAATCCTGCTGCTGCTTTGACAGTTTCCAGCGCTCGGGGGACACGTTTTTGGCGTTTTTTGCTCCCTTCTGCGTCTGAATGGCTTTGTCATCCTGTTGACACACAGGATTGGACTGCTGCACTTGTCCGTGAGTCACCATGTTCAGCTCCAGTAATGCCAGGCCACCAGCGCGACCACCAGCCAGAACAGGCCTGAAACCACAAAGACCGCAAGCCATGCTTTGCGTTTAAGCTCGGGATCCCTTTGCGGTTGTTCACGTCCTGCAGGCATTGCTAACCTCATACAATCGACACCACTTATCAGAAATTCATTAACAATCGGTATAAACAATCGTCTGTTGGGATTAATCCTAAAGAAACTCTAGCTCAAAAGCCAGCGAATTTGCGCGCTGTTTTCAGGAAAAGATTTAATCTTTTGACATGAAATAAGTTATTGAACACTGGGATTTGCGCTGCGGTTAATTGTTAACTACGCCTGTCGCATAATAGAGACATATTAACCATTATAATGTGAGGGGTATTAAGTGCGGGATTTAAATCCGGATGAGTCTAATTCGTATTCCTCTGTCGGAAAAGAACGGTACCCTCTTAAGCACAAGAAGATACCGTGCGTCATTATTTGGCAGGTAATTTAATATCTTTAAACATTGCTTCAATATCTTCATTGGAACGTAGCGCAACGGCGGTATCCACAACGTCTCGCGTCAGGTGCGGTGCAAAGCGCTGAATAAAATCATACATATAGCTGCGCAGGAAGGTGCTGCGGCGGAAGCCAATTTTGGTGGTGCTGTGGCTGAATACGCCCTGGGCTTCAATTCTTACCAGATCCGGGTCGGAGACCGGATCTACCGCCATGCTGGCGATGACCCCGACGCCAAGGCCAAGGCGGACGTAGGTTTTAATCACGTCCGCGTCGGTCGCCGTAAAGACGATGCGTGGCGTTAAGCCTGCGCGGTTAAACGCGGTGTCCAGCTCCGATCGCCCCGTAAAGCCGAAGGTATAAGTAACCAGCGGGTACTGCGCGAGCTCTTCGATGGTTACGGACTCTTTGGATGCCAGCGGATGATCCGGCGTAACGACAATGGAACGATTCCAGTGGTAGCAAGGCAGCATCACCAGGTCGTCATAAAGATGCAGTGCTTCGGTCGCGATGGCAAAGTCCGCATTGCCCTTAGAAACGGCCTCAGCGATCTGCGTAGGGGAGCCCTGGTGCATGTGTAAGGAAACGCGCGGGTAACGCTCAATAAAACCTTTGATTACGCCAGGCAAAGCATAACGTGCCTGTGTATGCGTGGTTGCCACGTACAGCGAGCCTTTATCCGGCCATGTGTGCTCACCGGCGACGGATTTAATAGCGTCCACCTTTGAAAGCACTTCCCGGGCAATACGAATAATCTCCTGCCCTGCCGGTGTGACCTGGGTGAGATGCTTACCGCTACGAGCGAAAATCTGGATGCCCAGTTCATCTTCCAGCATGCGTACCTGCTTGCTGATACCCGGTTGAGAGGTGTAAAGCCCTTCCGCCGTCGATGAGACGTTAAGATTGTGGTTAACCACCTCAACGATATAACGAAGCTGCTGTAGTTTCATGACTTACCATCCAGGTCAAAACGCCCCGTCGCAGGCGATGCGGGGAGTAAGACGATATGAAAGTGAAAAATGCAATGGGATCACTATATCAGTTATATCTTCTCTGTATAGATATTAAGAAAAAATAATAAAGATGTTATATAAGGGGATATAAAAAAACCGGAGCCAGGCTCCGGTTTTTCATTTCACAGGAAAATTACTTCTTCCCTTCGACCCATTTCCCGTCAACGAAGAAGGCGGACCAGCCGGTGGCCTTGCCGTCTTTCTCGGAGGAAACGTACTGCTGTTTGGTCTTACGGCTAAAGCGTACCACCGACTTATTACCCTCCGCGTCCTGCTGCGGGGCATTTGCCAGATAGCGCAGCTTTTCCGGCAGACGGTCACGGAAGCGGTACAGCTCTTCCACTAACGGCGCGCGGGTTTCACGCGATTTAGGGAAGGTGTTGGCTGCCAGGAACACGCCAGCTGCGCCGTCACGCAGAACAAAGTAGGCGTCTGATTTCTCGCACGGCAGCTCCGGCAATGGAACCGGGTCTTCCTTCGGAGGAGCCACTTCGCCGTTGCGCAGAATCTTACGGGTGTTCTTACAGTCTTCGTTGGTGCAGGCCATGTATTTACCGAAACGCCCCATTTTCAGGTGCATTTCGGAACCACATTTTTCGCATTCAACGATAGGGCCGTCATAACCTTTGATACGGAACTCGCCCTCTTCGATTTCGTAGCCGTCGCAGGTTGGGTTGTTACCACAAACGTGCAGCTTGCGCTTCGGATCGATAAGGTAGCTGTCCATCGCGGTGCCGCATTTAGCACAGCGACGCTTCGCGCGCAGGGCGTTAGTTTCCGCGTCGTCGCCCTCAAGGACGTTGAGCACTTCGTTTTCCGGCACCAGGTTAATGGTGGTCTTGCAACGCTCTTTCGGCGGCAGGGCGTAGCCGGAACAGCCCAGGAACACGCCGGTGCTGGCGGTACGGATACCCATCTGACGGCCACAGGTCGGGCAGTCGATGCTGGTGAGCACCATCTGGTTCGGGCGCATCCCGCCCTCTTCCGGTTCCTGCGCCGCTTTTTCAAGCTGGCCGCTGAAATCGGTGAAGAACTCGTCCAGCACCCCTTTCCACTCGGCCTGATTGTTGGCCACCTGGTCGAGGTTGTTTTCCATCTGCGCGGTAAAGTCGTAGTTCATCAGCTCGCGGAAGTTCTCTTCCAGGCGATCGGTGACTATCTCGCCCATTTTTTCCGCATAGAAACGACGGTTTTCCACACGCACATAACCACGATCCTGGATGGTGGAAATGATAGAGGCGTAAGTGGAAGGTCGACCGATACCACGTTTTTCCAACTCTTTTACCAGCGACGCTTCGCTAAAACGAGCGGGTGGCTTGGTAAAGTGCTGGCCCGGCAGCAGTTCAACCAGCGACATCGCGTCACCTTTGTTCACCGCAGGCAGCGTTTTGTCTTCGTCACCTTTGCGCAGCGCAGGCATCACTTTTGTCCAGCCGTCGAAGCGCAGGATACGGCCACGCGCTTTCAGGCGGTAATCACCGGCGGCGACGGTTAAGGTCGTGGAGTCGTACTGTGCAGGCGTCATCTGACAGGCCACGAACTGGCGCCAGATCAGCTGATAAAGCTTCTGCGCGTCCGCTTCCATATCCTTCAGGGATTCAGAAACTACGCCGACGTCAGAAGGACGAATCGCTTCGTGCGCTTCCTGAGAATTCTCTTTATTGGAGTACTGAAGCGGTGACTCAGGCAGGTATTTCTTGCCAAAGTTCTCGCCGATGTACTCACGCACCATGTTCACCGCGTCCTGGCTCAGGTTAGTGGAGTCGGTACGCATGTAGGTGATGTGGCCTGCTTCATACAGGCGCTGCGCCATCATCATGGTTTTCTTGACGCCAAAACCAAGACGGGTGCTTGCCGCCTGCTGCAGCGTGGAGGTGATAAACGGCGCGCCAGGTTTGCTACTGGTCGGCTTGTCTTCACGCTCAAGTACGCTGTAGCTCGCTTTTTCAAGCTCGCTGACCGCCGCCATGGTCTGTTCACGATTGACCGGACGGAAGGGTTTATCTTTGTGGTGGCTGACCTGAACCGGCAAATTGTCGCCCTTAGGCGTTGCCAGGTTGGCATCAATTTCCCAGAACTCTTCCGGCACGAACGCTTTAATTTCGCGCTCACGCTCCACAACCAGACGCACCGCAACGGACTGCACACGGCCTGCGGACAGGCCACGGGCAATTTTCTTCCACAGCAGCGGAGAAACCATGTAGCCCACGACGCGGTCCATAAAGCGACGCGCCTGCTGAGCGTTCACACGGTCAATATTCAGTTCGCCCGGCTTTTCGAATGCCTGCTGGATAGCATTTTTGGTGATTTCGTTAAACACCACGCGGCTATAGCGCGATTCATCGCCCCCGATCACTTCCCGCAGGTGCCATGCAATGGCCTCCCCTTCGCGGTCAAGGTCGGTTGCGAGATAGATATGGTCGGCTTTCTCAGCAAGGGATTTCAGTTCTGAAACCACCTTTTCTTTGCCCGGCAGCACTTCATACTGGGCTTCCCAGCTGTGCCACGGGTCGACACCCATACGGTTTACGAGCGCGCCGCGTTCATCCTTTTTGACCTTTTTGGTCGTTTTGGTGGAGGCAGAGTCAGCGCTCTTCTTGGTGGTTGATCCACTGGTCGGCAAATCACGGATATGGCCTACGCTGGACTTAACCACGTAGTCATTACCGAGATATTTGTTGATCGTTTTGGCTTTTGCCGGGGACTCAACGATGACGAGAGCTTTACCCATATTCACCTTTACCTAATTTAATTCATCCAGAATACGTCGCACGCTGTCTCAATCTCTCACAATCGGCGCGCCTTTTTTATATTGCGGCAGCCGCAAGGGAGATCAACTCTTTTTTCAAGCACCTAATCCGAAAGCTGAAGCAGCGCAGGTGATTGAGATAACGGCTCTTTCGTACAGGTGACATAGCACGACGGAAGTTTGGTTGAATGTCAAGCAAATCCTTTGCCAGATTTGCGAAAGCGTCACACTCTACCTGATAAAATCCGATACGCAACTTTATTAGCATGCAAAACCGTTTCTCGCCAGCATGGTCAACTTTTTGCAGGTCCACACTTTACAGGGAGATATTGCCCAACGCCGTCATGTGGACGTAAACTAACGCCAGTTTTCTGGAGGAGACAACATGCAATCTACTACTCAGCCTATTGACCGTGAGACGCTTCTTGCCGAGGCCAACAAGATCATCCGTGAACATGAAGATTTCATGCACGGCATGCATGCTACTGGCGTTGAGCAAAAAAATGGCGTGCTGGTATTTAGCGGCGAATACTTCCTTGATGAACAAGGCTTACCGACCGGAAAAAGCACTGCGGTATTCAATATGTTCAAACACCTGGCTCACCTGCTTTCTGAAAAATACCATCTACAGGACTGAAGCCGCCTGAAGTAAAAAGCGAGGCTATCAGCCTCGCTCTTAATCCTTCCTTTACAATAGCGGCTTTTCACCGCGTTGCCACCAGCGCAGCAACAAACGATCCAGACTGTTTGCCGCACTGCCCGTGAAACGATCCATCATTTTCTTGCGCTGGGCATAACGCACGCCAATGACATCATGGTTTGCCATCAGGCTGATAAGCAAATCGTCGCTGGTACTGACGTCGTCCACTAAGCCTTTTTCTTTTGCCTGCAGGCCGTACCAGTGTTCACCGGTAGCGACAGCTTCAATGTTCAGACTCGGGCGCATTTCGTGTACGAAAGACTTAAAAAGAAGGTGCGTTTCGTTCAGGTCTTCCCGGAACTTCTCGCGTCCCTGCTCGGTGTTTTCACCCAGCAGCGTCAGGGTACGTTTGTACTGCCCAGCGGTATGTAACTCGATATCAATATCGTTACGCTTTAAAAGACGGTGGAAGTTAGGCACCTGTGCCACGACGCCGATGGAGCCAATAATAGAAAACGGCGCGGCAACAATGCGATCCGCCACGCAGGCCATCATGTAGCCGCCGCTGGCAGCGACTTTATCTACTGCTACGGTCAGGCGAACTTTATGATCGCGCAGGCGCTGCAACTGGGACGCCGCGAGGCCATATCCATGCACCACGCCACCCGGGCTTTCCAGTCGCAACAGCACCTCATCTTCCGGTTTGATAACGGCCAGCACGGCGGTGACTTCTTCACGTAGAGAAGTGACCTCGTGGGCGTCCATACTGCCTTTAAAATCCAGCACATAGAGCGTTGGCTTGTCAGAACTGACTGTTTCACCGCGTTTGGCCCGCGCTTTGGCTTGTTTTGCCTCAAGCTTATGCTTTTTCTTCTGGCCTTTATGCCACTGTTTCTGCTGATGGTTATCAAGACGAGCGACCTGCATTTCTTCACGCATCTCCTGATACTGTTCGCTCAGGTTGGTGAGACGCAGTTCACCACGCTGGTGTTTTTTACGCACCGCGGCATTCACAACAATGAGAACAACAGCCGCGATCGCGACGACAACAGTGACAATTTTGGCCAGAAATAGTCCATAATTCGCAATTAATTCCATGCATTCCGCCTTTATTTCAGAGCATTAATCATCCGTGGAGTTTACCTGAGGGGGCAATCCACGTCTCCAGGCAACTTTATACGCTGCGAGACGCCTTCCTGAATCGAAAAATTGCCGTGAAACTTTTGCAAAATGTTAATCAACGGTAATGTCTCCTGATGGCTGATTGAAATACCCCCTCCTTTCAGGCATAAAGCCCTGTGAGTAAGACACCTTCAGAAATAAGACGTGAGCGTCTGCCTGCATCACGCGAGGAGTGAATTTTGCATTACCAACCGAAAATTGACCTGCTACAAAACCGCATTATTCTGGTCACGGGCGCAAGCGACGGCATTGGCCGTGAAGCCGCCCTGACCTACGCCCGTTACGGCGCGAGCGTGATCCTGCTCGGGCGTAACGAAGACAAACTTCGCGCTGTGGCGCAGGAATTACATCAATTAAACGGCGACACTGCACACTGGTTCACCCTGGATCTGCTGACCGCCACGCCGCAGGATTGCGAGCATCTGGCGCAGAAGCTAACTGGTCTGGTACCGCACCTTGATGGCGTGCTGCACAATGCCGGAATGCTTGGCGATGTGGTGCCGATGGACCAGCAGGATCCGCAAACCTGGCAAAATGTCATGCAGGTCAACGTCAATGCCACCTTTTTCCTAACTCAGGCGCTGCTCCCGCTGCTGCTGAAGTCCGATGCGGGCTCTTTAGTGTTTACCACTTCAAGCGTGGGTCGCCAGGGTCGCGCCGGATGGGGAGCCTACGCCGCGTCCAAATTTGCCACCGAAGGCATGATGCAGGTGCTGGCAGAAGAATATAAGCAGCAGAATCTTCGCGTGAACTGTATTAACCCCGGCGGCACCCGCACCACAATGCGCGCCAACGCCTTCCCGACGGAAGATCCGCAGAAGCTGAAAACGCCACGTGATTTAATGCCGCTGTATTTGTGGCTGATGGGCGACGACAGCCGTCGCAAAACTGGCATGAGCTTCGATGCGCAGCCTAACCGCAAACCAGGAATTTCCGAATGAGTGACGATCGTTACCAGCAGCGCGCCCAGCGACAGAAAGAAAAAGTTGATGCCCGTATTGAATCAGCGCAGGAAGAGCGTGGGATCCTGATTATCTTCACCGGCAACGGCAAAGGTAAAACCACGGCGGCGTTTGGCACAGCGACCCGCGCGGTGGGCCACGGAAAAAAAGTCGGCGTAATCCAGTTTATTAAAGGCCAGTGGCCAAACGGCGAGCGTAATCTGCTGGAGCCGCACGGCGTGGAGTTCCAGGTCATGGCCACCGGCTTCACCTGGGAGACGCAGAACCGGGAGACGGATACCGAGGCCTGCCTGACAGTCTGGCAGCACGCAAAGCGTATGCTGGCGGACAGCTCGCTGGATATGGTGATCCTCGATGAGATCACCTATATGGTGGCCTACGATTACCTGCCGCTTGCGGAAGTGATGGAGGCGCTGCAGCAGCGTCCGGCAAACCAGACGGTCATTATTACCGGCCGCGGCTGCCACAGGGATATCCTGGAGATTGCCGATACGGTCAGCGAGTTGCGTCCGGTTAAGCATGCGTTTGATATCGGCGTGAAAGCACAGATTGGAATCGATTACTGACGGGTGGGTGACGCCATCGCTGATCCCCTGCATAACCAAACGTAGGCCGGTTAAGCGAAGCGTCATCCAACAAGTCACATCACCTGTTGCCTACTGCGTAACCTCGCAGTGGCTGACCATACGCCATTGCCCCTGCAGAACATGAACGTCCCCCTCAACATTCAGCACGTCACGGCTGCGAATATCGCCGCTTGAGGCACCCACTCTTATTTCAAATTCGCCAGGCTCCACCACGCGCTGTCCGTAACGGCGGGTAAAGTTGAGCATATCCGTCGGCACATTGAACGTCAGCTCTGCACTTTCTCCGGCCTGTAAATATACGCGCTGGAAAGCCTTAAGTTCCTGCACTGGACGTACCATTGAGGCGACTTTGTCGTGAACGTAGAGCTGGACGACCTCACTCCCTGCTTCGCGACCACAGTTTGTCACCGTGACGCTTGCGATTATTTCACCGCCCTGGTTTTCAATCTTTTTACCGGCAAGTTTCAGCGGACCGTAGCTGAAGTCCGTCCATGTTTTTCCGTAACCAAATGGATAGCGCGAGCCAAAGTGGAAGGCGAACGGGGTGCCGCCGCTTTTTAGCTTGTGGTTATAGTAGTAAGGCATGGCCCCAGCGCTTTTCGGGACGGAAACCACCAGCCTGCCTCCCGGCTCGGCCTGCCCCGTTAGCACGTCCGCAATCGCATAGCCTCCCTCCTGCCCCGGTGCCCACGCCATCAGCAGCGCCGCCACATTATCTTCCTGACCGCCCAGGTTATAAGGACGCCCACCCGTCATTACCACCACCACTGGTTTGCCCGTTGCCACCAGCTCATCCAGCAGCTGCTGTTGAACGCCGGGTAGCGCCAGGCTGTCGGTATCTGACCCTTCCCCCACGGTGCCGCTCTGGAACAGCCCGGCCAAATCGCCGACGCAAAGTACGACAACATCACTCTGTTGCGCGATAAGCACCGCTTCCGGGATAAGGCTGATATCCTGCGAGACCGGGGAGCTTTGCATAGGTTTAGCGCCGCTATCGCCGGGGAAGACCGGCGCACCAGCCATGCGTTTTTCTATAATATGGCAGCCTTTAGCATAGCGGACATTTTCGCTGCCAAGCCGCTCACACAGCGCGGCCAGCGGGGTTACCACCTGCGACGTCTGCTCCAGCATATCGCTGATGATCAGGTGCACCGGGAAGCTGTAGCCGCTCAGCAGCGCCAGCGGGTCGTCTGCGGTAGGCCCAATGACGGCGACTTCAGGTGTGCCTTTTAGCGGCAACGTGCCGTCATTTTCCAGCAGGGTGATGGAGCGGGTGGCAACCTCGCGGGCAAGCTGTTTTGCCGAGTCACTCTGCAGCGCTACCTGGTTTTCATCGGCATAAGGATGTTCAAACAGGCCCAGGCGGAATTTTTCCTTGAGCACGCGAGCAACAATTTCATCAACTTTTGCCATGGTAATCAGCCCGCGCTCGACGGCCCCGGCCAGATGGCGTGCGCAGTCATCTTTGGGCAGCTCTACGTCCAGACCGGCATTAAATGCCAGCGCTGCCGATTCTGCAGGATCATGAGAGATACCGTGGTGCTGATGCAGGAGGCTGACACCGCCATAGTCCGCCACCACCAGCCCGTCGAAGCCCCACTGCTCGCGCAGAATTGTGGTGAGCAGGAACTCATCAGAGTGCCCGGGCTGGTTATCGATATCGTGATAGGCAGGCATCACGGAGCCTGCGTTCGCAAGCTTCACCGCCATCTCAAAGGGCAGCAGGAAAGTGTCGTTCAGCTCGCAGAAACCGAGGTGAACCGGGGCATGGTTGCGCGCGCCTTCGCTAAATGAGTGGCCGACATAGTGCTTAAGCGTCGCCAGCAGGTCACGTTTTTTACCCTGTAAGCCTTTCACGTAGCTGGTTGCCATCGTGCCGACCAGCCACGGATCCTCGCCAAAGGTCTCCTCCGTCCGGCCCCAGCGCACATCTCGCGAGACGTCCAGCACCGGTGCCAGCCCCTGATGGCAGCCCGTCGACCGGGCCTCTTTGCCTATCGCCTCAGCGGCACGTTCGATAAGTTCCGGATCCCAGGTTGAACCATAATTCAGCGGCGAAGGAAACAACGTGGCATCTTTGCACAGCAGGCCAACCAGGCACTCTTCATGGAACAGTGCCGGGATCCCCAGCCGCGTATCTTCCACCAGCGTTTTTTGCAGGCGGTTAGCTGCCCGGACGCCCTCTTGCGCATCGATGATGTGTGTGCCCAGCGGGCGCGTAATTTGGCCGATGCCGAGCTTTAAACGTTCGGCGAGGCCGGCCTGCTCCGTAACACCAGCAAACTCATCGCTCAGATCGGTTCTTTCCCGGTGATTGCCATCACTCGACAAAATCAGCCAGTACGCGTGCATCTGTGCGAATTTTTCTTCCGGCGTCATGCGTGAAAGTAAATCGGCAACGCGCTCGTTAACCGAGCGGCGGGCATCCTTATAGATAGCAGACATTATTTTCCCCTTAGAGGCTCATCGAATTTTGGCTCGTTAATTTCTCCATCGTTATTAGTGATATTGCGGATGAACCTCGCCCGCGGCAATTGCCGAAACAGACTGCGCGTTTACGATATTTGGTTTTCTCGACCGAATGTGATGAGTCTCAAAAACAGCATGAAAATATCTGCAACCGGTTACCTAAAATGCTTCACGGTGTGCATCTGCGTCACAATTGATAAGAAACATAATTTATAAGTTAAAAATCTCAATACCCGCCCCGACATTCACCGCTTACCTTCTTCTACGTACCCAGGGCTATTAAAATAGGTAAAACCATGTCGACAATAACGGGAAGAATTAGCAGTAAAGAAAAACTAGGCTTCGGGCTGGGTGATGCAGCAAGCCATATCGTGTTTGATTCTTCGGTGGCTATTCTGGCCTATTTCTACACGAATATTTACGGCCTGCCCCCTGCGGTGATGGGCACGCTTTTCCTGGTGGTCCGGGTGCTGGATGCAATAACAGACCCGATCATGGGCGCTATTGCCGATCAGACCAAAAGCCGCTGGGGAAGATTCCGTCCCTGGCTGCTGATAATCTGCGTACCATTTGCCGTAAGCTGCGTGCTGGTCTATTCCACGCCCGACTTCGAACAAACCGGAAAAATTATCTACGCCGTTCTTGCCTATATTTTTATGACGCTGATGTACACAGCAATCAATATCCCCTATTGCTCGCTGGGCGCCGCCATTACGGCGGATCCGCAGGAAAATTTATCGCTGCAGTCCTGGCGTTTTGCCATTGCGCCAATTGGCGGCGCAATGGGTACCGCTCTCATCCTGCCGCTGGCAGATTTTATTGCGCCGGGTGACCGGGCCAGCGGCATGCAGTGGGCAATGGGAATTTTCGGCGTGATTGGCTGCCTGATGTTCCTGGTCTGTTTTGCAACGACCCGTGAGCGCATTACGCCGGTTAAAGAAGAAAACCTTAATATTTATCGCGACGTCCGCATTCTGATGCAAAACGACCAGTGGCGTATATTGTCAGTTTATAACCTGGCAATGCTGTGCGGCGTTGTGGTTCGCGGCAGCTTACTGGTTTACTTCGTACAATATATTCTTAACCAGGGAAGCAATATTATTTCGCTCTTCATGCTTGCAACCACCGTTGCGGCTGTAATAGGCAGCTTATCCGCGAAATGGGTTGGCGCATGGATGTGTAAAATCCGTGCTTCGGTATGGGTTAATATTCTCAGCGCGCTGGTCGGCCTGCTGTTCCTGGTATTACCGACGGATTACTGGGTTCCAGCGTTTATCGTGCATATTATCCTTAACATACTTCAGGGTATTAACGCGCCACTTCAGTGGTCGATGATCACCGATGCGAATAACTATGGCGAATGGAAAACCCAGCGGCGGATCACCGGCATGAACGTCGCGGCGAATATATTCATTATTAAACTCGGCGTAGCTATCGGCGGCGCGTTAACGGGCTGGGGGCTGGCGTTTTATGGCTATCAGGCTGGCGTAGAGCAGCAGTCAGCGGAAGCGGTACGCGGCGTATTAATTCTATTCACCGTTTTACCGGCCGTGTTTTATCTGATTACCGCCTTCTCCATTCGTTACTATCGTTTAACCGAAGCGAGAATGAACGATATAGTCAGCGACCTGAGCGAAGGGAAATTCCAGGCTCAGGCGGAGTTAACAAAAGCATTGCCACAGTCGCACTAGAGATAAGTAAGGCGGGTGTTTTATCACCCGCCTTAGATTTTACTTATTAATTTCTGCCAGACTGAGCCAGGTTTGCACTACGGTGTCCGGGTTCAGGGAGAGGCTGTCGATCCCCTCTTCCATAAGCCAGGCAGCAAAGTCTTCGTGATCGGATGGACCCTGCCCGCAGATACCCACGTATTTTCCCTGCTTCTTCGCGGCTTTAATGGCCATCGACAGCAGCGCTTTCACCGCGTCGTTACGCTCATCAAACAGTTCAGACACCACGCCGGAGTCGCGATCCAGGCCCAGCGCCAGCTGCGTCATGTCGTTGGAGCCGATAGAGAAGCCATCGAAGTACTGCAGGAACTCATCCGCCAGCAGGGCGTTAGACGGGATCTCACACATCATGATGATTTTCAGCCCGTTCTCGCCGCGCTTCAGGCCCTGACGCTCCAGCTCTTCCACCACGGCTTTCGCCTGGGCGACGGTACGTACAAACGGTACCATCACTTCGACGTTGGTCAGCCCCATGTCGTTGCGCACGCGCTTCATGGCGGCGCACTCCAGGGCGAAGCAGTCACGGAAGCTGTCCGCCACATAGCGGCCCGCGCCGCGGAAGCCGAGCATCGGGTTCTCTTCTTCCGGCTCGTAGCGCTCTCCGCCGACCAGGTTGGCGTATTCGTTAGATTTGAAGTCTGACAGGCGAACGATGACGCGCTTCGGCCAGAACGCAGCGCCCAGCGTCGCGATCCCTTCGGTCAGACGTCCAACGTAGAACTCAACGGGGTCGTCATAGCCTTTCATCATTTCGCGGATTTCTTTTTGCAGCCCAGGCTCCTGCTGGTCAAACTCCAGCAGCGCACGAGGGTGTACGCCAATCATGCGGTTAATGATGAACTCCAGACGGGCCAGGCCCACTCCCTCGTTAGGCAGACAGGCGAAGTCGAACGCGCGATCGGGGTTGCCGACGTTCATCATGATTTTCAGCGGCAGGTCCGGCATGGTATCTACCGTGGAGCTCTTCACGCTGAAGTCCAGCAGATCCTGATAGACATAGCCGGTGTCGCCTTCTGCGCAGGAGACGGTCACGTTCTGATCGTCCTTCATGCGCTCCGTTGCATCACCGCAGCCAACCACGGCCGGGATGCCCAGCTCACGTGCGATGATCGCCGCATGGCAGGTTCGCCCGCCGCGGTTGGTCACGATAGCGGACGCCTTTTTCATGATCGGCTCCCAGTCCGGGTCGGTCATGTCGGTCACCAGCACGTCGCCGGGCTGGATAAGGTGCATTTCTCTGATATTGTGAATGACCTTCACCGGACCCGCACCGATGCGGTGGCCGATGGCACGGCCTTCCGCGACGATTTTTCCCTGGGAGTGCAGCTGATAGCGCTCCATAACCTGCCCCTGAGAGCGCACAGTTTCCGGGCGGGCCTGGACGATAAACAGCTTGCCGGTGTGGCCGTCTTTCGCCCATTCGATATCCATTGGGCGAGCGTAGTGTTTTTCAATCTGTACGGCCTGCTTCGCCAGCTCCTGCACCTCTTCAGGCGTAATGGAGAACCGATCGCGGTCCGCCTGCGGCACGTCTTCGATGCGTACCTGCTTGCCATGCTCCTGGCTTGGGGCATAGACCATGCGGATTTTTTTCGAGCCCATGTTACGGCGCACGATGGACGGCCTGCCGGCTTCCAGCGTCGGTTTATGGACGTAGAACTCATCCGGGTTAACCGCGCCCTGCACCACCATCTCGCCCAGCCCGTAGGCAGACGTAATAAACACCACCTGCTCAAAGCCGGATTCGGTGTCGATGGAGAACATCACGCCCGACGAGGCCAGATCAGAGCGAACCATGCGCTGAACCCCGGCGGAAAGGGCCACGCCGCGGTGGTCGTAGCCTTGGTGTACGCGGTAGGAGATGGCCCGGTCGTTAAACAGCGAAGCAAACACATGCTTCACCGCCACCAGCACCGCATCATACCCCTGTACGTTGAGGAAGGTTTCTTGTTGCCCGGCAAACGACGCATCCGGCATATCTTCTGCCGTAGCGGAGGAGCGCACGGCAAAAGAGGCTTCAGCGTCGTCAGCAGAAAGCTGTTCGTAGGCGTCGTGAATGGCTTTTTCCAGCTCGGGCTGGAAAGGCGTGTCGATGATCCACTGGCGGATTTGCGTTCCGGCTTTGGCAAGCGCGGCAACGTCGTCAATATCCGTTTTGTCGAGCAGCTCATAAATACGCTGGTTTACACCACTTTGGTCGAGAAAATAATTAAACGCTTCGGCGGTGGTGGCAAAACCGTTCGGCACGGAGACGCCCATACCTGAAAGGTTGGTAATCATTTCACCCAGGGAGGCATTCTTTCCCCCGACCCTGTCTACATCATTCATGCCGAGTTGGTTATACCAAAGCACCAGCGGTGACGAATTGGACATCGAGACAATCCTTTTGTGATATATGAATGGGTACAAGAAACGCATTACATCGTTATTAGCCTGCCATATTTGACCCGCTGAGTGAAACGGGTGAATCGTTCAAGCAAAATAAAAATATGAATTTTTCAGATACATTAACCCTCATTGTAAATCTTTGATTATTCATTTAATCCTCTTTTACTGTGTGGTTAATCTTTCATTTGATAAATGACGTAGCCATTTCATTAAAAATAAAAACACCTGTTCATTTTTCATTTTGCGATAAGGATTATCCCGATTCCCGTTGTTTTAATTTATGCTTTACGCAATTGCCGCAAATGTCAGGGACAAAACATGGATAACGCCGTAGACCGACAGGTTTTTTATATTTCCGATGGCACCGCCATTACCGCTGAAGTGCTGGGCCATGCGGTGATGTCTCAGTTTCCGGTTGCGATTAACAGCATCACGCTACCGTTTGTGGAAAATGAAAGCCGTGCCAGGGCCGTGAAAGAGCAAATTGACGCCCTTTATCAGCAGACCGGCATCCGGCCGCTGGTGTTCTACTCCATCGTGCTGCCCGAAATTCGCGATATCATCGTGACAAGCGAAGGCTTTTGTCAGGATATCGTTCAGGCGCTGGTCGCTCCTTTACAGCAGGAGCTGAAGCTGGACCCGACGCCTGTCGCCCACCGTACCCACGGTCTGAACCCCGGCAACTTAATCAAATATGACGCCAGGATCGCCGCCATTGACTACACGCTTGCCCACGATGACGGCATTTCCATGCGCAATCTCGATCAGGCGCAGGTGATTCTGCTGGGCGTCTCCCGCTGCGGCAAAACGCCGACCAGCCTGTACCTCGCCATGCAGTTTGGTATCCGGGCGGCAAACTATCCGTTTATCGCCGACGATATGGACAATATTCAGCTTCCCGCCGAGCTGAAACCGCTTCAGCATAAACTGTTCGGCCTGACAATTAACCCGGAACGCCTTGCCGCCATTCGCGAAGAGCGTCGTGAAAACAGCCGCTATGCCTCTCTGCGCCAGTGCCGCCTCGAAGTGGCTGAGGTCGAAGCTCTGTTCCGAAAAAATCAGATCCGCTACCTCAACAGCACCAATTATTCCGTCGAGGAGATGGCCACAAAGATTCTGGATATCATGGGCCTGAATCGTCGCATGTACTAAGAAACTAGTACACAAGATTTACATTGTATGTCAGGATAGACAGATTGCGATGGCGTTATTCCCGTTGTGCGGTTGAAATCGGCATAAATTGGTTTATCGTGATCGCCATCACTTCCCGGCACTCTCGCCGCGCAGAAGACAAAAATTTCTGAGACACACAATGAATAAAACAGATGAACTGCGAACAGCGCGCATCGACAGCCTGGTCACTCCCGCAGCGCTGGCCGACCGCTTACCTGTCTCGCCTGAGGTGGCACAAAACGTTATCGCCTCCCGCCGTCGCATCGAAAAAATCCTTAACGGTGAAGATAATCGCCTGCTGGTGATCGTGGGGCCATGCTCAATTCACGACCTGGACGCGGCCATGGATTACGCCCGCCGCCTGGAGGGGATGCGTCGGAAACATGGCGATCGCCTGGAAATCGTGATGCGCACCTATTTTGAAAAGCCGCGCACCGTGGTTGGCTGGAAGGGGCTTATCTCCGATCCTGAACTGAACGGCAGCTACCGCGTGAATCACGGCATTGAGCAGGCCCGCCGCCTGCTGTTGCAGGTGAACGAACTGGGCGTACCGACGGCGACAGAGTTTCTGGATATGGTGATCGGCCAGTTTATTGCCGATTTAATCAGCTGGGGCGCAATTGGGGCACGCACGACGGAAAGCCAGATCCACCGTGAAATGGCCTCGGCGCTCTCCTGCCCCGTTGGCTTTAAGAACGGCACTGACGGCAATACCCGCATCGCGATCGACGCGATTCGCGCTGCCCGCGCCAGCCACATGTTCCTCTCTCCGGACAAGCACGGCCAGATGACGATTTACCAGACCAGCGGTAACCCGTACGGCCATGTGATTATGCGCGGCGGCAAACAGCCGAACTACCACGCGGCGGATATCGCCGCGGCCTGCGACAGCCTGCAGGAGTTCGATTTGCCGGAGCAGCTGGTTGTCGACTTCAGCCACGGTAACTGCCAAAAGCAGCACCGCCGCCAACTCGAGGTGTGCGAGGACGTCTGCAGCCAGATCCGCAACGGCTCCCGCGCCATTGCCGGCATCATGGCAGAAAGCTTTATCCTCGAGGGCACCCAGAAGATCGTTGCCGGACAGCCGCTGAAATATGGCCAGTCCATCACCGATCCTTGCCTCAGCTGGGAAGATACAGAGACCCTGCTGGCAATGCTGGCGGACGCCGCCGGTAGCCGTTTTTAATTTTAATGGTGGATGACGTTTACGCTTATCCACCCCTCTCAATGCTTCCTTGCCGTGCGGATTAGCGAAAACGCATCCGCCTTTTTCCCTCTTCGCTCAAAATTGGTCCATTCACATTTTTCTTACAAATAACGCTTGCTGCTGCAATCGAGTTTATTGATATTGATTATCATTGTTACATTAATTGTCATTTGCACATGGAATGAATCGTATGGATAAACCTTTCACTTCTACCCTCCCGCAGCAGCCTGCTGGGCGGGCCGTGGTTCCTGGCGCTGATATTTCGTCAACGGAGAGAGACAGATGGCTGACATTCTTCAGGCACAGCGCATCTCGCTGCACGCAGCCGGTCGTAAGCTGCTGAATAACGTCAGCCTGACCCTGACGCCGGGCGAGGTTGTTGCGCTAATCGGGCCGAACGGCGCCGGGAAATCAACATTGTTACGGGTACTGACCGGTTATCAGCCGCCAGATGAGGGCATGGTGATACTGGCGGAAAAACCGTTAGGAGAGTGGTGCAATGAAGCCTTGTCGCGCAGGCGAGCGGTGATGCGTCAGCGCAGCGGCATGGCGTTTAGCTGGGCGGTGGAAGAAGTCATCGCCATGGGCCGCGCGCCCTGGCCTGCGGCACAGACCCCAGACGTGGTACAGGAAGTGATGGCGCTGACCGGCTGTGACGATCTTGCGGGACGGGATTTCTGCCAGCTTTCCGGGGGTGAGCAGCAGCGGGTTCAGCTGGCAAGGGCGCTCGCCCAGCTTTGGCATAACGGGCAGCCGCGCGGCTGGCTGTTTCTGGATGAACCCACTTCCGCGCTGGACCTCTACCACCAGCAGCATATTCTGCGTCTGTTGCGCAGGTTGGCACTGATGGGGACACTCTGCGTTTGCGTGGTGGTGCATGACCTGAATCTGGCGGCGCTGTGGGCGGATCGCATTGTACTTCTGCACGGCGGCAGGCTGGTTGCGCAGGGTACGCCGCAGGAGGTGCTCAATGAAACGACGCTTCAGCACTGGTATCAGGCCGAGCTAAAAGTGTCCAGCCATCCCGAACACTCCGCTCCGCAGGTCTGGCTGAAGCCGTAATGCGTTATCCGCCTGGAGGCTAGCTTGAACAGCTAACTTCCAGATGTTTACCCCAGTCCGGCGGGCGCTGGGTTAAATCCTCTTCATGGTCGGCAAACGGCTGGCTCAGCGCCTCATGCAGACGGACCACTGCGCTGATGTCCCCTGCTTCAGCGGCGCTGATTGCCCGCTGCGCCAGCCAGTTTCTCAGCACCACTGACGGGTTCGCTGAGGTCATCACCGCCTGTCTTTGCGCATCGCTCACCTGCTCAATCTGCAACCTTTCGCGATAGCGCGTAAACCAGCTGTCAAACGCTACCCTGTCGATAAACTCATCCCGTAGCGGCGAGGCGGCGTCGTTTTGTTCAGTTTGGCTCAGCATACGAAACGTTCGCGTGTAATCGCTGCGCTCTGTGCTCATCAGGGCAAACAGTTCGGTGAGCAAATCGTTGTCAGCCTTCTCCTCGGTGAGGAAGCCCAGCTTCGCACGCATCTTAGCCCCAAACGTGCGCATCAGCGCAAACTGATAGTGATCCAGCGTATCGTTCAGCACGTCCACATCAATAAACGGCGAAAGCGACTGCGCCAGACGCTGCAGATTCCACAGCCCCACGGCAGGCTGATTATCAAAGGCATAGCGGCCCTGATGATCCGAGTGGTTGCAAATAAAATCAGGCTGGTAGTCGTCGAGGAAGCCGTACGGACCGTAGTCCATGGTCAGCCCAAGAATCGACATATTGTCGGTGTTCATCACGCCATGCGCAAAACCAACGGTCTGCCACTGGGCTATCGTGCTCGCCGTGCGCTCGACGACATCACGGAACCAAAGCGCATAACGTTCTGGCTGTTCCGCCAGCTGAGGCCAGTGGTGGGCAATGACGTAATCCGCCAGCTGCTGGACTTTTTGCGGCTCGCGCCGGTAGTAGAAATGCTCAAAATGACCGAAGCGCACGTGGCTTTCTGCTATACGCATCAGCATAGCGCCCTGTTCGGTTGTTTCACGTCTTACCGGCGTTTCGCTGGTGACGATGGTCAGCGCACGGGTTGTTGGGATCCCCAGCGTATGCATCGCCTCGCTGGCCAAAAACTCACGAATCGTTGAGCGTAAAACTGCCCTGCCGTCGCCCATACGGGAATATGGCGTGAGCCCAGCGCCTTTCAGATGCCAATCGAATTTGCGGCCGTCGGAGAGCCGTTGTTCACCCAAAAGGATCCCTCGCCCGTCCCCCAGCTGGCCCGCCCAGACGCCAAACTGGTGCCCGCTATAGACCTGGGCTACGGGCTGCATGCCGGGAAGCAGCATCTCACCGCTCCAGACGCCGATATGCGCCGCGTCAAACAGCTCATTTCCCAGGGCAAGCTCGCTGGCGAGCTGGCGGTTATGATAAAGCAAACGCGGGTTGCGCAGCGGCGTAGGGCTTAATTCGCTGTAAAAGCTGGCGAGCTCGTCGTGCCAGCTGTTTTTAAATACGGGGTTATCAGTCATGGATCCTCCTGACTGATAGTGTAGTGGTTACGCCCGGAATAAAACACGGTCTGACAACAGGGTCTTTAAGGTCGCAGTATCAGTTCGCTAAGCGAATCCACCGGCACGGCAGGCCAGAACCCGCCCTGCATGGCCCTGAACCCCAGGGGAGCAGCTTTGCTAAGTGCGGCTTCATCGTCAATACCCGCAATTATCATATCGCGACAGAAAGGCGTCAGCTGAGAAAGTATGGCCAGCATAAACGGCGCGAAAGAGCGTGCATGTAGCTGTTTCTGAATAAATGCCCTGTCCAGCATTACGGCGGTAAACAGGCCATCGAGTATTGGTTTAGTCGTAATAACCCCCGCGCCAAAGTTAGCCAGCACCAGAGGGAACCGCCGGGAGAACGTGCGTAATTTTAAATTGTCGGCACCGAGATTTAAATCATTAAAAGATTCGGTAATAGTAAACGCCAGAAAAGGCAGCTGGTCGATAAGGGTAATGAGTTCCGGCGTGTCCGGAATAGCATTAACGATTTCTTCGCTTATATTTAGCCAGGTAACGAGTTGCTGAGCCTTAAAGAAATCTTGATGATTCACGAGTAATGATAATTTTTCGCGAAACAATTTTAGTTCTTGTTCAGGAGTAATATAAGGGGAAATGAGTTCCGTTGGAATACGGACGGGGGCGTCAACGCCGACAAAGTTAGTGATTAGCTCCACGCCAAAGAGCCGCCCTTCCGGCGTTCGCAGCGGCAGGAAATAAAACTGAGAGTGATAAACAATATCGAGAGTGACGTTCATGTTGCCAGCCATGATTCTAAAAAGGCGGACGACACCGTCGCGCGATGAACATCCAGTATCCACTGGATTGATTTTACATGGATTAAGTTCACTTGCTTCCCTGAAATACTTAAGATTATTCCTTTAAGATTATATTCAGCTTATCCTGGATACCTCTTTAAGGCTAGTTTTACTGATTGCCCCGCACTGAATCACGGTGAACAATCTGCGGCAGGAAACTTTCTTTCTCGCAGTGTTCATTCAATAATTTCCACGTCGCGTAGCGTGCCATTTCGCTAATCGGGAAATGGACGCTGGTTAATGCCGGGCGGACAAACGGGGCACGCTCCCCGCTGTCGTAGCAGATTAACGAGATATCCTGTGGGATGCGCAGCCCGCGTTCGTTAATCGCCAGCATCGCGCCCAGGGCCATCTCTTCATTACAACAATAGATCGCCGTGGGCCTGGCTTCCTGAAGCAGAAGGGTTGTCTGCTGATGCCCGCTCGGCATGTCGTAATCCCCCTCAAGCGTCGCAACAGGCTCCAGACCGGCCTTATGCATAGCGTCCAGAAAGCCCTGCCTGCGCAGCAGGCTGGAGGCTCGGCTGGTGGGGCCGTGCAGACAGGCAATTCTGGTATGCCCGCCGTTAATAAAGACTTGGGTGGCCAGTTCGCTTGCGCTGCGGTGATCGAAGACCACACAGCGATCCTCAAGGCCTGCCACTTCGCGATCCAGAACCACAAATTTGCGCCCCTGCTCCGCAAGCCTCAGCAAAGCCTCATCTTCAAGGGCGCGAATATGCAGAACCAGCCCATCGCAGCGCAGATTATATAACCGCTGAATAGCTCCCAGCTCATTTTCGGCAGAACTACGCCCCTGTGTCACCAGCAGCTGCATGCCGTGAAGCTCAGTTTCGCTCTGCACGGTATCCATCAGCGCGCCGAAGAAGCCGCCGCGATAATTGGTGGTGACCAGCCCGAGCGTATTACTCTGGCTGGAAGCCAGCGCGCGGGCGGCAGGATTAGGGGAATAGCCGAGTTCAGCAATAGCCGCTTCGACGATGAGGCGCGTCTGAGTCCTGACATTAGTGTCACCATTCACCACCCGCGAAACGGTCGCGCGGGATACCCCGGCGAGTGCGGCAACATCTTCCAGAGTAACCATCAGGCCCCTTTACACCAAATTTGCGACTCGCCGAATCAGATGCGGCGGGCCTGCCAGAACTTTTTCCGCCAGTAGACGTTATCCAGCGAAGAGCGCATTACGCCCCGGCTGGTGGAGGCGTGGATAAACTGATTGTCGGTGTCGTAGATGCCAACGTGTAGCCCGCTATCTCCAGCACCGGTTTTGAAGAACACCAGGTCGCCGGGCAGCAAATCACTTTTATCGATTTCCGTGCCTATTTCGGCTTGTGCGCTGGTTTCACGCGGAAGCTGCAAATCAAACTGGTCACGGAACGTGGTTAACACAAATCCGGAACAGTCGACGCCATGACGGGTCATACCGCCGTATCGGTATGGCGTGCCTCGCCAGCCGCTTAGCTGGTCGTTGAGCTTTGCTATTACCGTTATTGAGTCTGAAAGTCGCCCATTCGGCGGCGGAGCGTGATGACTACACCCTGCGAGTATCAGACATGCCACTGCTATAAGCCATACGCGCATTTTTCAGGCTAATCCTAAGCGTTTATAATTGTCTGTAATTTAGCGCTTACCGATGAATTGATGCAAGTTTTAGCCCCCAGAAAGCGGCGTAATCAGCATACTATGCCCCTCAATTTGTAACCGTCTGAAATGCATGTTGTAGGCTTTTGCTAAATGTTGCGGAGTAAGAACGTCGTCTCGTGCGCCTTGTGCAACCATTTTACCAGCCCTTAACAGCCAGGCAGTATGAGCATGGCGCAGCGAATGGTTTAAATCGTGGCTGCTCATTATGACCGCGATGCCTGACTCGCATAGCGCCATTAGCTGACGGTCAAGCGCCGCCTGCTGCGCCACGTCCAGGCTGTTCATCGGCTCATCCAGCAGCAGCAGGCTTCCCTGCAAATTAACGTCTGGATGAATTTGGAGGATCACTGCCGCCAGGCGCACCCTTTGCCACTCTCCTCCGGAAAGCTGATTCACCTGGCGGTTGAGCTTGTCCGTAAGCCAGAAGGCTTCCACCAGCCGCAGCATGACGCTTTCAGCCTGCTTTGCCGCCTGATGAAGCTGCAGGTAGTGCCAGACTGGCATGGCAAAGGGAGGGAGCTGCTGTTGCGTGAGATACGCGCGGCTGCGGGAAAGCTCTAAAGGAGACCACTCGGCAAGAGGCTGCTCCTTGAACACAATCTCCCCTTCCCCTGAAGACAGCCCCGCTAAACGAGTAATAAGGGTGCTTTTGCCCGCGCCGTTAGGCCCGACAAGGTGAACCAGCTCGCCGGGCTTTACCGAGGCAGTAATGGGGCCAAGCCTTCCGGCGACCCCGACATCCGTTAGCTGCAAAAGCGGCATAGTTTACTTCGCTAGCGCCATTTTGATGGCTTCCATGACGATAGGATCTTCCGGCGTCATATCCGGCGAGAAACGCTGCACGACCTGTCCGTCGCGACCGACCAGAAACTTTTCAAAGTTCCAAAGAATATCGTCCGGATAGAGCGGCGCACGGCCTTTGCTGCTGAGGCGTTCGTAAAAACCGCTCTCTTCAGGTGCGACAGCTGTCGGTGCTGCTTCGATCAGCTTCTGATACAGCGGGTGGCGGTTTTCACCGTTTACTTCCAGCTTGCTGAACATAGGGAATGTTACGCCGTAGGTCGTGCTGCAGAAGGTTTTAATCTCTTCTTCGCTGCCGGGCTCCTGACCAAGAAACTGGTTGCACGGGAAACCGAGCACGGTGAACCCTCTGTCTGCCCAGGCTTTATGAATATTTTCCAGCTGTTCGTACTGCGCAGTCAGGCCGCACTTCGAGGCGACGTTGACCAGCAGCAGCACGTTTCCCTTCCAGCGCTCAAGCGTCGTCGTTTCGCCATCAATGGTTTTGATCTCGGTGTTCAGAATATCCTGCATAGCATCCCCTTAATGTTTCGCGCGGTGAGGTGAACCCGGTAACAGACCGGTAGCCTGCTAAGCTACCATCCGGCCTTTAATAATAGCTATAGCAGCAAAGGTTTTTTGGTTTTTTTACCCGCGCCGGGGCTAAAATAGTGAATAACTTCAATCATCAACGACAGGAAAAGTCCATGAGCACCTTTTCACCTTCCATCGATCCCTCCCTTAGCCGTATTGCGCCGGGCTTCAGGGCGCTGAGCATCCTCGTTGAAGCCGCTCCGCTTCTTCACCCGGAAGTGGCAGAGGCCGCTTTAAAGCAGGCGTGCAAAGACGTAGTTGAAAATGATGTTCCCTGGGCGACAGCCCATCTGGATGCCTGGCATGAGGTGTTCAAAGCATTTGGCGCTAAGCCGAAGCGCACGCCAAACTCTGCCGATGCGCTGCGTAAACGCGTCCTGAAAGACGGCGACCTGCCCGCTATAGATCCCGTGGTCGACCTTTATAACGCCATCAGCATTCGTTACGCCCTGCCCGTTGGCGGTGAAAATAGTGAGGCCTACGTCGGCAACCCTCGCCTCACCTTTGCGGAAGGCAACGAAGCGTTTGATATCATGAAGGAAGGCGAGCCTACCGTTGAGTCCCCGGATGCCGGTGAAGTTATCTGGCGGGATGATAAAGGCGTAACCTGCCGCCGCTGGAACTGGCGCCAGGGCATCAGAACCCGCCTGGACTCTAAGGCGCGGCATATGTGGTTTATTCTTGAAAGCCTGCCCACTATGCCACTGGAAGCCCTGCAGCAGGCGGGGGAAGAATTTATTGCCGGTCTGCACAGCATGATGCCAGGGGCAATTATCACAACGCAGTATCTCAGCACCGAAGGGTAAACGCTCAGGCCGCCTGCTCGGGCGGCCCGCCAACCCATCACGTCTTTATTCCATCAAACCCAATCACTCTATAAATATTTTATTCCGCCGCACAACATTTCATGCATCTTTGAGATAGATATAGGCAGGTTAACGGCTGGATTTTAGCAATAAACCAATGAACACGGGAGCCCCGAGCGTAGCCGTCACCACGCCAATCGGAAGCTCGGCGGACGTCAGGGCCAGACGGGCAATAACATCAGCCCCCAGCAACGCCGTAGCCCCAGCCAGGGCGCTGGCGGGCAACAGAACCCGGTGATCGGTCAGCCCATTAAGGCGCAGCATATGCGGGATCACCAGGCCAATAAAACCAATAGCGCCAGCAAGCGCCACGCTTACCCCCACCAGCCAGCCGGTTGCAATCACCAGAATATTACGCCACATCGAGACGGACAGACCGAGCTGACGGGCCGACGTCTCCCCCAGGGCCATCAGATTTAACGGCGCGTAGCTGCGGCACAGCCAGGCCATAACCGGCAGCAGCGTGACCATCATCCACCACTGGCTCCAGTCCACGCCGCCAAAGCCACCCATCATCCAGTACATCAGTTGCCGCAGGTCCAGACTGCTGCTGAAGTAAACGGCCCATGTCATCAGCGCGCTGCAGATAATCCCCAGCGCCACGCCCGCCAACAGCAAACGGCTGGTAGACAGATGACGACGAGAAAAACGCAGCAGAATGAGCGTAATCAGCAAAGCGCCAGCGATGGCGCACAGGCCCAGAACCCACGTCGGCAGCATGCCATGACCCAGAAGCACACCGGCAATCAGCGCCACGCCAGCGCCGTTAGACACGCCCAGCAGGCCCGGTTCCGCCAGTGGATTTTCAAACAGCGCCTGCATAATAGTGCCTGAAATCGACAGCGCCGCCCCTACCAGCAGTACGGCGAGGGTACGCGGTAAACGTATCTGCCAGAGAAAGATTTGCGCGTCATCGTTGAGCCAGCGCTGCGGTGCGAACCACTGGTCCCCCGCGCACAGGCTCAGCACGCTCATGGCGATCAGCGTCACCAGCAAAGTAATAAGCCAGAAGCGTTCAAGGCGTCGTTGGTGGGTGACAAAAGTGAGCATCAGGCTGGTAGATCCATTCAGTGGCGGTCAGGCCGTTGATTTTACGAGGTGGATGTTGGAAAGAACAAGCAAAGAAAAAGGCCGCATCAGCGGCCTTTTTGGTTAACTCAGGTTACTCGTCTTTTGGCGACGCGTTTTCAACCCGACTCTTCAACTTCTGACCAGGTCGGAACGTCACTACACGGCGGGCCGTGATAGGAATGTCTTCACCGGTCTTCGGGTTACGCCCGGGACGTTGGTTTTTATCGCGTAAGTCAAAATTGCCAAAACCTGATAGTTTAACCTGCTCACCGTTTTCCAGAGCGCGACGGATCTCTTCAAAAAACAGCTCTACCAGCTCTTTAGCGTCTCGTTTGCTAAGCCCAAGCTTATCAAACAGATATTCTGACATTTCAGCTTTTGTAAGCGCCATACGTTCAATCCCTCAATGATGCCTGGAATCGCTCTTTTAATGCCTCTACGCATTTTGCAACGGTAGTGGCAATCTCCTCTTCTTCAAGTGTACGGCCGGTATCCTGAAGGATAAGGCTAATGGCCAGGCTCTTATAACCTTCGGCTACGCCCTTGCCACGGTACACATCAAATAAGTTTACGCCAACTACCTGATTTGCGCCAACTTTCTTACACTCGACCAAAACATCTGCTGCGGGAACGTTTTCAGCGACCACCACTGCGATATCGCGGCGGTTAGCCGGGAAGCGAGAAATATCCTGCGCATCAGGCACCACGCGGTCTGCGACCTTGTTCCACAGCAGTTCAAAGACCAGCGTACGGCCGTTCAGAGAAAGCTTACGTTCCAGCTCCGGATGGACAACGCCAATGAAACCAACGTATTCGCCCGATAAATAAATGGCAGCGCTTTGGCCTGGATGCAGGGCCGGGTTGCTCGCCACCCTGAATTCGATATCAGAAAGCTTACCCGTCAGATCAAGAATAGACTCAAGATCGCCCTTCAAATCATAGAAGTCGACGGTATTGCGCGCCAGATCCCAGTGTTCTTCAAAGCGGTTGCCGCAGAGAGCCCCTGCCAGCATAAGATCCTGGCGGATACCAAGGTCTGCCTGCGTATCAGGAACAAAGCGCAGGCCCGATTCGAAGATACGCGCGCGGCTCTGCTGGCGGTTCTGATTATAAACCACGGTATTCAGCAGGCCGGTCAGCAAAGAAAGACGCATCGCCGACATCTCGCTGGAGATTGGGCTTGGCAGAATCAGGTTCTCCTCACCCGGGTGCACCAGCTGCTGAATTTTTGGATCCACGAAGCTATAGGTGATCACTTCCTGATAGCCTTTGTCCACCAGCATGGTTTTCACACGCTTAAGAGAGAGATCCGCTTCACGGTGGCTGCCCATGATTAGACCAGCCTGCACCGGCTCGTCCGGGATATTGTTATAACCATAGACGCGGGCTACTTCTTCAACCAGATCTTCTTCGATCTGCATGTCGAAACGCCAGCTCGGCGCCACGGCGGTCCATTGATCCTGGCCTTCGGCCACTTCGCAGCCCAGACGGCGCAGAATGTCGCTTACCTGCGCGTCATCGATGTGATGGCCAATCAGGCGATCCAGTTTGCTGCGGCGCAGCGTAATAGTGGCGGCTTTTGGTAGATGCGTTTCGCTGGTTACGTCGATAACCGGGCCTGCTTCGCCGCCGCACAGATCGATCAGCAGACGGGTTGCACGCTCCATCGCTTTATATTGCAGTGCAGAATCTACGCCGCGTTCATAGCGGTGAGAGGCATCGGTGTGCAGACCGTGGCGACGCGCGCGGCCTGTGATGGACAGCGGGCTAAAGAACGCGCATTCCAGCAGGACGTTCTGGGTTTCATCATTCACGCCGGAATGCTCGCCGCCGAAGATGCCGCCCATGGCCAGCGCTTTGTTATGGTCGGCAATAACCAGCGTATCCGCTTTTAGTTTTGCTTCGTTGCCGTCGAGCAGGGTCAGGGTTTCGCCCTCTTCTGCCATACGAACCATGATACCGCCGTCGATGCGATCCATGTCAAAAGCGTGCATCGGCTGACCAAGCTCCAGCAGAACATAGTTGGTCACGTCAACCACTGCGTCTATGGAGCGAATACCGCAGCGGCGCAGCTTTTCTTTCATCCACAGCGGTGTAGGTGCCTTAACGTTGATGCCTTTAACTACGCGGCCCAGATAGCGCGGGCACGCTTCAGGTGCATCGACTTTAATCGCGATTGTATCGCTGATTGTCGCTGCCACCGGAGCCATCTCCGGCTCTACCAGCGGCAGCTTGTTCAGCACGGCAACATCACGCGCAACGCCGATGATCCCCAGGCAATCCGCACGGTTTGGCGTAACGCTAATTTCAATGGTGTTGTCATCAAGCTTCAGGAATTCGCGGATGTCGGTGCCGACTTTCGCATCTGCAGGCAACTCAATAATGCCGTTATGGTCGTCGGAAATACCCAGCTCTGAGAAAGAGCACAGCATGCCTTCAGACGGTTCGCCTCGAAGCTTGGCCGCTTTGATTTTAAAATCACCCGGCAGCACAGCGCCGACGGTTGCAACCGCAACCTTCAGGCCCTGACGGCAGTTTGGCGCACCACAGACGATGTCCAGCAGACGGTCACCACCTACATTTACTTTTGTGACGCGCAGTTTGTCAGCGTTAGGATGCTGACCACATTCAACGACTTCACCCACTACCACGCCGTGGAACGCGCCAGCAACGGCGTCAACGCCGTCAACTTCCAGGCCTGCCATGGTGATTTGATCGGAAAGCGCTTCGCTGCTATTGGCTGGGTTTACCCATTCGCGTAACCAGAGTTCACTGAATTTCATTGGCTATCCCGCCCTTATTTAAACTGTTTGAGGAAACGTAAGTCATTTTCGAAGAAGGCTCGCAGGTCTGTCACGCCATAGCGCAGCATGGTCAGACGCTCCATCCCCATCCCAAAGGCGAAGCCGGAGTAAACTTCTGGATCGATACCCACGTTACGCAGAACGTTCGGATGCACCATGCCGCAGCCTAACACTTCAAGCCATTTGCCGTTTTTACCCATCACGTCGACTTCCGCAGACGGTTCAGTGAACGGGAAATACGAAGGACGGAAGCGGATCTGCAAGTCGTCCTCAAAGAAATTATTCAGGAAGTCGTGCAGCGTACCCTTCAGATTGGTAAAGCTGATGTTTGTATCAACGATCAGCCCTTCCATCTGGTGGAACATCGGGGTGTGGGTCTGGTCATAATCGTTACGGTAGACGCGGCCCGGTGCGATAATGCGGATCGGCGGCTGTTTGTCTTTCATAGTACGGATCTGCACGCCTGAGGTCTGCGTGCGCAGCAGGCGCTTAGCGTCGAACCAGAAGGTATCATGGTCCGCACGTGCCGGGTGGTGGCCCGGGATATTCAGCGCGTCAAAGTTATGGTAGTCATCTTCGATCTCAGGACCGGTAGCCACAGTAAAGCCAAGCTCGCCAAAGAACGTCTCGATTCTGTCGATAGTACGGGTAACAGGATGCAAGCCGCCATTCTCAATGCGGCGGCCCGGCAGTGAGACATCGATGGTCTCCTGAGCCAGACGGGCATTCAGCGCAGCACTTTCAAGTGCCGCTTTACGGGCGTTTAACGCTTCCTGCACCTGCTCTTTGGCTTCGTTGATAACAGCCCCTGCCGCCGGACGCTCTTCTGCCGGCAGCTCACGCAGGGTGGTCATCTGAAGGGTCAGGTGCCCTTTCTTCCCTAAATATTCGACGCGTACGGTGTCTAACGCGGCAACATCCTGGGCCTCGTTTATGGCGGCCGTTGCACTGGCAACCAGCTCTGCGAGATGTGGCATGGTATTCCTCTTGTGCCGGTAACTTACCGGAGTAGTTTGTCTCAGTGAATTCGACATGCAAAAAAAAAGCCTCCACAAAGGAGGCTTTCAGCGCTGTTTTTCGTTTCTTCTCTTACGCGCAAAGCCCCCTGAGTCAGGCGCTAAAGTAAAAAAAGAAGCGGAAAATAGCAGCATTCATGCTTGCAGTTACCTTAATTAACGATTTCGTTGGGTGTATTGAAAGACCTCACACCTGAAATGTCAATATATTGATTTGGTTAGAAATTAAAAGAGGGAGACAAGCTCCCTCTGATAACTGGCTTACGCCAGAGCTGCTTTCGCTTTTTCGACCAGGGCAGAGAATGCCACTTTGTCGAATACCGCGATGTCAGCCAGGATCTTACGGTCAATTTCAACAGAGGCTTTTTTCAGGCCGTTGATGAATTTGCTGTAAGAGATACCGTTCTGACGAGCTGCAGCGTTGATACGTGCAATCCACAGCTGGCGGAACTGACGCTTACGTTGACGACGGTCACGGTAAGCATACTGACCAGCTTTGATAACAGCCTGGAAGGCAACGCGGTATACGCGAGAACGCGCACCGTAGTAGCCTTTAGCTTGTTTGAGGATTTTTTTGTGACGAGCACGTGCGATTACACCACGTTTTACGCGAGCCATATTAGCTCTCCTGTTCTATATTCTGAAAAAATTAAAAGTTGCTTATGCGTACGGCAGACATGCGACGACCAGACCCAGATCTCCTTTGGAGACCATGCCTTTTGGACGCAGATGACGTTTACGCTTAGTAGACTTTTTAGTCAGAATGTGACGCAGGTTAGCGTGCTTACGCTTAAAACCACCACCGGCGGTCTTTTTGAAGCGCTTAGCGGCGCCGCGTACTGTTTTAATCTTTGGCATTTGATTACTTTCCACTTCGCATTGTTAATTAAACGAACCAGAAGGCGAACAAATCCGGCGAGGCGAGCCTCACCGGAACTGTTACTTGTGTGCCTTACTGTTTCTTCTTAGGAGCGAGCACCATGATCATCTGGCGGCCTTCGATCTTCGATGGGAAGGATTCGACCACTGCCAGTTCACTCAGATCGTCACGGACGCGGTTAAGCACTTCCATACCGATCTGTTGGTGAGCCATCTCACGACCGCGGAAACGCAGCGTGATCTTAGCTTTATCACCCTCTTCCAGAAAGCGAACCAGGCTGCGGAGTTTTACCTGGTAGTCGCCATCGTCAGTGCCAGGTCGGAATTTAATTTCCTTAACCTGAATAACTTTTTGCTTTTTCTTCTGTTCCTTAGAAGATTTGCTTTTTTCGTAGAGGAACTTGCCGTAATCCATGATGCGGCACACAGGCGGTTCGGCATTGGGACTGATTTCGACTAAATCAACCCCAGCCTCTTCGGCTTTTTCCAAAGCTTCATTCAGACTGACAATACCAATAGGTTCGCCGTCTAAGCCTGTCAGACGAACTTCTGTGGCACGAATTTCTTTGTTTATGCGATTAGGACGCGCCGGTTGAACTCTTTTTCCGCCTTTAATAACTCTATTCCTCTAGTTGATTAAGATTGCGACTGCGAATTTCTAATTGCAGTTTTTCAATCATTTCGTTTACGTCCATGCTCCCTAAATCTTTGCCACGGCGAGTACGAACGGCTACTTTGCCTGCTTCGACTTCTTTATCGCCACAAACCAACATGTAAGGGACACGACGTAACGTGTGTTCACGGATTTTAAAGCCTATCTTCTCATTTCTCAAGTCTGCTTTTACTCGAATGCCTGCATTTTGTAGTTTACGGGTCAATTCGTTAACGTATTCAGACTGTCCATCAGTGATATTCATGACCACTGCCTGGACCGGAGCAAGCCAGGTTGGGAAGAACCCAGCGAATTCTTCGGTGAGGATACCGATAAACCTTTCCATGGAGCCGAGAATGGCGCGGTGAATCATAACCGGCACCAATTTCTCATTGTTTTCGCCGATGTACGACGCATTTAGACGCGATGGCAGGGAGAAGTCCAGCTGGACGGTACCGCACTGCCATGCACGATCGAGGCAATCATACAGGGTAAATTCAATCTTCGGACCGTAAAACGCGCCCTCACCCGGTTGGTATTCAAACGGGATTTCGTTCTCCTGCAGCGCGACCGCAAGGTCAGCTTCTGCACGATCCCACATTTCGTCTGTACCGATGCGTTTTTCTGGACGAGTGGACAGTTTTACGACGATTTTTTCAAATCCGAAGGTGCTGTACATGTCATAAACCATGCGAATACAGCTGTTCACTTCATCGCGAACCTGATCTTCAGTACAGAAAACGTGTGCATCATCCTGGGTAAATCCACGCACACGCATCAGGCCGTGAAGCGCACCTGACGGTTCGTTACGGTGGCAGCTACCGAATTCGGCCATACGCAATGGCAGGTCACGGTAGGATTTCAGCCCCTGGTTGAAGATTTGTACGTGGCCTGGGCAGTTCATCGGCTTGATGCAGTATTCACGGTTCTCGGAAGATGTCGTGAACATCGCATCTTTGTAGTTGTCCCAGTGGCCGGTTTTTTCCCACAGCACACGGTCCATCATGAACGGGCCTTTTACTTCCTGATATTGGTATTCTTTGAGCTTGGAACGCACAAATACTTCCAGTTCGCGGAAGATAGTCCAGCCGTCATTGTGCCAGAACACCATGCCCGGCGCTTCTTCCTGCATATGATACAGGTCGAGCTGCTTACCAATTTTACGGTGGTCCCGCTTAGACGCTTCTTCCAGACGCTGCAGGTAGGCATTGAGTTGTTTTTTATCTGCCCATGCGGTGCCGTAAATACGCTGCAGCATTTTATTGTTGCTGTCGCCACGCCAGTAGGCACCGGAGGTTTTCTGCAGTTTGAAATGATGGCAGAAACGCATATTCGGTACGTGCGGGCCGCGGCACATATCAACGTATTCTTCATGATGATACAGACCTGGCTGATCATCATGGCTGATGTTTTCATCAAGAATAGCAACCTTGTAGCTTTCGCCACGGTTGACGAAGGTTTCGCGCGCTTCGTGCCAGCTCACCTTCTTCTTGATGACATCGTAATCTTTCTCAGCCAGCTCGTGCATACGCTTTTCGAGCAGCTCAAGATCTTCCTGGGTCAGGGTGTGGTCAAGATCGACGTCGTAGTAAAAACCGTTGTCGATAACCGGGCCAATTGCCATTTTGGTATGTGGCCACAGCTGTTTAATAGCATGACCCAGCAGGTGGGCGCAGGAGTGGCGCAGGATTTCTAAACCAGCCTCATCTTTTACGGTGATGATGGCAAGTTTTGCATCGTGGTCAATCACATCGGATGCGTCAACCAGTTCACCGTCTACACGGCCTGCGATACAGGCTTTGGCAAGACCAGGACCGATATCAAGTGCGACATCCAGCGGGCTAACAGCATGGTCGTAATGGCGTTGGCTGCCATCAGGAAGGGTAATAACGGGCATGATGAGTCCTTATTTGCAGTGGTGACCCACACGTAAGATCACATACAATTTTATATAGTTTAAATAAATCAGCTAGTTAGGATGGGTTGAATGCTTCACTCTGCACACTGCGTCCATTGGAGAGTATAAAATACCGAATGTACCCACATCCGTCAGCTGATTACACCCGGCAATAGTACACGTCATTGAAAGAGGGATAAAGGCAGAACTTGGTTGCAACATGACGAACCAACAACAAATGCGTAAAGAATTTCACTTAGATCTATATTTTCGGATTATGTCAGGAATTGATTATGGATAAACGCTCACCCACTCCCAAAATGTGAAGAATATCTAGCCTTTCTCGCTGAAGAAGCTGAGGAAGATATACCCTATGACTCGGAACCTGTCGAGTGTTACAATCTACCGAGAGAAAAACAAATCAAACGTGGGCTTGTTGAGACAGATGCCAGTGAAAACCATAGTAGAGACATACAGAGTATAAATTTCAGAATGGTGAATTCGATGCATTTTGAGGCCGCCCTTCAGCATGTAAGGAGTGAGATAGTACCCTCATAACATTCCTCGCTACTGCCCTGTCCAGAGTTGACATACTATTTACCTCTGAAACCCATTGGGCACGGTAGAGCACCACTGTCCTGATGCCCTGATGCCCTGATGCCCTGATGTGCATGATTTTAAGCGTCCAGCCGATATTAATTTGATAATTAAGCTTTTAATACCGTTCAGGAATCTCACGATTTATAGAAACGAGCTTCCCGTTGCAAATTGTAATATAACCACCTCGCTTTAGGGCGGAAAGTACTTGAAAAACATAGCTTCGTGATAATCGGGTTCTCTTTAAAATAAAGGAGGCAACGCCTACATTAATGACTGTCCCCTCCTCAATTTTGAAAAGATAGCGATGAAGCATTTCCCTTATCGTAGCATAGCCAGAATCATTTACCCGTTCGTAATAGGCATGAATTAACCTCACGGATATAATAGACATAATTCGAGTGAGAAGCTGGGCATATTCCGGGTTATAAAAAAACAATTTATTAAAATCCTCAACCGTAAGTTGCACAACTGTTGCTTCGTTTTCAATATAATAGAAAAGAGGGATTTTATAATACTCTTCCATCAGCCCCACTGGAAAAAAAGGAACTGTATCACCAATGATAAGACTGTTTTTTTTACTGGTTGAGACGAGCATCCTCCCAGAAATGATTACTAGCACCTCATTTTTACCTGATTGAATAGTCATCCCTTTAGAATATTGCAACTTGCGGCCCACCGACAGTAATTGCTGTTTTAACGCCTCGAAATCATTCTTTGCAAATAATTCTTCGGCTTCGCTAAATTGTAAAATCATATTTTTATTCCTCTCCGTGCGGTTAAAATATGTTACGCAAGTTAACATGAACTCACACATCAATCACAAAATAAGCCAAAAATGAATGAAAAGCTAACATTGTCAGAGCAGAAATTATGTCATTCACCTCGTAGCATGGGTTGTCAAGTTATATGAACCGCACCGTTTCCGTACGTTTCAACGTATCCAGGAATGTTCCTTTGCTCGCATCGTGATGGAGATACGCCCGAAATAGCCAAGCCTATGATGGGGCTGGAGATGCTGCTGTGGGGTAGCGCAAATAGCTCCCGATGGGGCCATAAGAAAAAACCGGGTCTGGTAACCCGGCTTCGGTAATTACATTTTATAGCCGAGGGTAATGGCGGTCTTACGATCGGTGTGCTCTGGCGCAGAATCAGGCGGATTGGAGTTCCAGGTCAAGTTGTAGGAAACCTTAAGTCCAAAGTGTTCGTTGATTGCCACTTCCAGCCCGGTTTCTGAGTTAACCGTTGTATCTTCACTCCCCAGAACGGAGACGCCCTGAATGAACTTCGCGTTGTCCGTCAGCTGCCAGTTATAAATCCCGGAGGCATAGCCCAGCGCCTGGGTTTCATTGCCGCCATCGGTGTATGCGTCGTAGCGCACCCCAGGACCAAATTCCAGACGGAAGAAGTGTACCGGGCCGCTCAGGAACTGACGACCGTAACCCGCGGTCAGTACGTCTCGCGCCTGGTAGCCATTGAACCTGTCGGTTAACCAGCTTGCCTGTCCGAACAAATAGTCGCTGTCCGTCATGTTGTAACGGCTACGGCCACCCGCAGCGTATGTCTCTGAGGAGCGCTCGTCGTTAGCAGAGGTATTGTTGGCGTTACCCCAAAGAGACCAGGCCGTTGCATCGTTATACCAGGTCATATTGGTATTGGCAGTCAGCGTGGAGCTTTTGGTATTGCCCGACTGGGCAAGATAACCGGCGTTTAGGTTACCTTCAAAAGGTTTTTTTGCGGTGCTTGGGTCATCCATGACAGTGAAAACCGTGGTATCTGCAACTGCAAAGTGACTCAATAGCGCACTTCCGGTCAGCAAAATTGCAGCCGGTACTGTCTTAACAAGCTTCATTTATTAATCCGTACGACAAAAAAAGAAACCACCAAGGTTCCGGAATATTCTCTCGGGATCAAACGTTTGCGCCCCAGAGAAAGGTTACAAATTATAAAAAAGCCCGAATAACATAGCAATGAATTCATCTTTCATTTTTTGAATAAGAAGGCTCTCAAAACATGTTTATTTTCATATAGATAGCCAGCACTTGCTTTTTGACAATTAATTGAAAAATCATGACGTTAATTAAAATTTATCTCCGCGCTTTGGTGCTAAGCTCAAGATTCATGAAAAAGGAGGCCCCATGACACGCATCTATACTTTGACTCTTGCTCCCTCTCTAGACAGCGCAACCCTTACGCCGCAAATTTATCCGGAAGGTAAATTACGCTGCACCGCACCGGTCTTTGAGCCCGGCGGAGGCGGGATTAACGTCGCGCGCGCTATTTCACATCTTGGCGGTAAAGCAACCGCTATCTTCCCGGCAGGAGGCGCAACCGGCGAGCACCTCTCTACCCTGTTGCTTGATGAACAGGTCGCCATTGATACCGTAAATGCGCATGACTGGACGCGCCAGAATCTGCACGTGCACGCTGAATCAACCGGCGAGCAGTATCGTTTTGTGATGCCGGGTGCCGCACTGACGGATGAGGAGTTTCGTCGTCTGGAAGAAAAAGTGCTGGCCATTGAATCCGGCGCCATCCTGGTTATCAGCGGCAGCCTGCCGCCGGGAATTGAAGTTGCGAAACTCTGTTCATTGGTACAGGCAGCACAAGAGGCGGGCATCCGCTGCATCGTGGACAGCTCCGGCGAGGCGCTGAAGGCGACGCTGGAAATCGGCAACATTGAGTTGGTGAAACCTAACCAGAAAGAGCTGAGCGCGCTGGTGAATCGCGATTTGTCCCAGCCGGACGATGTGCGCCAGGCCGCCCAGGAGATCGTCAGCAGCGGTAAAGCCCGACGCGTTGTTGTCTCCCTCGGCCCGCAGGGTGCCCTGGGCGTGGATGCCACGGGCTACGTGCAGGTTGTCCCACCGCCAATCAAAAGTCAGAGCACCGTTGGCGCAGGCGACAGCATGGTCGGTGCCATGACGCTGAAGCTGGCGGAAGATGCCCCGCTGTTGGATATGGTGCGCTTCGGCGTGGCGGCCGGTAGCGCCGCAACGATTAATCAGGGAACTCGCCTTTGCTCCCTTGAAAATACGCAGAAAATCTACGATTACCTTCGCAGTTAGGCCCGGATGGCCTCCGTCTCAGGGGCCGCTACGCCAAAAGTCGCCATTTCATGCAGATCAACTATGCTAAAACCTTTGGGATAACAACGAGGTGAACCATGAGTAGTGGAGACATCGTGCGCTATGTCGTCACCGTAAAGTACAAAGAAGAGAGCCTTACGGATATCAATGAGCTCAATAACCACCTGACACGTGGAGGTTTTCTGCTAACCCTGAGCGATGGCGAAGGGAAAATCCATGAGCTTGGCACCAACACTTACGGGCTGGTCAGCGCCCTTAGCCCGCAGGAAGTGGAAGTGCTCGCGAAGGGTTTAGGGCACGTTGCCCTTGGCGTCGAGCCGGAAGTTACTGTGACTACCTGGGATGCGTGGGAAAAGCACCGCGAGCAATAATTTAATTTAAATCCTGACCGGGGTTGTGCGTTGGTTCCAGGTTTTTACCCGGTTAACAGTGCAGGCTAATGATCTACCAGAGCAACTGGGAGGAAATATCATGTGGCAAGCCATCAGTCGTCTGTTAAGTGAGCAGCTGGGAGAGGCTGAAGTTGAACAACGCACCGAACTGCCCGGCGGCGAAATCCACGCCGCCTGGCGGATCCGTTACGCCGGTCACGAGATTTTTGTCAAAAGCGATGAACGGGAAATGCTGCCGATCTTCACGGCGGAAGCCGATCAGCTGGAGCTGCTCGCACGTAGTAATACTGTGCGCGTACCGAAGGTATGGGGATTAGGCAGCGACAGAGATTATTCCTTCCTGCTGCTGGAGTATCTGCCCGCAAAACCGCTTGATGCCCACAATGCTTTCCTGCTTGGGCAGCAGCTTGCGCGGCTGCATGAGTGGAGCGATCAGCCGCAGTTCGGGCTCGATTTTGATAACGATCTGTCCACTACGCCGCAGCCCAATGCCTGGCAGCGCCGCTGGTCAACGTTTTTTGCGGAGCAGCGCATTGGCTGGCAGCTCGAAATGGCTGCTGAAAAAGGCATTCATCTGGGGGATATCGATCTGATCGTCGATTTTGTTCACCAGGCGCTCGCCTCCCACCAGCCGCAACCCTCTTTACTGCACGGGGATTTATGGTCCGGCAACTGCGCTCTGGGGCCTGAAGGGCCGTTTATTTACGATCCTGCCTGCTACTGGGGCGACAGGGAGTGCGATCTGGCCATGCTACCGCTGCACCCCGATCAGCCGCCGCAAATCTACGATGGCTATCAGTCCGTCTCCCCGCTTCCTCCAGGCTTCCTGGACCGCCAGCCCCTCTATCAGCTTTACACTCTGCTCAACCGCGCCATCCTGTTTGGCGGGCAGCACTTAGTCAACGCGCAAAAAGCCCTCGATCGCGTTCTGGCGGCATAAACGGAATAATAAAGAAAGGCCACTCCCGAACGGGAGTGGTTGTCTGCTAGATAAAGCCAAGCAGCGAGAAGAAGAAGTAGCCCGCCACAATCACAATCACCGGCAGAATATACAGCGGGAAGAACTGGAGAAAAATAGTGTGGCGTGGCACGACGATTTTCGCATCCAGCTGCGCCTTACTTAATCCCTCGGCCCCTTTCGCCTGCTCGAGAATCAGCTGATCCTGGACGCCTTCACGCAGGAACTTCGCCTGGCGGCTCATTCGTGCGCCTGAGGCCTGCAGCGCCAGCCCCACAAAAACCAGCGCAAAAATCACCCAGAACAGAATATTTGTCTGCTGATGAAAGTCTGGCTGCGGCGAGTTGTACCAGAAGAAATTGAGGAACGGCGTATTAAAACGCATCATCTCAATCATCACGTGGGCGAAGTCCATCATTACGGCGTCGATGCCCGGCTGCTTTTCGCTGTGCTGATACATAAATTTCAGAACTGAAATCAGCGTAGAGAGCACGGCGGGTATGAAAATCACCCAGCCGGCAACGCGCTTAAGAACAGCAATGCGTCCAGCTTGTTGATACGTCATTCTTTCCCCTTTGTTAAGACGTAACTTACTGGCACAAAGTCTACAAGGATTTGCTGCATTTCGCCTGAGCTTTGCGGGCGATTTTCACAAAAGCGGTGGCATCCGCCGATTTTTCCCGCTATTCATAAGGGCAACATTTTAAAATAAACGCTGACAGGAGTCCTGAGATGGCCGACACGCGCCAGGTAGTAGCCGCAATTTTTGATATGGATGGTTTGCTGATTGATTCAGAACCGCTGTGGGATGAAGCAGAATTAGAGGTGATGACAGGTCTTGGCGTGGACATTACCCGCCGTAATGAACTACCGGATACGCTCGGCCTGCGTATCGATCTGGTCGTGGATTTGTGGTTTGCCCAACAGCCCTGGAACGGTCCTTCACGCGAAGAAGTTACCCAGCGGGTGATCGCCCGCGCCATCAGCCTGGTTGAAGAGCGTCAGCCGCTGTTACCCGGCGTCCGTGAAGCCATCAACCTCTGTAAGGCGCAGGGGCTTAAAATCGGCCTTGCCTCCGCCTCTCCGCTGCACATGCTTGAACGCGTGCTGGCAATGTTTGCTTTGCGCGAGCAGTTTGATGCCATCGCCTCCGCAGAGCACTTACCATACAGCAAGCCTCATCCGCAGGTTTACCTGGATGCCGCAGCAAAGCTTGGGGTTGACCCGCTCTGCTGCGTTACGCTTGAAGACTCCGTTAACGGAATGATTGCCACTAAGGCCGCTCGTATGCGCTCTATTGTAGTGCCGGCAGAAGAAAGCCGAGCGAACGCGCGCTGGTGCCTGGCGGACGTAAAATTAGAATCGCTGCTTGCCCTTTCAGCGGATAATCTGCTGGGCTGAAATACCCGGGGCGGCAAAGTCGCCCCTCGCAATGCCACCTGCATCATATTTTTGAAACGCCATTTCACATTAATTTGTAATTCTAAGCCCCCCTACCTATCCTCATAAAACATGCGCCGCTGCGCGCCCGACTTTTACTGGGGATATTATGATTCTTGATGCTTTTAATTTGCAGGGCAAAGTCGCTCTGGTCACCGGGTGTGACACGGGCCTGGGTCAGGGAATGGCGCTGGGGCTGGCTGAGGCGGGCTGCGACATTATTGGCGTGGGCCGTAAAACTCCCCGTGACACGGAAGAAAAAGTCGTTGCGCTGGGCCGCCGCTTTAGCGCGATCCAGGCCGATTTGAGCCAGCCGTCCGTCATTCCGAGCGTTGTTGAGCAGACCATTGAGCAGCAGGGCAAAATCGACATTCTGGTTAACAACGCGGGTACCATCCGCCGACAGGATGCGCTGGCGTTCAGCGAGCAGGACTGGGACGACGTGATGAATCTCAATATTAAGTCATTATTTTTCCTCTCCCAGGCCGTGGCAAAGCAGTTCATCAGGCAGAACGACGGAGGAAAAATTATTAATATCGCCTCGATGCTGTCATTCCAGGGCGGGATCCGCGTGCCCTCTTATACCGCTTCGAAAAGTGCCGTGCTGGGCGTGACGCGCCTGCTGGCCAACGAGTGGGCGCAGTACCGTATTAACGTCAACGCTATTGCGCCCGGCTACATGGCAACGAACAACACGCAGCAGCTTCGCGAGGACGAAGTCCGGAACAAAGAGATACTCGACAGGATCCCCGCTGGCCGCTGGGGAACGCCGGAAGACTTACAAGGTGCCGTCGTGTTTCTGGCCTCCGGGGCGTCTGATTATGTCAACGGCTACACAATTGCCGTCGACGGAGGCTGGCTCGCCCGCTGAATTCCTTCACTGCTCAATATTCACGGCAGTGATAAAATGTTACAGCGTCACCTCTTCCGTCTACTGTACAAAAACCCTATACTGGATGAATCGACAGTTAGCATCCAGGTAGTATCATGACGGCGGAAGGCCACCTGCTTTTTTCTATAGCCAGCGCAGTATTTGCAAAAAACGCCGAACTCACCCCTGTGCTTGCACAGGGCGACTGGTGGCACATTGTGCCGTCTGCCATTCTGACCTGCCTGCTGCCGGACATTGACCACCCTAAGTCTTTCCTGGGCCAGCGCCTGCCGTGGATTTCAAAGCCCATCGCCCGCGCCTGTGGTCATCGGGGCTTCACCCACAGCCTGTTCGCCGTGTTTGCCGGACTGGCCCTCTTCTATCTTAAAGTGCCCGAAAGCTGGGTGATCCCGGCCGATGCACTACAGGGTATGGTGCTGGGCTATCTCAGCCATATTGTGGCCGATATGCTCACACCGGCAGGTGTTCCCCTGCTCTGGCCGTGCCGCTGGCGCTTCCGCTTCCCGGTTATCCGGCCGCAAAAAGGCAACCAGCTGGAACGTTTTCTGTGCATGGCGCTGTTCGGTTTTGCCGTATGGATGCCGCAGAGTCTGCCCGATAACAGTGCAGTGCGCTGGTCGTCGCAGATGATTAATTCCCTCCAGATGACCTTCATTAGCCTGGTAAATCATCATGCTGAACAATAAATGGACGAAACAATCCATTTAGTAATAATCAATTCCTTTTGAATATAAGTGACCTCGCGCACATCTGATACGATTTACAGCATAAAGATGGGCCAGCCTCATCTGCCTACAATAAATATCAGGAGATACGGGGATGAATTTTCCACTTATAGCGAACGTTATCGTGTTCGTTATTCTGCTGCTGCTGCTGGCGCAAACGCGTCACAAACAGTGGAGTCTGGCGAAAAAAGTACTGGTTGGCCTGGTGGTCGGCGTAGTGTTTGGTATTGCCCTGCATACCATCTACGGCGCGGACAGCCCGGTACTGAAGGATTCTATTCAGTGGTTTAACGTGGTCGGTAACGGCTATGTTCAGCTGCTGCAAATGATTGTTATGCCGCTGGTATTTGTCTCTATACTGAGCGCCGTGGCGAAACTGCACAACGCATCTTCACTAGGCAAGATTAGCTTCCTGACGATAGGCACCCTGCTTTTCACCACGCTGATTGCAGCGCTGGTAGGCGTGCTGGTAACTAACCTCTTCGGCCTTACGGCTGAAGGTCTGGTTCAGGGTACGGCAGAATCTGCTCGTCTGAGCGCAATTCAGTCCACCTATGTCGGTAAAGTTGCGGACCTGTCTGTGCCTCAGCTGATCCTTTCTTTCATCCCGAAAAACCCGTTTGCTGACCTGACGGGCGCAAATCCAACGTCCATCATCAGCGTCGTTATCTTCGCTGCATTCCTGGGCGTGGCTGCGCTGAAGCTGCTGAAAGACGATGCGCCGAAGGGCGAACGCGTGCTGGCAGCTATCGACATGCTGCAAAGCTGGGTGATGAAACTGGTTCGTCTGGTTATGCAGCTTACGCCGTACGGCGTGCTGGCGCTGATGACCAAGGTGGTTGCCAGCTCTAACCTGCAGGACATCATTAAACTCGGCAGCTTCGTGGTGGCATCTTACCTGGGCCTGGCAATTATGTTTGGCGTGCATGCCGTGCTGCTGGCCGTGAATGGCGTCAGCCCGCTGAAATACTTCCGCAAGGTCTGGCCGGTACTGACGTTTGCCTTCACCAGCCGCTCCAGCGCCGCAAGCATTCCGCTGAACGTTGAAGCGCAGACCCGTCGTTTGGGCGTGCCTGAGTCAATCGCCAGCTTCTCTGCCTCCTTTGGCGCGACAATCGGCCAGAACGGCTGCGCGGGGCTTTACCCGGCGATGCTGGCGGTAATGGTTGCCCCAACGGTGGGTATTAACCCGCTCGACCCAATGTGGATCGCCACGCTGGTGGGCATCGTTACCGTAAGCTCCGCTGGTGTAGCCGGCGTGGGTGGCGGCGCAACGTTCGCAGCCCTGATTGTGCTGCCAGCCATGGGCCTGCCGGTAACCCTGGTTGCCCTGCTGATTTCCGTTGAACCACTGATTGATATGGGGCGTACCGCGCTCAACGTCAGCGGCTCCATGACTGCCGGGACCATCACCAGTCAGATGATGAAGCAGACCGATAAAGAGATCCTCAACAGCGAAGAAGAGATTGAACTGGCTCATCGCTAAGCGCTAAACGATATGACAAGGCCGCAGATTCTGCGGCCTTTTTTTTGCTTATCAGTCAGATACGGTCGGCTTCGCTAACGAAGTATTCATCGGCTGTCCTGCTGCCATATAAAGTTTCATCACCGCAAACGCGGTCAGCAAACAGCACACTGCCAGATACATCGAAACATATACAGGTTTCCCGTCTGCAAGATTAACCAGCAGCGTACAGATAAGCGGCGTCGGCCCGGCCACCAGCATGCCATTCAGCTCGCGGGACACGCTGATCCCCGAGAAGCGATAGCGGGTCGGGAACAGATTGGCCAGCAATACCCCCTGCGGCCCAGCCATCCCGCCGTAGCTCACCAGGAAGCCTATCGACATGCCAAGGGTAATCAAAAAGAGATTGCCGGTATCAATAAACATAAACAGTGGCCAGGCGAACACCGCCGTGAAAAGCGCCGCGCCGATATATATTTTTGCCGGACTAAATTTATCTGCCATCCATCCCATAAAGGGCGCGCTGAAGACGCCGAATAATGCAGAGATAAAGACTGCGGTCAGCGCGGTTGAACGTGAAAGATGCATTGTGTTGGTCATATAGCTGATGCTGAACGCGCTCAGGATATAAACATTGGCATTGTGCCCGGTCATCGCCAGAAAACCCCATATCAACGACTTCGGGTACTTTGTCAGCACCACGCGCAGCGGGATATGATTCTCTTTCTTCTCCTGTGCCGCATGCTTCATTGCTTCAATATATTCCGGGGTTTCATCCAGATGACGACGGATATACAGCGCAATCACAAACAGCACGGCGGAGCTAAGGAACGGGACTCGCCAGCCCCAGCTTGTCATCGCCTCTTCCGACATCTGGGATACGCCCCAGAATGCTACGCTTGCCAGGATAATCCCCACCACCGTGGCCGACTGGAGCAGCGCAGTATAAAAGCCTCGTAAACGCTTGGGGGCATATTCATACAGCAGCGTCAGGGCGCCTGCGTATTCCGCCCCGGCGCCAAACCCCTGCGCCATACGCATCAGCACCAGCAATAAAGGTGCATAAATGCCGATTTGCCTGTAGTCAGGCAGCAGGCCTATTGCCACCGTGCCAAACCCCATCAACGCAATGGAGAAGACCAACGCCGGTTTTCGACCGTAACGATCGCCGATATGAGAGATAATAAGCCCCCCCAGCGGCCGGACAAAAAAGCCGACGGCAAAGGTGGCAAATGCGGCAAGCGTCCCGGCGAAAGCAGAGAGATCGGGGAAGAATATTTTATTAATAATAAGCCCGGCGGCGGCGCCATAGAGTGCGTAATCAAACCACTCGATAACCGTTCCCACCACCGACGCAGTGACCGCTTTTCTCAGTCCTGGTGTGTGTGCATGCTGCATAGCCTTCTCCCTGTGTTTATGGATGAATGTTCTTATGGTTAAGGGTTGTGTTTCTGCGATGTATTGTTGTGCGGATCAGGTGCGTTGTTCAGCCAGACAAATTGCGCCGGGTTAAGCCATATACCGTGCAGACGTGCATGTTGTAAGCTGTGCCAGCTCCGTTCGCCCGGCAATCGAACGGAAGAATACGGGTGAGCAGGAGCAGCACCATGACACTGGCGAATCAGCGCATTGAGCTGTGAATTCCAGACTTTTTCGCCGCAAATAAGACCCGGTGCGTACAGCGTGACCGTAAAAGAAGCGCCCCATCCTGAAGGGGGTTCTGCTCGTCCACCCCCACTCAGACAGCCCGCCAGAATTTCAACCATGAGGCTCAGTGCATAACCTTTGTGGCCGTGGCTCTTACCACCTAAAGGTAAAATGGAGCCCGGAGGCCGATCGTTAATCACCGCGGGGTTGCCCGTGGCTTTACCATGCCCGTCCAGCAACACTTCAGAACTAAAGTTTTCCCCGGCGTTGAGCTTGTGCTGTACGGCTCCGTTAGTCACACTCGAGGTCGCCATATCAATCCAGATCGGCGTCGCCTCGCCCGGCGCGCCAAATGCAACAGGATTAGAAGTCATTACAGGGGTTGTTCCTCCCCATGGAGCGACGCTGCTGTGCGCCGGATCGGTTAACGCTATCGACGCGACATAGCCCTTCGAAGTCGCCATTTCCAGATAAGCCGCCAGGCAGCCTGTATGGTGGCTATTTTTAACCGCCACCACCGCCACCCCATAGGCGGCAGCTCGCTGCATGCCACAGGCGATAGCCTGTTTCATCAGCCACGCCCCCGGTAGCTTTCGCCCGTCCCAGACCTGACATGCGTGAAAATCGCTCAGCACTTCATAGTGGCCTTCCAGCGCCATGCCACCGCTGGCAATCGCCTCCAGATAGGGCGTCAGCAGAGACAGACCGTGGGTTGCGGAACCTGTCGCTTCACCAAACACCAGAGCATCCGCCATCGCGGCGGCATAGTTTGCTGGTACACCATGGCTTTCCAGCTCGTGCTGACATGCGCTGTGCACGTCACTTAATGAATAGTGCTGCACCGGATGCTCCCCCTCTGCGGACAGATAATGAATTGTTTGTTTAATGTGATCGAAATGTAACCACAAAAACGAGATCATTCAAAAATGAATTTTGAATTTATATATGAAGATCACGCAATCCCCGCTCCATCAGCAATGAACAGAGACCTGGCTCGCAAAAAAGGAAAAACAGAGGGGGCGACCTGGGGATGGCCGCCAGAAGATAAATGATTTATCGGGTGGGGATGCCGCTGCGGATGTGCCGGGCGGTGGCCGTAAGCAGTTCGACGACGCTCTCAGGGGAGGGAGAATTCATGTGGTCCAGGTGCTTAACCCACGGACAGGCAAGCGCGGCAATAGCGTTCTCACCGCTGACCAGAAGCGGCACCGCGATGTTGTAAACGCCTTCAACCTGCTGGCTGGGCATAATTTCATATCCCTGCTCACGCACCTGCAGCAGGTGGTTACGCAGCTTTTCATCTGGCTCACCCGCCAGCTCGCCGCTCTCCTGAATCATATAGCGCTGCTCTTCGGGGGAGGCGAATGCCAGCACGACGTGACCTGAACCGGTATCCAGCAGCCCGATACGGGCCCCAACGCGGATACCAAGCCCCCAGTAGCCGGGAGCATCTACCTGCGCAATCGAGGTTAACGCTCCCCGCTCGTATATAACGATATGACAGCCCTGCTGCGCCCTACGGGAAAACTCCCGCAGATGGGGTAGCGACTGGGAGGCCAGACGACGCATTGGCGAATGGCGGTGTGCCAGCTCAAAGAGCTTCAGCGACAGCTGGTATTGATCGACGCTGGTGCGCACCACATAGCCTCTGCGGACCAGGCGATCGAGCATACGATAAATTTCATTTGGCTTACGTTCGAGCGCGGCGGCCAGTTCTGCCTGGGAAACGCCCTCCTCAATTTCTGCCAGTTTTTCCAGAATATCCAATCCCTTATCCAGGGCTGGTGCGCGATAGCGCTCCTCCTGAAGCTCCGGATCCAGCTTGTTTTGCGCCATACATCCCTCATCAGTCATCGCAGGAAGTTCAACCCTCTGAATATTACCACTTAATCCATCCGCTGCCCGCTTTGCCTGCAACAGACAAAATGTGATCATCATATATAAATTATAAATTCATATTTGAATTAAAATTAGATCTGTTTACAGTGAATTAACATCCAGAGCGTCACTTAACGAGGAACGAGCGATGGAAAGTGAAAAAAAGACGACCGTATTGATCACCGCCGCAGCCCAGGGTATCGGCTATGCGACCGCCAGACGACTTGCGGAAGCCGGCTTCCAGGTCATCGCGACAGATATAGACGAAGGGAAGCTCCATGAGCTTTCTGACATCCCCGGCATCCGAACCGAAGTGCTCAACGTTCTGCAACCAGAAGCTATCAGCGCACTCGTTGAGCGTCACGCCGTCATCGATGTGCTGTTCAACTGTGCCGGGATTGTCCACAGCGGGGACGTGCTGCATACCGAGAGCGACGAGATGAATTTTGCCTGGCACCTCAACGTGATGGCGCAGTATCACCTGATCCGCGCCGTGCTGCCGGGCATGCTCGCGCAGCAGGACGGCTGCATCATTAATATGTCCTCCATCGCCTCCAGTCTGAAAGCCGTACCTAACCGCTGCGCCTACAGCGTCAGCAAAGCGGCGGTCATCGGCCTGACAAAATCAGTGGCCGCGGATTACATCACCCAGGGTATCCGCTGTAACGCCATCTGTCCCGGCACGGTGGAAACGCCCTCCCTGCACCAGCGTCTTCGGGATACGGGAGATTATGAAACGGCACGAGCGGCGTTCATCTCCCGCCAGCCAATGGGCCGCATCGGACAGCCGGAAGAGATCGCCGGGCTGGTTCACTATCTGATTACCGCCACCTTCACGACCGGTCAGGTGCACCACATCGACGGCGGCTGGTCTGCCTGAATGACAATAAGGAATTACTGAAATGCGCTTACTTCGCTATGGTCAACCAGGGAACGAACGCCCCGGCCTGCTGGATTCAACCGGCAAAATTCGCGACCTGTCACAGCATATTGATGACCTGGATGCAAAAACGTTGACGCCAGAACTGCTCACCAAACTTGCCGCACTGCCTGAGGACGCTCTCCCTGTCGTAGCTGGCAGTCCCCGGCTCGGGCCCTGCGTGGGCGGAAGCCGGAAATTTATCTGTGTGGGTCTGAATTACTCAGACCACGCCGCTGAAACTAACGCCGTTGTGCCGCCGGAACCCATCATCTTTATGAAATCGCCCCACGCCATTGTCGGCCCTGACGACGACGTGGAGATCCCACGCGGCTCGCAAAAGACCGACTGGGAAGTGGAACTCGGCGTGGTTATTGGGAAAACGGCGAAATACGTCAGTGAAGATGAAGCGCTGGACTACGTAGCAGGCTACTGCGTTGTTAATGACCTGTCCGAACGAGAATTTCAGATTGAGCGCCAGGGTCAGTGGGTGAAAGGCAAAAGCTGCGACACCTTCGGCCCGATTGGCCCGTGGCTGGTGACCCGCGACGAAGTAGCCGACCCGCAGCAGCTCTCAATGTGGCTGGAAGTCGACGGCCATCGCTATCAGTCCGGCTCGACCAGCACCATGATCTATAGCGTGCGCTATCTGGTCTCCTACATCTCACAGTTTATGAGCCTGCACCCCGGTGACATCATCTCAACTGGTACCCCACCCGGAGTGGGCATGGGACAAAATCCGCCCGTTTATTTGCGCCCCGGTCAGACAATGCGTCTGGGGATTGAGGGACTGGGTGTTCAGCAACAGCGCACCTTTAGCGCAGAAGTACTGATGCAATGTGAGGGAGTGAAATAATGGCCGTCATCACCAGCGTTGAGATTTTCATGGTTGCGCTCGCGCCGAAAACCGTCCGCGAAGATGCCATCCAGTCATTTGTCTGCCAGGAAACGCCTTTCGTACGCATTATTGACTCCGAAGGCGCAGAAGGGTTGGGCTACAGCTACACCATCGGCACAGGCGGCCCGGCTGTCCTCTCGCTGCTGGAGAAAACCCTTGCACCGGCGTTGATTGGCAAAGAAGCCAATTGTATTGAGCAAATCTGGCGTGAGCTGCTATTTATGACGCACGCGACGGCAGTCGGAGCCATAACGTCTCTGGCGCTGGCCGCGATAGACACCGCGCTGTGGGATTTACGCTGTAAACGTACTGACCTGCCGCTGTGGCTGGCGGCGGGTGGCGCTCAGCGCAGCATTCCACTTTATAACACTGAAGGCGGCTGGCTGAACCTCTCCCCGGAGGAGTTAGTGGACAATGCCGTTGAGAGTCGTGAAAACGGCTTTGGTGCCGTCAAAGTCAAAGTAGGTCGTCCGGTACGGGAAGATGTTGCCCGCCTTCGCGCGGTGCGAGACGCGATGGGCGACGGATTCGAGATTTTCACCGATGCAAACCAGGCATTCCAGGTCGACGATGCCATACGGCGTGCGCGACATTACGAAGAGCTGGATATCGGTTGGTTCGAAGAGCCGCTACCCGCCGACGATGTTCAGGGGCATGTCAGACTCAATCAGCAAACTACCCTTCCGATAGCCGTGGGTGAAAGCATTTACAGTATCGGACAGTTCCGGGAATATTTGCAGCAGAACGCCTGCTCGGTAGTCCAGGTGGATGTTGCACGAATAGGGGGGATTACGCCGTGGCTTAAAACCGCGCACCTGGCGGAGAGTTTCAACGTCGCCGTCTGCCCCCACTTCCTTATGGAGCTGCACGTCTCGCTTTGTGCCGCCGTGTCGAACGCCCGCTGGCTGGAATATATTCCGCAGCTGGACAGCCTGACCTACAGCACGATGAAAGTTGACGCAGGACGAGCCATACCGTCGGATAAGCCAGGGCTTGGCATTGACTGGAATATATCGGCCTTAAAAGAACAAACGGTTGCAGGCAGCAGACGCCAGATCGCGAGTAAGTGAAATCTGAAAAGTCCCCCCGGTTCTGTCGCCGAACCGGGCTTCTCTCCACATCAGGAAATTTCATTCTCCTGACGTACCTGTGCCGCCCAGCGCTGCGCGGCTTCCGGTAGCGTAAACGCCGGGGACTGACGGAAGGCATCCCCCACCAGCACAAAAGCCACGTATCGGTTGCGCAGCAGCCAGACATCCTTAAACCCTTCCACCCGCCAGGCGTGGGAAGGCGGCGCGGGTTCGACACGCGGCTTGTAGGTGATAACGGGACGGTTGTTCTGTTGGCGCAGTGGTTTCATAGGCAATGGCATTCGAAACAGGATTAATGAATAACTTCACTATGATAGCGGATCCTCCCCCCGTTCGTCGCCTGGAGAAAATCATCGCCCCTTTTAGGACTGTTACCCGGCCCTCCGGGAAGCAGAGTTAGCGCATTGTTCTATAGTTAGAGGGGTTTTCCTCTTATAACAACCGGTTCTTCAGCAATGGAAACAGGAGACGAGTTCAATGTCGACGCATGATAAAAAACCTTTAAGCCATAGCGCACCGATTCACGACGCCGATGAATCTAAGCCCGGCATGGATTCACTTGCCCCGGCAGATGGTAGCCACCAGCCGGCCCAGGAGCCTACCCCACCAGGCGCACAGCCTACGGCGCCTGGCAGTTTCAAAAGCCCGGATACCTCTAATGAAAAACTGAAATCCCTGGATCCTCTCCGCAAAAATGGTGAAAACGTCCCCCTGACCACCAATCAGGGCGTGCGTATTGCCGACGATCAGAACTCCCTGCGGGCAGGTACGCGTGGGCCTACGCTCCTGGAAGATTTCATCCTGCGGGAAAAAATCACCCACTTCGACCATGAGCGTATCCCCGAGCGTATCGTGCATGCCCGTGGCTCAGCCGCCCACGGCTTCTTCCAGCCCTATAAAAATCTGAGCGACGTGACGAAAGCCGATTTCCTTTCAGACCCGGACAAAATCACGCCGGTGTTCGTGCGTTTTTCAACGGTACAGGGTGGCGCAGGCTCAGCGGACACGGTGAGGGATATTCGCGGCTTCGCGACAAAATTCTATACCGAAGAAGGGATCTTCGATTTAGTGGGCAACAACACCCCTGTGTTCTTTATTCAGGATGCCCACAAATTCCCGGACTTCGTACACGCGGTGAAACCCGAGCCGCACTGGGCGATTCCGCAGGGCGGCAGCGCGCACGATACTTTCTGGGACTATGTTTCCCTGCAGCCTGAAACGCTACATAACGTGATCTGGGCAATGTCCGACCGCGGCCTGCCGCGCAGCTATCGCACCATGGAGGGCTTCGGTATTCACACCTTCCGACTGATCAACGCCGAGGGCAAATCGACCTTCGTGCGCTTCCACTGGAAGCCAGTTGCCGGTAAAGCCTCGCTGCTGTGGGATGAGTCGCAGAAGCTCACCGGGCGCGATCCGGACTTCCACCGCCGCGATTTGTGGGAGTCCATTGAAGCAGGAGACTTCCCGGAATATGAACTGGGGCTGCAGCTGATCCCGGAAGAGGACGAATTTAAATATGATTTCGATCTTCTGGACCCTACCAAGCTTATTCCGGAAGAGCTGGTGCCGGTACAATTGGTCGGTAAGATGACGCTCAACCGTAACCCGGACAACTTCTTCGCCGAGAACGAACAGGCTGCCTTCCACCCGGGCCATATCGTCCCCGGTCTGGACTTCAGTAACGACCCTCTCCTACAGGGGCGACTCTTCTCCTATACGGACACGCAAATCAGCCGTCTGGGCGGACCAAACTTCCACGAAATTCCGATTAACCGCCCGGTCTGCCCGTATCACAACTTCCAGCGTGACGGCATGCACCGTATGGATATAGACAGCAACCCGGCGAACTACGAGCCAAACTCCATCAACGATAACTGGCCGCGCGAGACGCCGCCGGGGCCAAAACGCGGCGGCTTTGAAAGCTATCAGGCCCGTGTGGAAGGCCATAAAATCCGCGAGCGCAGCCCGTCGTTTGGTGAATACTACTCCCACCCTCGTCTTTTCTGGCAGAGCCAGACGCCAGTGGAACAGCAGCACATTATCGGCGCGTTCAGCTTCGAGCTGTCGAAAGTGGCGCGTCCGTATATCCGCGAGCGCGTGCTGGATCACCTGACACATATCGATATTTCACTCGCCCAGGGGGTAGCAGAAAACCTGGGGATCGAACTGTCTGATGAGCAGATGCACGTCGCCCCGCCAAAAGATGTGAATGGGCTGAAGAAGGACCCAAGCCTGAGCCTGTATGCCGTACCATCTGGTAATATTAAAGGGCGTGTGGTCGCGGTCTTGTTGAGTGAGAACGCCAGTGCGACGGATGTGCTGGCCGTGGTTAAAGGCCTTAAGGCTCAGGGTGTTCATGCGAAACTTCTGTTCTCCCGCATGGGGCAAATCACCGCCGATGACGGTTCAGTCGTGCCGATTTCCGCTACCTTCGCGGGTTCACCGTCCGTCAGCGTTGATGCAGTTATCGTACCTGGGGGGGATCTGAGCAGTATCCTCAACGACGGTCAAGCAGCCTACTACCTGCTGGAGGCGTATAAGCACCTGAAAGTCATCGGTCTGGCCGGGAACGCCCGTAAATTCAAGGCGAAACTGCACATTGACGATCAGGGTGAGGAAGGCATCGTTGAAGCGGATGACGCGAGCGGTAATTTCATCGATGAGTTCCTTAAATTACTTGCCGGACATCGTATCTGGACGCGCAGTAATAAGGTAGCGCACATCCCTGCATAATAATCTGCGCCATAGTCGCAATGGCTATGGCGTATTTTTCGTGCGTTTTAACTTGCGATAAAAATAAAAAAAGCCCGAGCACGATAATAATCGTATTCAGGCTTTTCTTTTCGTGCACGTTAACTGCTCCGGGCTATCCCATCTTCGCTATCGTAACGCAACACGAATTCCATTCATCCTTCAAGTTGCAGGGGTGTTGGCTGCTCTCTCTCACCCCAGTCACTTATTTATATAAGCTCCTGGGGATGAGTTCCCTTGCCGCCTACCTGCAAACTTGAATGCTAAAAGGAATTTAAAATGGAAATTACAGAGCGATAACGTTCGCTGCTGACGGGCCTTTGGCACCGTTTTCCACGCTGAATTTCACCTGCTGACCTTCTTCAAGCGTCTTGAAGCTGTCGCTCTGGATTGCAGAGAAGTGCACGAACACGTCCTTGCCGCCGTTGTCAGGAGTGATAAAGCCGAAGCCTTTATCAGCGTTAAACCATTTTACTAAACCAGTCAGTTGGGTAGACATAGATACTTCCTCAAAAAATTATTTCGCTACGCTGTAGCCACGTGGTCTGCGTTTCAGAATTACTTATGGGACTTTAGGAGAGACTCACGGAGAAGAGGTATCGGAGGATAACGCTTGAACTGAGAACTGCTTTACTAAAATGCTTTACATAAGGCCTGATGAACAAACCGAGGACGTCATTAACGCATGACGCGAAATATTAAGCAAGCCCCATTTGCATATAATCCGATTAAAGACACTTCTTTACTTAACGACCGGGAAATAACGAAACCGCAGCAACAAAAAAACCGCCTGAAGCAGGCGGCTTTCTCAAAGACAATTATTACTTAGCTGCCTGTGGGTCAGTATCGTATTCCGCACAGGTCTGATAACCAGAGTTAATCACGTGGCCTGTATCATCCAGCGCAACGAAGTAGGTTTCAGTTTTGCCGTCACGTTGACCCAGAATGTAGGTCTGGCAGGTACCACGAGCGTGGATCATGGTAACTTCTGAAGAAGGCTTACCGGCAACCTGCTGAACCTGCTCACGACTCATGCCCTTTTTCACATCCTTCACGACCGGGGTGGCAACCTGATCTTTTGTACGATCGTAAGCGGTACAACCTGCCAGCATTGTCATCACAGCCGCTGCACTTAAAATTCCTGCTAAGTTCTTGTTCATTTTATATCCTCTATTATCAGCGTATTGCTTGCGCGTGTAAGATAAGCCTGGAATATAAAAGAACATTTTTCAACTTGTTAGCGAAAATGATTCAAAATTAGGACAATTGGCTATCTCCGCAGGGTGGATCGCCCGATCGCTCTAAATCGCGTCAGTTAATCCCCCTTCTGCCCCCCTGAGCCTTGTCGTTTCTGCCGCAACGGGTTAGTTTTAACGGATGTGTTTTTTGCTGCCTGCACGCTGCAGGTATACCGTAACAGGAGGGGTTAAATGGCTCTGCAACAAGAGATTATCCAGGCGTTAGGCGTCAAACCACAGATAGACCCACAGCAGGAGATCCGCGTCAGCGTCGATTTTCTGAAAGCGTATCTGAAAACTTATCCATTTATTAAATCTCTGGTTCTGGGGATCAGCGGCGGCCAGGATTCCACGCTGACCGGCAAACTCTGCCAGATGGCTATCAGCGAGCTGCGCGCAGAAACCGGTGACGAGAGCTATCAGTTTATTGCCGTACGCCTGCCGTTTGGCGTGCAGTTTGACGAACAGGACTGCCAGGATGCGATTGCTTTTATCAAGCCCGATCGGGTGCTGACGGTAAACATCAAGGCCGCCGTGCTGGCAAGTGAAGAAGCCCTGCGCGAGGCGGGCATTGAACTAAGCGATTTTATTCGCGGCAACGAAAAAGCCCGTGAGCGCATGAAAGCCCAGTACAGCATCGCAGGGATGACCAAAGGCGTGGTGGCAGGTACGGACCATGCGGCAGAAGCCGTGACAGGATTCTTTACGAAGTACGGCGACGGCGGCACGGACATCAACCCAATTTTCCGCCTGAATAAACGTCAGGGCAAACAGCTGCTGAGAACCCTCGGCTGTCCGGAACATCTTTATCTGAAAGCGCCTACCGCAGACCTTGAGGACGATCGCCCTTCTCTGCCGGATGAAGTCGCCCTCGGTGTGACCTACGAAAACATTGACGACTATCTGGAAGGTAAAACGCTTGATAGCGCCATCAGCACCATCATTGAAGGCTGGTACACCCGCACCGAGCACAAACGCCGTCCGCCAATCACCGTTTTTGATGACTTCTGGAAGAAATAAAACGGTGGATGACGCAAACGCTTATCCGACAGTTTTTTGTCATTAGTTTTTTGTAGGTCGGATAAGCGCAGCGCCATCCGACAGCTGTTTTGAAGCCCTTTGTAGGTCGGATAAGTGCAACGTCATCCGACAAGCTTTCCCCCTTTGAGATCGCATGGACAGTTTCGCACAACGCGCCACCGCTTTTGGCCTTACAGCAATTCTTCTGTGGAGCACCTCCGTTGGGCTGCTGCGCAGCATCTCTGAACATTTTGGCCCCGTCGGTGGCGCAGCGCTGATTTATACCGTTAGCGCGCTTTGCCTGTGCATTGCCCGCGGCCTGCCAAAATTACGCGAGATGCCGCCCCGCTACCTGTGGGCTGGCGGCACGCTGTTTGTCACCTATGAGATTTTCCTGGCGCTGGCCATCGGTCTTGCCCACAGCCGCAGCCAGTCGCTGGAGCTGGGGATGATCAACTACCTGTGGCCCAGCCTGACCCTATTTTTCGCGCTCTTCATTAACCAACAGAGAGCGAGCCTCTGGCTCTGGCCCGGCCTTGCGCTCTCTCTGGCCGGTATTATTCAGGTCATGAAGGGTGACGGCAGCTGGTCGCCCGTTCAGATGTGGCACAACATTCTCGATAACCCCGTTGCCTATGGGCTGGCCTTCGCCGCCGCGCTGATCTGGGCGCTGTACTGCAACCTTACCCGCCGCTGGAGCGAGGGAAAAAGCGGCGTCACGCTGTTCTTCTGCGCGACGGCGCTGGTGCTGTGGATAAAGTACGCCTTCGTCAGCGAAGCAGCGCTTGGTTTCACCCTTCCGGCTACGCTTCAGCTGCTGTTTATGGGCATCTCGACCGCCGTTGCGTATTCGGCCTGGAACTACGGAATTCAACGTGGAAACATGACGTTGCTGGCGACTGCCTCCTACTTCACCCCCGTACTCTCCGCGTTGATTGCCAGCCTCTGGTTGGGTCTGCACCCCGGCTGGCCTTTCTGGCAGGGCGTGGCGATGGTAGTGGGCGGCTCGCTGCTCTGCTGGCTTGCCACCAGACGCTACGATTAAATTGCCGCTTTTTTGCGCTTCGCCTCCCTGCTACACTGTACGGGTAAACAGTATCAGGAGTGAAAAGTGGTCAGACGTATCAGCGCGCCGCGCCTGCAGTTTGAAGCGGCGGCGGTCTATGAATATCCCGAACATCTGCGTCCCTGGCTCGACTTCCTGCCGAAGCAGCCGGGGGTGTATGTCTTTCACGGTGAGAGCGACGTTATGCCGCTCTATATCGGCAAAAGCATCAATATCCGCACCCGGGTAATGTCCCATTTCCGGACGCCGGACGAAGCCGCCCTGCTGCGCCAGGCGCGGCGCATCACCTTTACCCGCACCGCCGGTGAACTCGGGGCCCTGCTGCTTGAAGCCCAGATGATCAAGGAGCAGCAGCCGCTGTTTAACAAGCGCCTGCGCCGCAACCGCCAGCTCTGTTCGCTTCAGTTTACCGGCGGCAGGCCGCAGGTGGTCTATGCGAAGGATGTGGATTTTTCGCGGCAGACCGATCTCTACGGCCTGTACGCTAACCGCCGCGCCGCGCTGCAGACCCTGCAAACGCTGGCCGATGAACATCAGCTCTGTTACGGTCTGCTGGGGCTTGAAGCGCTGAGCGCCGGGCGCGCCTGTTTCCGCGCCGGGTTAAAACGCTGTGCCGGGGCCTGCTGCGGCAAAGAGACCGTCGAAATGCACCACGGCCGTTTTCTGGCGGCGCTCGAGCGTATCCGGGTAATCTGCTGGCCATGGCGCGGCCCTGTGGGGCTGAAGGAAACCGGTGAGGGCATGACGCAATATCACATCATCGACAGCTGGTTTTATCTGGGGTCGGTGGAAAAGCTAAGCGAGGCGAAAACCCTGGCCGCGCCGCCAAAAGGCTTTGACAACGACGGCTACAAGATCCTCTGCAAGCTGGTGATGAGCGGGGACTATGAAGTGGTGGAGCTGGGCTGCCCCACCACGGCCTGACGGCTTATTTAATCATCGGCAGGTTCAGATCGTGTTCACGGGCGCAGTCCGCTGCGCTTTCGTAGCCGGCATCCGCATGGCGCATAACGCCGGTGGCCGGATCGTTCCACAGCACCCGGTCCAGCCGCACGTCCGCTTCCGGCGTGCCGTCCGCAACAATGACCACGCCAGCGTGCTGCGAAAACCCCATCCCCACGCCACCGCCGTGATGCAGGCTCACCCAGGTTGCCCCTCCGGCGGTATTCAACAGCGCGTTGAGCAACGGCCAGTCGGATACGGCATCGGAGCCATCTTTCATCGCTTCCGTTTCACGGTTGGGGGAAGCAACCGAGCCGCAGTCCAGATGGTCACGCCCAATCACAACCGGTGCTTTTAATTCGCCGCTGCGCACCATCTCATTGAAGGCCAGCCCGGCGCGATGGCGCTCGCCCAGCCCCAGCCAGCAAATCCTCGCCGGTAACCCCTGAAAGGCAATGCGCTCCTGGGCCATATCCAGCCAGCGGTGCAGGTTCTGGTTTTCAGGGAACAGCGCCTTGAGCTTCGCGTCTGTTTTCGCGATATCCTCCGGGTCGCCGGACAGCGCCACCCAGCGGAACGGGCCCTTGCCCTCGCAGAACAGCGGGCGAATGTATGCGGGGACGAAGCCCGGGAAGTCGAACGCGTTTTCCACGCCCTCGTCAAAGGCAACCTGGCGGATATTGTTGCCGTAATCCACCGTCGGCACGCCCATCTGCCAGAAATCCAGCATCGCCTGAACATGAACCGCCATGGAAGCGCGCGCGGCTTTCTCCACCGCTTTAGGCCGCGAGACGCGTTCCTGCTGCCAGCGTTCAACGGACCAGCCGGCGGGCAGATAGCCGTTCAGCGGATCGTGGGCCGAGGTCTGGTCAGTGACGATATCCGGGCGAACGCCTCCGGCTTTTGCACGCTTCACCAACTCCGGCAGAACTTCAGCGGCGTTGCCGAGCAGGCCAACTGAGATAGCCTTCTTCTGGCCGTTCGCCTCTTCTATCATCCCCAGCGCCTCATCAAGCGTGGTGGCTTTGAAATCGAGATAGCGGGTGCGCAGGCGAAAATCGATGCGGGACTCCTGGCACTCGATGGCCAGCACCGACGCCCCGGCGAGCACGCCCGCCAGCGGCTGCGCGCCGCCCATACCGCCAAGCCCGGCGGTCAAAATCCATTTCCCTCTCAGGTCGCCGCTATAGTGCTGACGCCCCGCCTCCGCGAACGTTTCAAACGTGCCCTGCACAATGCCCTGCGCGCCAATATAGATCCACGACCCCGCTGTCATCTGGCCGTACATCATCAGCCCGGCCTGGTCGAGCTTGTGGAAATGATCCCAGTTCGCCCAGTGCGGCACCAGATTGGAGTTGGCGATTAATACTCGCGGCGCATCGGCATGGGTGCGGAATACGCCGACGGGTTTTCCGGACTGCACCAGCAGCGTTTCTTCGGCTTTCAACGTCCGCAGCGAGGCGAGAATTTGTTCGAAGCATTCCCAGTTGCGGGCCGCTTTGCCAATGCCGCCGTATACCACCAGATCCTCCGGACGCTCGGCGACGTCAGGATCCAGGTTGTTCTGGATCATGCGGTACGCCGCTTCAATCAGCCAGTTTTCACAGTGCAGTTCGCTGCCGTGGGGCGCTCGTACCGTGCGGGCTACCGCCTGTTTTACAGATTCAGTCATGTTGGCTCCCGGCGTCAGGCCGAAGTAGAAGGAAGAAGATTAACGATGGCCGCAGGCCAGCGGTCGCTGCAGCCCCACAGGCGCATCTGCTCGATGTCCGGGGCCAGCAGGCGATCTTTTTCAAGAAAGGCAACGCGCTCACGGATGCCGCTAAATATCTTTTCCATGAGCGGTGAGCTGCGCAGCGGGCGGGTGAACTCAATGCCCTGTGCGGCGGCCATTGCTTCGATGCCGACAACCGCCGCGGTGTTAAAGCACATTGCGCCGAGGCGGCGTGCGGCATACGTTGCCATCGACACGTGGTCCTCCTGGTTCGCCGACGTCGGCAGGCTGTCCACGCTGCCGGGATGCGCCAGGGATTTATTTTCCGAGGCGAGGGCCGCCGCCGTGACCTGGGCAATCATGAATCCCGAGTTGATCCCGCCCTCTTTCACCAGGAACGGCGGCAGGCCGGACATCCCGGTATCGAGCATCAGGGCCAGGCGGCGCTCTGAGATAGCACCGATTTCGGCAATTGCCAGCGCCAGAATATCCGCCGCAAACGCAACCGGCTCGGCGTGGAAATTCCCGCCGGAGATGACTTCCCCCGTCTCGCTGAACACCAGCGGATTGTCCGAGGCGGCGTTGGCCTCAATTTGTAATACCCGCGCCGCGTGGCGCAGGTTATCAAGGCATGCTCCCATAACCTGAGGCACACAGCGGATGGAGTAAGGATCCTGAACGCGCCCGCAGTGCCGGTGCGAATCGACAATTTCGCTGCCTTCGAGCAGCGTGCGAACCGCTGCCGCAACGTCGATCTGCCCTGTCTGCCCCCGCGCTTCATGGATACGCGCATCAAAAGGTTTCACCGAGCCTTTAATCGCCTCAAGGGATAGCGCCCCGGCGACCAGGCCCGCGGCAAAGACCTTCTCGCCTTCAAACAGGCCGCGCAGAGCAAGGGCGGTGGAAACCTGCGTGCCGTTAAGCAGCGCCAGCCCTTCTTTCGGCCCCAGAATCAGCGGTTCGACGCCCGCAAACTCAAGGCCCTGAGGCGCAGGGATCTCTTCGCCATTTATGCGTACATTTCCCTCACCCAACAGCATCAGCGAAAGATGCGCCAGCGGCGCGAGATCCCCGGATGCCCCCACCGATCCTTTTTCCGGTATGACCGGCATCACCCCAGCGTTAAACAAAGCCAGCAGATTGTCGATAACCTGTAGCCGCACCCCGGAATGCCCGCGGGCGAGGCTGATAACCTTGCTGGCCATAACCAGGCGCACCACGTCGTCCGGCAGCGGCTCGCCAAGGCCGACGCTATGGGACAGCACGAGGTTCCTTTGCAGCTCGGCCAGGTGGTCGGCGGCGATAGTGGTTTGCGCCAGTTTGCCAAAACCGGTATTAATGCCGTAAACCACGTCGCCATGGTTAACAATCGCTTCTACCGTTTGCTGCGCTCGCTCCACCGCGCCGACGGCCTGCTTATCCAGCTCCAGCGTAACGTTGCCGTGGTAGATATCGCGCAGGGTGGACAGCGAGACGTGGCCGGGCGTAAGGGTACAGCGCTTCTTTTGCATCAACATAAGGACATCCTGTGGCATCAATTCATTTGAACGTATAGAGTTGTATAGACAAGTTAACTAACAAACCAAAAGTCCCGCCAGTCGGCCACAGGGAATTTTTATCGAACAGTGAGCGGGATCTCGCCAGGACCCTGCTAATTACAAGGACAAATCATGTTTGAGCTGCAGCCTCTGGAGCAGTTACGCTCCGCCATCAGCGACCTGCCCGCGCCTATTTATCTGCGCGTCAAGCAGGCAATCATCAGTCAGATCAGCAGCGGAGTCTGGCAGCCGCACCAACGTGTGCCGTCTGAAACCGAGCTGGTCAACGCCCTGAACGTCAGCCGCATGACGATTAACCGTGCGCTGCGGGAATTAACGGCTGAAGGCTGGCTGGTGCGGATGCAGGGGGTCGGAACATTTGTGGCGGAGCTGAAGGGCCATACCGCGATGCTGGAAGTCCGCAGCATCGCCGAGGAGATCGCCGCGCGTGGGCATCGCTATCGCAACTACGTTGTGGCGCTGGAAGAGGTGGCGGCATCGGAAGAGCTGGCGCTGGCGTTTTCCGTCCGGCCGGGTGACGCGCTGTTTTATTCGCAAATGGTGCACTACGACAACGACCAGCCCGTCCAGCTGGAGTCGCGCTATGTGAATCCCTCCCTGGCGGCAGATTATCTCAGGCAGGATTTCCGCCTGTTTACGCCGCACCACTACCTTAGCCAGATTGCGCCTCTCACCGCCGGAGAGCACGTGGTGGAGGCTGTGCTGGCCGACAAAACTCAGCAGACCCTGCTGGAAGTGAACGACCGCCAGCCCTGCCTGCTGGTTAACCGCCGCACCTGGCACCATTCGCAGGTGGTGACGGTAGCCCGGCTGCTGTACCCAGGCTCTCGCTACCAGCTGACGGGCAGCTTTACCGGCCAGTGATCACAGATAGGTAATTTCGCTGAACAGCAGCTGCCCTTCCGGTTTCAGCAGCCGCAGCGTATGGCGGCCCTCCTGCCACCATGCGCCCTGATCCGGTTTGAGCAATTTATCCCCCAGCTGCCACTCACCGCTCAGCACGTACACAATGCCGCCCCGTGGCGCAAAGGTGGTGAAAGTGCGATCGGCAACGCGCACCTTTGCCCGGCAGCGGTCGCGGCGGGTCATCACGTTGAAATCCATCGACATACCGTGAGTCAGTTCCGCCTTCACAGCCTGTTCGCCCGCAAAGGCAAACGGCTGATGCTTCCTGAGGGTATGGCGAAATGCCCTGCCGCCGTCCAGCACGACTTCCCCTCCCTCAAGCAGGGTAATCACCCGATCCACCTGAGGAAACGCAGAAAACTCACCGCTGCTGGCAATCGAGGCAATGCTCGCTCGCCAGTTAAAATCGCGTGTGGCAGGGGGAAAGCAGCAGATCTCGCGGGTTTCCCCGGCGCCGTTGCGCCAGAGGCTGACCGGCACTTTCCGGATATCGAAAAATTCCATTACTACTCCTGGAGGCTGCGCATCACCTGCGCAAATTGACTATTGCTCTGTTCATCGAGTGGGTGCTGCCCGTCAGTTATCACCTGCCTTCCAGCGACCCACACGTCTTTAATGTGTTCTTGTGCTCCGCCAAACAGCCAGCGGTTTATCAAGGCGTAATCTTCTACGTGCGTAAGCCATGCATCCTTTTCCAGCACCAGCCAGTCGGCGCGGTAGCCCGGCGCGATAGCCCCAAGCGCAACGCCGCACGCCTGCGCCCCACCCGCTACCGCCTGCCGCCACAGCACTTCGCCAACCTGCGGCAGCTCTGGCAGCACAATACGGTTACGGCGGCGGTCTCTGAGCCGCTGTCCGTACTCCAGCCAGCGCAGCTCTTCCCTGGCGCTGACCGACACGTGGCTGTCCGAGCCAATCCCCCAGTGTCCGCCCCGGGCAATAAAATCGCTGGCCGGGAATATCCCGTCGCCGAGATTAGCCTCGGTTGTCGGGCAAAGCCCCGCGACCGCCCGGCTTTCAACGATTTGCGTCACCTCGTCCGCCGCCAGGTGGGTGGCGTGAATCAGGCACCAGCGATCATCAACCGCAAAACGGTTATACAGCCAGTTGACCGGGCGCTCCCCGCTCCATGCCAGACAGTCTTCCACCTCTTTTTCCTGCTCGGCAATGTGGAGATGCACCGGCAGGCGAAAGTCGCTGGCCTCCAGCACGTCCTCCATTTGCTCCTGCTTCACCGCGCGCAGCGAGTGGAAGCACAGCCCCTGGTTGATGAGCGGATAGTTTTGCAGCGCTTTCGCCAGCGCCTGCTGCTGACGCAGATACCTGTCCACATCCTGAATAAAGCGTTTTTGCCCGCTCTGGGCAGGCTGCGCCCCAAATCCCGCGTAGCTATAGAGCACCGGCAGCAGCGTCTGGCCGATACCACTCTTATCGGCAGCAACCACCAGTTGCTGTAGCATCAAATCGCCTGCCGGATAGTGTTTGCCATTAACGTCATGATGCAGATAGTGAAATTCCGCAACCTGAGTGTATCCCCCTTTCAGCAGGTCAATGTACAGCCGGGTGGCAATTGCCCCCATTTGTTCCGGCGATAGCTTTTCAACCATGCGGTACATCAGCTCGCGCCACGTCCAGAAACTGTCCTGTGGGTTACCCGCCACTTCGGTCAGACCCGCCATCGCCCGCTGAAAAGCATGGGAGTGAAGATTGGCCATGCCGGGGATAACGACGCCGGGCAGCAGCGTGGCGTTTTCCGCGCTGGCACCTGCTTCGATATGGGTTATCACGCCCTCGTCACTGACGGAAATACGCACGCTGTGTCCCCAGCCCTGCGGGAGCATCACGATCGGAGCAAAAAATGCCGGCATAGATTTGGTTCCTTCTGATAACGATGACAATGATTTAGCGTTAAATCTTCGCCGACGCAAAAGATATATCGTCTGCTGGAAGGCAGCCCAACGTTTTTGCGTCGCCCTCGACAAAATCCTGCAACAGCGTCACCAAAACACCCGGCGACTGTTGATGAATTTAGCATGCTGTGCCAGGTTGAATGCAATTGTCTATACAACCTGACCGGAGCATGCCATGTCCCCTCCCCTTACCTGCGACAGCCTGTGGAGCGGTGCCACCTTTGTCACCCTGCGGGCAGGCCAGTACCACGCCATTGAAGACGGGGCGCTCGCCGTGCTGCGCGGTAAAATCCTCTGGATCGGCCCGAAAGCGGAAATGCCGGAAATCCACGCCGTCGAATATCATCGCTTTGAGGGCGGCATTGTGCTACCGGGGTTTATTGACTGCCACACCCACCTCGTCTTTGGCGGCAACCGCAGCGCGGAGTTTGAAAAACGTCTTAACGGCGTAAGCTATGCGCAGATCGCAGCCGAAGGCGGCGGCATTATCTCCACGGTGAAGGCGACCAGGGCCGCGAGCGAAGATGAGCTGCTGGCCTCTGCCCGACGGCGGCTGAAGCCTCTGCTGGCGGAGGGGGTGACAAGCGTAGAGATAAAGTCCGGCTACGGGCTGGATATCGACAATGAGATTAAAATGCTACGCGTCATCCGCAGGCTGGGCGAGCAGGAGCCGGTGGAGGTCTACGCCACCTGCCTGGCGGCCCACGCGATCCCGCCTGAGTTCAACGGCGACGGCGATGGGTGGATTGAGGTTGTCTGCAACCAGCTGCTGCCGCGCGTCGCCCAGGAAAAGCTCGCCGATGCCGTCGATGCCTTTTGCGAACATCTGGCGTTCAGCCCGACCCAGACCGCGCGGGTCTTCACGGCGGCCCGGGAACTTGGACTGCCGGTTAAGCTTCATGCCGAGCAGCTATCGCCGCTGGCGGGGAGTAGCCTGGCCGCAGGATTTGATGCCCTTTCAGCCGATCACCTCGAATACGCCACCGAAGCGGACGCCATAGCGATGGCCGAAAGCGGAACGGTTGCCGTCCTGCTGCCCGGCGCTTTTTATCTGCTGCGCGAAAAGCAGCTTCCTCCGGTGGCGGATTTTCGCCGGCATAGCGTTCCCATGGCAGTCGCCAGCGATGCTAATCCGGGCACCTCGCCCGCGCTGTCGTTGCGTTTGATGCTTAACATGGCCTGTACGCTATTTGGCCTGACGCCGGAGGAAGCGCTGGCAGGCGTGACGATCCACGCGGCGCAGGCTTTGGGCATTCAGGCCAGCCATGGCAGCCTCGAGACCGGCAAAATTGCCAACTTTGTGCACTGGCCCGTGGCGCGTCCTGCCGAACTGGTCTATTGGTTAGGGGGGCAATTGCCCTGCACCGTGATTTATCAGGGAGAGAGACGTGAAAGCAGCCTTTGAATTTAGCAAAGGGAAACTGCCGCTTCTGGTCAGTATTCCCCACGCGGGTACGGCATTAACGCCAGATGTTGAGGCAGGCCTGAGCGAAGCTGCCCGCACGTTGCCGGATACCGACTGGCACATTCCCGCACTGTATAATTTTGTTCGCTCCCTTGGCGCAAGCGTGCTGGTGGGCAACTACTCCCGCATGGTCATCGACCTGAACCGCCCGTCAGATGACAAACCGCTCTATACCACCGCCACTACCGGGCTTTTCCCGGATACGCTGTTTGATGGCTCAGCCACTTTTATGCCCGGCAAGACTCCGGATGCGCGGCAGCGTCAGGCCGCCCTGGACGCCGTCTGGCTACCGTATCATCAGCAGCTCCGGGATGAACTTGAGCGACTAAAAGCGGAGTACGGTTATGCGCTGCTGTTTGATGCGCACTCTATCGCCAGCCGCATTCCGCGCCTGTTCGAGGGAACGCTGCCTGACTTAAACCTCGGCACCCACGGAGGGCGCAGCTGCGATGCGCTGATTGAGGAGCACCTGGTCGCCCGTATGGCCAGCCAGCAGCAATACAGCTGGGTCGTCAACGGGCGGTTCAAAGGGGGATACATTACCCGCGCCTACGGCAACCCGGCGCAGGGCGTGCATGCCGTTCAGCTGGAGCTGGCACAGCGTAATTATATGGATGAGCAGCCGCCGTTCGGCTATCGCGAAGAGCGGGCAAACGCACTGCGGCCGCTGCTTGAACAGCTTATCAGCGCCATGATGAGCAGCGCCCAGCAGATTGCATAAAAAAGAAAACCGCCGGTCCTGTCCACAGCGATAACGCTTTGTGGACAGGACCGGCGGTCTTAAGCCAGTCGATCGATTATTGCTGATCGGTTGGCATTTTACCTTCATGGGCGTGACGTTCTGTCAGACGCTTCTCAAAATTGGCATTAAACTGCTTTTTCTGCTCCGGGGTCAGAATGTTGTAGATCTTATTCTGAGTTTCCATGTGGGCCAGCATGCGAGCCTTGTTCTGCTCGGCCATTTTGTCGATCTGTGCCTCAGCCTTCGCTTTATCGAAGCTGTCGCTGGCGATAATGCTATGTGCCGCACGACGCTCATCTAATGAAGGACGCTCCATTTTGCCACGCTGCGCTTTCATGATATCGCGCACCTGCTGTTTCTGCGCGTCGGTCAGGTTCAGGTCCTTAAACATCATGTCGTGGTGGCCGCCGCGCATGCCTTTATGATGCATCATCGGCGCGTCGGTTTTCGCCGCAGTGGTGGTCGTTGTGTCTGCCGCATGAGCCAGGTTCGCTGCGCCCAGAGCCAGAGTTGAAGCAACAAAGAGAGCTGTTAATTTACGCATGTTTTTTATCCTTCTCATTTAATTTATTTCTTTTCACGACTGGTTTGCCGTGTTGACGAGATTGAGTTTACGGGGTCAATCGTCAAGGAGTAGATTGCCGGAGTAAAGCATTGCAAGTATAAAAAATAATGACGCATCAATTATGGAGAAAATAAGGATTAAGGCGGGGATTATTGCTACAAAATATATCAATAAACTGATTTTCAAGGAATAATGGAGAAAGTGTATAGTAATTTTACCGCTGAAGAAAGCAGCAGGCTAGGAATTGTCTGTATATTTCTAAGCGATCGGGGAAAATACTGGCTCCCGTCCCTGAGAGCCCTGTTTTTATATTTCCCTGAGCATTAATCCTGCCCGCAGGCCCGGCGCAACGTCTGGATTAGGGAATAAAACAAATTCCTTATCTTCTTTCACTACGTAACGCGTATTGCCATCTTCTGCCAGCAGCGTGTCCTTCGGGAAGGCGGTGAAGTTTTGCGTCTGCGCGCCCATATGCAGTACGAAGGAGTCAGAAAGCCGGGTAATTTGCTGGGCTACCTCATAGCGCAGCGGCTCGGCTTCCGCTACCGGCACCTCTCCTCCGGTCAGCAGCGCGCTCAGCGCCGCTTTGGTGACCCCAAACTGGCTGAGATCGTTTTCGCCGAACGGCTGCGCCTTGCCTAACTCCAGCGTACAGCTCAGCGCGGTAAAGTGCTCGCTGCTGAAATGGGTGAAGGTGCCTCCCGGAGCCTTATGGAACACCAGCGCCTGCAGCCCAGCGCAGCCGAGCCATGCAAGGAAGGCTTCATCATAAGGAAGCGGACGCACGGGCAGCACGCCGAAACGAGGATGGTACGAGCTGCGGATAGCGGTATGCATATCCAGATGCCAGAGAATGGTTTCATCCCCCTGAGACCAGAACAGCTCAAGGGCATGCTCCAGGCGTCCCGCCCGCTGGGTCTCAATGCTTTCCGGGAACTGCTGCCAACGCCCACCGAACATGCGGTTCATGTCGCTATGCATATAGCGCTTATTACTGCGCAGTGCCGCCGGGTTGCCGAGGATCACCAGCAGGCGCCACTGCAAGGCCAGCCTGCCCGCCAGTAGATCATCCACCAGCTCCGCAAGGATTTCGACCGGTGCGGTTTCGTTACCGTGCACGCCAGCCGAGATCACCAGCGCTTTTTCCACCGGCATAAGCGGCGTGAGCGTTAAAATGCCCTCATCGCACCACTGCCAGCTAAGGTGGGCATTCTTTCCTTCCGTTTGCTTTGGCGCTTTCCCCGCCAGGGTCTGCGCCAGAAAATCCAGCATTTTGCCTCCTGAATGACCGAATGGGTGGGTAAATTGTCCACTCAGTAAATTATAGGTTCAAAACAGTAAGCTGATATACCTGATTTTAGTAGTGTTATTTGCAGATAAAAGCAAAGGCTGCCGGAAATCTGCAACTTTCACGCTGCAGATCCCCGCGCACTGTTACCGGTATCACAAAAAGCAATTCTCACAACACCGGTACAAGATCTCGCAATTGCCCCTTCTGATCGCTCTGGTCAATGATGAATACCGGTAAAGCATCATTTTATTTTCACCCCACCACCACAGGCGCAGAAAATGAAAGAAAAGATTACCCTGAAGGAAAAAATAAGCTACGGTCTCGGGGATATGGCCAGCCATATTGGCCTGGATAACGTCATTATTTTCCTGACATTCTATTATACCGATGTTGTAGGATTACCGGCGGCCTTCGTCGGCACCATGTTTTTACTGGCACGATCCATAGATGCCATTATCGATCCAGCAATGGGTTATCTCGCGGATAATACCCGGACAAAATGGGGTAAATTCCGCCCTTATTTATTATGGCTGGCCCTGCCCTTTGGCATTAGCTGTCTGCTGACCTATGCCGTGCCGGAATCTTTATCGCTCACCGGCAAAATGATCTTCGCCAGCGTCAGTTATTCTTTCATGATGCTAATGTATACGGCGATTAATATCCCCTACTGTTCTATGGGGGCGGTGATCACTTCCAGCAACGAACAGCGTATTTCTTTGCAGTCATACCGCTTCTTTCTGGCGACCCTGGGCGGGGCGATGTCGACCTTCCTGATGATGCCGCTGGCGACCTGGCTTGGCGGCGACGATAAGCTTTCCGGCTACCGCATGGCAATGGGAATTATGGCAGCACTTGCGGTGGTGATGTTCTGGATCTGCTTCGCCAACACCCGCGAGCGCATCAAAGCTCCCGCCTCTCACTCCAATTACCTCAGCGATTTAAAGGACTTATTCGCCAACGATCAGTGGCGCATCGTAGCCATGCTGGTGCTGACCAACATCGGCTTCGGCGTTATTCGTCTGGGCGCCATGATGTACTACGTCACCTACTATCTTGGCAGCGCCAGCTGGTTTATGTGGCTGCTGGGCGCGCATATCGCCGGTAAAGCGGCAGGCAGCGCAATGGCAAAACAGCTTACTCGCAAATATAACAAAGTGCAGATGTTTGGCACCTGTTCGGTGCTGGCAGGTGTATTAAGCATCGCGCTGTTCTTCGCGCCCAAACTGGTTATTGTGCTGGTCGTAATGACATTTATTATTTCCACCTTCTATCAATGCACCACAACATTAATGTGGGTAATGATGGCGGACGTGGCGGATTACGGCGAATGGAAGCAGGGTAAAAGAATGGACGGCATTGTCTTTTCAACTTTACTGGCCGTGCTGAAATTAGGCATGGCATTAAGCGGAGCTATTGTTGGCTGGACATTAGGATTTAGCGGCTACGTCGCCCATGCCGATATGCAAAATAGCACTGCCCTGCTGTGCATTATTTCATTATTTACCGTCGTGCCAGGAATACTTTCCCTCGCCGCTTTCGTCATGCTGCGCTGGTACAAACTTGACGACAGCGTGATGCACGAAATTAATCTTGCCAAACAAAATGCCTGAAGAATTTAAGGAGTAGGTCATGAGTGAATTATTTAAACGCGACAACGCTATCGAGTGGCATTTTGACCGGCAGACGCTGCGAATCGAACCCTGGGGTAAAAACAGCCTGCGCGTGCGGGCAACGCAGCGCGGCGCATTCTCTGAAAATCTCTGGGCGCTGTTACCTGTAACTTCACAGCAGGCGAGCATCAGCGAAGGAAAAGAGTCGCTGACCATCCGCAACGGCAATCTCTCCGCCACCGTTAACAGCAAGGGCCAGCTGGCTTTCCACAACCAGCACGGCGCACTGCTGCTTGAAGAGATGTGGCGCCAGCGCTCCACCGTAGGCATTGGCGCGAC